>NZ_JBHJPX010000001.1:0-6303 GCF_042262425.1 Streptomyces sp. NPDC056373
CCCCACTGTTTGTGTCCCCCTTTTGGGTTTGGGGGGTGGTGGGTGGCGTGTTCCTTGTTCTGCTGGTGGGGGGGGGGGGGGGGGCCCGCGGCCGCCCCCCCCCCCCCCCCCGCCGCTCGGGAAGCGAGGCCGGATAAGGCTCAGTACACCGGCTTGGACGGCTCGATCTGGTTGACCCAGCCGATCACACCGCCGCCGACGTGCACCGCGTCCGAGAAGCCCGCGGACTTCAGCACCGCGAGGACTTCCGCACTGCGGACACCCGTCTTGCAGTGCAGGACGATCTTCTTGTCCTGCGGGAGGCTCTCCAGGGCGGTGCCCATGAGGAACTCGTTCTTCGGGATCAGCCGGGCGCCCGGGATGGAGACGATCTCGTACTCGTTCGGCTCACGGACGTCGATGATGTCGATGCTCTCGCCGTCGTCGATCCACTCCTTGAGCTGCTTGGGAGTGATCGTGGAGTCGGCGGCCGCCGCCTGGGCCTCCTCGGACACGACGCCGCAGAAGGCCTCGTAGTCGATGAGCTCGGTGACGGTCGGGTTCTCGCCGCAGACCGCGCAGTTCGGGTCCTTGCGGACCTTGACCTGGCGGTACTGCATCTCCAGGGCGTCGTAGATCATCAGTCGGCCGACCAGCGGGTCGCCGATGCCGGCGAGCAGCTTGATGGCCTCGTTGACCTGGATGGAGCCGATGGACGCGCACAGCACGCCCAGGACGCCGCCCTCGGCGCAGGAGGGGACCATGCCGGGGGGCGGGGGCTCCGGGTACAGGCAGCGGTAGCAGGGGCCGTGCTCGGACCAGAAGACGGACGCCTGGCCGTCGAAGCGGTAGATCGATCCCCAGACGTACGGCTTGTTCAGCAGCACGCACGCGTCGTTGACGAGGTAGCGGGTCGCGAAGTTGTCCGTACCGTCGACGATCAGGTCGTACTGGCTGAAGATGTCCATCACGTTGTCGGCCTCGAGCCGCTCCTCGTGAAGGATCACGTTCACGTACGGGTTGATGCCCTTGACGCTGTCGCGGGCCGACTCGGCCTTGGGGCGGCCGATGTCGGCCTGGCTGTGGATGATCTGGCGCTGCAGGTTCGACTCGTCGACCTCGTCGAACTCCACGATGCCGAGGGTGCCGACGCCCGCGGCGGCCAGGTACATCAGCGCCGGCGAGCCCAGGCCGCCGGCGCCCACACACAGCACCTTGGCGTTCTTCAGCCGCTTCTGCCCGTCCATCCCGACGTCGGGGATGATCAGGTGGCGGGAGTACCTGCGGACCTCGTCTACGGTGAGCTCGGCAGCCGGCTCGACCAGGGGTGGCAGCGACACGGGGACTCCGTTGGTCGGTCAATCACTACGGTTGTTCTCCCCGTAACAGTGCCATGCGCTTTTTCATTCCGAGACACCTGTTCCGACACGCGAGACGAATTCGTCCCAGTAGCCGGGCATGGCCTCCCAGGGGTCGCTGTGGCCGCCCTCGTCCGTGTGGTCGGTGATCCAGACCGTCGCGGCGCCCTGCCACCGGGCGATGCGCAGTGCCTCGGCCAGGTGGGGGCGCGGCACGCCGTGGACGAAGTGGCAGAAGCGCTCGGGCGCGTGGTCGGCGGTCCACTCCGCCACCTGCGACCAGCGGTAGTCGCTCCAGGGGCCGGAGAAGGTGACCAGCTGGTCGGCGAGCTCGACGTAGCCGGGGTGCGGGTGGATGCCGTGGCCGAGGACGATGTGGGCAGCGTCACGGATCACACGCAGCGTGGCGACCGTGCGGCGGATCTCGGGCAGCCCCGCGTGGTCGGCGGGGCAGCGCTCCAGAAGGTAGCCGTCGACCTGGTACCAGTCGACGAAGCGGTGGGCGTCCGAGATCAGTTCGCCGAAGTTCCGGGTGCCGTACCGGGTGTCGAGGTGGCCGAGGACGCGGATGCCCGCATTGCGCAGGCGGCCGGCCGCCGCCAGGCAGTGCGGGTCGGGGCGCGCGCCGGGACCGTCGGCCACATTGAGGACCACCCAGTGCAGCGGGGTGCCGGGGCGGGTCAGCTCACCCCATTCGGTGGGGGCGAGGAGGGGGTGAGCGTAGCCGGGCACCCCGACGCCGGGGCGGAGTTCGGTGCCCGAGGTGCTCCGCCGGGATCTGGTCAGATGCGGCATGCCGCCTCCATCCAGATGTCGGCGAGGGACTCCTCCAGGCCGATCCGGGGACGCCAGCCGAGCCGGTCGCGCGCGGTGCGCACGTCGGCCTGCTGCCAGCTGCCGCAGCCGTCCGGGTACGGGTATGCGACGGGGGGCGCGTGGTCCGGGTCGGGGCGGGGGTGGCCGATGGCCGTGCGCAGGGCGCCGGGAGGCCCGTCGAGTTCGTGGAGGGCGCCGCCGTACCCGGCGACCCTGGCGAGGACCCCGGCGGCGTCGCGCAGGCGCACGGCGCGTCCGGAGCCGATGTTGATGACGCCCTGCGCGGCGGAGAGCGAGGCGGCGTGGACGGCACGGGCCACGTCGCGGACGTCGACGAAGTCGCGCTGGGCGCCGAGCCCGCCGAGTTTCAGCTCGCCGTCGCCGGACTGCATGGCCCGGCGCATGGCCTCGGCGAGACGGCCCAGTGGGGAGCCGGCGGGGGTGCCGGGCCCGGCCGGTGAGAAGACGCGCAGGACGACTGCGTCCAGGCCGGAGCCGAGGACCAGTTCGGTGGCGGCGAGTTTGCTGACGCCGTACGGACCGCCGGGCCGGGGCACCGCGTCCTCGGCGGTGGAGGAGCCGGGCTGGCTCGGGCCGTACTCCGCGCTGCAGCCGATCTGCACCAGCCGGGCTCCGCAGCCGCTGCGACGCAGGGCCTCGCAGACGGTGGCCACGGCGACGGTGTTGTGGCGGGCGAGCTCGCGGGCCCCGCCGCGGGTGGCGCCGGCGCAGTTGACGACGACACCCGGGTGGACCGCGTCGAGGAAGCGGGTGAGGGCGCCGGGGCTGCCCGAGGCGAGGTCGAAGCGGACGTCGGCGTCGTCGCCGCGGCCGAGGGCGGTGAGTTGCACGGCCGGGTCGGCGAGCAGGCGGTCGGCGACGAAGCGGCCGATGTAGCCGTTGGCTCCGATCAGCAGGACTCTCATCGCGCGGCTCCCCGGATCGCCGGGGTTCCTGGGTGGGTGGTCATGCGGGTTCTCCTAGAGGCGGAAAAGGAAGGGAAGGAAGGAAGGAAGGGAGGGAGGGAGGGAGAAAGGTGCACGGGCGCGCGTGCCTCCCGCGGCGGCGGGACCGGGTCGGCGGCGGTCACCGCGCGGGCTCCGGCGGTGCGTGGGCCGAGGCCCGGGTGAGCTTGCGGACCGTGTGGATCAGCAGGGCCAGGGCCGCCGCCCCGCAGGCGAGGGTGGGGATGCTGTCGGCGCCCCAGGTGGTGACGAGGGTTTCGACGGGGGTGACCAGGAAGCCGAGACCGGGCAGGCGGGAGGCGAAGACCGTGGCGAGGGCGAACGCCTCTGCCATGGCCGTCACGGTGAGGGCGACGGCGGGGGCATAGGTGAAACCGTGCGTGGTGAGGAGGCGGGCCAGGAACAGGAGCGCCCCCAGGGCGAGGGCCTGAGCGGAGGCGGACTCGCCGAGCACTGCCCCACAGAGGGCGAGCAGGGCCGCCAGGGCGCCCAGGAACAGGGCGAACGTGCCGAGCAGAAGGGGGCGCACGGCGGCGGCGAAGTCCTCCAGGCCGCGGCTGGAGGCGAGTTTGCGGCGGGCACGCACGCTGAGGAGGTGGGCGATCCAGGCGGCGGGCGCGCAGGCCAGGGCGAGAGCCAGGACGGGCGCGGCGGTGAGGGGCCAGGGGCCGTCGGGCGTGCCGGTGGGCAGGGTGTCGGGGCCTCCGGCGAGGGCGTTGCGGAGCAGGCCGTCGCCCAGGAGGGCGTAGAGGACGAGCCACAGGGTCCACGGGGTGGTCCTGCCGGGGGCTGCGCCCGGTCGCGGGCCGGGCCGGGCCGTGTCGGTCCTGCTCAGGGGCCCTCGGCGCAGGGCCGCGCGGAGCCCCAGGGCCACTGCGACGGCGCCGGCCGCGGCCGCGATCAGGCGCGGCTGCCCGTGGGTGAGGTGCACGGCGATCACGGCGGCGGCGCACAGCGCACCGGGCAGCAGGGTCAGGAGCGCCCAGCCGGCGCGCACCCGGGGAGGGGCGGGCGGGGCGGGCAGGGCTGCCTCCCCGTCCCGTGAGACCCGCGCGTACATCTCCTCGGCGAGGGAGAAGACGTCTCGGTGGCGGAAGCGGGCGGCGGTCCGGTCGGTGATGCCGTGCGCCTCCAGACCAGCGGCGATCTCCAAGGGGTCCACCGCGCGCTCGCACAGTTCACGGTGACGGTGCATCAGCGCCTTGACCGGGTCGGCGGCGCCCCGACGCGAGGCGCTTCCCGGACGGTCCAGTTCACCCAAGTCGCTCATCACGCACCCTCCGGGGCCGGGACGGGAGTGGTCGCCCGCACGGGGCCGCCCACCGCCCGGCCTGGGCCGCCGCGGGCGGCGGCGAGGCCGGGCGACGCGGCGGTCCAGCGGACGGGCACGTGTGCCTCGGCGGGCACCGCGAACGGCAGTGGCGCCCCCGCCCCGTCGAGGAGGACACGGCGGACGGGCGCGTGCGAGACGATCTCCAGGTAAATGCCGTGGAATGCCTCGATGTTCTGCTCGACCGTGAACAGTTCGAGGGCACGGGCGCGAGCGGCGGCGCCCAGGCGCGCACGGCGCTGAGGGTCGCGCAGCAGCGCCACGCACGCGTCGGCGAGCGCCCGCGGATTGCGCGGCGGCACGACGAGCCCGGTGCCGCCGATGACCTCCACGACCGCGCCGACGTCCGTCGACACCGTCGCCCGTCCGCAGAGCATGGCCTCGACGAGGCCGACGGGGAAGCCCTCGACCACGCTGGACAGGACGGTCACGGCGCCCGCGGCGTGGGCGTCGGCGACGGACGGGAGTTCAGGGCCGCCGATCTCCTCGAAGGACACCGGATTGTCGCCTGCCGCGTGCGGGCCCTCGGCCTCGTCGGGGAAGAGCTGGGCGGCCAGCGTCCTGCAGTGACCGAGGTAGGCGGCACCCTCGGGGCCGGTGGGGGCGCCCACGATGCGCAGTCGCGTCCTCGGCTCCTGCTTGCGCACCTCCGCGAAGGCGTGCAGCAACGAGACCAGGTCCTTGGCGGGCTCGACGCGGCCGACCCGGACGAGCGTGTACGGGTCCGCGCGGTCCGGGGACTCGCCCACCTCGGCGAAGGGCTGGGCCGCCATGCCGGGATAGACCGTGCGGAGCTTCTCGCGCTCGGCGCCGCAGCGCTCCTGCCAGCGGCGGGTGTGGGTGTTGCCGGCGGTGACGACCTCGGCCCGCCCGTAGGCCTCGGCCGCGAGCCGGCCCTGGAAGGCCGCCAGCAGGGACCGTACGGCGGGCGGGGCGTCGGGGGCCGTGAGGTAGTGCGTCCGCAGGCGCACGCCGTATTCGGTGACCATCAGGGGAACGCCGGTGAAGTGCAGGGCCAGCAGGCCGGGCAGGGCGGCCGTACCTCCGGACGCGGCGTGGCAGAGGTCGACCGCGCCGAGCCCGTCGTCCTCGTACCAGTCGAGGGAGAGGGGGCGCAGCGCGCGTTCGAGATGCGCGGTGACGGCGAGCAGATCCGGTACGCGCGCCTCGCGTGCCGCGCGGTGGGCGCCGGGCGCACGACAGGCGCGTTCCAGGGTGCGCACGGCGGTTTCCGACCGGAGCGCTCCCGTCAGTCCGCCCGCCTCTCGGGCGAGTTCGGCGAGCCCGTACAGCGCGTTGGCGAAACGGTCCGCCTCGGAGGTCGGCGCACTTCCCGAGAGTTGTTCGGCAGCGCTCGGCACGCCCCCGGCGGCAGGGGAGGCAGCTCCTCCCGGCCCTCCGCACAACACGGCGGCCAACTCTGCGAAGTGCTCGCTGAACCGCCGGCGTGCGCGGCGCCCGAGCACCACCTCGTCGTCCTCGGCCATCCACAGGGGCGCGGTGCGCACCCGGCGGACGTTCGGTGACAGCGGGACCCAGCCCTCGTCCTCCTGGTGCTCGCTGCGACTGAGCGCGTAGACGTCGAACTCGTGCTGGGCGAGCCCGCGCACCAGCCGGTCGCACCAGAGCCTGGCGTCACCGTTCACATACGGATAGCCACCCTCCGTAAGCAGTCCGATGCGCACGTGTGCACCCCCGATCTCCCGTATGGGGAGCCGCCGTTGCCCGGCGGCTCGCAGCGGGACGAACGTATGCGGACAAGGCGGTGGTGGGGGGGGGGGGCGGGCGGGCCGGCCCCGACAACCGACGCAAACACGACCCGCAGAGCGACATACAAAAAACCAACCACAACCGC
>NZ_JBHJPX010000001.1:6313-198503 GCF_042262425.1 Streptomyces sp. NPDC056373
TCCCGGCTTGTGGGGCCGCGGGGGGGGCGGGGGGCTCGGCGGCGGTACGTCTGCTCGCGCATGGGGGGGTGGGCCGCGTCTGTTTCCCCCCCCCCCCCACCAAAAGGGGTGAACGGTCGTAACTTTCCCGTGCGGGTCGCGTTCTGTCGCGCTAGGAGATCAAGCAGACACGGAACGTCATGCCGCGGCCGACTCCCGACGCCGAGCGCGGCATCATGCCGCGGCCAACTCCCGACGTTCCGCTCTGCGTCGCGCGGCGGCCTGCGGATCGAGCGCCGGCACGGCGGCCAGCAACTGCCTGGTGTAGGGGTCGCGCGGCGAGTCGTACACCTGCCCGACGGGCCCTTCCTCGACGATCCTGCCCCGCCGCATCACCGCGACCCGGTCGCTGACCTGGCGCACGACGGCCAGGTCGTGTGCGACGAAGACCAGCGCGAGCCCGAGTTCGCGCTGCAACTCCCCCAGCAGTTCGACCACATGAGCCTGGGTGGTGACGTCGAGGGCCGAGACCGGCTCGTCGCAGACGATGACCCGCGGGTCGGCCGCGAGCGCCCGGGCGATGCCCACCCGCTGGCGCTGCCCACCGCTGAACTCGTGGGGGTAGCGGTCGTAATGCGCCGCTTCGAGCCCGACGCGCTCCAGCAGTTCGCCCACACGCTGCCGGATGCGCCCCTCCTGCCGCTCACCTCGTGCGCGCAGCGGGTCGGCGATGGACTCGCCCACGCTGCGGCGGGGGTTGAGGGAGGAGACCGGGTCCTGGAAGACCATCTGCACGGCCGGGTTCACCCCGGTGTGCGGACGGCCCTCGAAGGTCAGCGATCCCGCCGTCGGCTCCAGCAGCCCCACGAGCATGCGCCCGAGGGTCGTCTTGCCGCTGCCGCTCTCGCCTACGACCCCGAGGGTCTCGCCGCGGCGCAGGACCAGCGACACGTCGTCCACCGCCGTGAACGCCCGCTTCCCGCGCCCGAACTCGCGCCTGAGGCCGGTCGCCTCCAGGACGACCTCCTCGGGGGCCGTCGAGGCCTTCCGGGGAGCGTCCAGCCGGGGGACGGCGGCCAGCAGGTCCCGGGTGTACGGCTGGGTCGGCGCGCCCAGCACGTCGGCGACCGGGCCGTGTTCGACCGCCCGGCCGTGCCGCATCACCAGCACCTCGTCGACGCTCTCGGCGGCGACGCCGACGTCGTGCGTGACGAGCAGCAGGCCCATGCCGGTCTCCTCGCGCAACGTGTGCAGCAGGTCCAGGACCTGGGCCTGGACCGTGACGTCGAGGGCGGTCGTCGGCTCGTCGGCGATCAGCAGCCGGGGCTCGCACGCGAGCGCCATGGCGATCAGGGCGCGCTGGCGCATGCCACCGCTGAACTCGTGCGGACGCGACCGGGAGCGCCGCGCCGCGTCCGGGATGCCCACCCGGTCCAGGACCTCCACGGCACGCGCGCGTGCCGCCCGCCGGGACACGCGCGCGTGCACCCGGTACACCTCGGCGATCTGGTCGCCGATCGCGTAGTACGGGTCGAGGGAGGACAGCGGGTCCTGGAACACCATGGCGGCCCGCCCGCCGCGCAGCCGCCGCAGTTCCTCGTCGGAGGCGCGCCGCACGTCGGTGCCGGCCACCTCGACCGTGCCCTCGACCCGTGCGCCGGTGCCGCGGTGCAGACCGAGCAGCGCGGACGCCACCGTCGACTTGCCGGAGCCGGACTCGCCGACCAGGGCGAGGGCGGCGCCCTCCTCCAGGCGGAAGGAGAGTCCGTCGACGGCACGCAGCGCGCCGAAGTCCACACGCAGGCCGCTCACGTCGACCAGGCTCATGTCAGCACCACCCGTCGGTCGGCCACCGCGTACAGGACGTCCGCGACGGCGTTGGCGAGGACCACGAAGAATCCGATGACCAGGACCATGCCGACCACCACCGGCAGGTCGACGACGTTGACGGCATGGACGAGTTCCTGTCCGATGCCGGGCAGGCCGAACAGCGTCTCGGTGAGCACCGCGCCGCCGATCGCCGACCCGACATTGTTGGCGTTGAGCGCGATGACCGGGGCGAACGCGCCGCGCAACGCGTGCCGCCCGACGATCGACCGTTCGCCGACGCCGTACGCGCGGAAGGTGCGGATGTGGTCCTCGGCCAGCGTCTCCAGCATCGAGGCCCGGGTCAGCCGGGCGAACGAGGCGGCCTCGATGAGGGCCAGCGACAACCAGGGCAGCAGCAGGTTCCACGCCCACTGTTCGGGGTCGTCGCCGAGCGCCACGTACTGCGGGAAGGGCAGCAGTTGCAGCTCCCCGCAGACGACGATCATCAGGACCAGGCCGATGACGAAGACCGGGGTGGCCGTGCCGGCGAGGGTGATGCCGGTCAGCACCCGCTCGGAGATCCGGCCGCGCCGCCAGGCGGAGAGCACACCGGTGCCGACACCGAGGACCAGCCAGATGACCATCGCCCCGCCCACCAGGGACAGACTGACCGGGAGCTTGGCCAGGATCAGCTGAGTGACCTGCTGGTCGCTCTGGTAGGACAGGCCGAGGCAGGGAGCGGAGCAGTGCTGCACGGACGTACCCGTCGAGTAGTCCTGCCCGGCGACCAGGCCCTGCAGGAAATGCCCGTACCGCACGAACAGCGGGTCGTCGAGGTTCAGTTGCCGGGCCACCTGGTGCACCTGTTCCGGTGAGCAGCGCGGACCGCAGGTGATCTGGGCGACGTTGCCGGGCGTGGCGTAGAAGACGACGTAGACGATCACCGAGATGACGAACAGGGTGAGGGCGGCGCCGACGGCGCGGCGCAGGACGAAGCCGGTGAGGCCGTTCATGCCGTGCCTCCCACGTCCGCCTTGGACTCCCGCCTGCGTCCCGTCCCGACGCGCAGCCGGGAGGCCGCGCGCGGGTCGAGGGCGGTGCGGACGCCGTCGCCGAGGACCGTGAGGGCGAGCACCGTGACGAACAGGGCGCCCGCGGGCAGCAGCAGGTACTGCGGAGCGGCCTGGTACCAGACGTCGGCGGCGGTGAGCATCTGTCCCCAGGAGGGCGTCGGCGGCTTCACGCCCACGCCGAGGAAGGACAGGGCTGCCTCGACGGTGATGTTCGTCGGGACGAGCAGCGCGGCGTACGTGATGACCGGCGCGGCGATCCCGGGCAGGAGCTCGCGGCGGGCGATGCTCCAGGTGCCCCAGCCGCTGAGCCGGGCCGCGGCGACGTGATCGAGTTCCTTGAGGGTGAGCGTCTGGGCCCGCACGATCCGGGCGATGTTGCCCCAGCCGATCAGGCCGATGACGAGCGCGACGAGCACGGGCCGCGGGAAGCTCGCGGGGACGATCGCGAGCAGCGCCAGCGACATGATCATGAGCGGCATGGCGACGATGACGTCCGTGAAGCGGCTCAACAGTTGATCAACCCATCGCTTCCCGAGTGCGGCCGCGACGCCCAGGGTGATGCCGAGGGCCACCTGTACCACCGTCGCGGCCAGGGCGACGCCCAGGGACACGCGTGCGCCGTACACCAGCCGCGCGAAGAGGTCCCGGCCGGTCTGCGGTTCGACGCCGAACCAGTGGTCGGCGCTCGCTCCGCCGAGGGACCCGATGGGCACGCCGCCGCGCGCGGAGTCCACCAGGGAGGGGTGGTAGGTGGTCGGGTCCTGGCCTTCCAGTGCGGTGAGCAGCGGCGCGGCGAGCGCGACCAGGACGAGCAGCGCGACGACTCCGGCCGCGACGAGGGCGGCGCGCTGCGTGCGCAGCCGCCGCCAGAACTGACGGGCCCCCGAGACGGCCGGGACGGTGGTGTCCGTCCCGGCCCCGCCGGTGGCGAGAAGTGCCTCACTCACGGCGTCACTTCACCGCGACCTGGGAGATGTCCAGCACGCCGGTCCAGTCGCTGATCACGACGTTCTTGACGTCCTTGCCGACCAGTCGCTTGTAGACGGGGTGGAACAGCGGCACGGTCAGGGCCTGCTCGCCGATCTTCTTGTCCAGCGCACCCCACCTCTTGGCGGCCTGGTCAAGATCGGTCAACTTGTTGATCGCGTCGATCTCGGCATTGACCGACTTGTCGTTCAGCAGACCCGTGTTGAAGTTCGCACCGTCCTTGACGATCTGCCGGCCGTCGAAGATCGGGGCGAGGAACGGACCGCCCGAGGGCCAGTCGGCGCCCCAGTGGGCGAGGAAGAAGCCGGGCTCGGTCTTCACGTTGTGGATCTTGTCGGAGTAGTCGTTGTCCTCCAGCCCCTGCAGCTTGACCGTGATGCCGGCCTTCTTGAGCGCGTCCTGGACGGCGGTGGCGATCTCGGGGCTGGTCTCGAAGTCCTTGGCGTTGGAGTGCGTCAGCGTGACGGTGAGGCCCTGCGCGTGACCGGCCTCCTTGAGCAGCGCCTTGGCCTTGGCCGGGTCACCGGCCTTGCCCGCCGGGAAGAGGTCGTACGGCGTGTAGCCGAAGGACTTCTGGTCCGGCAGGAAGGTGGTGGCGGGCTCGGCCAGCGCGGACCCGCCCGCGGCGTTCACCACGGACGACCGGTCGATGGCGTACGAGATGGCCTGCCGCACCTTGGGGTCGTCGAACGGCTTGACGGTCGGGTTGAACGCTATGTAGTCGGTGTAGCCGAAGTGCCCGGTGCCGACGCGGGAGGCGAGGTCCTTGTCGCCGGTGACCTTGGCCAGTTCGGCGGGGCCGAGGTTGGTGTCCGTGGTGACCGCGGCGGCGTCCGCTCCCTGGGACGCGGACAGCCTCTGGTTGATCACGGACGAGTCGAGCCCGGACCGCACGTCGATCTTGTCCGGGTAGGCCTTGCGTTCGGCGTCGGCGGACCAGTGCGGGTTGCGCTCCAGGGTCACCCGCTCACCGTCGTTGTCGTTCCGCACGACCTTGTACGGCCCGGAGGAGACCGGGTGCTCCTCGTACTTGGTGCCGGTGTCCTTGCTCTTCGGGACGGGCGTGAACTGCGTCTGGGTGGCGAGGTACGGGAACTCGCCCTCGGGCTTGTTCAGGTGGAAGACGATGGTCCGCTCGTCCGGCGTCTCGATCGCGTCGAGGCCCTTGTCGTCCTTGTACGGGCCCTGGTAATCGGCCGCGCCGGCCAGCCAGTCCCGCAGGTAGGGGGCGCCGCCGGACAGCTCGGGGGCGAAGGAGCGCTCGATGCCGTACTTGATGTCGGCCGAGGTGATCGGGGTGCCGTCCTCGTACTTCAGGCCCTTCTTCAGGGTGTACGTCCACACGGTCGCGTCCTTGCTGGGACGCCCGGTGTCGGTGGCGAGGTCGGGGACGACCTCGGCGCCGGCGGCGCCGTTCTCACGGTTGCGGGTGGTGAGCGTACGGAAGACCAGGGACGGGACGTTGCCGCCGCCGGAGGTGTAGAGGCGGGCCGGGTCGAAGTCCTGCTGCGGTTCGGCGTTCAGCACGGTGAGCGTGCCGCCCTTGTGAGGCGTGGAGTCGCCGCCGGCGCCCTTGGCATCGTTGTCCTTAGGCCCGCAGGCGGCGGCACCCGCTGCCAGGACCAGGCTGACGGATGCCGCGGCCACGCGGCGCGCTGTGACGGACGGTTGGCGCATCGGAATGACGACCTCTCGGAAAGGAGTCCCGGATCACGAGTTCCCGTATCGCGAGACGAAAAGACGAAGGGTGAGACGGAAGAAGACAGACGTCTGCCCGGCGCCGAGCCGTCGGAGAAACCGCGACGAAGTCACGGGGAGAAAGAGCGACGCGCGCCGGGGGCGGGCGTCAGCAACAGTGGATGTCGGCCACGCAGAGCGGGGTCACGCCGATGAGCGCCAGCTCGATGGCGGCGCGAACGGAGACGTGACGGGGCGACATGCCCAGAAATATGTCCGAACTTTCCGAGCATGTCAACGCGAGCCGCGCCACACCGCCTGAGGCGGCTGTCAACTCCCGGGATAGGGCCAGGGGTTGGCGCGGCAGTGGATGCCGTCGTGGTCGAGGAACTTGGTCTGCTGCTGCATGACCGGGGCCAGGTCCCCGTCCTTGTCGCAGGTGACGTGGTTGTGGCCGAGGCGGTGGCCGACCTCGTGGTTGATCAGCATCTGCCGGTAGGCGTGGATCTTGCTGTCGCCGTAGGTCTCCGAGCCCTGCGCCCACCGGTAGGCGTTGATCATCACGCGCTCGGTCGCCGCCGAGTCGCAGGAGACGTTGTCCTCGGTGGTGTCCAGGCCCGACTTGGCACACCAGTCGGCGGTCGTGCCGGGGCTGGCGAGGGTGATCACGAAGTCGGGCTTGCCGGAGTGGATCCGCTCGAAGGTGCGTGCGCCGTTGTGGGCCCAGCTGCGCTGGTCGTTGAGGGTTTTCTGCACGGCCTCGGCGAACAGCTCGCCGTCGAGCCCGAGGCCCTGCTCCACGTCAACGCGGTAGGTGAACTTCTGCCCGGCACCCGGCGCCTTGGCGATGCCGGGAACCGCGTCGAACCTGCCGGAGCCCTTGAGGGTGGCGCCGAGCGGATACGTTTTGCCCATCTTCTCGTCGTACGTCAGCAGCTTGGCCTGGGGGGCGGGCGCCCGGCCGTCCGCGCGGGACGCGGGGTCCCGGACGTCACGGGCCTGATCCGTGGCGGACTGCGACTGCACACCGGCGCCGCCGTGGTCGTCGGCGACCTGCCCGGCGACGATGACGGCCAGCACGGTGGTGACCGCCGCGGCCGCGATGCCGGTGAAGGCACGGCCCTTGCCACCCCTGCCCGCCGCGGGCGTGCCGGTGGGCCCCGCGTCGTCATGACCGGACCCGGAGTCAGCAGGGCTGCCGACGTTCCAGTCCGTGACGGAGGCGTAGGCGTCCGCGGCGTGCGCGGAGGCGGGCGTGCGGGGCGCGAAAACGTCGTCCTCCTCGTCGACGAAGGCATCGATGTAGTCCTGCCGCGGCCCGGGCACGGATGCCCGACGCTGCCGCGGTATGGGTACGCCGACGCCGGCGGTCCCCCCGCCGGGGCCCCTCGACTCACCCCAGCCGCCCCCGGCTTCCCGCTGCTCGGGATGCCCGCCGCGGGCTTGCGGGAAGCCGTGCGCGGGGGTGCCGTCCGGCAACCGGGGAACACCCCGCGCGGGAGTCCCGTCGGGCAATCGGGGAACGCCCCGCGCCGCGCTGCCGTCGGCCCGCCCCGGAACGCCACGCGAGGGAGCCCCCTCGGCGAGGCGGGGTACTCCGCGTACCGGCGAGCCGTCGGGAAGGCGCGGCATCCCCTGGGCCGGTGTGCCGTCGGGGTGCCAGCCGTCGGGCAGGCGCGGCATGCCGTGCGGCGGGGTGCCGTGCGGCGGCGTTCCGTCCGCGGGTGCGGGCCTCGGCCCCGGCACCCTGCGCGAGCCCTGCGACGGCCCGCCGCCCTGCGGTGCGCCCGGCCGCGCGGTCCTGGCTCCCCGGCCGGCGTCGGGCGCCTGGCCCTGATCCGGCCTCTGGCCTTGTCCCTGGCCCGGCCGACCCGGCCTCTGTCCCTGTGCGGCACCGGTCCGGCCGTCCCGTGATGCGGTCGTGTCCGCGCTGTCGTCCTTGACGACCGGTCCGCGGCGGCTGTGGCGTCCCACGTCGCGCCTCAGCCCCCCATGCTCTCGTCGGTGCCTGCTCCCTCGACGGCGGCGCCCCCGGCATCCGGCCACTCAGCCCGCTGTGCGCCCAACTCGCCCGCTTCTTCGAGTAGTTCCCGAAATGCCATGGCCACGGTCTCCGGGTACTCCATCATGGCCACATGGCCCGCATCGGGCAACGTCACCATCCGGGAGCCCCGGAAGGCCCGGGCCGCCTTCTGGGCCATACGGAAGCCGACGAGCTGGTCGCGGCCGCCGTAGACGAGCAGGGTCGGTGCGAGGACTCGTTCCGCCTGGCGCCACAGCCCCTGCTGGCCGCCCAGTGTGTAGGCGTTGACGATCCCGCGCGCGGAGCGCGCCATCGCGTCCCAGAAGTACGGCAGCCGCAGCCGCCGCTCCATCTCCTGCACGGCGTTGCGGAATCCCTCCGGCGTCACCCGCCCGGGGTCCCCGTAACACAGCGCCATCACGCCGCGGACCCGCTGCTCCGCCGTCCACTGGCGGGTGAGCCGGGTGAAGAGCAGGGCGACGCCGGGCACCGCCAGCAGCCCCGTGGGCACGGCGGTGCGCTGCACTCGGATTTCCGGCAGAGCGGGCGACACAAGCGTCAGCGTACGGACCAGATCGGGTCGAACCGCGGCGACACGGGTGGCGATGGCGCCGCCGAGCGAGTTCCCGAACAGGTGCACGGGGCCGCGCCCGGAGGCGTCGAGGTAACGGATGACCGCGCGCGCGTGCCCCGTGACCGAGTAGTTGCCGTCGTCCGGTGGCGGAGAGTCGCCGAAGCCGGGCAGGTCGAGCGCCTCGCCGTCCACGGAGTCGTCCAGCAGGGCCATCAGCGCCGACCAGTTCTGCGAGGAACCGCCGAGCCCGTGCACGAACAGGGCGGGAGGCAGCCCCTCGCGCGCCGGAGGCCTCGAACGCATCGTGAGCGTGACACCGGGCAGCTCGACCGACCTCAGCCGTTCACCCTCCGCGACCCGGACGGTCCCCACCTTGGGCAGCACATTGGCGGGCGGCACGAACGGCAGCTCGGTCGAAGACATGCGGCAATGTTACGAGACGATCACGCAGTGACTCATGTGTTCGCCTGTGTTCGCCGTCACAGGAATCGGCCGGTCGAGGAGGCGCGGGAACAGGCACCCGGGCACGCACGGACAGCGGTCGACGGGGTCAGCACCGCGTCACGTCCCGGACGCGGATCGCATAGCGTCCGGATCGGGTGTCTCCTAGGCTCGTACAGAGGGCACCCGCGTGTGGCCCCTGCATTCTCAGGGACGTTCGTAGGAAGGGAGCCCAGCATGGCCGTAGACCCCACCGACCCGGAGACGTTCGAGGCCGAGGACGCGCCGGAGGCGCAGGAGTTCGACGTCGAGGCACCCGAGGTCGACGCGGCCGAGCAGCAGGCGGACCTGGCGCCGCACCGCGACGACCCGCTGACCGGTGTCGACCCGGACCGCGCCAACGAGGCGGACCTGGTGGAGCAGGCCCGGATCGTCTCGCTCGACGAGGACGATTACCGGTGACGCTCGCCGCCGACGGGCGACGAACCGCTCCACAGAACAGGAAAGAGGCCGCATTTTGCCCGCTCTGACCCTGTTTGAAACCTTCGCAACCGCTTTCGCATCCGTCCGGTCCGTGAAATTCTGCGCTCTCACCGCGCACACCACGGTTACTGAAAAGTACGATGGCGACGCGGCCAGATCCGCACGTGGACGACTATGGGAGGCGGCGTGACAGCCATCGAGCAGACAGAGGCGGTTCGCCCGCGGGGCACACGCCTGCCACGCCGTGCCCGACGGAACCAGCTCCTGGGAGCCGCCCAGGAGGTCTTCGTGGCCCAGGGCTACCACGCGGCCGCGATGGACGACATCGCGGAGCGTGCCGGCGTCAGCAAGCCGGTGCTCTACCAGCACTTCCCGGGCAAGCTCGACCTCTACCTCGCACTGCTGGACCAGCACTGCGAGTCGCTCATCCAGGCCGTACGGAACGCGCTTGCGTCGACGACCGACAACAAGCAGCGTGTCCGGGCGACGATGGACGCCTACTTCGCCTACGTCGAGGACGACGGCGGCGCCTTCCGCCTGGTCTTCGAGTCGGACCTGACGAACGAGCCCGCCGTGCGCGAGCGCGTCGACAAGGTCACGAACGAGTGCGCGGAGGCGATCTGCGACGTCATCGCCGAGGACACCGGCCTGTCGCGCGCGGAGTCGATGCTGCTCGCCTCGGGCCTGGGCGGCCTCGCCCAGGTGGTGGCGCGGTCCTGGCTGCACAGCGACCGCAGCGTGCCCCGGGACCAGGCCGTACAGCTGCTCACCTCGCTGGCATGGCGCGGTATCGCGGGCTTCCCGCTGCACGGCATGGACCAGCCGCAGCACTGACAGGCGTCTTTGTTCCCGCCCGATGTTCGCTCGTGGCGTTCTCGGGCGGAGCCTGTACGTCCCCTCACCGGGCTAATGTGTGCTGCGTACAGCGCGGAAGGTCGCGCATCACTGACCGTCGGAGGGACATAGCCGTGGAGGTCAAGATCGGCGTGCAGCACGCGCCCCGCGAGATCGTTCTGGAGAGCGGTCAGACTGCCGAGGAGGTCGAGCGCGTGGTCGCCGAGGCACTTGCCGGGAAGTCGCAGCTGCTGAGTCTCGTGGACGAGCACGGCCGCAAGCTCCTCGTCCCGGCAGACCGTCTCGCCTACGTCGAGATCGGTGAGCCGGCCCCGCGCAAGGTGGGCTTCGGCGCGCTGTAGGCGCACGCGTACAGCGGGGCGGGACGGCTTCGGCCGACCCGCCCCGCTTGCTTTTGCGTTGCCGCCGAGCGATCCCGCTTGCGCACAGCCGGCTCTCCCCGCTTGCGTGTTGCCGTCGAGCGATCCCGCTTGCGTACGGCCGGGCTTTCCGTTTGCACTGCCGCCGGTCCACCCCGTTTGCGTCGTCCTGCCTCGGACACCCCTCTCGTGTAGCCCTCGGCTTGCCCCTGCGGCGCACCGGTTCCTCCACGGATGGCGCACAAGTCGCCCACAGGGGTGGATTGGATTCCGCAGGTCAGGGGTAAGACGGGCTACGACCGATTTGGGCAGGCCGGCCGTGTGGGAGGGACCCCGACATGCTCCTGGAAGCGCTGAGCTCCGCGATCCTCGGCCTGGCCCTGGCATGGGCGGCCGTACACCGTCTGCCGCACCGTCTCCCGGCCCGCTCCATGGTGCTGTCGACCGGAGTCGCGGGCGCCCTCTTCGGGGCCTTCGTCATGCACAGCGCACTGGAGGCCGGACATGTACTGCTCGTCCTGCTCGGCGCGGTGATCGTCTCGGTGGCCTCGCTGTCGCTGCTGCTGCGCCCCGCGGGAAGACTGCGCCGCCGATCGGCGACCGCGTGAGAAGTCGCCGATGGTGGCGCTTGTGAGGTCGCGGGCCGGCCGGAGGGCGGCCGGGCCGCGTCCGGCCGGATCATCCCGGCCTCGCGGGGCCCGGGTCGGCTGAGACGCGCAGCGCCCCCACAGCCGGCCTGGCGCAGACGCCGGATCCTGGGCCTAGGCGGCCAGACCCAGGGCGGCCATCCGCTTGGTGTGGGCCTCGGTGATCCGGGAGAACATCTTGCCGACCTCGGCGAGGTCGAAGCCGTCCGCGACACCGCCCACCAGCATGGTCGACAGCGCGTCCCGGTCGGCGACCACCCGCTGGGACTGCGACAGGGCCTCACCCATCAGCCGCCGCGCCCACAGCGCGAGCCGCCCGCCCACCCGCGGGTCGGCGTCGATCGCGGCCCGCACCTTCTCCACGGCGAAACCGCCGTGCCCCGTGTCGTCGAGCACGGCCAGCACCAGGTCACGCGAGTCGGAGTCCAGCCGGGCGGCGACCTCCCGGTAGAAGTCGCTGGCGATGGAGTCGCCGACATAGGCCTTGACGAGGCCCTCCAGCCAGTCCGAGGGGGCCGTCTGCTTGTGGAACCCGTCGTACGCGGCGACGAACGGCTCCATGGCCCGGGTCGGCTCCTCCCCGATCTCGGCGAGCCGGTCGCGCAGCCTCTCGAAGTGGTGGAACTCCGCCGACGCCATCTTCGCCAGCTCCGCCTTGTCCGCCAGTGTCGGCGCCAGTTTGGCGTCCTCCGCGAGCCGCTCGAACGCCGCCAGTTCCCCGTAGGCGAGCGCACCGAGCAGATCCACGACCGCGGCGCGGTACTGCGGGTCGGCGGAGGCCGTCGCCCAGTCCCGGGCGGCGACTGAGGTGGGTTCGGCGGCGGCGGTGTCCGAGGCGTTCTCAGGCTTGTCAGAGCTCGTCATGAAGCGCACAATAACCCGCTTGCCGGGAGGCGTAAGGCCCTGGTCAATCACTGTGACGACGACTACGTGACCGAATCGGCCATCGCATGTGCGCGATTCCGGGGTATGGTGGTAATGCGCCTGCTGGTACGTCGACGTACCTCGACAGGCCGCACGTATGAGGATGCCCGGTCGGTGGCCCGATCGGCTCCGACCCGACAGCCCTCCCCGGCCGTCCGCCACAGTGCGTACGAGATCCGGAGGGGGACACCCTCAGCGGCACGAGCGCTAGAGCGTCGGCGCGGTCCCGTGCTCTACGGTCCGCCCGTAGGCAGCCGACGTCCCCGGCACGGTCTGACACGGCCCCGCGCTCGCCTCGCGCCGCCCACACAGAAGAGGCAGCACCCTGACTACGTTCCGAGAGCTCGGAATCCTCCCCGAGACCGCCGAAGCCCTTGAGGCAGTCGGCATCACCACTCCCTTCCCCATCCAGGAGATGACGCTCCCCGTGGCCCTGTCGGGCACGGACGTCATCGGCCAGGCCAAGACCGGTACCGGCAAGACGCTGGGCTTCGGCCTCCCGCTCCTCGAGCGCGTCACCGTCCCCGCCGACGTCGAGGCCGGACGCGCCGCGCCGGAAGCCCTCACCGAGGCACCGCAGGCGCTTGTCGTCGTCCCCACACGCGAGCTGTGCACGCAGGTCACCAACGACCTGCTGACCGCGGGCAAGGTGCGCAACGTCCGCGTCCTCGCCATCTACGGCGGCCGGGCCTACGAGCCCCAGGTCGAGGCCCTGAAGAAGGGCGTCGACGTGGTCGTCGGCACCCCGGGCCGGCTCCTGGACCTCGCCGGTCAGAAGAAGCTGAACCTGAAGCACGTCAAGTGCCTGGTCCTCGACGAGGCCGACGAGATGCTCGACCTCGGCTTCCTGCCCGACGTCGAGAAGATCATCAACATGCTGCCGGTGCGGCGCCAGACGATGCTGTTCTCGGCGACCATGCCGGGCGCGGTCATCGGCCTGGCCCGTCGCTACATGTCGCAGCCCACGCACATCCGCGCCACGGCGCCGGACGACGCGGGCGCGACCGTCGCGAACACCAAGCAGTTCATCTACCGCGCGCACAACATGGACAAGCCCGAGATGGTCGCGCGCATCCTCCAGGCCGACGGCCGCGGGCTGGCCATGGTCTTCTGCCGCACCAAGCGCACGGCGGCCGATCTCGCCGACCAGCTGAAGCAGCGCGGGTTCGCCTCCGGCGCGGTCCACGGCGACCTCGGCCAGGGCGCCCGTGAGCAGGCGCTGCGCGCCTTCCGCAACGGCAAGGTGGACGTGCTCGTCTGCACCGACGTCGCCGCCCGCGGCATCGACGTCGAGGGCGTCACGCACGTCATCAACTACCAGTCGCCGGAGGAGGAGAAGACGTACCTGCACCGCATCGGCCGGACGGGCCGCGCGGGTGCGAAGGGTACGGCGATCACGCTGGTCGACTGGGACGACATCCCGCGCTGGCAGCTGATCAACAAGGCGCTGGAGCTCGACTTCAACGACCCGCCGGAGACGTACTCCACCTCTCCGCACCTCTACACCGACCTCGGCATCCCCGAGGGCACGAAGGGCATCCTGCCGCGCTCGGAGCGCACGCGTGCCGGGCTGGACGCGGAGGAGCTGGAGGACCTGGGCGAGCCGGGCGGCCGCGGGCCGCGCGGGCGCGGCGGCCGGGGTGGCCGCGGCGACCGGGACGAGTCCCGTTCGGCCGACCGCGAGCGGTCGTCGCGTACGCCGCGTCGCCGCCGCCGTACCCGTGGCGGGGCCGCGCTGGACGGGGCTCCCGAGCCCGTCGGCACCACCGCGCCGGGCAGCACGGCCACCGACGGCGCCGCCGAGGCCGACGCCGTGACCGGTCCGCGCACCCCGCGCCGGCGTCGCCGCACCCGCGGCGGGGCCCAGTCCCAGCCCGCTCCCGTCGCGGCGGTCGAGTCCGCAGTGTCCGAGCAGGCGGAGAGCGCCGTCGCGACGGCGGAGGGCACGGCCGCGGAGGCCCCCGAGACGGCCGCGAAGCCGCGCCGGCGCCGTACGCGCCGTTCGGAGACGCCGGTCGTGGAGACCGAGACCGCGGCGACGCCGTCGGTCGCGGAGCCGGCGGTCGTCGCGGAGCCGGCGGTCGCGGAGCCGGCGGTCGTCGCGGAGGCTCCGGCCGCCGCGGATGCCGTACAGCCCGAGGCCGCCGCCAAGCCGCGTCGCCGCACCCGCAAGGCCACGGCGGCGTCCGCGGCCGAGTCGGCGCTCGACACGGCCGAGGGAGTCACCGAGGCCACGTCGGAGCCGGCGGAGACCAAGCCGCGCCGCGCCCGCAAGACGGCCGCGAAGGCGGAGACGAGCGTCGACCCGGCCGAAGGGACCGCCGAGTCCGCTCCGGAGCCGACCGAGGCGAAGCCGCGCCGCACGCGCAAGACGGCCGCCAAGGCCGAGGCGAGCGTCGACACGGCCGAGGGGGCCGAGGCGAAACCGCGTCGCACCCGGAAGACGGCCGCAGCGGCGCAGGGCACGGAGGACGCCGTCGAGGCGGCCGAGGCCAAGCCCAGGCGTACGCGCAAGGCGACGGCTGCGGCCGAAGCCGCCGTCGACACGGCCGAGGCCGCCGAGGCCAAGCCGCGCCGCCGCACCCGCAAGACCGCCGAGACCGCGGCGGCGGCCACCACCGCTGCCCCGGCCGAGGCTGCCGAGGTCGCGGAGACCAAGCCGCGTCGCACCCGCAAGGCCGCCGCTCCGGCAGAGGAAGCAGCCGACACGGCCGAGGGCGTGGAGGCCAAGCCGCGCCGCCGGACCCGCAAGGCCGCCGAACCGGCCCCGGCCGTCGCCGAGATCCCGGCCCAGGCGGCCCAGGAGCCGGAGACCGCCGAGGCCAAGCCGCGCCGCACGCGCAAGACGGCGGCGGCCGCCACGGCCACCGCGGCTCCGGACGCGGAGGCCGTCGAGGCCAAGCCGCGCCGGACCCGGAAGACGGCCGCAGCGGCGGAGGTCGCGGTCGACACGGCCGAGGGTACGGAGGCCAAGCCGCGCCGCCGCACCCGCAAGACCGCCGAGCCGACCGGGATCCCCGCGCAGGCGGATCAGGAGCCGGAGGCCGCCCAGGCCAAGCCGCGCCGCACGCGCAAGACGGCAGCGGCCGCCACGGCCGCCCCTGCCGAGGACGCGACGGAGCCGAAGCCCAGGGCACGCCGCACCCGCAAGGCCACGGCCGCCGCGGAGCCCACGGAGGGCTGACACGCTCCTCCACGACGGCCCGGCCCCTCACAGGGAGCCGGGCCGTCGGCGTTCCCCGGGCGGCAAGCCCGGCCCCGCCCCCGCGCACCTGCAACGGCCCGGCCCTCCTCCCCCGACAGGAAACCGGGCCGCCGACATTCACCCAAGCGGCAAGCCCGACCCCACCTCCCACGCCCCCGCGCACCTGCAACGGCCCGGCCCTCCTCCCCCGACAGGAAACCGGGCCGACGGCGTGTCCCAAGCAGCAAGCCCTGTGCCACCCCCACGCACCCACCAACGCCTGACACCCCCTCCACAACAGCCCCCAGGGCCTTCCCCTGTCCGCCCAGGGCGCACGCCGGGCCGCAGCCGCTACCCTCGCCCCGTGACCAGCCACCCCACCTTCCCCCCGCCCCCGGGCGCCCGTGCCTACCTTCTGCGCACTTCACGCGGCGAGTTCGCCGTCGTCGACTCGTCGCCGAAGGCGGGTGCGGAGGTCAGGGGAGCCGTCCTGATGCTGCCCGGGTTCACCGGGAGCAAGGAGGACTTCAGGCTGCTCCACGAGCCGCTCGCGGAGCGCGGGTACCGGGTCGTCGCCGTGGACGGGCGGGGGCAGCACGAGTCGGAGGGGCCGCTGGACGACGAGTCGGCCTACGCCCAGCGGGAACTGGCACGGGACGTGCTCGCGCAGGCCGGTGCGCTGGGCGAACCCGTGCACCTCGTGGGGCACTCGCTCGGCGGGCAGATCGCCCGTGCGGCCGTGCTGCTCGACCACTCCCCCTTCGTCTCGTTCACCCTGGTCTCGTCCGGCCCGGCGGAGATCTCCGTCTCCCAGCAGCAGCGCGTGAAGCTGCTGCGGGACGCGCTCGCCGTGCTGTCGATGACGCAGGTCTGGGAGGCCATCCAGGCCATGGGGCCGCCGGAGGAGGTCGGCGGGCCTGCTCGCGGTCTCGGTGACCAGGACCAGTTGCGCCGCCGCTGGCTGGGCCACAGCCCTGCGCAACTCCTCGCGACGGGGCGCCAGTTGTGCACCGAGCCGGACCGCGTGGCCGAACTCGCCGCCGTTCCGCTGCCGCTGCACGTGCTGTCGGGCGCACACGACGACACCTGGCCGGTGGCGATCCTCGACGACATGGCCCTGCGGCTGGACGCGCACCGCACGGTCGTCACGGGAGCCGAGCACTCCCCCAACGCCGACCGGCCGCTCCCGACGGCGCACGCCCTCGCCGACTTCTGGGACAGCCTCGGACAGGATCGGGGACCTGACGCTCCCGGGACGGCCTAGTACTGCGTCCGCAGGTGCTCCCAGAAGCCGTCCCGCAGCGCCCGCCGCAGGTCCGCCTGGCCGCGCAGCGAGTACTGCAGGAGGCCCTCCGCCTCCACGAGCAGGTCCTGGTCGACCGATCCCGGCAGGTACGGGTGCCCGGGCAGCAGCTCGACCAGGGTGTCCCGGCCGCGTGCCGCCAGCCATTTCGCCGCGATCTGCGCACCCACGAACCGCACGCCCTCGCGGGTGGGCCGTTCCGCCGCGGCCTCGTGGGAGGGGGCGGTGCGGCGGGAGACGTACGGCTTGAAGAAGTCGAGGTCGAGGGTGCGCTGGCTGTCGACCTCCCACAGCAGGGGCTCCGCCTGGTTGCGGCCCTCCGGCGCCTCGATGCCCCAGAGGTGGACCCGGGCGCCGTACCCCTGGGCCGCCTCCACCGCCGAGACGAGGTCCTCGTCGCCGCCGAGCAGGGCCGCGTCGCTGATGGCCCGGTGCCTGGCGAGGGACTCCAGGTCGGAGCGGATGAGTGAGTCGACGCCCTTCTGCTGGTTGTTGGCGTTGAGGTTGCCGAGCCGCACCTTGACGTCCGGCAGTTCCGCGATGGTCTGCTGTTCGGCCGTGTGGATGCGGCGCCGGGCGCCGTCGTACCAGTAGACCCGCAGCAGCCGGCTGTCCGCGAAGATCGTGCGGGCCTTGTCGATGAGCGCGTCGATCAGGCCTTCGGCGTCCACGTCGAAGGCGCGGCGGTCCTCCGTGCCGGCGACGAGGCGGCCGGCAGCGGCGTACAGATACCCGGCATCGACGAAGATCGCGTGGGTCGAAGGCGTCTTCGCCACCTCGGCGAGCATGCGGTGGAGCAGCTCGTTGGTGCGGTCGATGCGGGCGCTGAGGGCCGCGAGGTCGTCGTTCATCGCCTCCATTGTCCTGGCGGTCACGCTGCGAACACAACCGGTCCCGGTCGGTCCCGTAACAACACTCTTACGACTCAGTAATTAGTCGTTCGAAAAATTTCCTTAGCGTAGGGAATGTTTGAACCATGCAGCCCTGTTGACCCATAAGGAACACCGAGCGCCGCAGCCTGGTGGGCCACTCACTCAAGTAGTTCTCCTCAGGAGGATGACCAGACGAAGGGAGAAGCCCTTGCGCTTCGAAATCATGCGACTCGACGACGTCGACGGCACACCTGTGGACTCGACCGTTGTGGACGCCGCCTCCGTCAACCGCATCGTTCAGCAGGCCGCCGCCATCGGGCAGCGCCTCTGGATCCGCCCGGCCGAGACCACGGCCTCATAACGCGCGCACCTCTCCCACGCTTCACAGCCCCCGCCCGGCATCGGCCGTGCGGGGGCTGTGCTGTTGCGGACCTCCCTGGTCGGAGGCGTACTGGCTGAGGGGGCCGGCGCGAACTCGGAACAGGACGGTGGGACATGTCGGTGACGGACCGGTCACACAGGGAACTGCACCAGCAGGCCGCCGCCGAGGCCGCGCGGCGCTACGAGGACTCCACCGCGGAGCGCGAGCGGGTCGAGGGCCGGCTGGCGGCCGGGGTCCGCTTCCCGGACTCCCCCGACGCGCTGGCCGTCCGCGCCGACCGGATCCTCGACCGGGGCGGCCTGTCGCCCTCGGCGGTGGTGGCCGACATCCACCGCGAGGCCATGGAGCTGCCCGACGCCAACGAGCGGATCATCGACCTGTCCAACGAGCTCCAGGCCTGGAGCTTCCTGCCGCGCGGGGTCAGGGCCGGGGCCACGGTCGCCCGGATCACCCGGCGGCGCGACGGCCGCGAGCTGCCGCACGGCACCGGCTTCCTGGTCTCGCCGCGGCTGCTGATGACCAACCACCACGTCCTGCCCGACGAGAGCTTCGCCCGGACCTGCTTCGTGGAGTTCAACGCCCAGGTCACGGCGGACAACCTGCCCGACACCGTGGTCCGGATGGAGCTGGACCCGCAGTCCTTCTTCGCCGCGGACCGCGGCCTCGACTTCGCCCTCGTGGCGCTGGCTCCCACCGGGGAGGGCCCCGCGCCGGGCGAGACCTTCGGCTGGAACCGGCTGAGCGTGCAGACCGGCAAGCTGGTGCTGGGCGAGAAGGTGAACATCATCGGCCATCCCTCGGGGCGGCTGAAGGAGATCGCGTTGCGCGACAACGCGGTGCTGGTCCGCCTCGACGACTTCGTGCACTACACGACCGACACCGAACCGGGGAACTCCGGCTCCCCCGTCTTCAACGACCAGTGGGAGGTCGTGGCGCTGCACCACAGCGGCGTGCCGAAGAAGGACGACCAGGGCCGGGTCCTGCGCAAGGACGGCCGGCCCTGGCAGCAGGGCGACGGCGACGACGCCATCGAGTGGGTCGCCAACGAGGGCGTCCGGATCAGCTCGATCCTCAAGCACCTGGCCGGGCTGGAGCTCGACCCGGTTCGGCGTACCCTGCTGGCCGAGATGGGCCCGGACTCGGGCTTGGACCAGGCCATGTCCACGGCGCCGGTCCTCCCCGCGGCGGCCCCCGGAGCACCACCGGAGAGGACGGCCGCGGTGCCGGGCGTCACGGCCCCGCCCGTGCCCGGGGTGCGGGTGACGGTCCCCATGACCGAGAGCGAAACCGGTGCCGAGCGCCCCAGGGTCGGGCTCCGTGCCCGCAGTACCGCCTTCGGCGGCCACCGGCACCTGGTCTTCCTGCACGGCCGGGACCAGCAGAAGAAGTTCCCCGACGAACTCCGCCTGTCCTGGACGGCCGGCCTGAACCGCGGACTCACCCTCGCGTCCATGCCCACGCTCGACCCGCAGGACGTGTGGTTCCCCTTCTACGGCACGAGACTGCACGACCTCGTGAGCGGCAGGGAGAGCACGGCGGAACCCATCGGTCTCGACTAGGTGAGCGCCGCCGCTGCCGCGGAGGTGTTCGCCGCGGAGTCCCCCACGGGCTCCTACGAGCAGCTGCTCTACGAGGCGGCCGCCCGGGCCGGCATGCCCCGGAACGGGCCGACGGCCACGGAGGGGTTCGGTGCGGGCCTGGTCGGCGCGCTGCACCGGCCGCTGAGCTGGCTGGCCGCGCGGTCGGACCTGGACGAGTGGACCATCGCCACGTTCCTGCGGGACGTCGACCTGTACCTCGGTGACAGCGCCGTGCGGCAGGCGGTGCTGGACACCGTCATGGAGACGATGCCGACCAGCGGTGAGCTGGTGCTGGTCACGCACAGCCTGGGCACGGTCGTGGGCATGGACCTCCTGACCCGGATCCCCGACGCCCTGGACCCCGTCCTGCTGGTCACCGCTGGCAGTCCGCTCGGTCTGGACGGCGTCAACGAACGGCTCCTCACCCGGGGTCCGCACCAGCCGCCCCGGGTGCGTGACTGGGTGAACGTCTGGTGCCCCACCGACGCGGTGGCCATCGGCTGCCCTCTGGAGGACGAACGGTGGGGGAAGCTCACCCAGCCGCCCGTCTCCAACGGCCGCGACCACGCGCACAAGATCGAGGAGTACCTCGGCCACCCCGAGGCGGCCCAGGAGATCGGCGGCGTCCTGAGGCCGTGACGGGGATCGTCAGCTCTGCTGGATCACCTGCGTGACGCCGTTGATGATCTGCTGCACGGCGATCGCGGAGAGCATCATGCCGGCCAGACGGGTCACCAGGACCACACCGCCGTCCTTGATGAGGCGGATGATCACCAGCGAGTAGCGCATCACCAGCCACAGCACGACGTGGATGGCGAGGATGGCCGCCCACACGGACACCTGCGCGGCGACACTGTGGGCCTTCTGCACGGCGAGGATGACCGACACGATCGCCCCGGGTCCGGCCAGCAGCGGCATGCCCAGGGGGACCAGGGCGACGTTGACGTCCTTGGTCTGCTTCGGCTCGTCGGTCTTGCCGGTGAGCAGGTCCAGGGCGATCAGCAGGAGCAGCAGGCCGCCCGCGATCATCAGCGCGGGCACGGACACGTGCAGGTAGTTCAGGATCTGGTGCCCGAGGAGCCCGAACACGGTGATCACACCGCCGGCGACGCAGACGGCCTGGAAGGCCATCCGCTTCTGCACCTTGCCGGGCCGGCCGGCGGTGAGGGCGAGGAAGATCGGCGTGATCCCCGGGGGATCCATGATGACGAAGAGGGTGAGGAACAGGGAGCCGAAGACGGCGAGGTCGAACATGAGTGAGCCTTGCGCAGAGGGCTGCTGCCGAGCAGGCGTCGCGCAGGACGGGACGCGGGGCTCGGCGGGCAGCACCGGGTGAGAGAAGAGGAAAGGGACCCGCACGAGAAGCGGGCCTGCAGAACGAGGCTGCGGAACGGGCCTGGGGAACGGGCCCGGAGCAGGGAAACCTCAGGCGACCCCGCCGGCCCCCGGCACGGGAAACGCCCCGAAGGCCCGCCGCGTGATCTCGCCGTACACCTCGGGATCCGTCGTGTACTCCCCGAGCACGCAGGTCTTACGGCTGCCGTGGTAGTCCGAGGACCCGGTCACGAGCAGCCCGAGCTCCTTGGCCAGACCCCGCAGCCGCGCCCGGGTGTCCGCATCGTGGTCCATGTGGTCGACCTCGAGGCCGTCCAGCCCGGCCGTGGCCAGCTCGGCGATGGCGGCCTCCGGCACCGTGAGCCCCCGCTTGCTCGCCCCGGGGTGCGCGAACACCGCGACCCCGCCCGCGCCCTTGATCAGACGGATGGCCTCGAAGGGGTCGGTCTCGTGCTTCTCCACGAAGACCCGGCCGCCGTCGGCTAGCCAGTCCTGGGTGAAGGCGTCGTTCACGGTGGGCACGACACCCAGCTCGACGAGCGCGCTCGCCACGTGCGGGCGGCCGACGGATCCGTCACCGGCGATCCGTGCCACCTGTTCCCAGGTCACCGGCACGCCGAGTTCCTGGAGCTTGGCGATCATGCCCTGGGCGCGCGGTACCCGGTCGTCCCGGACCAGCTCCCGCTCGGCGAGCAGCGCCGGCTCCTCGGCGTCGAAGAGGTAGGCCAGCATGTGCATGCTGATGCCGTCGATCCGGCAGGAGAGCTCGGCCCCGGTCACCAGCGTGATGCCGTCGGGCAGCGCGGCGATCGCCTCGGCATGCCCGCGCGTGGTGTCGTGATCGGTGAGCGCGACGACGTCGAGCCCGGTCGCGGCGGCTTTGCGCACCAGCTCGGCGGGCGAGTCCGTGCCGTCGGAAGCGGTGGAGTGGGTGTGCAGATCGATGCGCACGACACGGACTCCAGACACGGGCGGCACGAACAGGGCTGCTCAAGGATAACCGCATTTTCAACGCCCGATGTCATACCTGCACGGGGCAAGCGCCCCCTACATGAACGCGTCCCCGAAGGGGCGCGGGGAACTGCGCGACCAGCCACAACCAGCCGGCAGCCGCCCATACCGTCGGACCAGCTCCCGCCGCCAGGCGCTACGGCTGAAGCAGGCGCGGCGACAACGCGCCGCACGGCACCAGCTCCACCTCGGCCCCCGCCTCCCGGAGATCCGCCAGCACCAGTTCGTCGTACATCAGCAGCCCGGACTGCTCGGGCCACACCACGGCCCACAGCCACATCCCGAGCGCCTCTCCCGCGAACACCGCCCGGTCGCCCGGCGCCCCGGCCACGTGCCACAGCGGTGTCGGGCGACCGGCCGCCAGCACCTTGGCCTGCGGCGGCTTCTCGACGTTCATGTGCGGTCCCGGGTCGGGACCGTCCATGCCCGCGTAGCGCGCCCCGAGTCCGACCCCGAGCTCCTCCGCCACCAGGATCAGCTCGCCCATCCCGCCGAGCGGCCCGGGTCCCGTGCAGGCCACGGCGGTCGCGCGGCCGCCGGTGCGGTCGTCCCCCGCACAGGCCACCCCCGTGAACAACCACCCCACCGGCAGCGGCCAGGGCATCCACAGCGGCACCCGGGTGCGGTGCACCACGACGTCGAGGGCGTCGACACTGGGCGGTATCACGGGCTGCACCGGATGAACGGTGCCGTGCACATCGCACTGCCACGAGTCGGAGAAGAGGCCGGGAGCCCTGACCCGGCCACCACACTTCGGGCAACTGGGTTCGCCCCTCATAGGGCCCCACGGTCCTACCCGCGCCCCGCCGCGTCAAGGACGATCACCCATCCGGACGGAACCCTTCACCAGCCACATTAGGTGTAACTTGCATTAATTAGCTTGGCTAACTTAGTATGTGCATATACCAACTATCTCGTCTCGGGAAAGGGAGCAAGCAATGGACCCCTTCGACGCCGGAGCGGGCGGCCTCCTGAAGCAGCCCAAGTCCGTATGGGCGACCGCCGGGGCCTCGGTCGTCGCCTTCATGGGCATCGGGCTCGTCGACCCGATCCTGCCGTCCATCGCCCAGGGTCTCGACGCCACGGCCGGCCAGGTCTCCCTGCTCTTCACCTCGTACTTCCTCATCACCGCCGTCGCGATGCTGGTGACCGGATTCGTCTCCAGCCGGATCGGCGGGAAGAAGACGCTGCTGCTCGGCCTCGCGTTCGTCGTGGTGTTCGCCGGGCTCGCGGGCACCTCCGGATCCGTCGGCGAACTGGTCGGCTTCCGGGCCGGATGGGGCCTCGGCAACGCACTGTTCGTCTCGACGGCCCTCGCGGTCATCGTCGGCGCCGCGGCCGGCGGCAGCTCCGCGGCGATCCTGCTCTACGAGTCGGCCCTCGGCCTCGGCATGGCCTGCGGCCCGCTGCTGGGCGCGCTGCTCGGCGACGCCAGCTGGCGCTACCCGTTCTTCGGCACCGCCTTCCTGATGGCCGTCGGCTTCCTGTGCATCACGGTGTTCCTGAAGGAACAGCCGAAGCCGGCCCGCAAGACCTCGCTGCTGGACCCGCTCAAGGCCCTCGGCCACGGCGGCCTCGCCTCCGCGGCGGTCTCGGCGTTCTTCTACAACTACACGTTCTTCACCGTGCTGGCCTTCACGCCGTTCGTGCTGAACATGAGCCCGTACCGGTCGGGCGCGGTGTTCTTCGCCTGGGGCGCGCTGCTCGCCGTCTTCTCGGTGATCGTCGCCCCGCGGCTCCAGAAGCGCTTCGGGTCGCTGAAGGTGCTCGGCGGTTCGCTGGTCCTGCTCGCGGCCGACGTGCTCGTGCTCGGCTACGGCTCGCACACGGTCGCCGTCGTCTGCACGATCCTGTCCGGCGCCTTCATCGGCGTGAACAACACCGTCTACACCGAACTGGCCCTCGGCGTCTCGGACGCGCCCCGGCCGGTGGCGAGCGCGGGCTACAACTTCGTGCGCTGGTTCGCGGCGGCGGCAGCCCCCTACTTCGCGCCGAAGATCGAGGAGTGGACCGACATCCACATCCCGTTCGTGGTGGCGGCGGTCACCGCGGTCGTGGGCGCGGCCGTGGTCGTCGTACGGCGCAAGGCCCTGACCCACGAAGCGGAGGAGCTGGAGCCGCGGCACGCGACCGAGGACGGTGTCGCCGTCTTCGCCAACTGAGGCCGCGCGGACGGAGTTTGGTGAGCTTCCTCACTCCAGCGGGACGGACTTCCGGGACGGATCCCGGAGGTCCGTCCCCTGGTTCAGCCACCGCTCCTGCAGCGCCTGCGCGCCGTGCACGCGCTTCCAGGCGGCCTCGTTCGGGGTCATCGGCAGCAGTGGCAGGAACCGCACGGGATCGAGCGGCTCGTCGAGCTCCAGATCCTCGACCAGACCGCCCGGCTCGGCGACCAGGACCGAGGTGAACGGGGCGCCGGGCCACAGCGGCTCACCGACGTCGAGGGACGCCCCGGGAGCCACCACCAGACCCTCCACCTGCGGAGACGCGGCGAGCACGGCGAGCGGCCGAAGCGCCTTGTCGGTGTCGGCGAGACCGGAGCGGACCGAGAGGACCAGCTCGGCGCGCGGGCCCTTGACCGGGTCGGCGACCACCGCCGTGGGATCCGTCATCGGGTGCGCGGACATGCCGAGCGAGGCGTAGCGGACGATGCCGCCCTCCTGGAAACGGAGCACCTCGATGCGGTCCGTTCCGAGGAAGGTGACCGCCGCGCGCGCGTCCGGTTCGCCCAGCGCGCTGCGCAACCGGGCTTCGACCAGAGGGAGAACATCTGCCATGCGGCGAGCATAGAACTCGCCAGTAGCGGGCAAAGCAGCACCTTGACAGTTGTGTCGGCTGCTACTCTTGCCCGGTGGTTCGGGGCAGCACGCAGAAGCGTCGCGATCAAGCCCCGACGCCGAAGGAACTCCCTTACGAGGGACCGGCCGGAGGAGGTGGGGCTGCAATGGATCGAAGTCGACCGTGCAGTAGCACCACGCTCTCCCGCCGCTGATGTAGCTGCTCCGTCTCTGGCTGCCACCTCTCGCACTCGCTTCACCGCGGAAGAGCGCTTCGTTTCGTTTTTCCTGATCTGCCTCAGTAGCTGAATCAGTGACGAAGCTCGCCACCGCGACGGTGCGGTGCTCCCCGCTTTGTGGACGTGCCAAACATCCGCAGTCACAACGTCCTCATTCCGGGTAGTTCCACCCGTCGTCTCCGGCGCCTTTCGTTGCCCGCCTGCGAAGGAGCCCGCCATGTCGATGATCCGCGACCTGCGCGCCGTGGTCCGCCCGTCCCGTGTCTCGCTGCGCAAGGACAGCGGCACCTACGACGCCACCCGCAGCCCGGCGACGGCCACCGCCGTCGTCGACTGCGCCGTCTACCGGGACGGCCGCCGCGTCGAGACCGAGACCGCCCTGACCCCGCACGAGGCGGTGCGTCTGGCGCGCCGCGACGGGGGCTTCGTGTGGATCGGCCTGCACGAGCCGACCGAGGCCGAATTCTCCGGCATCGCCGGTGAGTTCGGGCTGCACCCGCTGGCCGTGGAGGATGCCGTCCAGGCCCACCAGCGGCCCAAGCTGGAGCGCTACGACGACTCCCTGTTCACGGTGTTCAAGACCATCCACTACGTCGAGCACGACCAGCTCGACGCCAACAGCGAGGTCGTCGAGTCCGGCGAGGTCATGTGCTTCACCGGACGGGACTTCTTCATCACCGTCCGGCACGGCGGGCAGGGCTCCCTGCGCGCCCTCAGGCACCGCCTCCAGGACGACCCCGAGCTGCTCGCCAAGGGACCCTCGGCCGTGCTGCACGCCATCGCGGACCATGTCGTCGACGGGTACATCGCCGTGGCCGACGCGGTGCAGGACGACATCGACGAGGTCGAGACCGAGGTGTTCTCCCCGGGACGCAAAGGCTCCCCGCGCGGTTCGGACGCCGGCCGGATCTACCAACTCAAGCGCGAGGTGCTGGAGTTCAAGCGGGCCGTGTCGCCGCTGCTGCGGCCCATGCAGCTGCTGAGCGAGCGGCCGATGCGGCTGGTCGACCCCGACATCCAGAAGTACTTCCGGGACGTGGCCGACCACCTGGCCCGCGTCCAGGAGCAGGTCCTCGGCTTCGACGAGCTGCTCAACTCCATCCTCCAGGCCAACCTCGCGCAGGCCTCCGTCGCCCAGAACGAGGACATGCGCAAGATCACCTCGTGGGCCGCGATCATCGCCGTGCCGACCATGGTGTGCGGCGTGTACGGCATGAACTTCGACCACATGCCGGAGCTGCACTGGCGCTACGGCTATCCGGTGATCCTGGGCTTCACGGTGGTCGTCTGCCTCGGCATCCACCGCACGCTGAAGCGGAACGGATGGCTGTGAGCGGCCTGGTTAGGCTGGGACCATGACAAGCGAGCTGCTCGACCAGGCCCTCGTCGAGGAGGCCACGAAGAAGTCCGGCCTCGTCTGGGTCCAGGGCCCCGACGGCCCGGCGCGTGCGCTGTGGCACGTGTGGCACGAGGATGCCGCGTGCCTGGTGGGTGACGGGCCGGGCGAGCAGCCGCTGCCGGGTCTCGCCGACGGCGGCGAGGCGAAGGTGACGGTCCGCAGCAAGGACAAGGGCGGCCGGCTGGTCACCTGGACGGCGCGGGTCACGGAGCTCGCCCCGGGCTCGCAGGCGTGGGACGCCGCGGTCGCCGACCTCAAGGGCAAACGGCTGAACGCGTCCGACGGCGAGGCCATGACCGACCGCTGGGCCCGCGAGTGCCGGGTGCTGCGCCTGGAACCGACGGGGGCGACCGCGCCCCTGCCCGACGGCTCGCTGTCCGAGCCTCCCCTGCCGTCCCCGGCGATCACCCGCCGCCCGGTCCCGGCGGGACTGCCCCGCCTGCTGCTGAAGAAGCGCAAACGGACCTGACGGCCTAGGACGACGGCAGTTGCTTGCCGTAGTCCACCGTCTCGTTCCGCTCCGGCTTCCGGAGGGAGAAGTCCTCGCCCCAGCCGGAGAACGTGAGGGTGCCCGCCCCGCCGGCCCGCTCCAGGCGCAGCGGGTACGGCTTGCCCTCGAGGGAGACCTCCAGGGTGCCGCCGGAGCCCTTGTCACCGGTGACGCGGATGGTGCGGACGCCCGCCTCCTCGTCGTGGCCGTCCGTCGCGAGCGTCCCGTGCAGGGTCAGCAGACTGTCGAGGAGGAGCCTCTTGTCCGTGAAACCGCTGAACTTCTTGTACGCGGGGTCGCCCTGCGGCACCTTCACGTACTTGCCGCCGAGCTTGGAGGCCGCCGCGGCGTCCCCCTTGCCGCTGTCGCCCTTGCCGTCGCCGTGAGTCCAGAACTCGGCGTCCGCCTTGACGTAGAGCTGCTCGCCGATGCGCAGCAGTTTGAAGGTCCCGCCCTCGGAGGTGACCGAACCGTCGCCGCCGCCGTCCTTGAGCCGCACGTCGAGCGCGTAGGTCCGCCCGCCGCTGACGACGTTGCCGTGCATCCGGACCGCCCCGGCGGATTCGGCGACCGACCGGGTCTTGCCCTGGATCTTGGCGGCGGGAAGTCTGCCGACCCCGTTGGTGCCCTCGTTCGGATCCTCCGCACAGCCGGTGAGCACCGTTCCCGTCAAGAGCAGGGCGCATGTCGCGCTCGCGAGTGCGGCACGGCGGCCACGGCTCTGGCGAATCGGAGTCACAGGTGGGGCTGCCTCTCTGACGGGAGACCTGAACGGCGTACCGCAGGGTACCGGGGTCGTGCGGGCGGATCGGAGCCAGTCCGTCCGGACCGGCCGCCGACGCGCCACCGATCAGGACGGGCTAGCCTGAAGCCCACCCGAGCGGGCAATTCGGAAGACACAGGCACAAAAACAGCCACACGGACAGCCACCACGAACCACCCCGCACGAAAAGGAGCCGCGGCCATGGCAGCGGGCGCCCCCCGGATCTTCGTATCGCACCTCCAAGGTGTCGCCGTCTTCGACCCAGCCGGCGACCAGGTGGGGCGGGTACGTGATCTCGTCGTCATGCTGCGGGTGGGGCAGCGACCGCCGAGGCTGCTCGGCCTCGTCGTCGAACTCGCCACCCGCCGCCGTATCTTCCTGCCGATGACCCGGGTCACCGCCATCCAGTCCGGCCAGATCATCACCACCGGCGTGCTCAACGTGCGGCGTTTCGAGCAGCGGCCCACCGAGCGGCTGGTCTTCGGGGAGCTGCTGGACCGGCGGGTGACGCTCACCGAGACCGGTGAGGACGTCACCGTCCTCGATCTGTCGGTGCATCAGCTGCCGGCCCGCCGGGAGTGGGAGATCGACCGGGTCTTCGTCCGCAAGGGCAGGAAGGGCAGCGCCTTCCGGCGCGCCAAGGGCGAGGCGCTGACCGTCGAGTGGACCGCCGTCACCGGCTTCTCCCTGGAGGAGCAGGGGCAGGGCGCCGAGAGCCTGCTCGCCACGTTCGAGCAGCTGCGCCCGGCCGACCTGGCCAACGTCCTGCACCACCTCTCCTCCAAGCGCCGGGCGGAGGTCGCCGCCGCCCTCGACGACGACCGGCTCGCCGATGTGCTGGAGGAGCTGCCGGAGGACGACCAGATCGAGATCCTCGGCAAGCTGAAGGAGGAGCGCGCCGCCGACGTCCTGGAGGCCATGGACCCGGACGACGCGGCCGACCTGCTGGGCGAGCTGCCCACGGACGAGCAGGAGCGGCTGCTGAGCCTGATGCAGCCCGGCGACGCGGCCGACATGCGCCGCCTGATGTCGTACGAGGACCGCACGGCGGGCGGTCTGATGACCACCGAGCCGATCGTGCTGCGTCCGGACGCCACCGTCGCCGACGCCCTCGCCCGGGTCCGCAACGCCGACCTCTCCCCTGCCCTGGCCGCCCAGGTCTACGTCTGCCGGCCCCCCGACGAGACGCCGACCGGCAAGTACCTGGGCACGGTCCACTTCCAGCGTCTGCTGCGCGAGCCACCACCGTCCCTGGTCAGCTCCATCCTGGACAGCGACCTGCAGCCGCTCGACCCGGAGGCGCAGCTGCCCGCCATCGCGGGCTTCTTCGCCACGTACGACATGGTCGCGGCGCCCGTCGTCGACGAGGCCGGCTCGCTGCTGGGCGCGGTGACCGTGGACGACGTACTCGACCACATGCTCCCGGAGGACTGGCGGGAGACGGAGTTCCATCTGGACGAGGAGGTGGCGACCGATGGTTCCTGAGCGAGAGAGCCCCCGCGAACGCACGCCGGCCGGCGCCACGGCCGCATCCCGGCCCCGTACCACCCGCCTCGACCAGCCGCTGCCGCCCCGGCGCCGGTTCCTGCCCGAGTACGATCCGGAGGCCTTCGGGCGGCTGTCGGAGCGCATCGCGCGCTTCCTCGGCACCGGGCGGTTCATCGTCTGGATGACGGTGGTCATCATCCTGTGGGTGGTCTGGAACAGCCTCGCCCCCGGCCACCTGCGGTTCGACGAGTACCCGTTCATCTTCCTGACGCTGATGCTGTCCCTCCAGGCCTCCTACGCCGCCCCGCTGATTCTGCTCGCGCAGAACCGGCAGGACGACCGCGACCGGGTCAATCTGGAGCAGGACCGCAAGCAGAACGAGCGGTCGATCGCGGACACCGAGTACCTGACGCGCGAGATCGCCGCCCTGCGCATCGGCCTGGGCGAGGTCGCCACCCGCGACTGGATCCGCTCGGAGCTGCAGGACATGGTCAAGGAGATGGAGGAACGGCAGAACGGCCATCGTCACGACCCCGTCGTATTCCCGGCGGAACGGTCACGGGGACGTGACGCAGACGACCGCTGAGACGCTTTCCTACGCACCGGTACAGCGCCGTACCATCGTCCTATGGCTACGGAAGACGCGGTGCGCGAGGCACTGGCGACGGTGAACGACCCCGAGATCCACAAGCCCATCACCGAACTCGGGATGGTCAAGTCGGTGGAGATCGGCGCGGACGGGGCGGTCGAGGTCACCGTGTACCTCACGGTCTCGGGCTGCCCGATGCGGGAGACGATCACGCAGCGCGTGACCGACGCGGTCTCCGCGGTCGAGGGCGTCACCCGCGTCGACGTCACGCTCGACGTGATGAGCGACGAGCAGCGCAAGGAGCTGGCGTCCGCGCTGCGCGGCGGCCAGACCGAGCGCGAGGTGCCCTTCGCCAAGCCGGGCAGCCTGACCCGCGTCTACGCGGTCGCCTCCGGCAAGGGCGGCGTCGGCAAGTCCTCGGTGACGGTGAACCTGGCCGCGGCGATGGCGGCCGACGGCCTCAAGGTCGGTGTCGTCGACGCCGACATCTACGGCCACTCCGTGCCGCGCATGCTGGGCGCCGACGGCCGTCCCACCCAGGTCGAGAACATGATCATGCCGCCGTCGGCGAACGGCGTGAAGGTCATCTCGATCGGCATGTTCACCCCGGGCAACGCCCCGGTCGTCTGGCGCGGCCCGATGCTCCACCGCGCCCTCCAGCAGTTCCTCGCGGACGTCTACTGGGGCGACCTGGACGTGCTGCTGCTGGACCTGCCGCCCGGCACCGGTGACATCGCGATCTCCGTCGCGCAGCTGGTCCCGAACGCCGAGATCCTGGTCGTGACGACCCCGCAGCAGGCCGCGGCCGAGGTCGCCGAGCGCGCGGGCTCCATCGCCGTGCAGACCCACCAGAAGATCGTCGGCGTGGTCGAGAACATGTCCGGCCTGCCTTGCCCGCACTGCGACGAGATGGTCGACGTCTTCGGCACGGGTGGCGGTCAGACGGTCGCCGAGGGCCTGACCCGCACGACCGGCGCGAATGTCCCGGTCCTCGGCAGCATCCCGATCGACGTCCGCCTGCGCGAGGGCGGCGACGACGGCAAGCCGGTCGTCCTCACGGACCCCGACTCCCCGGCGGGCTCGGCCCTGCGGGCGATCGCGGGGAAGCTGGGCGGACGTCAGCGGGGCCTGTCGGGCCTGTCGCTGGGGATCACTCCGAGGAACAAGTTCTGATCTGACGCCGGTGGGGTCAGCGCCCCCTTCTTGGGGGCGCGGGGAACTGCGCGACCAGCCACAACGTGCCCCGGCCGCCCGCTGACAGGAGCCCTACGGCGATGGGGCGCCGAAAATCCCGGCGCCCCCAGGAACTCACGCGTAAGCGGCGATGTCCTTCACCACGGCGAAGCCGAGCCCATACGCGCTCATTCCCCTGCCGTACGCCCCGACGTGCACCCCCGCCGAGGTCGACCCGGCGAGCACCCACCCGAACTCGGACTCCCGGTAGTGGAACGCCGTCGGCACCCCGTCCACGGGGAGCGACAGCGTCGACCAGTCGGCCCCGTCCAGATCGTCCGCCAGCACCCACGCCGTCTCGGTCTGCTGCTCCAGCCAGTCGTCCCGCAGCGCGTGGTCCATCTGCCCGGGCCAGGTGAAGGACAGCAGTCCGACGCCCGCGAGCCACGCCGCGGAGGACACCGAGGTGGCCTCGAGGAGCCCCGTCCCGTCCGCCGTGCGCCGCGAGGGGTTCGCCGCCACGGTCACGACGACCGCGAACCTCTCCTTGGCGTCCTGATCGCCCCCGGCCGCATGCTCGTTGCGAATGGTGGGTTCGTCCCCGTGCCCGATCGACCCGTGTTCCACGGCCCCGTCGGCCGTCGTACCCACCTGCATCAGCCGGCGCGGTCCCGTGAAGGCCTCGTCCAGGCCGTACCAGGGGAAGGGCGCACGCAGGTAGTCGTCGACCGTACGCCGGGCGAAGGGGGCCTGTGGCGCACCCTCCGCGGCCGGCGTCTGCGCGACAGCCCGACTCGTCGTCTCCATGTGCCCGGACGCCTCCTCGCTCTAGTCGGACCGGTACGGCCCGCCCCCCTTCGGGCGTACTCGTACGGTCCGCACAACAACTCGGCAGCATAGCCACACCGCTGCGAGCAGCAGGGAAACCGCCCGGCGCGTGGGCCGCACGGGCGCCCCGTTCAGGCCGTACACAGCCCGACCGGAGTATGAAACGCGTCACGCACCCGGGGCGTACGCCCCTGGCGGTGTCCGTCAGGTGGCGTCCGCGTCGAAGGGCGGCCGGTCGTCCGGGGCGGACGTCTCGGGCTTCTTCGTCATGTCGATGCGGCCACCGGACGAACCGGCGGAGCCGGCGGACGACGCGGAGGACGTGTCGGAGTCACGGCTGTGGACGGCGTCGGTGACCTCGGCCATCTCCTTCTTCAGGTCGAAGCCGTTGCGGATCTCCTTGAGCCCCAGATCCTCGTTGTCCAGCTGCTTGCGGATGAACGTCTTGGGGTTGAGGTCCTCGAACTCGAAGTCCTTGAACTCCGGGCCGAGTTCCTCCCTGATGTCGTTCTTCGCGCTCTCCGAGAACTCACGGATCTTCCGGATCGTGCGCGTCACGTCCTGGATGACCTTGGGGAGCTTGTCCGGACCGAAGACGAGCACGGCAAGGACGATGAGCGTCACCAGCTCGAGTGGTCCTATGTCATTGAACACCTGAAGCTCCTAGCGATGTCCTCGGCCCTCGGCCCTCGTGGTCGGTGCGGGTCTTGCCGTGGTCCGGGCCGGATCCACGGTACCCGGCGATCCTGTCCGACCGGTACTGTCCCGGGACCTCCGAGTGCGGGAGGTGTGAGCGCTTTCCCGATTGTTTGCCTTGTCGGTCCGTTGTGAGGCCTGATGAGCGGCCCTCGCGGGGCCCGGACCTCATGTCTCAGCCATCCGACGATCCGAGGACGAGGGAGACCTTGCGCTCCTTGCCGCCGCGCTCGACGGTCAGCTCCAGCCGGTCGCCCGGGCGGTGTGCCCGGGTCTTGACGATCAGTTCCTCGCCGGAGTGCACCCGCGCGCCGTCGACCTCCGTGATGACGTCGCGCGACTTGATCCCCGCCCTGGCGCCCGGGCCGTTCGCCGTGACGGGCGGCCCGCCCTCGTTGCCCTCGGCGGCGACGCGGGCGCCGTCGCCCGTGTAGTCCATGTCCAGGGTGATGCCGATGACCGGGTGGGTGGCCTTCCCGGTGTTGATCAGCTCTTCGGCGACGCGCTTGCCCTGATTGATGGGTATGGCGAAGCCGAGGCCTATCGAACCCGACCGGGCGCTGTCCTGCGTGGAGCCACTGTCCGCCGAGCGGATGGCGGAGTTGATGCCGATGACCCGGGCCCGGGCGTCGAGCAGGGGCCCGCCGGAGTTGCCGGGGTTGATGGGCGCGTCGGTCTGCAGCGCGTCGACGTACGACACGTCGCTGCCGTCGCCCTTCTCGCCACCGGCCGTGATGGGCCGCTGCGTGGCGCTGATGATGCCGGAGGTGACCGTGCCGGCCAGGTCGAAGGGGGCGCCGATGGCCACGACCGGGTCCCCGACCTGCACGTTGTCCGAGTTGCCCAGCGGCAGCGGAGTGAGTCCGCCGACGCCCTTCACCTTCACGACGGCGAGGTCGTAGCCGCTGTCCCGGCCGACGACCTCGGCCTGCGCGGTCTGCCCTCCGTTGAACGTCACGGTGATCTCACCGCCGGATCCGGCGGGCTGCACCACGTGGTTGTTGGTGAGGATGTGCCCGCGGGTGTCGAGCACGAAGCCGGTGCCCGTGCCCTGCTCACCGGCGCCCCTGACATGCAGGGTGACCACGCTGGGCAGGGCCCGTCCGGCGATCCCGGCCACGCTGTCGGCGTCCCGCGCGGAGGTCTCCTTCCCGGCCTGCGGCAGCTCGACGCTCCCGACGCCCCCGTTGCGCTCCAGATACGTCCCTACGACGCCTCCGATGCCCCCGGAGACGAGCGCGAGCAGTACGGCACCGAGCACGAGGGACTTCCGGCCCCGCCTGCGCCGCTGCTCCGTGCTGAGCACGGCGGCGCCGTTCTGCTGGAAGGGCCCGTGTCCCCCGGCTCCACCGGGCGCCGCGACACCGTGGGCCGCCCAGGGGTCGTAGCGCTGCCAGGGGTCGGGGGAGGGTGTGGGGGCGGGTGCGGGTACGGGTGCGGGTGCGGCTGTCGGAGCACCACTGTGGACCGGCGCGGCCGACACCGGCGCGGGGCCGTTGAGGACGCCGGGGACACCGGCGGCACCAGCAGCACCAGCAGCACCAGCAGCACCAGCAGCACCAGCAGCACCAGCAGCACCAGCAGCACCAGCAGCACCAGGGTGGAGCATCTCTGCCGATGGATGAGCGGAAGGCGCGCAGTCGCCGGTGGCCGGGGCGGACGGTGCGCCGTGCGGCTCGGGCTGCGATGGGACAGCCGCGGTGCCCGGCACGGTCGGCTGCCCCGCTGTCGCCCCGCCCTGCGCGGGGATCGTCGCCGGGTGCTGGACGGGCGGCGCGGGCGCCCAGGGACCGGGTTCGCCGTAGGGCGGGGTGCTGTACGGGTCGGGGTCGTGCAGCGGCCGGGGGGCATCCTGCACCGGCCCGGCGGGTGAGGCGGGGGCGACGGGAACGTCCTGTTCGACGGGTACGGACGCGACAGCACCGGCAGCGCTGTCCGCCGCCCTCGATATCGACCCGTCCACGCCCTCACCGGGCTCCGCTGCTCCGGATTCCGGCCCGGCACTGCCGACGGCCGCCGCCCCGGCCTCCGACGCGGTCGGCTCTCCGGCGCTCTCGGTCGGAACGGCCTCGGGGCGCCGCAGTTCGTAGTCGCCGTCCGCATCGTGCCGAGGCGCGGGGCGGGGCAGCTCGAAGTCCCCGTCGGGGCTGGTCGGGGCCGGGGCCGTCACCGGCCCGTGCACACCGCTCTCCCCCGGGTCCTCCGCCACGACCTGGTCCGTACCCTCCGGCTCCCCCGCAGGGTCCTGCGGCCGTGGACGGCTCCACCACTTCGCCTTCGTGGGCTTCCCCTCGTTCATGCTCTCCCCACAGCCGCGGCACGGCTGGTCGCGATGGCCGCGGTTCCTACTCGAACCGGCGCCCGGCCACACCTCGGCCGCGGGCGACAACCCCCGGATTCAATCAGGTTCGCGGGCCGGTGCGCAGAGGCCGGTCAGTGAGCCGTCCGCGAGGAAGCAGGAGCGGAGGGGGACGAGGTCGGGTCCGCGAGGGGCACGGCGAGCAGCGGGGCCGTGATCTCGGGGACCGCGGACCACGAGGTCAGGGCGGCGGGAGTGGCCGCCTCGAGCGGACGTATCAACGGGGACATGACGGCGGCTCCGGCCACCACCGGGGCGGTCAGCGCGTGGAACGCGTGGTGCCGGGCGGTGGACGGCACTCCGGGCAGCAGCGGGGCTGAGACCTCGGTCGGGGCGACCGGGGAGCGGCCGAGCATGCTCTCGCCGTGCACCTGCCCGAGTTGCGGCGCCGTCCGGCGGCGCTGGGACTCGGGTGTCGTCGCGGCGCCGGTGCCCTGGGTGCGCATCGGTGTGACGTTGCTCCCTGTGCCCTGGCCACCGCGGGCCTCCGCGTCGACCGGGGTGCCGGTGGTGACGCCGCCCAGCGCGATCGCCGCCAGGGACACCGCACCGGCCGCCACGAACGCGAACCGGCGCCGCGAGGACGACCGGTCACCGTCGTGCCGGCCCACCTCGTGAATGCGGAAGCCCCGCTCCGAGGGCAGACCCCGGTGGCCGGGCAGCGGGCCGCCGGTGTCGGAGGGAAGGCCTGGGGTTCCGCCCGGGGACGCGGGCACCACGGGCAGGTGCGACCGGGACGGGGCGTACCCGAACTCGAACCGCTCGCCGCGCTTCACACCGAAGGCCCCGGACGATCCGAACCGCCCGGAGAGTCCGCCGGGCAGCCCTGCTCCGCCCGGCGGCGTGATCTCACCGTCCGGGCCGCCGCCCGCGGGTAGTCCCTGCAGGCGCGCCAGGAAACTCTCGGAGGGGGGCGGCGGGGCCGCCTCCGCGAAGACGTTCTTCAGCCGGCGCTGGGCGTCCACCTCCGCCTTGCACTTCGGGCAGGTGGCCACGTGCGCCAGTACGCGCTCGCGCGCGTCATGACCGAGCTCTCCGTCCACCAGGGCGGAGAGTCGGTCTCCCAGATGCTGCTCAGCGAGGTGACCCTCGGAGGCTTTCGGCCGAGATCCGCTCACGCGCTCGCGCCCCCTCCTCCCAGGGCGGGAACACGGGGCACGAAGGAGCGACGCTCGGCGCGCGCCTCCGGGGAGCGGTGCGCGAGAGCCTTGCGCAGCTGGGAGCGCCCGCGGTGGATCCGCGAGCGGACCGTGCCGAGCTTCACGCCGAGGGTCGCCGCGATCTCCTCGTACGACAGCCCTTCGATGTCGCACAGGACGACCGCGGCGCGGAACTCGGGGGCCAGGGTGTCGAGGGCCTGCTGGACGTCCGCGTCGAAGTGCGCGTCGTTGAAGATCTGCTGCGGCGTGGGCTCCTTGCTGGGCAGCCGCTCGGCCGCGTCCTCGCCGAGCGCGTCGAAGCGGATGCGCTGCTTGCGGCGGACCATGTCCAGGAAGAGGTTCGTGGTGATGCGGTGCAGCCAGCCCTCGAAGGTGCCCGGCGTGTAGGTCGACAGGGAGCGGAAGACGCGGACGAAGACCTCCTGCGTGAGGTCCTCCGCGTCGTGCTGGTTGCCGGTCAGACGGTAGGCGAGCCGGTAGACCCGGCCGCTGTGCGTGCTGACGATCTCCTCCCACGTGGGCGGAGTCCACGCCTGCCCGTCCGCGTCGGTGGTGAAGGTCGCGGTCTGGGCGAAGTCAGCGGCGTGACTGTGGTCAGCAGCGGTGTCGTTCACAGATGTCGGCCTGCCCGCCGGTCCGAGGAAGCGCCGGAGCACTCCCGCGCGAACCACAGGCGCAGCCGCACCTCCCCTGTCAGCTCTGGTGGTGTCCAGTGGAGCCCCTACCATAGCCACCTCGCCCGTTAGGACCGGATAAGTGGTTTTACGAGAATTTGATCTGGGCTGATACGCCTCGTACTGCTGCGTCGACCCTGGCTCGGTGCCCTGATCCACTGCCCGTCCCCCCGTCCCTACCCACGCCGCTCGCTCATCCCTTTAAACGACCGGTCCCATCTGCGGGTTCCCGTGCCCAACGGATACAGTCACGCCCAGGCATTCACGGGGACAGGAGAGGGTCATTACCGGCAACCGGCAGACGAGCTGGGCGTTCGCCGACGCCTATGTCGCCGAGGACGAAGCGCTGCACTGGGCCCGGGACCGCGCCCGTGAGGCAGGGCTGCGCTCGGTGACGCCCGGCACGGGCGCCGCGCTGCGGTTGCTGGCCGCGTCGGTCGACGCGAAAGCCGTCGCGGAGATCGGGACCGGCTGCGGCGTCTCCGGGATCCACCTCCTGCACGGTATGCGGCCCGACGGCGTTCTGACGACCGTGGACCCCGAGCCCGAGCACCAGCAGTTCGCCCGGCAGGCCTTCCGCGCCTCCGGCTTCGCCAGCAACCGGGCCCGCTTCATCCCGGGCCGCGCCCTGGACGTGCTGCCCCGCCTCGCGGACGCCGGATACGACCTGGTCTTCTGCGACGGTGACCGCCTGGAGGTCATGGACTACCTCGCGGAATCGTTGCGTCTGCTGCGCACCGGTGGGCTGGTCGTCTTCGAGGGCGCCTTCGCGAACGGCCGGACGGTGGACTCCGGTCCGCAGCCCACGGAGGTGCTGCGGCTGCGCGAACTGCTGCGCGCGGTACGCGAGAGCCAGGAGCTGGTGCCGTCGCTGCTGCCGGTGGGCGACGGGCTGCTGTGCGCGGTGAAACGCTAGCCGGGTCGCACGTTATCCGAGCGGGAGACGGGGCAGGCGAGTGTCACCGGCGGAAGAACACGGGAAAACAGCCGCCCCGGCATCGAGATGATGCCGGGGCAACTGAAAGGGTATGGTCGCTTGCGCGTCAGCCGACGACCTTCTTGAGGGCGTCGCCGAGCGCGTCGGCCTCGTCAGGGGTCAGCTCGACGACGAGCCGACCGCCGCCTTCGAGCGGAACGCGCATGACGATGCCCCGCCCCTCCTTGGTCACCTCGAGCGGGCCATCACCCGTTCGCGGCTTCATGGCCGCCATGCTCGTTCCCCTTCCTGAAACCCAGCTCATCGTCAAAGCCGACGGCCCCTGAGAAGGGCACACGTGCGGTCCTTGTGGCAGGACACGCGACACCGGCATCGAACACATTGCTTCCAAGCCATTATCCCGCATCTCAGGACCCGATGACCAACATCAGTCGGCATCGCTTGAGCAACGCACGCGAGCAAAACCACTCAATTCGGCGATGAGACTGCGATAGTCCGCCACCGCACACACTTCCGCCGAACCAATCCGGACAAGAATTGTTTGACGCAGGTCACACGTCCGGTCCGGCTCCCGGCTCGCGATCTCCGTCATGCTGTCCTGCAGACCCGGGGCGTACCGGCCGGTACGTCCCCGTTCCGCGACCGGAGGGGATACGCCATGGCCGACACCGTGCTCTACGAGGTGAGCGACGGACTCGCGACGATCACGCTGAACCGCCCGGAGGCGATGAACGCGCTGAACGTGGAGACCAAGGTCGCCCTGCGGGAGGCGGTCGAGTCGGCGGCGGGCGACGGCGCCGTGCGGGCGGTACTGCTGACCGCCGCCGGGGACCGGGCGTTCTGCGTCGGACAGGACCTCAAGGAGCACATCGGGCTGCTGGCCCAGGACCGGGAGACCGGCTCGGGGCAGACCATGAGTACGGTCCGGGAGCACTACAACCCGATCGTGCGGGCGCTGGCCGGGGCGGCGAAGCCGGTCGTCGCCGCCGTGAACGGGGTGGCGGCCGGGGCGGGCTTCGGCTTCGCCCTCGCCGCGGACTACCGGATCGTGGCGGACTCGGCGGCGTTCAACACCTCGTTCGCCGGGGTGGCGCTGACCGCCGACTCGGGGATCTCCTGGACGCTGCCGCGGGTGATCGGCCCCGGCCGCGCCGCCGATCTGCTGCTCTTCCCGCGGAGCATCGGCGCGCAGGAGGCGTACGAGCTGGGCATCGCCAACCGGCTGGTGCCGCCCGCAGAGCTGCGTACGGAGGCCGAGAAGGTGGCCCGGGCGCTGGCCGGGGGTCCGACGGTGGCGTACGCGGCGCTGAAGGAGTCGGTGGCGTACGGGCTGACGCACTCCCTGGAGGAGGCCCTGGAGAAGGAGGACGAGCTCCAGACCCGGGCCGGCTCCTCCGAGGACCACGCGATCGCGGTCCAGGCCTTCGTCAACAAGGAGAAGCCGAAGTACCTGGGCCGGTGAGTGCGAGGCCAGGAGCGGCTGCGGCCGTGCGTTGTCTGCGGCGCGTGGGGGGCTGGTCGCGCAGTTCCCCGCGCCCCTTACGGGGCGCTTCTGGCTACGCAGGTTTCCAGGTGATCGTCCACCAAGCCGCACGCCTGCATCAGGGCGTACGCGGTCGTCGGGCCGACGAAGCGCAGGCCCCGCTTCTTCAGGGCCTTGGACAGGGCCGTCGACTCCGGGGTGACCGGCGGGACGTCCGACAGGGTCTTGGGGACCGGGCGGCCGGCCGGGTCGGGGGCGTGGGACCAGATCAGTTCGTCCAGTTCGCCCGGGGCCCATTCGGACAGCGCACGCGCGTTGGCGAGGGTCGCGTCGATCTTGGCGCGGTTGCGGATGATGCCCGCGTCGGCCAGGAGGCGCTCGCGGTCCTCCTCGGTGAAGGCGGCCACCGAGGCGATCTTGAAGTCGGCGAAGGCGGCTCGGAAGCCGGGCCGGCGGCGCAGGATGGTGATCCACGACAGGCCGGACTGGAAGGCCTCCAGGCTGAGGCGCTCGAAGAGCGCGTCGTCGCCGTGGACGGGGCGGCCCCACTCCTCGTCGTGGTACGCGACGTACTCCGGGGCGGACAGGGCCCAGGGGCAGCGCAGCGCGCCGTCGGGGCCCGCCAGGGCGGTGCCGTCGCTCACGGCCGGTCCTCCCGCCTCGGCTTGTCCATGGAGACGTGGTTCTCCCCGGTTGCGGGCGCCGGCCCGTGGGCGGCGGACGACCGGGCGCCGGCCAGGGCGGACTCCAGGTCGGCGATGCGGGCGTCGCGCTCGGCGAGCTCGGCGCCCAGGCGGCTGAGGGCGTCGTCCACGTCCGCCATGCGGTAGCCGCGGGCGGCGAGCGGGAAGCGCAGGCCCTCCACGTCCGCGCGGTCCACCGGCCGGTCCGGGGGCAGCGGGTCCCGCAGCAGCTCGGGGGCGGCCTCGGGCAGCGGGCCGTTCTCGCCGCCGCCCACCACGGCGAGCGTCACCGCGGCGACCACGACGGCGAGCGCGACGACCAGGAACAGGAACATAACCATCGCGGGGCCCCCACGGTCGGATGCATCGGACGCCTGCGGGCGTCCTCCGAGTCTGATGTTGTCAGGCTCCGATCGTGCCATGCGAGTCCGGCGGTTAGGGTCGCAGGCGGCGGAAGACGGGACGTACCAGGGAAGGTCACAGGGGATGCTCAGGCTGGGCAAGCGGGAATTCGGACCACACGAGACGGTGATCATGGCGATCGTGAACCGCACCCCGGACTCCTTCTACGACCAGGGCGCCACCTTCCGCGACGAGCCGGCCCTCGCGCGGGTGGAGCAGGCGGTGGCCGACGGGGCCGCGATCATCGACATCGGCGGGGTCAAGGCCGGGCCGGGCGAGGAGGTCACGGCCGAGGAGGAGGTCCGGCGGACGGTCGGGTTCGTCGCGGAGGTGCGGCGGCGGTTCCCTGGCGTGATCATCAGCGTGGACACCTGGCGGGCCGAGGTCGGCGAGGCCGTGTGCGCGGCCGGGGCCGATCTGCTGAACGACGCGTGGGGCGGGGTCGACCCGGGGCTGGCGGAGGTCGCCGCGCGCCATCGGGTGGGGCTGGTGTGCACCCACGCCGGCGGAGCGGAGCCGCGGACGCGGCCGCACCGGATCGAGTACGACGACGTCATGGCGGACATCCTGGACGTGACGGTCGGCCTGGCCGAGCGGGCCCTCGCGCTTGGGGTGCCACGGGAGTCGATCATGATCGACCCGGGGCACGACTTCGGGAAGAACACCCGGCACAGCCTGGAGGCGACGCGGCGGCTTGAGGAGATGGTGGCCACGGGGTGGCCGGTGCTGGTGTCGCTGTCCAACAAGGACTTCGTCGGGGAGACGCTGGACCGGCCGGTGAAGGAGCGGGTCGTGGGGACGCTGGCGACGACCGCGGTGTCCGCGTGGCTGGGGGCGCAGGTGTACCGGGTGCACGAGGTCGCCGAGACGCGGCAGGTGCTGGACATGGTCTCGGCGATCGCGGGGCACCGGGGTCCTGCCGTCGCCCGGCGGGGGCTGGCCTAGCCCGGGTACCAGGGGGCTCCGCCCCCTGGGCCCCCAGATCCCATGCCCGCCTGCAGCCCGAAGCGGTCGGGCACCAAGCCCGACTCGCCTTACCTGCCCGCCTCCTTCGACACCAGCGCCACCGCCTCGTCCACGTCGTCCGTCACGTGGAACAGCAGGAGGTCCTTCTCCCCCGCCTTGCCCTGGGCGATCACCGTGTCGCGCAGCCAGTTCACCAGGCCGCCCCAGTAGTCGGTGCCGAAGAGGACGATCGGGAACTGGGTGACCTTCTGGGTCTGGACCAGGGTGAGGGCCTCGAAGAGCTCGTCGAGGGTGCCGAGTCCGCCGGGCAGGACGACGAAGCCCTGGGCGTACTTGACGAACATCATCTTCCGGACGAAGAAGTAGCGGAAGTTCAGGCCGATGTCGACGTACGGGTTCAGACCCTGTTCGAAGGGCAGCTCGATGCCGAGGCCGACGGAGATGCCCTTCGCCTCGAGGGCGCCCTTGTTGGCCGCCTCCATCGCGCCCGGGCCGCCGCCCGTGATGACCGCGAAGCCCGCGTCGACCAGACCCCGGCCCAGTCTGACGCCGGCCTCGTACTCGGGGGAGTCCGCCGGGGTCCGGGCCGAGCCGAACACGCTGATCGCGGGAGGAAGTTCCGCGAGGGTGCCGAAGCCCTCGATGAACTCCGACTGGATGCGCAGCACGCGCCACGGGTCGGTGTGGACCCAGTCGGAGGGTCCGCCCGCGTCCAGCAGCTGCTGGTCGGTCGTACTGGCCTGCACCTGGTCCCGCCTGCGGAGGACCGGGCCCAGGCGCTTCTCCTCCGGCGGCTGCTTCTTCCCCTCGGGGTTGCCGGTCGCCATGTGCGCTCCCTCCGTCGTGCCTGTCTTTCCACCTCAGCGTAGATCTACGCGGGTTACGAACGAGGGACGTGAGCATGTCCGCGATGGAGCGCCGTAAACACGAGGGGCGTCCGGAAGGGTCAGGCGGTCAGCCAGTTCCGCAGCCGCTCCTCGCCCGCGAGGATCTTGGCGATCTCCACGCGCTCGTCCCGCTTGTGCGCCAAGTGGGGGTTGCCCGGGCCGTAGTTGACGGCCGGGACGCCGAGGGCCGAGAAGCGGGAGACGTCGGTCCAGCCGTACTTGGGCATCGGGGTGCCGCCGACCGCCTCGATGAACGCCTTCGCCGCCGGATGGGACAGTCCGGGCATCGCCGCGCCGCTGTGGTCGACGACCTCGAACTCCTCCACCCCGCAGTCCGCGAAGACCTCGCGGACGTGGGCCACGGCCTCGTCCGGGGTGCGGTCGGGGGCGTAGCGGAAGTTGACGGTGACGACGCACTCGTCGGGGATGACGTTGCCGGCCACTCCCCCGCCGATGCCGACCGCGTTCAGGCCCTCGCGGTACTCCAGGCCGTCGATGACGGGCCAACGGGGTTCGTAGGAGGCCAGGCGGGCGAGGATCGGGGCCGCGGCGTGGATCGCGTTGGAGCCCATCCAGCCGCGCGCGGAGTGGGCCCGCTCGCCGCTGGTCTTCAGCAGGACCCGCAGGGTGCCCTGGCAGCCGCCCTCGACCTGGCCGTCCGACGGCTCCAGGAGGACCGCGAAGTCGCCCTCCAGCCACTCGGGGTGCGTCTCGGAGACGTGCTTGAGGCCGTTCAGCTCGGCGGCGACCTCTTCGTTGTCGTAGAAGACGAAGGTCAGGTCGCGGTTGGGGGCGGGGACCGTGGCCGCGATGCGCAGCTGCACGGCGACGCCGGACTTCATGTCGCAGGTGCCGCAGCCCCACAGGACGCCGTCCTCGTCCAGCCGGGAGGGGACGTTGTCCGCGATGGGGACGGTGTCGATGTGCCCGGCGAGGATCACCCGCTCCGAGCGGCCGAGGTTCGTGCGGGCCACCAGGTTGTTGCCGTACCGGTCGACCGTCAGATGGGGCAGGGCGCGCAGCGCGGTCTCGATCGCGTCGGCCAGGGGCTTCTCGGTGCCGCTCTCGGAGCGGAAGTCGACGAGCCGGGCGGTGAGCTCCGCGGCGTCCAGCGTGAGGTCAAGCGAGGTGTCGGCCATGCCGTCGACCCTAACGCGCCGGCCGGGGGCCTCACCTTCCCCACCCTGCTCATGCCACTCCGTACTCTCCAGTACCTTGTACGGCGTGCCAGAGCCGTCCTCTCCCCAGCGTCGTGGCCGCCTCTTCCGATGCGGAGCCGCCTTCGTGGCCCTGCTCGCGGTCGCCGGTTACCTCGTCGTGCAGTACGTCACCGGGGGCTCGGGCGGGCCGGGGTGCAAGGTCGTCTCCGGCAAGGGCGACGGGGCGTCGTACGAGTTCACGCCCGAGCAGGCGGTGAACGCGGCGACGATCACCGCCGTGGGGACCGCGCGGAACCTGCCCGAGCGGGCCGTGACCATCGCGCTGGCGACCGCGCTGCAGGAGTCGGCCCTGCGCAACATCAAGCACGGCGACCGGGACTCCCTCGGCCTGTTCCAGCAGCGGCCCTCGCAGGGCTGGGGAACGCCGAAGGAGATCATGGACCCGACGTACTCGGCCGGGGAGTTCTACGACCATCTGGTCAAGGTGCCCGGCTACACGCGGCTGCCGCTCACCGTCGCCGCGCAGCGCGTGCAGCGCAGCGGCTTCCCGCAGGCCTACGCCAAGCACGAGCCGGACGCCGCGCTGCTGGCCGCGGCCCTCACCGGGCAGTCCGCGGCCACGCTGACCTGCGACGGCCGCCCGGCCGCGACCCGGGCGTCGGGCCCGGACGGGGTGCGTGCCGCGCTCGTGCGTGACTTCGGGCGCGATGTGCTGGACCCGGCCGGTGCCGAGGTGGGCGGCGCGTCGAACAGCACGCCCACGCCGTCCCCGAGCGCCACGGACGGGACCGGTGGGCGGACCGTGACGCTGCCGGTGACCGCCGGCACCACCGCGGCGACCGGGCGGGGCCCGGCCATGCGGGGCTGGCAGCTGGCGCACTGGGCCGTGGCCAACGCCTCCGAGCTGCACATCGCGCGCGTCACCTACGCGGGGCGGGAGTGGGTCGCGGGGAACACCGCCAGCCAGTGGCGCACCGCCCCGGAGAAGGGCACCGCGGGTGCGGAACGCGCCGCGGACGCCGTCCGTATTGTCACGATGCGCTAGATCGCGCAGGGGTACGGGAACTCACCCCTGGGCGTTATCCGTGCGGCTCCGCGCCGGGGGTGTGCGCAGGTTTTCGCACCCTCACCCGGGAACTCCCGAAAACCCTTGGGCGCACAGGGCCGGAAGGGATGCGGCGGGCTTTCCGGCGAGGGTCTTTTCGCCCGTTTGTCCGCAGCCGATTATGCGACGCATTACCAACTCTTTACGTTGCGGCGCCGCAACCTTCGGGGGTTTCAAGCGGTAGTCACTGCGTCCGAGCCGGGGGCGGTCGCAGCCAGTCGATCAACGCCCGGTGTCGGTCGGACACTTCACGAACCTCTGTTCTCTCCCGTTGAAGGAGCACCATGTCCCTCCCCCTGACCCGCCGTATCGCCCGTGCCGCGCTGATCGTCGCTGCGGGAGCGGCTGCCGGGGTCGGTGCGGCCGGCTCCGCCAGTGCGGCCCCCGAGCTGCCGGCCGCCCCGAACCTCGGCGGGCTGACCGCCCTGGACACGGCGAACGCCGGCAAGACCGTCGACGGCGCGGCGACGAACGTCTCCAAGACCGCGGGCGACACCGGCAGCAAGACCGTCAAGAAGGCGGTGCCCGCCGCGGGCAAGCTCGGCGGCAAGACGGTCAAGAAGGCCACGCCCGTCGCTCAGAAGGCGGCTGGTGAGGCTGCGGGCTCCGCCGGGAAGCTCGTCGGTGGGGCGGCCGGTGCGTCCAAGGGCGGCCTGCCGACGGACTCCCTGGCGAAGGGCGGCGTGCCCTCCCTGCCGACGAAGGGCCTGCCGGTCGGCTGACGCCCTGCCTCAACGTCCGTGAGGCCCTGAGGGGCCCGGGGAAGTTTCCCCGGGCCCCTCAGGCATGCGTGCGACAAGACAGCGGTCACAGACGCCGTACCGCCGCGGCGATCCGCTCGTCCGTCGCCGTCAGCGCCACGCGGACGAACTCCGCGCCCGCCGGGCCGTAGAAGTCACCGGGGGCCACGAGGATGCCCGACTTGGCGAGATGGTCGACCGTGTCCCAGCAGGACTCGCCCCGGGTGGCCCACAGGTAGAGGCTCGCCTCGCTGTGCTCGATGCGGAAGCCGTGGGTGACCAGGGCCTCGCGCAGCAGCTCGCGGCGGGACACGTAGCGCTCACGCTGGACGCGCACGTGGTCGTCGTCGCCGAGGGCCGCGATCACCGCCGCCTGCGTGGGAGCCGACGTCATCATGCCGCCGTGCTTGCGGATCTCCAGGAGCGGGCCGAGGACCTCCGGGTCACCGGCCAGGAAGGCCGCGCGGTAGCCGGCGAGGTTCGAGCGCTTGGAGAGCGAGTGGACGGCGACGATGCCGTCGCAGGAGCCGCCGTTGACGTCCGGGTGCAGGACCGAGACCGGGTCGGCCTCCCAGCCCAGCTCCAGGTAGCACTCGTCGGAGAAGAGCAGCACGCCGTGCGAGCGGGCCCAGGCGACGATCCGGGTCAGCTCCTCCTTCGACAGGACCTTGCCCGTGGGGTTCGACGGGGAGTTCAGCCAGAGCAGCTTCAGGCCCTCGGGGTCGAGCTCCGTCGGGTCGTCGTAGGCCTCGTACGCGGCGCGCGCCAGCCGGGCGCCGACCTCGTACGTCGGGTAGGCCAGGCGCGGGAAGGCCACCCGGTCGCCGGGGCCGAGGCCCAGCTGGGTCGGGAGCCAGGCGACGAGCTCCTTGGAGCCGACGATCGGCAGCACATGGCGGTGGGTGACGTCCCGGGCGCCGAGGCGGCGCTCCACCCAGCCCGTGATCGCGTCACGCAGCTCGGGCGTGCCCCAGACGGTCGGGTAGCCCGGCGAGTCGGCGGCGGCCACCAGCGCCTTCTGGATCAGCTCGGGCACCGGGTCGACCGGGGTGCCGACGGACAGGTCGACGATGCCGTCCGGGTGGGCGGCTGCCGTGGCCTTGTACGGGGTCAGCTTGTCCCAGGGGAAGGTGGGCAAGCGGTCGGAGACTGCGGACACGGGTCTGGCTCACTTTCTGGTACGTACGAGCCGGTGACGGCAAACGCCTCGGCCCCGTACGGCGATCAGCGGACTGATCGGGCCGTACGGGACCGAGGCGGCACGGAGTGCGGGCCGCTCTTACTGGTTCTGCGGCGGCAGCGCGGCGACGAAGGGGTGGTCGCGCTCGATCAGCCCCAGCTTGCTGGCGCCGCCCGGCGAGCCGAGCTCGTCGAAGAACTCGACGTTCGCCTTGTAGTAGTCCTTCCACTCCTCCGGAGTGTCGTCCTCGTAGAAGATCGCCTCGACCGGGCAGACCGGCTCACAGGCACCACAGTCGACGCATTCGTCCGGGTGGATGTACAAGGACCGCTGGCCCTCGTAGATGCAGTCGACCGGGCACTCCTCGATGCACGCCTTGTCCTTGACGTCGACACAAGGCTGCGCGATGACGTAGGTCACGCTGTCGTTCCTCCTCGATAGGGCGCTGGCGGGCCTCCTCAGGCTCCGCCGCCTGGCGCGCGGGAGCGCGGCGTCGTCGATGCCCGCCCCTAGTATCTCCGTTCTTGGGCATGATCCGAACAGGAGGGGTGAACTGACCTGTGGAAATCTCTGCCGCCGGGCGACTCGAGGTCCGCATCACCGCCGCTGACGTGGGCAAACGGGTCTCCGTACGGAGCTTGATCGAACGTGACGCTCCGGGTGAGAAGTTCACCGACACGGTCGGTGTTCTCACATCATGGGACAATGGTGTGCTGCTCATCACACGGAAGAGTGGCGAAAACGTCCGCATCGCGGAATCCGCGCTGGTCGCGGGCAAGACCGTGCCCTCCGCACCGGCGCGTCGCCGTGGCCCGGCAGCCTCCTACGAGGAGCTGGCCCGGGTCGCCGCGCGGGCCTGGCGGCCCGTGGAGAGCGAACGGCTCGGCGAGTGGGAGCTGCGGGCCGCGTCGGGTTTCACCCGGCGGGCCAACTCGGTGCTGCCGCTGGGCGCGCCGGGCGTGCCGCTCGACGAGGCGCTGGACGCCGTGCGGCGCTGGTACGGCGAGCGCGGACTGCCCGCCTACGTCCAGACCGCGACCGGCGCCGAGGGCACGCAGGAGCTGCTCTGCGCCGAGCTGGAGCGGCGGGGCTGGGTGCGCGAGGTGACCGCGGAGCTGTGGGCCGGGCCGCTGGCGCCGATCGCCGACCGGGGGGATCCGGCGGGGGTCGTGCTGTCCCGGGAGGCCGATGATGCCTGGCTGGCCCGGTATCAGCGCAAGGGCGTGAGCGAGGTGGCGTTGCGGGTGCTCCAGGGCGGGCCCTCCGTGTGGTTCGCGAGCGTGCCCGGGGCGACCGAGAGCGGGCCTTTGGCCGCCATCGGGCGGTGTGTCGTCGACGGGCGGTGGGCCGGGTTCGCCGCCGTCGAGGTCGATCCGGAGCTGCGGCGGCGGGGTCTCGCCACGGCCGTGATGGCCGCGCTGGCCCGCAGGGCGCTCGATGAGGGCGCGTCGGCCGCGTGGCTCCAGGTCGAGGCCGAGAACGCGGGAGCGCGGGCGCTGTACGCGCCCATGGGCCTCGCCGCGCACCACGCGTACCACCACTACCGGGAGCCGGACACCGACGGCCACCACCACCGGGCGGCGGACGCCGACAGCCACCACCACCGGGCGGCGGACGCCGACAGCAACCACCACCAGCGTCCGGACGCCGACGGCAACCACCGGCCTCCGGACGCCGACGGCACCGGCCGGTAATCGATCGTCGCGAGAGGGCACGAGCCAGTCATGCGTCCCCCGTATCCCCCGTCCCCCGGGCGTTCCGCCGAGCTGCGGCGGCGGTTCGCCGAGGAGGCACGCTCGGAACGGCCCGATCTGTCGACGCTGTGCCTGCTGGTGGGCGCGGAGGCGGACGGGGAGCTGGACGAGGCGGGGCTGGACGCCGCGCAGGTCGAACTGGACCGGCTCGCCGGGCTGCTGCCGTACCGGCCCGCCGGGCCGCGGGCCTGGGCGGTCGCCCTGCGGGAGCTGCTCGGCGACCGGATGGGGTTCCACGGCACCCCGCGCGACTATCAGCGCCTGGAGTCCTCACTGCTGCACGAGGTGCTGGTGCGGCGCAGAGGGCTGCCGATCCTGCTGTCCGTGGTGTGGATGGAGGTCGCCAGGCGGGCTGGGGCGCCGGTGTACGGGGTGGCCCTGCCGGGGCACTTCGTGGTCGGGTTCGGGCCCGAGGAGGGGCAGGTGCTGGCGGATCCGTTCGGCGGGGGGCGGGTGCTGAGCGGGGGCGACGCGGAGGTGCTGGTGGCCGGGGCGACGGGGGCGGGGATCGATCCGTCGATGTTTCGGCCGGCGGACCCGCTGGATGTGGTGCTGCGGATCCTGAACAACGTGCGGGCGTGGGCGGCGGCGCGGCCCGAGCGGTCGGATGTGGCCTTGTGGGCGGTGGAGTTGTCGTTGCTGCTGCCGTCGCATCCGGCGCGGCTGCGGTACGAGCGGGCGCAGTTGCTGGTGCGGCGGGGGGAGTTCGTGGCCGGGGCCGGGGAGTTGGAGGCCTACGCGGAGGTGGTGGAGGCTGTGGACGAGGCCGCGGCCGAGCGGGTGCGGGGGGAGGCTTTCGCGGCCAGGGCGATGCTCAACTGACGCCATCCCGCCATCGGAGGCTCGTGTGGCCTCGCGTGTGCCGGTGCGTGGGACTGCTTCGCGCAGTTCCCCGCGCCCCTAAGAGCTTTACAACCAGCCCTTTTCCCGTGCCACCCGGACTGCCTCTGCTCGGTTTCTCACCGCCAGTTTCTGGATCGCCGTGGAGAGGTAGTTGCGGACCGTGCCCTGGGAGAGGTGCAGGGCCGAGGCCAGTTCGGCGTTGGTGGAGCCGTCGGCGGCTGCTCGGAGGACCTCTCGCTCGCGGTCGGTCAGCGGGTTGGCGCCCTCCGCCAGGGCCGCTGCCGCCAGGGTCGGGTCGATGACGCGTTCGCCGGTGAGGACCTTGCGGATGGCCTCGGCGAGCTGGGCCGCCGGGGCGTCCTTGACCAGGAAGGCGTCGGCGCCGGACTCCATCGCGCTGCGCAGGTAGCCGGGGCGGCCGAAGGTGGTGAGGATGACCAGCTTCACGGCCGGGAGTTCGGCGTGCAGGCGGGCCGCTGCCTCTATGCCCGTCGCGCCGGGCATCTCGATGTCCAGCAGGGCCACGTCCACCGCGTGGGCGCGGGCCGCCTCCAGGACCTCGTCGCCACGGGCCACCTGGGCCACGACCTCGATGTCCTCCTCCAGGCCGAGCAGTGCGGCCAGGGCCTCGCGGACCATCGACTGGTCCTCGGCGAGCAGGACCTTGATCGTGCGGCTCATGCCCCGGATCCTACGTCCGCCGGCCTGGCCGTCGGCACGCGGGCGACCAGGCGGAAGCCGTGCTTGGACGGGCCCGCTTCCAGGGAGCCGCCCGCCTTGCTGAGGCGCTCGGTGAGACCCGCGAGGCCGTTGCCCTCGCCGGTGCCCTCGCCGCCCGAGCCGTCGTCCTCGACGGCGAGTTCCAGCACCGGCCCGTCCAGGGTCTGACGGCCCACCAGCTCGACCGTGCAGCGGCGGGCGCCGCTGTGCCGGACGACGTTGGTGACGGCCTCGCGCAGCGCCCAGGCGAGGGCCGACTCGCTCTCCTCCGGCACACCGTCGAGGCCCGGTTCGGCGGGCAGCTCGGCGCTGACGCCGGCCGCGGTCAGGGCGACCCGGGCACCGGCGAGTTCGGCGTGCAGACGGGGACGGCGGTAGCCGGTGACGGCCTCCCGTACGTCCACGAGGGCCTGGCGGCTGACCTGCTCGATGTCGGCGACCTGCTGGGCTGCCTTGTCGGGGTGGTCGGGCAGCATCCGCCCGGCCAGCTCGCTCTTGAGCGTGATCAGGGACAGGGAGTGGCCGAGCAGGTCGTGCAGGTCCCGGGCCAGGCGGAGGCGCTCCTCGTTGGCGGCGAGCTGGGCGACGGTCGCGCGGGCCTCGCGCAGGGCGATGGTCGTCCGGACGAGTTCGCGTACACCGGTCATCGCGAAGCCGCCGAGCAGGGCCGGGATGAGCAGCCCGGCCAGGTAGGAGTGTCCGCCCGGCACGGCGAATGTCACGGCGGTCAGCAGCGCGCACGCGGCCGGGATGGTCCAGCGGGCCATGCGCAGGGGCAGGGCGGCGCCGGACGCGATCGAGACGTACACGAACAGCACCAGCCACTCGCGGCCCAGGGTGAGGGCGAGGAGCGTGGACTGGGCGGCGAGGACCCCGAGCGAGCCGAGCACCAGGCCGTTGCGCTCACCGCGGCCGGTGCGGAAGACCAGCAGCATGTACCAGGTGACGAAGGCGGCCAGGCCGATCCAGCCGAGGATCCGCACGCCCGTGCTGTGGCCGCCGTGCAGCAGGTCGCTGACGGGCGCGCCCAGGTAGACCAGCCAGATGCCGGTCCACAGCGACTTCACCACGCGCTGCCTGCGGTTGACCGGGCGCTGCCCGATCCCGACGCCGACGTCGTTCACGCCTTCAGGGTGTCCTTCCGGTACAGCCAGGCCGCGCCGCCCGCGAACAGGACGAACGACACCACGAGGACGGCGAGATCCTGGACGTGCGGGGCCCGGCTCTGTTCGATGGCCTGTCCCAGGGCAGCGTACGCGTGCGTGGGCAGCCACTTCGCGATGTCCTGGAGCCAGTCCGGGAAGGTCGTCGTGGGCATCCACAGGCCGCCGAGCATGGACAGGCCGAAGTAGGTGATCATCGTGATCGGGCGGACCGCGTCCCCGCTGGCCAGATAGCCGAGGGCGACGCCCAGCGCGGCGAAGACGAGGCTGCCGGCCCAGATCGCGCCGGTGAGGGCGAGCCACTGCCAGGCGTCCAGGGTCACGTCCTTCACGGCCGCCGCCACGGCGAAGACGATGACGATGGACGGCAGGCTGACGACGGCGGCGCTGGCGGTCTTGGCGAGGACGTAGCCGCGGCCCGGCAGTGTGGTCAGTCGCAGTTGCCGCACCCAGCCGCCCTCGCGCTCCTTGGCGATGCGCTCGCTGTTGCCCATGAGGACGGCCGTGAGGGCGCCGAAGGACGCCATGGAGACCATCATGTAGGTCGGGAGGGTGAGGTCGCTGCCGGGGACCTTCGTGGTGCTGTCGGCGTTGCCCGCGATGATCAGGAACAGCACCGACGGGTAGATCACCGAGAAGAACAGGAACTTGCGGTTGCGCAGGGCGCGGGTGAGCTCCAGCTTGATCAGGCTGTTCACTTCGACTTCGCCTCCTCGGCGGTGGTGATGGCGACGAAGGCCTGTTCCAGGCCGAGTCCGGCGACTTCGAGGTTGCGGGGGTAGACGCCGAGGCCGTACAGGGCGTGGACGGTGGCGTCGGCGTCGGCGGACTGGATGCGCACGGTCCGGCCGGAGATGTCGATGCCGGTCAGGAAGGGCAGGGCGCGCAGGGCCGGTTCGTCGACGGAGCCCTCCACGTCGAAGGAGATGCGGCGGGCGCCCGCCCTGGCCTTGATCTCGGCGGCCGTGCCGTCGGCGAGGAGGCGGCCGCGGTGCAGGACGAGGACCCGGTCGGCGACGGCGTCGGCCTCTTCGAGGTAGTGGGTGGCGAAGAGGACCGTCCGGCCCTGGTCGGCCTGCTCGCGCATGGTGGCCCAGAAGCCCTGGCGGGTGGTGACGTCCATGCCGGTGGTCGGCTCGTCCAGGACGATGAGGTCGCTGTCGCCGGCGGTGGCGAGGGCGAAGCGGACGCGCTGGGCCTGTCCGCCGGAGAGCTTGTTGACCTTGCGGTCGGCGATCTGCGTGATGCCGGCCCGGGACAGCACCTCGGAGGGCCGGTACGGCTTGGGGTGCAGGTCGCAGGCGAGCCGCACGAGTTCGGCGACCGTGACCTCGTCCATGAGGCCGCCGCTCTGCAGCATGGCGCCCACGCGCCCGGCGACGATGGCCTCCCGGGGGCTGGTGCCGAAGAGCCGGACGGTGCCGCTGTCGGGCTTCTTGAGGCCGAGCAGCAGATCGAGGGTGGTGGACTTGCCGGCCCCGTTGGGACCGAGCAGCGCCACGGTCTCCCCCGGCCTGAGGTCGAGGGTCAGCCCGTCCACGGCCCGGACGGCGTCGTACCCCTTGCTCACCTGGTCGAAAGCGACCACCGAAGCTGTCGTTGTCATACGGACATCGTGGCTTCGGGGGCGTGGGCGGGGGCAGTGCCGGGTGTCCGGAGTGCCGCATGACAGGTGTCATGCGGACGAGGTGACGGCGAGAGCCCCCGCCCTCAACGGGGCGGGGGCTCTCGTACGGCGGGTGGCCCGAGGTCAGTTCGGCTTGGTGTCGATGACCCCGACGCGCTCCGCGGGCGTCTTGCCGCGCAGGGCCTTGCGCAGGGCCGTGACGACGTCCTGCGGCGTGACGTCGCGCTTGCCGCTCGCGCCCTCGATCTGCACGCCCTCGAAGGTCGTGCCGTACGCCTCCTGGAGTGCCTTGAGGTTGTACGTGTCCACGAGCTTGCCGTCGACCGCCTTGAAGCTCAGGATCTTCGGCAGCGACAGCGCACCGAACGGGATGCTGTGCGCGGGGTCGGTCTGCACGATGGCCTTGGCCGACATCGCGGGCTGCGCGAAGTCCTTCAGTACCCGGTCGACCTCGGCGTTCGAGACGGTCGGCTGGCGGGTGGTGGTCGGCAGGTTCACCGTGCCGGCCGTGCCGGTCTCCACCTGGGTGCGGTAGGCCTCCTCCACCGCGGCCGTCGACTTGGCGAGGTCGACGCCCTTGCCGGTCTTGCCGTACACCGGGACGGCCTTGCCGCCCTTGAACTCGATCGTGCCGTCCGTCGTCGCGCCGGAGCCGCCGGCGGCGGCCTCCAGGGAGGCGTGCAGCTTCTCCTCGTCGATGGGCATGACGGGCGTGACGGCACGGTGGTTGCCGAACAGCGAGGCGATGACGGAGACCGGGTTGTAGTCGCTCTTGGCCGCCGCGTCGGCCGTGGCGTCCATGTCGAACTGCAGGCCCGCGTTGTCCGGGTCGAGGGCGACGGTCTTGCCGCCCAGCGACAGCTTCAGCTCCTTGCCGGCGTTCTTGTCGAAGGCCTCGTCGAGCTTCCTGACCGCGCCGTCGCGGGTGGTGCCGCCGATGTCGACGCCGAGCACGGTGGTGCCCTTGGGCACGTCGGTGCGGTTCATCAGCAGCCCGGCGCCGTAGACGCCACCGGCGACGACGACCACGCCGACGGCCAGCAGCACGAGCTTGCTGCGGCCCTTCTTCTTCGGCGCCTTGGAGGAGCTCGCCGGGGGCGGCGACACCGGCTCGGGCAGCTTCGGAGCGGCGTGGGGCCCCGGGCCGTCACCGGGCGCGCCCGGGGCGAACGGCGAGGCCCCGCCGGACGGTACGACGGGAATGCCGCTGGTGACCGTGTGCCCGGAGACGTTGTCGTGCCGGGGGCCGTAGCCCGGGCCGTCCGACGGCTCGGGAGCCGGCTTCTGCGGGGTGAGGATGGCGGTGTCGTCGCTCATGCCGCCGCCGGGGCGCGCGGCGCCGGGAGCAGGGGTGCCGCCGGGGCCGCCGGCGAGCGGACCGGTGCCCGCGGGGCCGCCAGGCGCTCCGGGAGCGCCAGGGCCGCCGCCCATGGCGCCGGGGCCGCCGGGAGCACCTGGGCCTCCCGGCCGGCCGGGCTTGCTGAAGGCGCCGGGAGCTCCGGGCCCGCCGGGGCGGCCGGGCTCGTCGAACGCCTCGGGGCCACCGGGCCTGCCCCGGTCACCGAAGCCGCCGGACCCGGGGCCGCCAGGGGCGGTGGGTCCACCGGGGGCACTGAAGTCGTGGGGGCCGCCCCGGCCGCCCGGCCCGCCCGGCTCGTTGCCGAAGCCGCCGGGAGCTCCGGGTGCGTCGAAGCCGCCGGGGCCACCCTGCCCGCCGGGTGCGTCGAAGCCGCCCGGGCCGCCGGCCGGCGGCACCATCGGGCCGTCGCCGGTGACCGGTCCGCCGGTCGGGCCCGCCGGGCCCTGCGACCCGGGACCACCGGACGGACCGCCGTAGCCGCCCTGCCCGTTCTGGCCGTTCTGGCCGTTCTGGCCGTTCTCGGAGAAGTACGGCAGGTCGTCGCGGCGCGGTTCGCCGCCTCCCGGGGCGGGACGCGAGCCGTTGCCCAGCGGCCCCGCCGCGAGAGCCTCGGTGACGTCGAAGGAGCCGGTGCCACCGCCGTGCCCGGGCGCGACGGGACCGCCCGTGGCACCGCCCGGGAGCCCGGCACCGTTCGTACCGCCGGACCGGGAGCCACCCGGCGCGCCCATGGAGCCGACCACACCACCGGGTCGACCGGCGCCCGGCCGCGTCCCGCCGGTCGCTCCGGCACCGGAACCCGGTGCCGCGGCACCGGGGCCGCCCGTGGCCGGACGCGAACCGCCCGGCATCCCGGCGCCGTTGGTGGAGCCGCTGCCCGGACCGCCCTTGCCGCCGCCCGACTTGCGGGGCGCGAACCAGTCGCTGGCCGGCTTGTCGGCGTCCGGCTGTCCGGGCTCGGCGGGAGGCTCGACCGGTGACGGCGCCGGGGCGGTGCCCGGCGTCGCCGGCGCCTCACCGCGGGCGTCGGTGTCGGCTGTCCCCTCCGTCTCCGCGACGGGCTTGCGCACCACCACGGGCGGAATGGGCCGCGACCCGGGGATGTTGATCCGGATCCGGGTCGTCAGCGTGGTCTCGGTCTTGCGTTCCTCCGGCCGCGTGGCGGAACGGCCCGCGTCCGCACCGGCGTCGGGGACCGCCGGGATGCCGTAAGGCGGCGTACCCGACGGGTAGGCGGCTCCGCCGCGCCCGTTGGGCCCGGAGGACGGAGTGTCAGTTTCACGACTCAAGGCAGGTTCTCCCGGTTGGCTCCGCCGCCCGACACAACCTCACGCGGGCAGCTCGGCGGCGCGCACCACCATACTGGCCACTTCTCGCCCGTATCCCGTGACCGCCGTGGAAACCCACACCGGACCCCCACGGCCACGTCCTGGCGAAGTGGTACGTCACTTGGCAAGTCGGACGGGACCGCCGTCCGGTTGCCGCCCCGGGGCGAGGGTGGCGCAGATCACAGCCACTGCGATGCCCCCGAGCAGGAAGAGATAGGAGCCGCTTCCCGCGGCGAAGAGGAAGTCGCCCTCGGGACGGCTGGCGGTGAGCAGGACGACGGCGAGCATCCAGCCGGCGGCGGCCGCGACACCCCCCGCCCGGCCGCGGACCACCCATGACGCGCCCAGGACGGCTCCGGCCTCGCCGGCCAGCGCGAGCAGCAGCCCGCCCGGGAACCACCCGGGCTGCACCAGGGCCCCTGCGACGCCGGCCACGGCGCCGAGCACGAAGAGTCCGAGGCAGGCACCGACCCGCCCGGCGGAGGGCGGGCGCATCGGCTGGGCCAGCATCGGCGTCCGGTCGCTCATGACGCCTCCTCCAGACCGGCGAACAGGTCCGTCTCCCGCTCGCCGGGACCCGCCTCGCCGCGCACCAGTTCGTAGTACTCGGTGGTGAGGATCGGCTGGGCGAGTTCGTTGGACAGCACGAAGTACGGCCCGTCGACGGTGATCTGGGTGGCGTGGGCACGCATCGCGGCGGCCTTGGCGGCGGCGTGGGCGGTGCCGTCGATCACCGTGGTGATCCGCTCCTCGGGCACGACACCCGGGACGTCGTCGACGTCGGCGGCCTTGGTGAAGGCCGTGCCGGGCAGGTCCTCCCTCAACCGCGCGAAGGACTCCTCCACAACCGGCCGGGGGACCCGGTTCCAGTAGACCTTGGGGACCGGCAGGCCGGCGTCGGCGGACAGCTCGACGGCGCGCATGGCGACGCGGTGGGCCTGGATGTGGTCCGGGTGGCCGTAGCCGCCGTTGTCGTCGTAGGTGACGAGGACCTGGGGGCGTACCTCGCGGATCACCTCGACGAGGTGTGCGGCGGCCTCTTCGACGTCGGCCTGCCAGAAGCAGCCGGGGACGTCGTTGTCGGGCAGGCCCATCATCCCGGAGTCGCTGTAGCGCCCGGCGCCGCCGAGCAGGCGGAAGTCCCGGACGCCGAGCTCGGCCATGGCGGCGGCGAGCTCACGGCGGCGGTGCTGGCCCAGGGCGGCGCCCGTCAGATGTGCGAGCCCGGGCGGGATGACCTCGCCCCGTTCGCCGAGGGTGCAGGTGACCAGGGTGACGTGGGCACCTTCGGCCGCGTACCTGGCCATGGTCGCGCCGTTGTTGATCGACTCGTCGTCCGGGTGCGCGTGCACCAGCAGCAGACGCCGGGAGGGCAGTTCCGTCATGGGGCCAGCCTACGAGGCGCGGGGCGGCCACCTGTCACCGCTCGTCGTCGACCTCGCCGTCGTCCCGGTAGCGGGGCAGACCGCTCGTGGGGATGGTCCATTCGCCGATGGTGACGTCCTCGCCGTAGACGAAGTTCTTTCGCACCGCGTAGCGGGGACCCTCGGAGGTGGCGTGGATCTCGGTGAAGACGGCACCGCCGCCGGTACGGGGGTCGAAGATCGCGTAGGTCGGGATGCCGAGCAGCGGGTAGTCGCGCAGCTTGCCGACCCAGTCGTTCTCCGGGTTGGACCGGGAGACGATCTCGATCGCGGCGAGGACCGTACGGGGGTCGACGGAGCCTTCGACGTCGAGGTCGGCCCAGGCGATGACCATCACGTCCGGGTGCCGCATGATGCCCTCCGGCACGTCTTCCACGTCGGGCGTGCCGTTGTGGGCCAGCAACTCGTCCGGCATGACCTTCTCCAGACGGCGGCTGACGTGCGCGGCCGTGACCTCGTGAGGGCCCCCCGGCGACATCATGTCGTGAACGATCCCTTCCTTGGTGACTTCGAACTTCCCGGGGAGGGTGTCGCCCATCGACTGCACGACGTCCCTCATGGCCCGGTACAGGTGAGAGGCGCTCTGGTGTGCGCCGCCGGATGCGATGGCCATGGCGCTCGCTCCTCGTCGTCTGTGCCCAGGGGAAAGGATCGTCACGTTCATGCTAGGCGGCCTCCCGGAGGTCGGAGCGGCAGTCGCGGCAGCGGCCCGCGGGGTCGGGTGAGCGGAAGCCGCGGTCGCAGCCGTCGCAGTTCCTCATCGGGGCCGGCGGCGGCTGCGGGCCGGTCGGTGCCCTGAAAGGAGGCGGGGGCGGGAGCCGGTCGGCGAGGCGGTGGGCCAGCAGGGCCACGGGGTGGCGTACGCCCTCCGGCGGCAGGTCGGCGGTCAGCACGCGGCGTACGGCGGCGGGCGTGACGTCCCGCTCCAGCCAGGCGGCGACGCCGGGGGCCAGGTGGGCCGCGTCACGGGCGGAGAGCAGCAGCCCGGGGGCGTGCCGGTGAAGGCCCGCGAGGAGGTCGGTGGCGGCCTGGAGGAGGGCGGGGGCGGGGTACGCGGGGCTCGGCACGGCAGGGAGGGGCTTGCGGGGTGGCCGTTCCTCGCGCTTCCAGCCCTTATCGCAAGTCTCCGGCAGGGTTGGGGGGTTCGTCGGGCGGGGTGCCGGACGGCCGGGGGCCTGGACGCCGTGGCGGGCCGCCGTCGGCTGGTTGCAGGAGACCGTGCGGGTCACGATGCGTCCGGAGGGGGTGCGGTGGCGTTCGCGGCGCAGGTAGCCGTGGGCCTCCAGTTCGCGCAGGGCCGCGGCGATCCGGGTCGCGCCCTCGGGGAACCGGGCGGCGAGGGTCTTGATGTCGGCGGGGGCGCCCTGGGGCAGCGACTGGAGGTGCAGGCCGAGGCCGATGGCGAGCAACGAGAGCCGCGGATGCTGGGCCAGGTGGTTGCCGACCACCGTGAAGCGGGTGGTGTGGCGGGTGTTGTCGTGCTGGAGCCCGCCGGTGCGGTGGGCCGCGCCGGGCCGCCGGTTCGGGTGGTCGTCGCCCGCAACGCGGGCCTGGGCGCGCGGGGGCGCGCTAGGGTTCTGGGTACCCATCGGGAAGCTTCCTCTTCCTCGGTGGTCAGGCCCTCGCATCGGGATTGCCGTCCCGGCGGGGGCCGTTTCATGTCTGTCTGCTGTTGTGGTGGTGCTTGCGCTGAGCGTCGTACCTCGGGCACCGCGAAAGCCAGCCCGTCCGGAGATGTTCACCCGCCCGGGTGAGGGCGGCCGCGGGCGGGTGGGGTGGGGTTCGGCGGGGTCCTTTCCCGGTTGGTTCTTTGTCTTTCAGCCGCCGACGCCACCGGAGCGCGAGGACGCGGGTTCCGGTGGCGTGCAGCCCAGTTCGGCCCAGACGGTCTTGCGCGGGAACCGCTCCTCGGCCACCCCCCAGCGGTCGGCCAGCGCCTCGACGAGCAACAGGCCCCGGCCCGACTCGGCAGCGGGGTCAGGCGTGCGGAGCGCGGGCAGCCGGTCACCGCGGGTGTCGGTGACCTCGATGCGGAGTGTGGCGCCGACCACGTAGAGCGTGAGGCGGAAGCTTCGGCCCGGCAGACGGCCATGGGTGGCCGCGTTGGACGCCAGTTCGGCGATGACGTGGCTCGCCCTCTCGTCCGGGAGCCCCCAGCTCCTCAGGGCGTCCACGTCTCGGCGATTTCCTGATTCACGTCACTCAGCGTGGCCGACTGGACCTACCGTGAAGAGTGATCGCGCAATCGCGTAGAGCGACTGTCCAGAGCTTGTCCGGTGCTGTCCGGACTGTCGGCACGGTCCTGCGGACATGGCGCGATGGCACGGAGTGGCACTACGGAACGGCACTACGGAACGGCACTACGGAGGGCACGCATGTCGGTGGACGGCGGGGCGGTGCGGGTCGGGAGCGACACGGAGCGGACGGACGAGCCGGGCTGGGAGGTGGACCCCGACGACGACTGGGCACTGGCTGTCGTCGCCACGGTGGGGCGGCAGTTGAGGCTGCGCCGGGAGGCGGCGGGGATGCGGGCCGGCGACTTCGCGGTGGCGGTCGGGTACGGCGAGGACCTCATCTACAAGATCGAGAGCGGCAAGAGGATCCCCCGGCCCGAGTACCTGGACATGGCGGACGAAGTGCTGGGCGCCGGGGGGCTCGTCGCGGCGATGAAGGAGGACGTGAAGAGGGTCCGGTATCCCAAGAAGGTGCGGGATCTGGCACAGATGGAGGCTCGGGCGGTGGAGCTTCAGCTCTACGATCCGCTGAACGTCCATGGGTTGCTGCAGACCCCTGACTACGCACACGGACTGCTCCTCATGAGGCGTCCCGCCTACTCGGCGGAAGAGGTGGAGCGGTTCATCTCCGCACGCTTGGCTCGCAAAGCCGTCTTCGAACGCGACCCGGCACCTGAACTGAGTTTCGTCCTGGAGGAGTGGACGCTCCGGCGTCCGCTCGGCGGGAAGACAAGGCTCCGACACCAACTGGAACACTTGCTGGAAGTGGGGCAGTTGCGGAACGTCGAGCTACAGGTGATGCCGATGGACCGCGAAGAGCACGCCAGCCTGCCGGGCGGCATCGAGGTGCTGAAGTTCGAGGACGGTTCGATGGTTGGTCGCTCACCGGGAGTCGCGAACGGCCGACCGGTCTCCGAACCGAGGCAGCTCCGTATCCTGGAACTCCGCTATGGCATCATCCGGGCCCAGGCGCTCACACCACGTGAGTCGACGGTCTTCATCGAACACCTGCTGGGGGAGACATGATCCGCATGACCTTGTCCGGGGATGCCTCGGGCCTGGCGTGGTTCAAGAGCAGCTACAGCAGCAGCAGTGAGGGCGATTCCTGCGTCGAGGTCGCCGAAGAACCCGGCACCGTGCACGTCCGGGACTCGAAGGTCGCCGAAGGCCCCCAGCTCGCCTTCGCCCCTGCCGCGTGGGCCGACTTCGTGCCCTACGCGGTCAGGGACTGACACGGGAGCGCACGGCGCTCAGAACTTGATACTGCCGATCATGCCCGCGATGTTCGTCGTCAGCTCGCTGATCGTGGGAGCGACGGTCGAGGAGGCGAGGTAGAAGCCGAGCAGCATGCAGACGATCGCATGCCCCGCCTTCAGTCCCGACTTCTTGATCAGCAGGAAGACGATGATCGCCAGCAGCACCACCGCCGAAATCGAGAGTGCCACGGCGGCTCACCTCCAAAGATCCACGAGGGCGCGGGGGGTCGGACTATGGGGGCATCAAATCCGTACAGCAGCCAGCAGGTTCATACCCACTATGCGTCATTGATCATAACTATCCCTCTGCGCGCATCGATCGGCGCACTGCCGCACAAGGGGGCGCATGGCCAATATGGTCAGGGCATGACGACCGAGCCTCACTCCTTCCCCCTACGGCACGCCCGTACCCAGCGCTTCACGCTCGGCGCGCCGCGTTCGTTCACCGTGGCGCCCGACGGTTCGCGTGTCCTGTTCCTGCGCTCCGGTTCCGGTACGGACCGGGCGAACGCGCTCTGGGTCCTCGACCCGGAGGAGGGCGCGGAGCGCGTCGCCGCCGACCCACGCGCCCTGCTGGGCGGCGCCTCGGAGGACCTCTCGCCCGAGGAACGGGCGCGGCGCGAACGCAGCCGCGAGGGCGGGGCCGGCATCGTCGGGTACGCCACCGACACGGCCGTCGAGTTGGCCTCTTTCGCCTTGTCGGGGCGGCTTTTCGCGGCCGAGCTGCGGGCCGGGACGGCACGTGAACTGTCCGTGCCGGGGCCCGTGATCGACCCGCGCCCGTCGCCCGACGGGCGGCATGTCGCGTATGTCACGCAGGGCGCCCTGCGGGTGGTGGGCGCCGAGGGAGAGGACGACCGGGCGCTCGCCGAGCCGGATTCGGAGAACGTCTCGTACGGACTGGCCGAGTTCATCGCGGCCGAGGAGATGGGGCGCTCGCGGGGCTTCTGGTGGGCTCCGGAGTCGGACCGGCTGCTCGTGGCGCGGGTGGACGACACGCCGGTGCGGCGCTGGTGGATCGCCGACCCCGCCCATCCGGAACGGGAGCCGCAGCGGGTGCCGTACCCGGCGGCGGGCACCGGCAACGCGGAGGTGCGGCTGTTCGTGATCGACCTGGACGGGCTGCGGACGGAGGTCGTCTGGGACCGGGCGCGCTTCCCGTACCTGGCACATGTCCACTGGTCAGCGGCGGGCGCGCCACTGCTGCTCGTACAGGCGCGCGACCAGCGAAGTCAGTTGATCCTGGCCGCGGATCCGGACTCGGGCGCGACGCGGATGGTGCACGCCGACGAAGATCGAACATGGCTTGATCTTTTCCCCGGGGTGCCGTGCTGGAGCCCGTCGGGGCAGCTGGTGCGCATCGCGGACGAGGGCGGTGCGCGGGTGCTCGCGGTCGGGGACCGGCCGCTCACGGGCGCGCAGCTGCACGTCCGGGCCCTGCTGGACGTCTCCGCGCACGACGTGCTGATCTCGGCGTCGGCGGGCGCGGAGGCCCCAGGGGAGCCGGAGACGGGCGAGGTGCACGTGTACCGGGTGAACGAGCTGGGCGTGGAGCGCGTCTCGCGGGAGCCGGGCGTGCACGCGGCGGTGCGGGCCGGGGAGGTGACGGTCCTGGTCTCGGCCGCACTGAACCGGCCAGGTTCACTGGTGCAGGTCCTGCGCGACGGAAAACCGACCAGGACTGTCCCTTCATATGCCGAAGATCCCGGTATGTCCCCCCGCGTGACGCTCACCGAGGGGGGCGCACGCCGCGTCCCGTGCGCCGTGCTTATGCCTCGGGACTACGACGGCGACACCCCGCTGCCGGTGCTCATGGACCCGTACGGAGGTCCGCACGGCCAGCGGGTGGTGGCCGCACACAACGCCCACCTCACCTCGCAGTGGTTCGCGGACCAGGGCTTCGCGGTCGTGGTCGCGGACGGCCGCGGCACCCCGGGCCGCTCCCCCGCCTGGGAGAAGGCGATCCACCACGACTTCACGCTGTCGCTGGACGACCAGGTGGAGGCACTGGAGGACCTCGCGAAGCGCCACCCCCTGGACCTGTCCCGGGTGGCGATCCGCGGCTGGTCCTACGGCGGCTGGCTGGCGGGCCTGGCGGTACTGCGCCGCCCGGACGTCTTCCACGCCGGCATCGCGGGCGCGCCGGTGACGGACTGGAGCCTGTACGACACCCACTACACCGAGCGCTACCTGGGCACGCCGGCGGAGCACCCGGAGGCGTACGCGAAGAGCTCCCTGATCACCGCCGAGGGACTGTCCTCGCCCGCCGGGCCGCACCGCCCCCTGATGGTCGTGCACGGCCTCGCCGACGACAACGTCGTGGTCGCGCACGCCCTGCGCCTGTCCTCGGCCCTGCTGGCGGCCGGCCGCCCCCACGAGGTACTGCCGCTGTCCGGCGTCACCCACATCACCCCGCAGGAACAGGTCGCCGAGAACCTGCTCCTCCTCCAGGTCGACTTCCTGAAGCGCTCCCTGGGCATCACGGCCCCCTGAACACGGCGACGGGCCGGAACGCCTCCCGGCGCCCGGCCCGTCTACGGCACCCGCACGGCCGTACGCTGACCAGCCTGACGTGTCCGTATATCGGAACCGGGTCGGCGAAGTTGCCTGCGTGTTAACGCAGTTGGCGGGCGCTTGCGGAACGGTGGAACGGGGCCGAACAGCACCGTTTCCCGGCACCCTCACGGGATGCCGGGAAACGAGGCGGCGCGGTCAGGCCGCGTGGACCACGTCCTTCTCCTCCGCGAAGTGGCAGGCCGACTCGTGGGCCGCCGGGGTGTCCTCGCCCTGGAAGCGCTCGGGGATGGCCAGGAGGGGGACCTCCTGGGCGCACTTGTCCTGCGCCTTCCAGCAGCGGGTGCGGAAGCGGCAGCCCGAGGGCGGGTTGGCCGGGGACGGGACGTCTCCGGTGAGGATGATCCGCTCGCGGCCCTCGCGGGACGCCGGGTCGGGGACCGGGACGGCCGACAGCAGCGCCTGGGTGTAGGGGTGCGTCGGGTGGTCGTAGATCTCCGTGTCCGAGCCGATCTCGGCCATCTTGCCGAGGTACATCACGCCCACACGGTCCGAGATGTGCCGGACGATCGACAGGTCGTGCGCGATGAAGAGATACGAGAGGTTGAACTCGTTCTGCAGCTTCTCCATCAGGTTGATGACCTGTGCCTGGACGGACACGTCCAGCGCGGAGACCGGCTCGTCGCAGATGATGATCTCGGGGTTGAGCGCGAGGCCGCGGGCGATGCCGATGCGCTGGCGCTGACCGCCCGAGAACTGGTGCGGGTAGCGGTTGATGTACTCGGGGTTGAGGCCGACGACGTCCAGGAGGTCCTGGACCTTGCGGCGGCGGTCGCCCTTCGGCGCCACCTCGGGGTGGATCTCGAAGGTCTCCCCGATGATGTCGCCCACCGTCATACGGGGGTTGAGCGAGGTGTACGGGTCCTGGAACACCATCTGGATGTTCCGGCGGACCGCCTTCAGCGCACGCCCGGACAGCTTGGTGATGTCCTGGCCCTTGTAGAAGATCTCGCCCGCGGTCGCCTTCTCCAGCATCATCAGCAGCTTGGCGACCGTGGACTTGCCACAGCCGGACTCGCCCACGATGCCGAGCGTCTCGCCCTGGTAGAGGTCGAAAGAGACCCCGTCCACGGCCTTGACCGCACCGATCTGGCGCTTGAACAGGATGCCCTGGGTCAGCGGGAAGTGCTTGACCAGGTTGCGCACCTGCAGGATCGGCTCACCGCGTTCGACCGGTGCCTCGATGGCGGCGACGGCCTCCTCGTCGGTGGCGGCCTCCACCGTCTCGACCTCGGTGACGTTGGGGGTGGCGTCCATGGACTCGTCCGTCTTGTCCAGCTCAGCCATGGATCGTCTCCTTCCAGAAGTGGCACGCGCTGCCGCGGCCGACCAGCTCGCCGCCGTCCCGCTCGGTGACCGGGTGCAGCGGCGGGACGTCCGTACGGCAGATGTCCTGCGCCATGGGGCAGCGCGGGTTGAAGGCACAGCCCGACGGGATGCGCGTCAGGTTGGGCGGCAGGCCCTTGATCGCGTACAGGTCCTGGCCCTTCTGGTCCAGGCGCGGGATCGACTCGAGCAGACCCTTGGTGTAGGGGTGCGCGGGCCGCTTGTACAGCTCGTGCACGGGCGCGGTCTCCACGATCCGGCCCGCGTACATCACGGCGATCTTGTCCGCGACGTCGGCGACGACGCCGAGGTCGTGGGTGATCAGGATCAGGCCCATGTTGTACTCGCGCTGCAGCTCCGCGAGCAGGTCCATCACCTGGGCCTGGACCGTCACGTCGAGGGCCGTGGTCGGCTCGTCGGCGATGATCAGGTCCGGCTCCAGGGCGAGCGCCATGGCGATCATGATGCGCTGGCGCATACCGCCGGAGAACTGGTGCGGGTAGTCGCCGACGCGCTCCTTCGCGGCCGGGATCTTCACGCGGTCCATCAGCTCGATGGCCTTGGCCTTGGCGTCCTTCTTGCTCAGGCCCTGGTGGACGCGGAACATCTCGCCGAGCTGGTAGCCGACGGACAGCACGGGGTTCAGCGCGGACAGCGCGTCCTGGAAGATCATGGCGATCTTCCGGCCGCGGATCTTGCGCCGGGCGTCGCCGGACATGGTGAGCATGTCCTCGCCCCGGTACAGGATCTGACCCTGCGGGATCCGGCCGGGCGGCATGTCGAGAATGCCCATGATCGCCTGCGCGGTCACGGACTTGCCGGAGCCGGACTCACCGAGCACGGCGAGGGTCTCGCCCGAGTTGACGGTGTAGTTGACGCCGTTGACGGCCTTGGCCACACCGTCACGGGTGTGGAACTCGACGTGCAGGTCGCGCACTTCGAGCAGGGGAATGTCGCCATCGGCCGCGCCGCGCGGCTCGGGGACGTTCCGGGTCTTGTCGATGGTGGTCACGTACGCCCTCCTCAGCGCAGCTTCGGGTCAAGGGCGTCGCGCACCGCGTCGCCGAGCATGATGAACGCGAAGACGGTGAGGCTGAGCATGCCCGCCGGGAACAGCAGCGTGTGCGGGTTGTCCCGGATCACCCTGCTGCCCTCGGAGATGTCGATGCCCCACGAGATCGTCGGGTCGCTGAGGCCGAGGCCGAGGAACGACAGCGTCGCCTCCGCCGAGATGTAACCGCCGAGGGCGATCGTGGCCACGACGATGGTCGGCGCGACGGCGTTCGGCATCACGTGGCGGAACAGGATCCGCGTGGTGCCGGCGCCCAGCGCCCGGGCCGCCGTCACGTAGTCCGCCTGCTTGGCCGTGATGACGGAGCTGCGCATGACTCGCGCGATCGAGGTCCAGCCCAGGAAGGCCAGGGCCAGGATGACCACGTACACCTTGCGCTCGGTGAAGGCGTTCAGGACGACCATCGTGCCGAGCAGGAACGGCAGGCCGAAGAAGATGTCGACGATCCGGGAGATCACCGAGTCGACCCAGCCGCCGAAGTAGCCGGCCAGCATGCCGAGCAGACCGCCGAGCAGCGTGACGGCCGCGGTGACGCAGACGCCGACGAGGATCGAGGCCCGGGTGCCGTGGATGACACGCGAGTAGATCGAGCGGCCCTGCTGGTCGTAGCCGAACCAGTCGGGCTGGAAGAAGTGCCCCAGCTCCGGCTTGCCCAGGTAGTGGTGGACCAGGTCGCCGTCGCGCGGGTCGACGCTGGTGAAGATGCCGGGGAACGCGGCGATCACCAGCAGCAGGACCAGCAGCACCGAGGAGATCCAGAACATGGGCCGGTGCCGCAGGTCGTACCAGGCGTCGCCCCACAGGGAGCGGGGTTTCTCGCTCTTCTGCGTGCTCTCCTTGCCGGGGGCGTCGACGGCCGGCGGGGCGACGGCGTCCACGGCCGCGGCGTCGGTGGTCTGGGCCTTGGTCACGTCAGGCATACCGGATCCTCGGGTCCAGGACCGCGTACAGCAGGTCGATGAGCAGGTTGATCAGGAGGATGACGAGGACGAGGACCGTCACCACACCCGTGACCGTCGAGCCCTCGCTCGTCTGGATCGCCCTGTAGAGGAGGTTGCCGACACCCTGGATGTTGAAGATGCCCTCGGTGATGACCGCGCCGCCGATGAAGCCGCCGACGTCGGTACCGACGAAGGTGACGACGGGGATCAGCGAGTTGCGCAGCAGGTGGACACCGATGATGCGGCGCCGGGGCAGGCCCTTGGCGAGCGCGGTGCGCATGTAGTCGGCACGCAGGTTCTCGGCGAAGGTCGTCCGGGTCAGCCGGGCCACGTAGGCCATCGACAACATGGCCAGGACGAACGCCGGCAGGAACAACTGCGAGTAGCTCGTGGAGTCCTGGACGTTGGGCGGCAGCCAGCCGAGTTCGTCGGCGAAGATGAACCGGGCGATGAAGCCGAGGACGAACACCGGGATGGAGATCACCGTCAGGGTGAAGACCAGCACGCCGGTGTCGGCGGCCTTGCCGGCCCGCAGACCGGCCCACGCCCCCAGACCGACACCGATGATGATCTCGATGGTGATGGCCAGCAGCGTCAGCCGCAGCGTCACCGGGAAGGCGTCGGTCATGAGGTCGATGACCGGGCGTCCGGCGAGGTTGTTGCCGAAGTCTCCTTGAACGAGCTTCAGCATGTAGTGGAAGTACTGCTCGAGGACGGGCTTGTCGAAGCCGTACTCGCGCTTGATCTGCGCGATCTGTGCGGGATCGGGAGCCTTGTCCCCGTAGATGGCCCGGACCGGGTCGCCCGGCAGGATGTGGACCATCAGGAAGATCAACAGAGTTGTCCCGATGAAGATCGGGATCATCTGGAGCAGTCGCCTGGCGGCGTAGCGCCCCATCTTGCGCCTCCATGCCGTGAGGGGTCGGCGAGGCCTGCGCACTCATCTCTACCGCAGGTCGGGGGGTGAGGTGGAGGCCTGTGCCTACGGACCGGCGCCGCCGCTCCCCTTGTACGGGAGGGGCGGCACCGGCCTGCGGTCGTCTGGTTACTTCTGCTTGACCTGGACCTCGTCGAAGATCGGGTCACCGTCCTGGCCGTAAGGGATCTTGCCCAGGATGTGCCTGGACTGACCGCTGTTGACCTTGTAGAACCAGAGCGGGATGCCCGGCATGTCCTTGACCAGGAGCTGCTCCGCCTGCTGGTACTTCTTCACGGTCTCGTCGATGGAGCTCGCCTTGTCGGCGTCGGAGCTCAGCTTGTCGAACTCCTTGTTGGAGTAGCCGCTGACGTTGCCGGCCGCCGTGGTGCCGTACAGGTCACGCATGAAGTTCGAGTTGACCGGGTAGTCCAGCACCCAGCCACTGCGGTAGAAGGACTTCACCTGGTGCTTGTCGCGGGCGTCCAGGTCGGCCTGGAAGGTCGGCTTCGGGGCACCGGTGCACTCGACGCCGGTGGACTTGCGGATCGAGTTGCAGACCGCGTCGACCCAGGGCTTGTGGTCCTGGTCGGCGTTGTACTGGATCGAGATCTTGTTGCCCGGGACGCCGCCACCCTCCTGGATGAGCTTCTTGGCCTTCGCCGGGTCGAACTTGACGATGTCGCCGAGCACGCCCTTCTTGTAGCCGAGCACGCCCGGAGCGACGAAGGAGTCGGCCGGGGTGCGGGTGCCCTGGAGGACGGTCTTGGTGATCGTCTGGCGGTCGATCGCCATGGACAGACCCTGGATGACCTTGGGGTCGATGTCCTTGAACTGCTTACCGTAGAAGGCCGGGACGATCGTCTGGATGGCCGAGTACGGCTGGTCGATGGCGCGGTCGCCGAGGTCCGACTTGTAGTTCGTCAGCGCGGTGGTCGGGACCTGCTCGATCCAGTCCACGTTGTCCGAGCGCAGGTCCGAGTACGCGGCGTCGGCGGTCGTGTAGTTCTTGAAGTCGATGCCGCCGTTCTTGGCGACGTTCGGGCCCTTGTAGCCCGCGAACTTGCGGACCTTGATGAGCTTGTTGTGCTCCCAGGACACGAACTTGTACGGGCCGTTGCCGACCGGCTTCTGGCCGAAGCCCTTCGGGTCCTTGAAGAAGGCCTCGGGCAGCGGCGCCCACACGTCGTAGCCCAGCTTGTACGCGAAGTACGAGACCGGCTGCGTCAGCTTGATCGTGAAGGTGTTGTCGTCGACGACCTTCAGACCCGACATCTTGTCGGCCTTCGGGTCACCCTTCTCCGGGTGCACGTCCGCGAAGCCGACGATGTCCGAGAACCAGCTGGAGTTGGTCTGGTTGTTCTTGATGTTGGCGGACCAGTTCCAGGAGTCCACGTAGGACTTCGCGGTGACCGGGGTGCCGTCGTGGAACTTCCAGCCCGGCTTGAGCTTGACGGTCCACTCCGACGAGTCCTTGTTCGGCGTGACCGACTCGGCGTTGATGTACTCGAGCTTGCCGGTGCCGGGCTCGTAGTCGACCAGGCCGGCGAAGATCGTGCGCAGCACGCGGCTGCCCTGGCTCTCCTTGGCGTTGGCCGGCTGGAGCGGGTTCTGCGGTTCGCTCAGCTGCGCAGTGACGATGCCGTTCGGGTCGGCCTTCCCCTTGTTCATGTCGTCGCCGGCACTGTCGTCGCCGCCGCCGCAGGCGGTGGCGGCCAGGGCGACGACTATCGCCCCCGCGACCCACTTGGCGCTCTTGGCACCGCGCATGGGTTCCTCCTATGAAGTCATTGGTTCACCGCGAAGGGAGCACACGACACATCACGGCCCCCGCCCGTCGCCGGTGCCGGAATTCGTCGAGTGCCCCCGCGCTCGTGAGTCGCGCCGCTGCCGGCTACTGACCCGTACATCCGAGCTCTACGCGCCTAACTATCTGCCAAACGCCAGGACCGAACCACACTCTCGAGGTCTCGGTTCGATCACAGCTCTCGCCTACATCTTCCAAAATCCGGACAAAGGGTTTGGTGAAAGATCCCTGCGAAACGGACTTGTTACACATCTATCGGTGTCGACTGTCCGCATTCCGGACGCGAGAGTGAGATAAACCGCTTGCGGCGTACCGTGGAATCCATAGAGGGTTCCCTCGGCGTCTGTCGCGCGCTCAAGTAGCTTGTGCGGCAAGGCCGTTGTGCGATCCCCGTGACCGAGGACGCGTGGCGCTTCCGGAGCAGGGTAGTGGGAGAAAACCACCCCTGACGGCCGTCGCGGGCAAGTCGAGGGTTTTCCCTACCCTTGCCTCCGCGTTTCCCGCCCTTTGGGCAGACGACACCGGGCACCCCGCCTCGCGGGGTGCCCGGTGTCGTCGGTGCGCGGCGGGCGTCAGCCGTGCTTGGCGCGGCTCGCGGCGCGGGCGCGCTCGCGGGCGTCCAGGTTCACCTTGCGGATGCGCACGGCCTCCGGGGTCACCTCGACGCACTCGTCGTCCCGGCAGAACTCCAGGGACTGCTCCAGCGACAGCTTGCGCGGCGGGACGATCGCCTCGAACGAGTCGGCCGAGGAGGACCGCATGTTCGTGAGCTTCTTCTCCTTGGTGATGTTCACGTCCATGTCGTCGGAGCGCGAGTTCTCGCCGACGATCATGCCCTCGTACACCTCGGTGCCGGGCTCGGTGAACAGCACGCCGCGCTCCTGGAGGTTCGTCATCGCGAAGGCCGTGACGGAACCGGAGCGGTCGGCGACCAGCGAACCGTTGTTACGGGTCTGCAGGGTGCCGAACCAGGGCTCGAAGCCCTCGTGGATGGAGTGGCCGATGCCCGTGCCGCGGGTCTGGGTCAGGAACTCGGTCCGGAAGCCGATGAGGCCGCGCGAGGGCACGACGAACTCCATACGGACCCAGCCGGAGCCGTGGTTGGACATGTTGTCCATGCGGCCCTTGCGGACGCCCATGAGCTGCGTGACCGCGCCCATGTGCTCCTCGGGCACGTCGATCGTCATGCGCTCGACGGGCTCGTAGGTCTTGCCGTCGACCTCCTTGGTGACGACCTGCGGCTTGCCGATGGTCAGCTCGAAGCCCTCACGGCGCATCTGCTCGACCAGGATGGCCAGCGCCAGCTCACCACGGCCCTGCACCTCCCAGGCGTCCGGCCGCTCGGTGTCCAGCACGCGGAGGCTGACGTTACCGATCAGCTCGCGGTCGAGGCGGTCCTTGACCTGGCGGGCGGTCACCTTGCGGTCCTTGACGGCCGCCTTGTTGTCGGCGCCCTTGCCGGTGCCGCCACGGCCGACCAGCGGCGAGGTGTTGGTGCCGATGACCATGGAGATCGCGGGCTCGTCGACCGTGATCAGCGGCAGGGCGACCGGGTTCTCGGGGTCCGCGAGGGTCTCGCCGATCATGATGTCCGGGATACCGGCGACGGCACAGATGTCACCCGGGCTGGCCTTCTCGGCGGGCTTGCGGGTCAGCGCCTCGGTCATCATCAGCTCGCTGATGCGGACGTTGCTGATGGTGCCGTCGCGCTTGATCCACGCGACCGTCTGGCCCTTGCGCAGCTCGCCCTGCTCGACACGGAGCAGCGCGATACGGCCGAGGAAGTTGTCGGCGTCCAGGTTGGTGACGTGGGCCTGGAGCGGGGCGGCCTCGTCGTAGGTCGGGGCCGGGATGTGCTCCAGGATCGTGGAGAAGAACGGCTCCAGGCTGGTGGAGTCGGACGGGACCGTGCCGTTGTCCGGCTTGGTCAGCGAGGCGATGCCGTCGCGGCCGCAGGCGTAGACGATCGGGAACTCGATCTGCTCCTCGTCGGCGTCCAGGTCGAGGAAGAGGTCGTAGGTCTCGTTGACGACCTCGTCGATCCGGGAGTCCGGGCGGTCCGTCTTGTTGATGCACAGGATGACGGGCAGGCGCTGCTGGAGCGCCTTGCGCAGCACGAAGCGGGTCTGCGGGAGCGGGCCCTCGGAGGCGTCCACGAGCAGGACGACGCCGTCGACCATCGACAGACCGCGCTCGACCTCGCCGCCGAAGTCGGCGTGACCGGGGGTGTCGATGATGTTGATGGTGATGACGTCCCCCCCGTCCTTCGGGTGGTACTTCACCGCCGTGTTCTTGGCCAGGATCGTGATGCCCTTCTCACGCTCCAGGTCGTTCGAGTCCATCATGCGGTCGTCGACACCTTCGAGCTGGTGCGCGGCGAAGGCACCGGCCTGCTTCAGCATGCCGTCGACGATGGTGGTCTTGCCGTGGTCGACGTGGGCGACGATGGCGACGTTGCGGATGTCGTGGCGCGTGGCCATAAAAGGCGTACTCCCGGAGTGGTGAGGAATGCCCTGCGCGGACGTCTGCGGTGCGCGGGCCCTGCCGGGCTGAACGTGCCACGGCCTCACCCCATGGTACGGGTGCGCTGCCGCTGGGACGTGCCGGGAGGCATATACGCAGGTGGCGAGGGTCCACGGCTGTCTCCGAGGCACCCGGCGGCCGGTGCGGGCCGCCGTGGACGCCCGGGGACAGCTCGGCTCAGTCCGCTGCCCTGGCGGCCCGGGAGCCCGCCGGGCACAGTTCATCGGCCGCCGCACGGCCGGCCACGCCTTCGGGGGGCTCCTCGGAGCAGGGCATGAAGCCGCTGCCGGTGCCCTCCCAGGTCAGCACCTGCCCCGTGACGGGCTCGGCGTCCGCGCACGTGTACGTGAAGTCCGCCGTGACCAGGCGGACGTAGCCCCAGGAGTAGTACGCGCCCTTGAGGTCGCCGGTCGCGGCCTCGAAGTAGTGGTCCCGCTCCGGTACTTCCCTCTCCGACGGGTCGGCGAGCGGTTCCCCGACCTTCAGATGCCTGCCCAGGGCCGTGATCACGGCGGCCGCGCCGACGCCCCGGGGCGCGCCGGTCACAGAGGGCCGGTAAACCCTTTCATCCACCGGCTTGAGCTTGGCCGAGTAGAAGGCGGTCACCTTCTCGAAGAAGATCGGGTCGCTCAACGCGGTCAGCTTCTGCGTCCGCCGCACGCCGGACCAGTCGTAGGTGCCGTTCGTGCAAGCCGTGGTCCGGTCGCCCGCGCTCCACGAACACGCCCCCACCCCCGCCACCAGCACCCCGACGACCAGTCCGGCCCCACAGACCCGTCCCACCGTGCCGCGCATCCGCATGCCCCCGTTTCCCCCGCGTACGGACGCCCGGCGTCCGCACCATGATCACTGCTGGTCTCATGGTGCGGACGCCGGGCGACGGACGGCAAGGCGTTTGAGCGTTCCCAGAGCTACGGGGTCTTCGAGCCCTTCACCGAGGGCCCCGACGCCGGCTTCGCGCCCTTCTTCAGGAAGCCCATGTCCTCGTAGACCGGTGTGCCGAGGCCGAAGGCGCCGGTGTTGACCAGGTTCTTGCGGGCCGCCAGGAGCTGGGGACGCTGGAAGAGGGGGATCGAGCCGGCCGCCGCCCAGATCCGGGAGTCGGCCTTGCGCAGCAGGGAGCGGGACTCGCCCTCGTCGAGGGTGGCCACGGCCTCGTCGAAGAGCTGGTCGACCTGGTCGGTGCCGACGCGGGTGTAGTTCTGCTCGACGTTCAGCGAACCGTCGGCGGCCGGGACGGGCTTGGCGTAGACGGGGCGGGCGTCGGTGGCGGGGAACGCCGTGGCGGGCCAGGAGTACAGGGCGAGGTCGTACTGGCCGGAGGCAATGTGGTCCTTGAAGTAGGACTCGTCGGAGACCCTGGAGATCTCGGTGGTGATGCCGACGCGCTCCAGCATGCGGGAGATGCGGTCCGCGACCGTGCGCAGCGTCTGGGAGCCGGGCCCGGAGGGCAGCACGAAGCGGAGCGTGAGGGGCTTGCCGTTCTTGGCGAGCGGCGCGGCCTCCTGGTTCGCCGGGGCGGCGGTGCCGCGCGGGGCGTACGCCCCCGGAGCGCCACCCTGGTGCGCGTACTTCTTGCCGTCCCGGGCGAGGTGCTCGGCGGGGTCCGGTCCCCGCCGCGCCTTGTCGTCCCCGCCGGAGTCGTCGGCCTTGCCGGTGTCGTCGGCCTTGCCGGTGTCGTGGGCCTTGCCGGTGTCGTCGGCCTCGTCGCCCTCGGGACCGGCCGCCTTCTCCTTCTTCTTCTCCTCCTTGATCGGACCGCCGCGCACCCACCCGGCGTCCGCGAGGAGCGCCTGGGCCTCCTTGGTGTCCTGGCCGCCGAGGGCGCCGCTGTTGTCGGCGTAGGCGGCCTGGCCGGACAGGGCGAGGTGGCTGCCGACCGGGACGGCGGGCAGGCCGAGGGGCCTCAGGACGACCCGGGCGAGTTCCTTGCGGTCCAGGGCGCGGGCGACGGCCCTGCGGACGCGTTCGTCGGTGAGCGGGCCGTCGGCGCCGTTCAGGGCGAGCTGGGTGTAGGCGGGCTCCAGGGACTTGCGGACCTCGAAGCCGCTGAGGGCCTGCTGCTGCCGGGCGTACTTGACGGCCGCCTTGCGCAGCTTCTTGCGGGCGGCGATCTCCTCGTCGGCGGCGTCCTCGTCGGAGCCGTTGGCCCGGGCCCAGGACTCCAGGGAGTCCGCGGCGGACCGGTCGGCGCCGGGGCCCATCAGCGGGCCGGCGGAACTCTGCGGGCGGGCGGCGACGGTGATGCGGCGGGCGGCCGTGGGGTCGATCTCGGCCAGGTCGAGGTCGCCGGCGGCCAGCTCGGCGGCCCGCTTGTCGCGCGGGACGGTGCGCAGCACGATCTCGGAGAGCTTGGCCGGCTTGCCCCACCAGCGCGGGCTGCGGGCGAGGGTGATCTCCTCGTCCTTGCGGTCGACCTCCTTCACGGTGAAGGGCCCGGCGGTGACCTTGAGCTTCTTGCGGGCCCCGTCGTTGAAGGAGTCCGGGGTGCCCATGACGTCCTTCGGGTACAGCGGGGAGAACAGCGAGCGCCAGTCCGCGTAGGGGCGGCTGAAGGTGACCCGGACCTCCAGGGCGTTGTCGCCGCGCTCGACCTTCTGGATGCGGTCGTAGCCGGCGTTGCGGGCGGTCCAGTAGGCGGTGTTCTTGCCGGACAGGGCGCGCCACTGGGCGGCGAAGTCGGCGGCGCCGATCTCCCGGCCGTCGCTCCAGACGGCCTGCTGGTTGAGCTTGTACAGGACGACCTGCTTGGGCTCGGTGTCGACGACCTCGGCGGACTCCAGGTAGTCGGGGTTGCGCTCGGGGCGGCCGGAGGCGTCCATGCGGAACATCGACGGCAGGACGGCCTGGGCGACGCGGGCGGTGGTGGCGTCGGCGTCCGACTGGAAGGTGTTCATCGTGTCGGGCACGGAGTCGACGGCCCAGCGCAGGGTGCCTCCGTCGGTGATCCGGTCGCGGGGGGCGGGCTGGATGTCCTGCCCGGCGAGCGGCTTGCCGGACGGGTCGTCGGAGCCGCATCCGGCGAGCGCGGGCACCGCGAGCACTCCCGCGGTGAGGAAAGCGACCGAGCGCATGACCGCGCGCGGGCCGACGCCATGCTGGGACATCTGTGCTACCTCCGGGAAGCCGCGGGCGTTATGATCACGTTTGGCGGTATTTGGCTTTCATCTGATGTATGCGGCCACTGAAGAGGAAAGGGTTCGGCAACACAGAGCGACACGGCGGTCACGGGCGGGAAGTCACCCGTGCGGCGCAACGCACCGCGCAGTGCACCCGTACGCCTCGGCCAATCGATGCACATCCCTTCACAGCACAAGGTGTGACGCGCAACACTCGCAGGCGCATGAGCGTTGCCGCCTTGGGCCATGAAGGACCCGCGGAAGTGAGGGCAAGTCATGTCCGTTCACGACGAACTGATGTCAGTCCAGCGCAGTCTCGACGAAGTGTTCCGATCGCTGGGACGCCTGGAGAAGCAGCTCGGCACCGGTGGCCTGGAGATGCGCCGCGTCCGTGCCGACGCCAACCACCTGCGCGAGAGCGTCGCCCTGCTGCGCGACGCCGCCGCGTCACCGGCCGCGCCGAAGCGCCCCGAGCTGGTCACCATCTCGGACGCTCCGTACGACTCCGCCCTGTGGAGCGACTCGGACGACGAGGGGCTCGGCGCCCGGGACCGGCGCGCTCCCTGACCCGGGGAGGAGTCGAGCGCGACCGGCACCTCCCCCGAACCCGACCGGAGTCGTCACGTGGCCACTGGTACGGAACCACCTGCCACCGAACCCAGACCTGAGAGCGGCGGTGTGCGGGGCGCTGCGCGGGCCGCGATCGCCGCCCCGCACCTGCGCACCGACCGCTGGTGGCTGGCCCCGGCCGGCACCGCCGCGGGCCTGCTCGCCTTCATCGTCTACTCGACCTGGCGGGCCTTCGCGAACACCGACTACTACGCGGCGCCGTACGTCTCGCCCTTCTACTCCCCGTGCCTGGCGGAGAACTGCGAGACGATGAGGGGCGGCCCGAACTGGGAGCTCTTCGGGAGCTGGTGGGGCATCTCCCCCGCGATCATCATCCTGATCTTCCCGCTCGGATTCCGCCTGACCTGCTACTACTACCGCAAGGCCTACTACCGGGGCTTCTGGGCGTCCCCGCCGGCCTGCGCGGTCGCCGAGCCGCACAAGAAGTACACCGGCGAGACCCGCTTCCCGCTCATCCTGCAGAACATCCACCGGTACTTCTTCTACGCCGCGCTCGTGGTCGCCGGGATCCTGACGTACGACACCGTGCTCGCCTTCCGCGACGAGACCTACGCCTGGGGCCACATGGGGCTCGGCACGCTCGTGTTCCTGGTCAACATCGTGCTGATCTGGGCGTACACGATCTCCTGCCACTCCTGCCGGCACATCGTCGGCGGCAAGCTCAAGCACTTCTCCCGGCATCCCGTGCGCTACCGGATGTGGCAGTGGGCGGGGAAGCTCAACGCCCGGCACATGCAGCTCGCCTGGGCGTCGCTGGTGAGCGTGGCGCTCGCCGACTTCTACGTCTACCTGGTCGCGTCCGGCGTCTTCGACGATCCGCGGTTCTTCTGATGAGGGGTGCGTTCTGATGTCCGTGGTCGACCGGCAGGAGTGGGACGTCGTCGTGGTGGGGGCGGGCGGCGCCGGACTGCGCGCCGCCGTCGAGGCCCGCGAGCGGGGCGCCCGTACGGCCGTGATCTGCAAGTCGCTGTTCGGCAAGGCGCACACGGTGATGGCCGAGGGCGGCATCGCCGCGGCCATGGCCAACGTCAACAGCGGTGACAACTGGCAGGTGCACTTCCGCGACACCATGCGCGGCGGCAAGTTCCTCAACCAGTGGCGGATGGCCGAACTGCACGCCCAGGAGGCACCGCAGCGGGTGTGGGAGCTGGAGACCTGGGGCGCGCTCTTCGACCGTACGAAGGACGGCCGGATCTCCCAGCGCAACTTCGGCGGGCACGAGTACCCGCGCCTCGCGCACGTCGGTGACCGCACCGGCCTGGAGCTGATCCGCACCCTCCAGCAGAAGATCGTCTCCCTCCAGCAGGAGGACTACAAGGAGACCGGTGACCACGAGTCCCGGCTGAAGGTCTTCCAGGAGTGCACGGTCACGCGTGTGCTCAAGGAGGGCGGCCGGGTCTGCGGGGTCTTCGCCTACGAGCGCGAGTCGGGCCGGTTCTTCGTACTGGAGGCCCCGTCCGTGGTGATCGCCACCGGCGGCATCGGCAAGTCCTTCAAGGTGACCTCGAACTCCTGGGAGTACACCGGCGACGGCCACGCACTGGCCCTGCTCGCGGGCGCTCCCCTGCTGAACATGGAGTTCGTGCAGTTCCACCCGACCGGCATGGTCTGGCCGCCGTCGGTGAAGGGCATCCTCGTCACCGAGTCGGTGCGCGGCGACGGCGGGGTGCTGCGCAACTCCGAGGGCAAGCGGTTCATGTTCGACTACGTCCCCGACGTCTTCAAGGACAAGTACGCCGAGACGGAGGAGGAGGGCGACCGCTGGTACGACGACCCGGACCACAACCGGCGCCCGCCCGAGCTGCTCCCCCGTGACGAGGTCGCGCGGGCGATCAACGCCGAGGTGAAGGAGGGACGCGGCTCCCCGCACGGGGGCGTCTTCCTCGACGTGTCGACCCGGATGCCCGCCGAGGTCATCAGGCGCCGGCTGCCGTCGATGTACCACCAGTTCAAGGAGCTGGCGGACGTCGACATCACGGCGGAGGCGATGGAGGTCGGGCCCACCTGCCACTACGTGATGGGCGGGGTCGCGGTCGACTCCGACACGGCGGCGGCGCGCGGGGTGCCGGGCCTGTTCGCGGCCGGTGAGGTGGCCGGCGGCATGCACGGCTCCAACCGGCTCGGCGGCAACTCCCTGTCCGACCTGCTGGTGTTCGGCCGCCGGGCCGGCCGGCACGCGGCCGAGTACGCGGCGGGGCTTGCGGGGGCGCGGCCCGTCGTGGACGACGTACAGATCGACTCGGCGGCGGCGGAGGCCCTGCGGCCCTTCTCGGCCGAGGCGGAGATCGAGGAGCCTGAGGGCGGCCCGCCGGAGAACCCGTACACCCTGCACCAGGAGCTCCAGCAGACGATGAACGACCTGGTCGGCATCATCCGCCGGGAGCCGGAGATGGAGCAGGCCCTTCAGAAGCTGGCCGAGCTGCGGCTGCGGGCGCGCCGGGCCGGGGTCGAGGGGCACCGGCAGTTCAACCCGGGCTGGCACCTCGCCCTGGACCTCAGGAACATGCTGCTGGTCAGCGAGTGCGTGGCACGGGCCGCGCTGGAGCGCACCGAGTCGCGCGGCGGGCACACCCGGGAGGACCACCCGGGCATGGACCGCAAGTGGCGGCGGATCAACCTGCTGTGCGCGCTCACCGACCCGACGGGCGGACTGGCGGCGACGGACCCGGTCCGCGGCCAGATCGCCCTCACCCGGGAGACCACCGAACCCGTCCGTGCCGACCTGCTCGCCTTGTTCGACAAGGAGGAGCTGGTCAAGTACCTCGCCGAAGAGGAGCTGTACGAATGAGCGGCTACACGGCCCACTTCAAGGTGTGGCGCGGGGACACGGGAGGCGGCGACCTGGAGGACTTCAAGGTCGAGGTCAACGACGGCGAGGTGGTGCTCGACATCATCCACCGCCTCCAGGCGACCCAGGCCCCCGACCTCGCCGTGCGCTGGAACTGCAAGGCGGGCAAGTGCGGTTCGTGCTCGGCCGAGATCAACGGCCGTCCCCGGCTGCTGTGCATGACGCGCATGTCGGTCTTCGACCGGGCGGAGACGATCACGGTCACGCCCCTGCGCGCCTTCCCGGTGATCCGCGACCTGGTCACCGACGTCGGCTTCAACTACCGGAAGGCGAGGGAGGTGCCGGCCTTCGTCCCGCCGGCCGGTGTCGCTCCCGGCGAGTACCGGATGATGCAGGAGGACGTGGACCGCTCGCAGGAGTTCCGCAAGTGCATCGAGTGCTTCCTGTGCCAGGACACCTGCCACGTGGTGCGCGACCACGAGGAGAACAAGCAGGCGTTCGCCGGGCCGCGTTTCCTGATGCGGGTGGCGGAGCTGGACATGCACCCGCTGGACGCGGCGTCGGAGGCGGGCCTGGACCGCAAGACCACCGCCCAGGACGAACACGGCCTCGGCTACTGCAACATCACCAAGTGCTGCACGGAGGTCTGCCCCGAGGGCATCAAGATCACGGACAACGCGCTGATCCCGCTGAAGGAGCGGGCGGTCGACCGCAAGTACGACCCGCTGGTGTGGCTGGGCTCGAAGATCAGGAGGCGCTCTTCAGCAGGCTGACGGCCTGGTGGAGGTTGTGTTCGGCGATCTCCCGCATCCGTTCCGGGTGCGGGAAGTCGCCCTCGATGAGGGTCAGCGGGCCCGAGACCAGGCCGATGTGCATCGCCAGGCGGTACAGACGCAGACGGGCCTCGTCCAGGCCGGGGGCGCGCAGGGCGTCGTAGTGGGGGCCGAAGCGGAGCCGCAGGAAGACGTGTTCGTGCTCCGCGTCGAAGTACATCAGGCCCTCGATGTCGATGAGCGCCGGTTGCCCGTCGGGCGTGAGCAGGATGTGGTCGGCCCCGAGTTCGCCGTGCACGAGGGTGTGGCGGTCGCGGGGCCGGACCTCGGCGGCCAGGGCGTGGATCTCCGCCTCCAGCTCCCGGCGTGCGGCGGCGGCGCGGGGGTCGCGTGCGGCGGCTTCGGCCACGGCACGCAGGGCCCCTTCGGTGACCTGCTGCTCGCAGGAGACGCCGTACGAGGAACCACCCTGGTCGACGACGGCGACCTTCCCGAACCGGGGACCGGTGTGGCTGTGCAGGGTGGCGAGCAGTTCGGCCGTCCGCTCCATGGCCCGCGGGGCCTGCTCCGGGTCGCGGGTCAGGGCGTCCTCCAGGCTGCCTCCGGTGAGGTCCTCGACGACGGCCGCGTCCGCGGGCAGGTGCGTGTGCGTGGAGTCGGCGTACCGAAGGCGGGGGGTGCGGACACCGGCGGCGGTGAGCCGGTCGTGGGCCGCCGTGAACAGGCCGAGGCCCGTGCCGTGCGAGAAGACGTCCCGGGGATCGGGGTCCGGCTGATCCCAGTAGTCCTCGTCGGCGGACCAGACGTAGGCGACGGCGGTGGAGTCGTCGTCGAGGGTGAGGCGGTAGACGCCTTTCTTGGTGCCGCCGCGCAGGCGTTCCACGCCGGTGAGCGCACGGGAGCGGCCCAGGGCGGCACGGGCGAGGGGGGCGAGGTCGGTGGTGGTGAGGGGGCGTCGGGTCGTGGTCACCGCACCCAGTCTTCCTTGTAGGCACGCCAGTCCGCCCCGGTGGCGGCGAAATCGATGTACAGCGCGACGCCGAAGTTGGCCCGGTCGGCGTCCGTGCGGGACAGGCCGAGCCGGACGCCTCGCACGGCGGCGGGGACGGTTTCGGCGTGGTTCCAGTGCCCGAAGCGGTTCTCGTGGAAGAAGGGCAGCCCCATCAGCAGGTCGGTGGACGGCGGGGTGACCTCCAGGGCGAGGGACGTCTGCTGGGCGACGTAGCCGCCGTAGGTGCTCTCCAGCGGCTGCATCGTGTCGTACGACATCACGGCGATCTGGTCGACGCGGCGGGCGACCTGGCCGAAGAACTCCTGCGACCACCATTTGGGGTGGCCGGTGATGCCGCCCCAGACGGTGTGGAACGCCGGGAGCGGGTCGATCTGGTGGGCGGCGACGGAGAGTTGCGCGTCGCGGGAGCGGGTCTCGCGGCGCAGGGCGTCGAGGAGGGTGAGGTAGTCGCGGTCGCCCGAGTGCAGAGGCTCCAGGTCCAGGTGAACGCCCTCGTAGCCGGCGTCCAGGACCTGCCGGGCGGAGCGGACCACTGCGGCGCGGGTCTCCGGCTGCTCCAGGCGCATGCCGTCGGGCGTCTCGGTGGCGAGGACATCGCCGAGGAACGCCTGGACGCGGACGCCGGGGATCTTGTCGTGGACGGCCTCGATGAACCAACGGGCCTTCGGGTACCCCGACTTCGGGAGTGTCCCGTCGTGCTCCAGCGGGCCCGAGTGCACGTACAGGTCGCGGATGCCGGTGCCTCGCAGGCGGCGGGCGAGGGCGGTGACGTCGGAGTCCTTCTTGCGGCCGTCGACCCAGGCGTGGCCGAGCCAGAGGGCGTCGCGGTCGCGGGTGCGGGTGCCGTCGGCGGGGTCGCCCGTGTAGTTGATCCGGAGGGCTGTCAGGGCGGAGAGGAGCGGGAGCAGGAGGAGTAAGGGGAGGCCGATGGCCGTGCGTCTGATCCAGCGCCGGCGCCGCGTGCGTCGGGGGCGGTCGCGTGCTCGGGCAGAGTCGGGGACCCCGGGGACGGCCTCCTCGTCCTCGGCGGCTGCGGCTTCGGTCGGGAAAGTGCCCTCCGTGCGTTCCATACCGTCTCTCCCCGGTGATGCGGTTGGTGTTGCCGGGGAGGACGATCAGCACTGACGTTCGGTTGCGGTGGACGAGCGATCCCCTCGGCCGGCGAGGCCCACCTGTAGGGATTCCGTGACGGGCCCCCGAACCACCCTCGCCTCATTTATATGATGATCCAACTTGCCAAGGCTCGAGGGGACTTGCCGAGCCGATGGTGACGGACACACGGGGGTGGGAGAGCAGTGATCCAGCCGGAGAAGATCCCGCAGTTCACCGGGAATCTGGAGCAGCTGGAGACGGACTACGCGGACCTGAAGAAGGACGCGGGTCATGTCCGGGACGCCGGCGGCGACATCCACTCCCGGTTCCAGGGTCTGTCGGCGTATTACGACGCTCCGGAGGCGGAGCAGTTGTTCGCTACGACGAAACCGGTGAAGGAGAGGGCGGACGATTTCGCCGACGGCCTGGAGAAGGTCTCGGGTGCGCTGTCGTCGTACGCGACCGAGGTCCGCCCGCTGGTGGCGAAGCTGAAGCAGCTGAAGGCGGATGCCGCGGCCTTCGTCTCCTCGGTCAAGGACGATGACGAGTGGGAGTACGACGAGGACAAGGTCGACGAGCACAACCAGCTGCGTGACGACATCACCTCCACGGTGGCGGCGTTCTGGGCTGCGGAGCGGACCTGCCACAACAGGATCACCGCTCTGTGGGGCGGGACGCAGATGGTGGCCGGGGACGGTTCGAAGAAGAAGAACCAGTACGGCTTCAACGCCGACGACTTGAAGAACGCGAAGCTTCCCTGGGGTGACCCGGTGGAGGAGAAGCACAAGTGGTACGAGGTCGGCCACTGGGTGAAGTCGTTCGTGTGGGACGGCCTGATCGTGGACGGTGTGTGGGGCACGATCAAGGGCCTGGGCACGCTGGTGGGCTTCGGTGGCTGGGACGCGATGGGTCAGGCGTGGAAGGGTCTGGCGCAGCTGGCGACCGGCCTGGTGATCACGTCGATCCCCGGGGCGCAGACGTGGTTCTGGACGGCTTCGGACAAGGACATGCCGTCCTGGCTGCGTGATTCGCGCACGGCGATGAAGGAGACGGGCAAGGCGCTGGTGGCGTGGGACGAGTGGGGCAAGAACCCCGCCCGCGCCGCGGGTGCGGTCACGTTCAACGTGCTGACGACGGTGTTCACCGGTGGCGCGGGTGGTGCTGCGGCGGGTGCGGGCAAGGCCGGCGCGGTCGCCAAGGCCCTGTCGGTGGCGGGCAAGGCGGGCCGGGTCATCGACCCGATGACCTACATCGCCAAGGGCGCCGGTGCGGGCCTGTCGAAGATCGGCGACATCACCAAGGGCCTGCGCGGGGTCGGCACCATCGACATCCCCACGCTGCCGGAGAACGCGGTCACCCTGCCGAAGGGTTCGTCGGTGCTGCCGGACGGGACGGTGCACCTGCCGGAGGGTGCGGCGGCCCCGGCAGGGCTGCACGAGCTGCCGGGTGGCGGGTTCAAGGTGCCCGACGACGTGCCGGTGGTGCACCAGGACGCGTTGCCGGTGAAAGCCGAGAGCGGCGATCCGACCCTGTACGCCGACAGCAACGGGAACATCGTGAACGGGCAGGGCAAGGTCCTGCTGGACGTGGACAAGCCCGGTACGCAGGACGTCGTGGACCGCCCCGCGGGCCCGGAGAGCACGGGTCCGGCGGGCGCGGACGTGCCGCGGGTGGACTCCCCGGCGAAGGTCCCGGCGCTGGCGGGCGCGGCCCCGCACACGGTGGACGCGGGCACCCACCTGAACCTGGCAAACAGCCTCGACACCAACCTGGGCGACGTCGGCCGGGCCACGGACAACCCGGCCACCACGCCGGCTGTCCACGCCGGAGGGGACCTCCCCGGGGGCTTGGCGGGCGACCACCTTCCGGGCGGCACGGCGGGCCACACGCCGGGAGGTCGGGTGGGCGACCACATGCCCACGAACGAGCTGGACAACGGGCGCCACGGCAGCACCGACAGCACCCCGGGGACGGGTGCGGGACGCCCGGGGACACCTTCCACCGCCGGCCACACGGACGGCCCGGGCACGAGCGGCACACACAGCGACGGCCCCGCAACAGGCACCGGTGGCCACCACGGGCCGCCGACGCCGGGCAGCGGCCTACCAGGAGGCGCGGACGACCTGGGCCGGGGCACGGACGGCCTGGGCGCGGGTGCGGACGACGCGGCCCGAGGCGCGGACGACGTCACGGGCGGGGCGGACGACGCCACCGGCGGGCCGGCTCAGCACGCGGACGAGGCCGCTCGGCACCGCGAGGAGTACGAGGCGGCACGTGAGAAGCCTGCCGACGACCGCACGCCCGACGAGCGGGCGGCGATCACCCGTGAACACGTCCGGCTGGCCAACGAGGACCCGGTCTGGCGGGCGGAGCACTATGACAAGTGGGGCCTCGGCAAGCGCAACAGTGCGGAGCGCTTGGTCGACGGCCAGCTTCTGCCCCAGCTCACCGAGAAGCCGGGTGGCGGCTGGATGGCCACGCACAACCTTCCGCACGGGCCGTCGGAGATCAAGTTCAACCCCTCGCACCTCGACCCCGACACCGCTCCCTCACACAGTCGTCCGCACCTCGACGAGGCGGCGCGCAACCGCAGGCTGTCCGTGGATCTGCTGAACGCCGAGCGAGCATTCGAGGACACTCCGTCGGCAACGAACGCGGACGCCCTGGACAAGGCGCAGAAGGCCTACGACGAACACCTCGAAGGCATCTCGAACAACAGCAAGCACTCCGAGAAGCTGGGCGAGGCGGCAGCCCGCCACCACGTCATCCCGAAGGAGTTCCCGACCGCCGAGCCCGTCGTACTACCGAAGACGCCCAACGGCGCCAACATGTTCGACGACGTGTACAAACTGAGCGACGACGGTGACTACCTCATCGTGGAGGAGAAGGCCCCGTCGGGCGACCTCGACTGGCGCAAGGGCAAGGCCGACCCGGATCCGTCGGACCCGGCCCTCCACGACGGAGGAGGCCAGGGCATGCGGGTCAAGCAGGGAACCAGGCCCTATATCCGCACGATCCTGGCGGAGATGACGAGTCGTGGTGGTAAGGACGCCGAGATCGCTGCCGACCTGCGCGCCGCGCTGCGGGAAGGGAAGGTGCAGTACGTTTTGGTGAAGGCTGTTGACAATACTGGTCACTCCTACGCCGGTGCCGTCATCGAGCATTTGAAGATCTAGTCCGAGGAGAGCAAGTGGTCACCCGCATTGCCCGCCATGAGTTCCGCACGGACAACGCGGGCGAGCTCATGGCGCCCATCATTAAGAGCACCAAGGACGTACTCGACCACATCGAGACGTCGGAGGACGACCGGTACGACGCCCTGCAGGCCGCGCTCACCCTGGCGAAGTGGCGCTGCCTCACGGACCCGACAGCAGGTGAGTTCCCCGCCTGGGAGGCCTGGGTCACCGCCATGCAGGTCGGCTGCGGTCTCTTCGCCGCCGGCCTGGCCACCGAGGGCACTGTGCCATGCCGGGTGGGCAGCAACGGTGAGGTCAAGCATCTGCCCGCCACCGGCCCGCAGGACTATCTGCACGCGGGCAACTGGCTGACCTCGTTCTACCTGGCGGTGATCTGCCGCGACAACGACCGGGTCAACCAGCTGGCACAAGTACCCGTCTCCTTCCTGCGGGAGTCCGGCTCGCAGTTCGACGAGTACGTCTACTCGTGGGTGGAGACGCTGCAGCACTTCTGGTCCGGCCGCCAGGAGACCTGGGACACGCTCGTCACCGCCGTCGACGGCACGACCCCTGAGGCGGCCACGATCGCCGGCCCGGAGCTCATGCTGAAAATCCTCTATCCGCCGCTCGAGCTGTTCCAGTGCTATCTGCGCCGGGAGAACGAGCAGTTCAACGCCGCACTTGTCAATGCCCTCACCTGGCACAAGGAGTACTGGACCGCCAACGAGGCACGGCGGCTCAACGGCGAAGGGCTGGTCGCTCTCGCCCCGCTCGCCCTCGCCTGCATGGCCTATGACGCCGACATGCGCGTCGAGGTCGAGTCCGAGTACATCCCACGAGCGCTACTGCGGCGGTCCTGGGTGGGCGAGTACAGCACCTGACGGCGGCGGGCACGGCTCGGGGACGACACGTTTCGCAAGGAGAATGCGCTGCCTGCCATCATTCATCGCCCTCCGTTGCCCACGGGGAACGCGGAAGAGGGTCTCGCTGTGCTCCAGGAGAACGTGCGGCAGCTGATCGACGGGCTGGAGGAAAGGCCCACGAGGCTGGGCGACATCCAGCGCGTCGCGCTCACCCAGGCCCAGTCGCGCTGCCTGGTCGATCCCCGGGCTGCGGAGTTCCCGACGTGGGATGCCTGGGTCACGGCGATGCAGGTCGGCTCAGCCGTCTTCGCTGCGGCGACCACGACGGACGACCAGGCGCAGTGCCGCATCGCTCACAAGGACCGCACGCTGCAGGCCACCGGTCCACAGTGGTACGTGAATCCCGGTAGTTGGCTCTCCGCCTTCTACCTGGCCGTGATCTGCCGTGAAAGGGACCGGATCACCGCTCTGTGCCAACTCCCGTTGTCCCTTCTGCGGGAGAACGGCGGGCAGTTCGAGGAGTACCACTACCTCTGGATCGACACCCTCCAGACCTACTGGCTCGGCGGCCCGGACCTGGGGCCGAAGCTGGTCGCCGCGGTCGACGGCACCGAACCCGAAGCCGTCGCGTACCCCGAGACGGTGGCAAGCTGCTGTATCCGCCGATGGAGGTCTTCCACCGCTTCATCCGGAAGGACCCCGAGACCTTCAGCCAGGCACTGGCCCGGGCGCTCGAACTGCACAAGCAGTACTGGAGCGAGGAGGACCGCACCTTCCAGGCTTCGGGTCTCGTCGCCCTCGCCCCGCTCGCCATCGCCTGCTTCGCCCACGATGCGGGCCTGCCCGTCGAGGTGGAGTCCGAGTACCTGCCGGCCGTCCTGATCAAGCGCAACTGGTGCGGCGAATTCCCCACATGACGCACTCCGGGCGGCGTCATCTCGACGTGACCGACAGGCACACGAGGCGGCGCCTTGACCACCACCGTCGCCCGGCACCGGGAACCCAGTCCTCAGTCCGCGAGCTACGCCGAGTCTCTCGGGGAAGATGCCGCGGGGGACGCCGAAAGGGTCGAGTAGCGGGCCGGCAAGATCGAAATCTTGTTCGACACCGCCCTGCTGCACATGCAGGCCCGGTGCACGGTGGATCCCCGCGCAGCACAGCTCGAGACGTGGGAGGCGTCTGTCTCCGCCCTCGGATCGGGTCGGCACTGTTCGCCGCCACGGGGCAGACCGACAGTGTCGTCGAGTACCGCATCAACCACCGGGTCCGGCGGATCCCGGCCATCGGCCCTCCATGTCTCGTCTTCGAGGGGGGGATCCCGATCCGGGTGGGAGTCCAAATGCCTGCCCAAGCATTCACGCCGGAAGGAGCGCTGTGATCACCTCTACCCCCGTCGCCCGCTGGACCTGGGGACGTGACGACGAGTCGGCCGACGCCTTGGTCTGCTGTCTGCGGGACCTGCTTACCGCTTACCGCGTACTGGCTGATCACCGACTGGCAACGGATGCGCCCCTTGTTCATGTCTCGGTGTCTGAGGCTCGCAAGTCGAACAGTCTCCTCTTCAAGGGAAAGCTCTCCACGGAGGCTCGCACGCCGGGCGAGTGGGACGCCGCGCGAGCTGCCGCGCAGCTGGCTGATCGGGTAAGGGCGGGAATGCGCGCCGGTGACATCGGTTCCGTGGACGCCTACGCCGAGTGCTCGGGCTATATCGTGACGGGCGCCGAAGGGGAGGTGGTCCGGCAGGAGAAGCTGTTCCGGCTCGGGGCTTCCTCATTTGCCGAGTTCGTCACTGTCGACCTGGTGACACACACCGATGCATGGCTGCCCTATGACCTCGAGGGGCGGCAGCAGTACGAGATCCACGCTGCAAACAGCCCTCGCTTGTCGGCGGCACTGAGCGCCCTGTCCGAGGTTCTCGCAGCAGAGACGGACCCGGACGACCCGACATACTTTTCAAAGCCCACCCAAAGCGGCGCCGACAATTTCTTCAATGCCGACGGTGCTGCATCGGACGTGTGGTCCAGTTTCGAGGTGCCGACCCGGTACTACGTCTTCACGCATGCTCCCGGGTTCGGACGCATCGGTTACCGTCGGACGGCTGAGGGTGAGGTTCTGTACGTGCCGGTCCGCGGAGCGGAAGGCGAGTTGCTCGGCTACCTGTGGGCCTCCGACGCGGACAACGCCGCGAGCTTCGAGCCGGCGGACGTCGGCGACGATGCGACCTACCGTGCAGGATTGACCTGGCTTGAGCGTCTGCGGGCTGCGCACGACCGAGGAATGTCGCCATCGGAGGCACTGGCCGAGTTGTCGGCGACGTCTGACACCAGTGCAGGCCTCGTGGATCCGGCGAGCCAACCACGTACCGCCGTCCTCGCCGTCCTGCGCGACCGACAGCAGGACTGACGCACCCTGGCCCCGCTCGCCATGACCGGCTTCGCGCGTGACACGGACAACCGCGCCCAGCAGCCGTCCCGGTCCAGCGCAACCGGTGTGGCGAAGCAGATTCGGCGTGAATCTCCTGGCGGGCTGTCAGCGACCAGTGGTGCCCGGCGCGGAGAAGTGCTGGGGCCAGACCCTGCTAGAACAGGCTCAGCAGTGCCTCCGCCGGATCCGTGAGGCTCGTGTCGCCGCCCGGCAGGGGCAGTTCGAACCACACCGTCTTCCCCCGGGGCGTGCGGCGGGAGCCCCACGCGGCGCTCAGCAGGCCGACCAGTTGGAGGCCCCGGCCGCCCTCGTCGGTGTCGCGGGCCCGGCGGCGGCGGGGCTGGACCAGGCCGGAGTCCCAGACCTCGCAGACCAGGGTGCGGTCGAGCAGCAGGCGCAGCCGGATCTCGCCCTCGCCGTAGCGCAGGGCGTTGGTGACCAGCTCACTGACCAGGAGCTCCGTGGTGTCGACCAGGGGCTCCATGTCCCAGGCGAGCAGCTGGGCGCGCGCGAACTCGCGGGCCCGGCCCACGCTGCGCGGCTCGCGCGGCAGGGTCCAGTCCCCGACGGACTCCGTGGGCAGCCCCTGTACACGTGCCATCAGCAGCGCGATGTCGTCCTCGCCGTGGTGGGTGTCGAGGGTGTTGAGGACGTGGTCGCAGACGTCCTCCAGCGGCTGGGTCGGGTCGGAGAGGGCGCTGACGAAGGCCTGGAGGCCCTCGTCCAGGGGGTGGTCGCGGCTTTCGACCAGGCCGTCCGTGTAGAGCGCGAGCAGGGCGCCCTCGGGCAGTTCGACCTCGACCTCCTCGAAGGGCTCCCCGCCGACGCCGAGCGGCATGCCCGGCGGCACGTCGAGCATCAGCGCCGCCTCGCCCGGCTCGACCAGCACGGGCGGCAGATGGCCGGCGTTGGCGAAGGTGCAGCGCCGGGTGACGGAGTCGTAGACGGCGTAGACGCAGGTGGCGAGGTACACCTCCGACAGGTCCGCCTCGCGGGGGCGGCGGGCCGCCCTGGTCGCCTGCTGGACGCCCCCGGGGGCGCCGAGGCCACGGGCGATCTCGTCCAGCTGGGAGAGCACCTCGGCCGGTTCGAGGTCGAGCTGCGCCAGCGTGCGGACCGCCGTGCGGAGTTCGCCCATGGCGACGGCGGCGCGCAGGCCGCGGCCCATGACGTCGCCGACTACCAGCGCGGTGCGGTGCCCGGGCAGTTCGATGACGTCGAACCAGTCGCCGCCGACCTCGCTGGGCCGGCCGGTGTTGACGTTGCCGGGCAGATAGCGGCAGGCGATGTCGAGGCCGGAGGCCTCCGGGTCGCCGGGCGGGAGCAGGGACCGTTGCAGTATCAACGCGCGTTCGTGCTCGCGGCGGTAGAGGCGGGCGTTGTCGATGCAGACCGCGGCCCGCGCGGCCAGTTCCACGGCGAGGTCGCGGTCCCGGTCGCCGAACGGCTCGCTGCCCTTCGTACGGGCGAACTGCACGAGCCCGACGACGGTGTCGTGGGCGACCATCGGCACGGCGAGCGTGGACTGCACGAGCCCGCCGTCCTCGCCCGGGACGGTCTGGGGCCGGGCGGTGCGCAGGGCGTCCGCGCAGGGCGAGTTGAACGGGTAGTGGTGGACGGCCCCGACCGGGACGGGCACGCCGGCGCCCGCGAAGGGCTCGTCGGAGACGGCGCTGGCGAAGGCCACCCGGCGCAGCTCGGCGCTGCCGTCGGCGAGCCCGGGGGGCGTCTCGTCACCGGCCAGCAGCCCCTGGTAGAGGTCGACCGTGGCCAGGTCGCAGAAGCCGGGGACGACCACGTCGAGGAGCTGACGGGCCGTCGTCTCCAGGTCGAGGGAGTTGCCGATACGGGCACCGGCCTCGTTCAGCAGGGCGAGGTTGCGCCGGGCCGCGGCGGCCTCACGGGCGGCGGCGCGACGGGCGGTGATGTCGGTGCCGAGCCAGGCGACGCCGATGGGGCGGCCCGAACCGCTGTGCACGCGATAGAGGTTGACGGACCAGTGGCGGCGCTCGTCGGAGCCCGGCACGAAGCCCGTGACGTGCATGTCCGTGATGGAGTTGCCGGTCTCCAGCACGCGGCGCAGGGTCGCGGCCACCCGCTCGGCCTCGCCGCGCTGGAGGTAGTCGTGGACGCCCTTGCCGCGGTGGTCGTCGGGCGTGCCGCCGAAGATGGACGCGAACCGCTGGTTGGCGCGCCGGACCCGCAGGTCGGGGTCGATCAGCAGGAAACCGAACGGGGATTGACTGAAAATGGCCTGCGAGGCGGCGAGGTCGGTCTCGATGCTGCGCAGGGTGCGCACGTCGACGACGATGCAGACGGCGGCCTTCTCACCCTCCTCGGTGCGCGTCGGCATGACGTACACCTCGGCGAGTCCCTCGTGTCCGCATTCCCCCTCGGTGCCGCTCGGCATCCGGAAGGGCACCACACCGGTCCACTCGCGGCCGTCGAGGATCTCGGCCATCTTGCGCATGCCGCGCTCGCGGTGGCGCGGGTCGATGAACGCCTCGATGGGGTCCATGCCCACGGCACGGTCGGCGCGGATGCCGAAGAGGTGCTCGGCGCGCAGGCTCCACTGGTCGACCAGCCCGTCGGGGCCGATGGAGAAGGACGCCACCTTGATGTAGTCGTAGATGGATCCGGGGGGACTGCTCTGCCACATGGCGTCCCCGGACGGCACACCGTCGGCGGCGAGCGCGCCTCCCACCGCGGAGGCCAGGCCGTCGGCAGCCCTCGCCCTCGCGCCCTCCGCCGGGTCCTCGGACCCCGTGGCCTTCGCTGGTATCTCGCTCACGCGAACCGTCCCCTCCAGCTCACCGCGTCCGGCACCGGTCACCGGGGGCGGCTGCCCGCAGTATCCAGCACTACGGTGCCGCACAACACGGTGTTCACGATCACAGCACGGTCCCGATGGTTTTCGGTCCGGACCGTGACAACACTTCCAGTCTTCTAACCAGGGGACACGCCCTCGAATCCCGTCCACCGGCAACCGCCACTGGCCTGAACCAATCGCTCTACAGCGGCGGCCCGTACGTACACCGGATATTCACTCCGGAACCGCGAGTTCGAACCACACCGTCTTGCCCGTGGCGCCGGGCCGGGTACCCCAGCGACGGGAGGAGGAGGCCACCAGGTGCAGTCCGCGGCCGCTCTCGTCCTCGAGTCGGGCGGCGCGCTCGCGGGGCGGGTCCGGCAGCGGGTCGGAGACCTCGACCAGGAGCGCGCCGTCCAGGCCCGAGCGGCGCACCAGGCGGACCCCGATGGGCCCCGTGGCGTGTCGCAGGGCGTTGGTGACCAACTCGCTGACCAGCAGTGCCGCGAGGTCCGCGAGGCTGTCCAGGCCCCAGTCGCGGAGTTGGCCGCGCACGGCCTGGCGAGCGGTGCGTACGGCGCCCGGTTCGGCGGGAAAGGTCCAGTCGGCGCAGTCGCCCTCGGTGTCGATCACGCCGATCACTTCCCAGGCAGGAGCCCCACCCATGTCCGGTTTCATGGGGTTAATGAGCACATACCCGATATCAGGGTTGGAGTATCGCGCGGGACGGCGCGCAGTGGCACGAAAGGCGTAAAGGGCGTGGCACGGCAGTGCGATGGTGACCGCACGCCCCGGACGAGCTTCAGGCGCCGGGCTATTACAGCCCCGACAGAGCGGGGCTCTCCGGTCAGCCGGGGCCGGGCTCTTCCGGTCTGCCAGGGCCGGGCTCTTCCGGTCTGCCAGGGCCGGGGGCGCGGGACGACGGGGTCCGCGCGACTCCCAGGTGCGCGAGGGTCTGCCGTACGGCCGGGACGTCCTGGTCGAGCCAGGGCACGTCCCAGATCTCGCCGGGACCGAGCCAGCGCAGTTCGTCGTGGTCCTGGAGCGGCCGGGGAGCGGCTGAGCCGGGGCGCAGCCGGGCGGTCCACACCTGCAGGACGTAGGGCGTCCTGAGAGGCCACTCACCCGGGACGCGCTCGCTCACCTCGGCGTCGACGCCGAGTTCCTCGCGCAACTCCCGCGCGAGCGCCGCGTCGGCCGTCTCCCCGGGCTCGACCTTGCCTCCGGGCAGCTCCCAGCGCCCGGCCAGCTCGACGGGCGCGCTGCGCCGGGCGGCCAGCAGCCGCCCGTCCTCGACCAGCGCGGCACCCACGACGATCCGCTCACTCATGCGGGGAGCCTACGGGAGCCCCTCCGGCCTCCGGTGCCCTCCCCGGGGCGCCCCGGGGGCGGTCAGTCGTGCGCCACGGCCGGCCCGTTCTGGCCGAGCCGCTCGACCCAGTACAACTGCTTGTGGCCGCGACCGTCGAGGCTGTCCGCGATCTTCTGGGCCTCGGCCCGGGTCGCGTACCGGCCCACTCGGTAGCGGTTGCCGTTGTCGTCCTCTCGTATCACGAGCCAGGGGAGAGTGACCGTGCTGTCGTTCATCGCGCCCCTCCACGTCCCGCCCGCGGCCTGTGCCGTGCCCCACCCGCCAAGGAAACCGCAATGCGCATATGCCCGAGCCTACGCCTAACCTTCACGGAGCGAATACGGGTTTTCACGAAGAGGTACGCAACCGGCCAGGACGCAGGGGGCGCACGCCGGTGAACGCGCCGTCCGCGCGCCTCTGCGCAACCAGATGCGGGCATACCGCATACACAGGCGCCCACCTGCGCGAACGAGGCTCGGACCTGGGGCTTGCGACACCCCGGCCCAGGTCGGACCGTACGGCGATCGGGTGAGCGGGGCGCGCGAGGAGCGCGCCGCGGGGCGGATGCGAGCGTGCGCTACTTGACCGGAAGGTGGTAGGCGACCCGGTACCGATCGGCCGGAATGACCACGTCGGCCGTCTCCACCGGACGTCCGGAGGCGTAGAAGGTGCGCTGGATGACCAGGACCACGTGGCCCGGGACGCCGCCGAGGACGAGCAGCTCCTCGGCGAGGCCGGGCCGGGCGCCGACCTCCTCCGTGACGTTGTCCACGACCACGTCGATGGCGCGCATGCGCTCGACGACGCCCATGCCGCCGACCGGCCCCTCCTCCGGCAGCATCACGGGCGTACGCCCCGTGACGGCGAGGGACTCCCAGGACGTGGAGAGCATCATCGCCTCGCCGCCCTCGCGGTAGAGATACCGCGTGCACATGACCCGCTCGCCCGGCTCGATGCCCAGCCGCTCGGCGACCGCGACACTCGCCTCGGACTGCTCGCTGCTGGATTCCCACGTGCCGCGGCCCTCGCCGTCGGCCTGCTCCTGGCGGAACGGCGTGGCCCCGCCGGACGGGCGGTAGCCGGAGCGGGAGATACGCCGGGGCACGGGCCGCTCGCGGACATAGGTCCCCGAGCCGGAACGCCCCTCGACCAGGCCCTCCGCCATGAGCACCTTGCGGGCCTCCAGCGCGACCGTGTCCGAGACCCCGTACTCCTGGCGGATTCTGGCCTGGGAGGGGAGGCGGGTGTGCGGTGGCAGCTGACCGTCGACGATCTTCTGGCGGAGATCACCCGCGACGCGCAGATACGCCGGCTGCTCACCGAATGTCACTGGCCGCTCCCATCAGGTTGTACAGACAGCAACAGCGTGGCAACCGTAGGTTGTGCGGTGCAAGCAAAGGCCAGAGAATCACTCGATGTGATGACAAGGGAGGGTGGAGGGCTTTACGCAGGCACTTTCTCCCCGCTATAGCCGCCGTCACACCTGTGCTTCGGACTCTTTCTTCTCGTTCTTCTCGCCGTCCCCTAGGGCCGGCGGGGTCGCCGCCAGACCGAGGGCCTTGCGCGCCGTTACGGTCGCCGGCCCGTCCACGAAGCCGTACGCCTTGCCGTAGTGCGCGTAGTAGGTGTCCGCGTCACCCGCGGTGCTCGCCCTCTTCCACTCCGTCCGGGCGTCCTCCAGGTCCGCGACGAGGCCGCCGACGGGTGTGCGGGCGCCGGCCGGCCAGGCGTGCCGGCGCAGGACCCCGATCTGTTCGCCGAGCACGTCGTGGACCCGGGCGGCCCAGGCCCGGTGGGCGGCGAGGTCCGCCTCGGGAGTCGTCTCGGGCTCCTCCTGGAGCGCCGCGTCGAGGGCGTCGGCCGCCGACAGGAAGACGACCTGGTGGGTGTCGAGCGTGGTGGCGTCGCCGCGCAGGGAGCCGGTGAGCCCGGCCTCGGAATCGGTGTTGCCGAAGATGCAGGTGATCGCGCGGTCGCCGTAGCGCCAGCTCTGCCGGGACGGCATCAGGTAGTACACGCCGACATCGGCCGGCATCGCCCAGGTGTCCATCGCGTACTGCTCCTGGAGGGCGTAGCACTTCTCGTCGGCGACGTCGGTGATCCGGGAGTCGCCCGGGAAGGCACCGCCGGGCAGGGTGACGACCGCGAACACCTCACCGTCGTGCCCGCCCCGGCACGGCACCCGGTCGACGTCGGAGGTGTCGCCCTCCAGCCCGCCGGGCGCGTGGAAGCAGTCGCCCTTCTCCAGCGACAGGCTCTCGTTGCCCTGCACGCCGTCCTTGATCCCCTCCCATGCCTTCGACGCGGCTCCCGTGGACAGCACCACCGCCCACAGGGCGATCCCGGCGAACGACAGCACCGACCCCGCGATCGCCATGCCCCGCCCGCTCTGCCCGGACCGCCGGATCTGCCGCAGCGCGATCAGCCCCGGCACGAGCCCCGCGGCGGGCAGGAAGCAGAGCACGCCGAGGACCAGTGCGGCCACGGCGAGGGCGTTGACGGAGACCGGAGCGCCGTAGGGGCGGCCGGCAGGGCCGAAGGGGGTGTAAGCCGGGTTTCCCTGGGGCCGGTTCACCACGGGCGGGGCGAACGGGTCCTCGGGCTGCCGGCGCCCGGGGGGCGGGGGTATCGACACGGGTACGGTGCTCCTGGCTGAGGCGGTGCGGAAGCGGCCGTCCGGAACCGGCATACGGCTGGGCGCATCGTAAGCGGCGGGGTCACGGGGGCGGAATGCGGGCGACGAACGAGGCGATACGGGCGGCGAACGCCCTCACGGCCCGCTGGGCGTCGCACGTCTCCGGGGGCACGGTGTTCTCGGCGGCGGGGGTGTGGCCCCTGCTGGCCCTCCTCGCGTCGGGAGCGAAGGGGGCGGCCCGCGAGGAGTTGGGCGACGCCCTGGGTGTGCCGGCGGACCGGGCGGCAGCGGCGGCGCGGGAGCTGCTCGCGGCGCTGGCGGAGATCGACGGTCTGGAGTCCGCGCTCGGGTTGTGGACCGTGCGGACGCTGCAACTGCGCGAGGAGTGGGCCTCGGAGGTGCCGGTCGGGGCGCTCGGGGTGCTCACGGGAGACGCGGGCACGGACCGGCGGGCGCTGGACGCCTGGGCCGCACGGCGAACCGGCGGGGCGATCGAGCGGATGCCGGCGGTGCTGCGGCCGGACACGTCCCTGGTGCTGGCGAGCGGGCTGGTGCTGCGGACGGACTGGGAGGTGCCCTTCAAGGGCGACCTCATGCCGTGGGGCGATCACGACCGGGCCGGGCTCACCCGCACCCGTCCCGGGCTCGACGACGTGGCGCTCGCGCGGACCCCGGGGGGACCGGTGACCCTGGCGACGGTGCGCGGCACGAACGGGCTGGACGTCCTTCTCCTCCTCGGCGACACGCGGTTGACGCCCGCTCAGGTCATCGGGGCAGGGGTCGACGTCGTCGGCGGTGCGCTCACCGCGGTTCCCGGGAGCCGGCTGCCGCACGGTCAGGCCGGGCCCGGGCTGCGGCTGGAGAGGCTGCGCACCCACCGGCCCGAACCGCCGGCGCTGACGCTGAGCACCGCCGAGTTCACTCTGACCGCGGATCACGACCTGCTGGACCACGCGGCGTCGTTCGGTCTCGCCACGGCCGCGGACGGCGCCCCGGGCCACTTCCCGGGCATCAGCGCCGCACCGCTCGCCCTGGCCTCCGGCCGGCAGTCGGTCACGGCGACGTTCAGCGCCGAGGGGTTCCGCGCGGCGGCCGTGACCCTGATGGAGGCGGTGTGGCTGGGCTGGGAGGACCGGCCCGAACCTCAGCACGAGACGACACGGGCCCACGCCGTCTTCGACCGCCCTTTCGGGTTCCTCGCCGTGCACCGCGAGACGGGTCTCGTCCTCGCCGCGGGCTGGATCACCGACCCGAAGCCCTTCCCGGAGGACGGGGACGCCTACGTCCTGGACACGTCGGGAGGCTGACGGCAGGTCGGGGCGGACGGCAGGTCGGGGCGGGTGCGGCTCGTCCCGGCCGCCCCGGACGCCGAGCACACACCCCTGCGTCTCTCTCTCGGCGACGACGGGGCCGGCGCGGTCCTCGGTCACCTCGACCAGGTGCGGGACGAGGTCCCGGCGCGGGAGAAGCGCGGCCGGGACACCGGCTTCGACCGGGAGAAGCGGGCCTCGTCAGGCGGAGCCCCGGCGCAGCAGGACGAGTTCCGCGTTCATCTCGGCGAGGAACCGGACGACCACCCCCAGCTCCTCGGGGCTGAAGCGGCCCCGGGCCGCGTCGGTGCTCCGGGCCAGGGGGCGGAAGCAGTCCCTCGCCAGGCCCCGGGCCGCGTCGGCGTAGTGCAGGTGCACCACGCGGCGGTCACCGGCGTCACGGACCCGGCGGATGTGCCCGGCCCGCTCCAGCCGGTCGAGGCAGGCGGTCACCGCTCCGGACGTGAGATTGAGCTGCCCCCGCAGCCGGCCCGGGGTCATGGGCTCGCCCCCCGCGTCCGGGTCGGAGTCGGAGTCGGCGTCCAGGATCGCGATCAGGGCCTGCATGTCGGTGAGGTGCAGGCCCTGTTCCTGGGCGAACTCCTGGGCGATGCGGTTGAACTCGCTGTTCATCCGGCGCAACAGAACGGCGAAGGTCTGCAACCCGGTGGGGTCGTCCGACGGAAGAGATGCCGTGGGTGCATCGGAGCCGCTCATCCCCCCAGCCTAGTATCTCTCAATGATTGAGATACTTTATGAGTGAGTTACTTCTTCCGTGACTCACTTCCTACGGCAGGGAATGCGCATGAGTACCGCACCGCGTCGGGCCCGGTGGCTCGTACCGCTCGTTCTGCTGTTCGTCTGGCTGGGGGTGGGCGGGACGCTCGGCCCCTACGCGGGCAAGCTCGGCGAGGTGGCCACCAACGACCAGGCCGCGTTCCTTCCGCGCAGCGCCGAGTCCACCCGGGCCCTCGAAGCCCGCACAGCCTTCGACCGGTCCGGGACCGTGCCGGCCATCGTGGTCTGGACGGCGGACGGCGAACGCATCACGAAGGAGCGGCAGGCCGAGGCCGGCCGGGCCGTCGCCGCACTCGCCGGGAAGCCCGGCGTCGTGGGCCGCCCCTCCCCCGCCCTGCTCTCCGACGACCGCGAGGCGATACAGGCGGTCGTCCAGCTGAGGCCCGACCTCGGCGACGAACTGCCCGCCACCCTCGACACGGTGCGCGAGGCCGCCCGGGGCGTGCCCGGCACCACGGCGCGGATCGCCGGGCCCGCCGCCAGTCAGGCCGATCTGTCGGACGCGTTCGCGGGCATCGACGGACTGCTCCTCGGCGTGGCCCTCGGGGCCGTGCTGCTGATCCTGCTGCTGGTGTACCGGAGCGTCCTGCTGCCGTTCCTGATCATCCTGGGGTCGGTCTTCGCGCTGGGCCTCGCCTGCGCCGTGGTCTACGCCCTGGCCGGCCGGGACGTGGTCCGGGTCGACGGCCAGGTGCAGGGCATCCTGTCGATCCTGGTGATCGGCGCCGCCACCGACTACGCCCTGCTGCTGGCCGCGCGCTTCCGGGAGGAGATCGCCCTGCGCGAGGACCGTTTCGCTGCCGCGGTGGCCGCCGTGCGCCGTTCCTTCGGGGCGATCACCGCCAGCGCCGCCACCGTGGCGCTGGGGCTGCTGGCCCTGCTCGCGAGCGACCTCACCAACAACCGCGCCCTCGGGCCGGTCGGCGCCATCGGCATCGGCTGCGCCGTGCTCGTCACCCTCACCTTCCTGCCGGCCGCGCTCGCGCTGCTGGGCCGCACCGCCTACTGGCCCTCCCGGCCGAAGCCGCCGCAGGAGTCCGTGGAGGGCAGCGGCGTGTGGCGCCGGGTGGCGGCCGTCGTGTCCGCCCGGCCGCGCCGCACCTGGGCGGTGACGGCGCTGCTGCTGGCCGGGTGCGCGGCCTTCTCGCCCTCCCTGTCCGCCAAGGGCGTGCCGCTCGACGAGATCTTCGTGAACGACGCGCCCTCGGTGGCCGCGCAGGCGACCCTCGGCGCGCACTTCCCCGGCGGGTCCGGCAACCCCGCCGTGATCATCGCCGACGCCGACCGGACAGCCGAGGTGACGGCCGCCGCGCGCGGCACCGAGGGCGTGGCCTTCGCCGGTGCCGTCTCCGCCTCCGGACGGCCCGGGGCGGGCGAACCGCTCGTCGTCGACGGGCGCGTACGCGTCGACGCCACCCTGGAGGCGGCCGCGGACAGCGACGCGGCCAAGAGGACGGTCGAGCGGCTGCGCGCGGGGGTGCACGCGGTGCCCGGGGCGGACGCGCTGGTCGGCGGCTACACGGCGCAGCAGTTCGACACCCAGCGGACCGCCGCCCGGGACCGCACGGTCATCGTGCCGATCGTGCTCGCGGTCATCCTGCTGATCCTGGTGCTGCTGCTGCGCTCGCTGCTCGTGCCGGTGCTGCTGGTGGCGACCGTGGGGCTCAACTTCCTGGCGACGCTGGGGGTGTCGGCGCTGGTCTTCCAGCACCTTCTCGGGTTCAGCGGCACGGACGCCTCGGTGCCGCTGTACGGCTTCGTGTTCCTGGTGGCGCTCGGCGTCGACTACAACATCTTCCTGATGTCCCGGGTCCGGGAGGAGGCGCTCGCGCACGGCAACCGACGGGGCGTGCTGCGCGGGCTGACCACCACCGGCGGCGTGATCACCTCGGCGGGTGTGGTGCTGGCCGCGACGTTCGCGGCTCTGATGGTGATCCCCCTGGCGTTCCTGGTGCAGATCGCGTTCATCGTCGCCTTCGGGGTGCTGCTCGACACGCTCGTGGTGCGCTCCCTGCTGGTGCCCGCGCTGATGATCGGCATCGGGCGCCGGGCGTGGTGGCCGAGCGTCCTCGCCCGCCGGGAGGACTGAACCGCCCGCGGCGCCCAGGGGTGCATCCGCCGGGACCGCCGAGCCGGAAGTGTTCCCGTCAGGGCCGGTCGTGATCCGGCAGCACGGCAGCGGTGCGGGGCGCCGGGGAGGTACGCGTATGACGACGGACGGGCGGCGGCTGCACTGCCTGGTCACCGGGGCGTCCGGATACGTCGGCGGGCGCCTGGTGCCGGAACTGCTGCAGGAGTGCCATCACGTCCGGTGTCTGGCCCGCTCGCCCGGCAAGCTCCGCGACCACCCCTGGGCGGCGCACGCCGAGACGGTCCGGGGCGATGTCACGGACCCGGACTCGGTCGCCGCCGCGATGCGCGGTGTCGACGTCGCCTACTACCTGGTGCACGCCCTGGGCTCCGGTTCCCGCTTCGAGGACACCGACCGCGCCGCCGCCCGGGTCTTCGCCGAGCAGGCCCGGGCCGCGGGCGTACGGCGGATCGTCTACCTCGGTGGGCTCACGCCCCAGGGCGTCCCGGCGGCCTCGCTCTCCGCGCACCTGCGGTCCCGGGCCGAGGTCGGGCAGATCTTCCTCGACTCCCCCGTCCCCGCGACGGTGCTGCGGGCCGCCGTCGTCATCGGCTCCGGCTCGGCGTCGTTCGAGATGCTGCGCTACCTCACCGAACGCCTGCCCGTCATGGTCACCCCCAGCTGGGTGCACACCCGCACCCAGCCCATCGGGGTGCGCGACGTGCTGCGCTACCTCGTCGGGTCGGCCACCATGCCCGACGACGTCGACCGGGCCTTCGACATCGGCGGGCCGGACGTCCTCACCTACCGGGACATGATGCTGCGTTACGCCTCCGTGGCCGGCCTGCCGCGGCGGTTCATCGTGCCCGTCCCGGTCCTCACCCCGCGGCTGTCCAGCCACTGGGTCGGCCTGGTCACCCCGGTGCCCGCCTCCCTGGCCCGGCCGCTGACCGAGTCGCTGCGGCACGAGGTCGTCTGCCGCGAACACGACATCGCCCGGTACGTGCCGGACCTCCCGGGCCGGCCGCTGCCGTTCGACGAGGCGCTGTCCCTGGCGCTGCGCAAGGTGCGCGAGGCGCAGGTCGCCACCCGCTGGTCCTCGGCCTCGGTGCCCGGGGCGCCCAGCGACCCGCTGCCCACGGACCCGGACTGGGCGGGCGGCAGCCTCTACCAGGACGAACGGCAGCGGCCGGTCGACGCGTCCCGGGCGGCGCTGTGGAAGGTCGTCGAGGGCATCGGCGGCGACAACGGCTGGTACTCCTTCCCGCTCGCCTGGGCCGTCCGGGGCCGGCTGGACCGCTTCGCGGGCGGGGTCGGACTGCGCCGCGGGCGGCGGGACACCGAGCGCCTGCGGGTCGGTGACTCGCTCGACTTCTGGCGGGTCGAGGAGCTGGAACCCGGTCATCTGCTGCGGCTGCGCGCCGAGATGCGGCTGCCGGGACTCGCCTGGCTGGAGATGTACGCCGAGACCGACGACGACGGCCGCACCCGCTACCGGCAGCGCGCCCTGTTCCATCCGCGCGGCCTGCTGGGACACGCCTACTGGTGGTCCGTCGCCCCGTTCCACTCCGCCGTGTTCGGCGGCATGGCCCGCAACATCGCCCGGGCCGCGTCCGAGGGCACCGGCGGACATCGCCGGACCTCGCGCATCCGGCGGGCCCGCGAGCGGCGAAGTGTCCGGCAGCAACGAACGGCATCCGCACCACCGCACCAGGAGTGACACCATGACCGTCGCGGTCGTCCTGTTCACCTCGGACCTGCGTCTGCACGACCATCCGCCCCTGCACGCCGCGCTGAACTCGGCCGACGAGGTGGTGCCCCTGTTCGTCCGCGACCCCGCCGTGCACGCCGCCGGCTTCGACGTGCCCAACCGCGCCGCCTTCCTCGCCGACTGCCTGGCCGACCTCGACTCCTCGCTGCGCCGCCTCGGCGGACGGCTGGTGGTGCGCAGCGGGCCGGTCGCCCGCGAGGTCCGTGCGGTCGCCGCCGCGTGCGGTGCCACGGAGGTGCACATGGCGGCGGGGATCACCGGCTACGCCCACCGCCGCGAGGAGCGGCTGCGCAAGGAACTCGACGCCGACCGGGTCGCGCTGCGGGTGCACGACAGCGTCGTCACCGCCGTCGCGCCGGGGGCCGTGACACCGCTCGGCTCGGACCACTTCGCCGTGTTCACCCCGTACATGCGCCGCTGGTCCAAGGAACCGCTGCGCGACCTCCTGCCCGCCCCGCGCGCGATCCGGGTCCCCGGGACGGCTCACGGCGAGGAACCGCCCTCGCGCCCGCAGGCGGCGGACCTGTCACCCGGCCTGCCGCCCGGCGGGGAGTCGGCGGGGCGCGAGAGGTTCGCGCGCTGGGCGGACACCGGCCTGGCCCGGTACGAGGAGCGCCACGACGACCTGGCCGGTGACGCGACCTCACGCCTGTCGCCCTACCTCCACTTCGGGGCGCTCTCGCCGGTGGAGGTCGTCCGGCGGGCCCGCGAGCGGGGCGGTCCCGGGGCGGAGGCGTTCGTCCGCCAGTTGTGCTGGCGCGACTTCCACCACCAGGTCCTCGCGGCCCGGCCCGAGGTGTCCGTCCGGGACTACCGCTCCCGGGACGACCGGTGGCGCGGCGAGGAGGAGGCCGCCGAGGACATCGCCGCGTGGCGGGAGGGGCGCACCGGCTACCCGGTGGTCGACGCGGGCATGCGCCAGCTGCGGCACGAGGGCTGGATGCACAACCGGGCGCGGCTGGTGGTGGCGAGTTTCCTGACCAAGACGCTCTACGTGGACTGGCGGATCGGCGCCCGGCACTTCCTCCGGTACCTGGTGGACGGCGACGTCGTCAACAACCAGCTGAACTGGCAGTGGGTGGCCGGCACCGGCACCGACACCCGCCCCCACCGCGTCCTCAACCCCGTCCTCCAAGGCAAGCGCTACGACCCGGACGGCACCTACGTACGCCGCTGGGTGCCGGAGCTGGCGGACGTCGCCGGCGCCGCCGTGCACGAGCCCTGGCGGCTGCCGGACGACGAACGGGCCCTGCTGCGCTACCCGGAGCCGCTCCTCGACCTCGGCGAGGGCCTGGCCCGCTTCCGGGAGGCCCGGGGGCGAGGGTGAGCGGGGGCCGGGACGCGGATGAGCCGGAGCCGGGACCCCCGATGAGCCGGAGCCAGGGCCCGGATGAGCCGGAGCCTGGACCCGGATAAGCCGGAGCCTGGACCCGGATAAGCCGGAGCCTGGACCCGGATAAGCCGGGGCCGGAGGGACTGGGCCGGGGCCGGAATCGCTGGGCCGGGGCCGGAGGGGCTGAGAGCCCGGCGCCCGGCGCATCCGAAACACCGCTCCCCCCGGAAGCACTGATGTGCGGATGACGGGAAGCGAAGAGGGGTTGCGCATGCTTGGACCGCGGCCGACGGCGGCCGGACCGGCGAAGACGGACGACGCCCCGCTCACGGCTCCGGGGGCCACCCGTGCCATGGAGGCGGTCCTCGAGCGGGTGCTCGAGGCGCGGCTGCGGCAGGCCCGCGACACCGATGCGGTGTTCACCCACGAGATGGCCGAGCGCGTCGCCGCGTTCGTCCGGCGGGGCGGCAAGCGGCTGCGGACGGCGTTCGTGTGGTGCGGCTGGCGGGCGGCGGGCGGCTCCGGTGACGCGGACGCCGTCCTGCGTGCGGGGGCCGCCCTCGAACTGCTCCAGGCCTGCGCCCTCGTCCACGACGACGTGATGGACGGATCACCGCTGCGCCGGGGCGCCCCCGCGATGCACGTGGACTTCGCCCACGGGCACCGGGCGGGCCGGACGAACGGCCGGGCGTACCCCTCCGCCGAGTCGTTCGGGACGTCGGCGGCCGTGCTCGCGGGCGATCTGGCGCTGGCGTGGGCGGACGACCTGCTGACCGAGACCGCGCTCGCCTCGCCGTACGGCCCGCGGCTGTACGACGAGTGGCGGGCCATGCGCACCGAGATGGTCGCCGGCCAGTACCGCGACCTGCGCGCGCAGGCGAGCGGCTCGTCCGGGTCCGAGGAGGCGCTGACCATCGCCGTCCTGAAAAGCGCCCGGTACACGGTCGCGCGGCCCCTGGCCCTGGGCGCGTCGCTCGCCGGTGCCGATGCCCGCACTCTGGGCGCGTTGCGGGCCGCCGGCCGGTGCGCGGGGCTCGCCTTCCAGCTGCGCGACGACCTCCTCGGCGCGTTCGGGGACCCCGCTCTGACCGGCAAACCGGCCGACGAGGACCTGCGCACCCGCAAACTCACCCCGCTCCTCGCCGTCGCCGTCCGGCTCGCGGAGGCCGCCGGCGACCAGGACGCGGCCGCCGTGCTCGCCCCGGACGCGGACGCCCTGCCGGGTCACACCGTCGAGCGGATGCGGGCGGCACTGGAACGGACGGGCGCCCGGGCCGAGGTGGAGGCGAGGATCGCCGGCCTGGCGGCCTCCGGCCTGCGGCATTTCGAGGCGACCGGTGCGGCCCCCGCCGTGCAGCGGGAGTTCGCCTCCCTGGTCGAGCGTGCCGCGGGCGTCGCCCCGCGGCACGCGGAGGAACTCGTATGAGGACGGTGACCGGCCCGACGGACCACGTCGTGGTGGTCGGCGCCGGCCTGTCCGGTCTGGCGTGCGCCCTGCACCTACTGGGCGCCGGACGGCGGGTCACGCTCGTCGAGCGGGACGCCGGACCGGGCGGGAGGGCCGGGCGGGTCGGGCTCGGCGACTACCTGGTGGACACCGGGCCCACCGTGCTGACGATGCCGCAGCTGGCCGACGAGGCGTTCGCGGCGGTCGGCGAGCGTCTCGACCGGCACGTCGAGCTGGTACCCCTGCACCCCGCCTACCGGGCGGCCTTCGCGGACGGGTCCTCGCTCGACGTGCACACCGACGGCGACGCCATGGAGGCGGAGGTGCGGCGCTTCGCCGGACCGGCCGAGGCCGCGGGTTACCGCAGGCTGCGGACGTGGCTGGAGCGGCTGTACCGGGCGCAGATGCGCCGTTTCATCGACACCAACTTCGACTCCCCGCTCCAGCTCGCGCACCCGGACCTGGCCCGGCTGGCGGCGCTCGGCGGCTTCGGGCGCCTCGACGGCCGGATCGGCCGCTTCCTGTCCGACGCCCGCCTGCGCCGGGTCTTCTCCTTCCAGGCCCTGTACGCCGGTGTGGCCCCGGCCCGGGCGCTCGCGGCCTACGCGGTGATCGCCTACATGGACACCGTGGCAGGTGTCTGGTTCCCCAAGGGCGGCATGCACGCGCTGCCCCGGGCGATGGCGGACGTGGCCGCCGGTGCCGGTGCGGAGCTGCGCCGGCAGGCCGAGGTGAGCGCGCTGGAACGCTCCGCCGGACGGGTACGGGCGGTCCGGCTCGCCTCGGGTGAGCGCATCCCGTGCGACGCGGTGGTGCTGACCTGCGAACTGCCCGCCGCGCACCGGCTCCTGGGCCGGGCACCCCGGCGCCCGGTACCGCTCCGGCACTCACCGTCCGCGGTGGTCCTGCACGCCGGAACCGACCGCACCTGGCCCCAGCTGGCCCACCACACCCTGTCCTTCGGCGCCGCGTGGGAGCGCACCTTCGAGGAACTGACCCGCTCGGGAACGCTGATGAGCGACCCGTCGCTGCTGATCACCCGTCCGACGACGCACGACGCCTCGCTCGCGCCGCCGGGCCGCCACCTCCACTACGTCCTGGCGCCCTGCCCCAACACCGACATCGGCCCCTCCGCCGCAGCCTGGCGCGACCTCGGCCCGCGCTACCGCGACCGTCTGGTCGCCGAGCTGGAGCGCCGCGGCCTGGACGGCTTCGCGAACAGCGTCGAGAAGGAGCTGCTGGTGACCCCGCTCGACTGGACGGCCCAGGGGCATGCGGCGGGCAGTCCCTTCTCGGTCTCCCACACCTTCGCCCAGACCGGGCCGTTCCGGCCGCGCAACCTCGTCCGCGGGCTGGACAACGTGGTGCTCGCGGGCTGCGGGACCACCCCCGGTGTCGGCGTACCGACCGTGCTCATCAGCGGGAAACTCGCCGCCGCCCGCGTCACCGGGGGCCGCGCCCGAGCGCCCCGGGCCGGCAGGCCGGCGTACCGCCGCCCGTCCACCCCGACCGGAGCAGGTGCCCATGACCCGTCGTGAACTGGACGCCGCCGGGGTCACCGACCCCGGCCTGCGCGCCGCCTACAGCCGGTGCCGGCAGCTCAACGCCCGCCACGGCCGGACCTACTTCCTGGCCACGCGCCTGCTGCCGCTGGAACGCCGTACGGCCGTGCACGCGCTGTACGGCTTCGCCCGCTGGGCCGACGACATCGTCGACGACCTGGACCGGCGCCTGACACCCGACGAGCGGGACCTGCTGCTGAAGCGGCTGGAGGAGGACCTCAGCCATGCGCTGCGCAGCGGCGGCGGGGACGAACCGGTGGTCCGCGCCGTGGCCGACACCGCCGACCGCTACGGCATCGACGTGGACCTGTTCGCCGACTTCCTCGCCTCGATGCGCGCCGACCTGACCGTCACGGACTACCCGACCTACGCCGACCTGCGGACCTACATGCACGGCTCGGCCGCGGTGATCGGCCTGCAGATGCTGCCCGTGCTCGGCACGGTCGTCCCGCGCGAGGAGGCGGCACCGCACGCGGCGGCACTCGGGGTGGCGTTCCAGCTGACCAACTTCCTGCGGGACGTGGGCGAGGACCTCGACCGGGGTCGCGTCTATCTGCCGGCCGACCTGCTGGCCGCCCACGGCGTGGACCGGCCGCTCCTGGAGTGGAGCCGGCGCAGCGGCCGCCGCGACCCGCGCGTCCGGTCGGCACTCGTCGCGGCCGAGGCCCTGACCAGGGACGTGTACCGGACGGCGGAACCGGGCATCGCGATGCTCGACCCTCGGGTGCGCCCCTGCATCAGGACGGCGTTCACGCTGTACGGCGGCATCCTCGACGCGATCGCGCGGCACGACTACACGGTGCTGCACCGCCGTGCCGTGGTGCCCCGGCGCCGGCGGGCGGCCACCGCCGCGGCCGGGGTCCTGAGGGTGGCCCGCGCGCGGTGGGCGGCGCACGCGACGGCTCCGGCCGCATCGGAACGGAAGGAACAGGGCCGTGGCTGACCGGGCGGACAAGGCACGCCGGACCTCGCCGCTGCGGCGGCGCAGCGGCCCCGGCTGGGCGGAGCAGACACCGACCTGGCGCGCGGCCCGGCCTGCGCTGATCGCCGACACCCTCAAACGGGCGACCGCCCGGCCCTCCGGCAACTGGTTCGTCATGGGCGCCTCCCGGGACGTGCGACCGGGCCGCCCCTACGGGAGGACCGTCGGCGGCGTGGAAGTGGTGCTCTGGCGCTCTGAGGGCGGTGAGCTCCGGGCCGGTCCCGGCGCCTGCCCGCACCTCGGTGCCCCCCTGCGGGACAGCCGCGTGGTGTGCGGCACGCTGGTGTGCCACTGGCACGGACTGGCCCTGGACGGCTCCGCGTTCGCCGGCTGGCAGCCGTACCCGGCCCACGACGACGGGGTGCTGGTGTGGGTACGGCTGGACACCGTGGGCGGTGAGGAGCCGTCGGAGCGGCCCCTGATCCCGGCCCGGCCCGCACCGGGCAGCGGGGTGGACGCCGTGTTCACGGCGGTCGGGCGGTGCGAACCGCAGGACGTGGTGGCCAACCGGCTCGACCCGTGGCACGGGTCCTGGTTCCACCCGTACTCCTTCGTCGACCTGACGGTCGTGAGGGAACCGGGGGGTGACGCAGGCGACGAGGGCGACGGGGAGAACGGTGACAACGGGGACTACGGGGACTACGGGGACTTCGGGGATGACGCCTTCGTGGTCGATGTCTCCTTCCGGGTGGCGGGTCGTCTGGTGGTGCCCGTGCGGGCCGAGTTCACCGCGCCGGAGCCGCGCACCGTCGTCATGCGCATCACCGACGGCGAGGGCGCCACGTCCGTGGTGGAGACCCATGCCACGCCGCTCACCGCCGCTGACGCCGAGCAGCCACGGACGGCCGTGGTCGAGGCGGTCGTCGCCGCTTCGGACCGGCCCGGATTCGCGTTGGCCCGCGCCGCCGCCCCGGTGTTGCGTCCCCTGATGCGCCGGACGGCCGGGCGCCTTTGGCGCGACGACCTCGCCTACGCCGAGAGACGCTGGGAGTTGCGCAGCACGGGGCGGTTTCCCGGGTGACCGGGAGGCCGGTTGCGCGGCCCCGGACGTTGTCCTGATCCGGATGACCCCGCCGGACGGGCCTGTGCGGAGCGGCCCGGGCCCGTTCGGCGGCCCCGGCCCGGGATCATCGGCGTGCCGGACGGCCCGCGAGGGCGCCGAGTGCCCGCAGCGCCGGGGAGCGGCCCGCCCGTGGCACGGTCCACAGCACCTGGCCGCGCACTCCCCACCCGGCGAGCAGGGCGTTGGACGCCAGGAAGCCCGTGGTGGCGGCGCGTTCCATGAGGGCCACGGGCAGGTCGCAGCGCAGCCCGTCGCCGGCCAGCGTCAGCCACGGGTGCGGGGTCCTCACCGTGGGGCGCCGGTGGTGGGTGCCGACCGGGAAGAGCGGGCAGTCCGAGCGCCACTCGTGCCGGGCGTCTACGACCCGCGCCCGGCCGGTCTCCGGGTACACCCGGCGCAACTGCCCGAGCAGCGCGTCCTGCACGGCCCCGGGGTCCGCGCCGGGGGTGACGGCGTAGGCGTGGAGTTCCACCACGGAACCCCCGTGCTTCGCGGCCCAGCGGGCGGCCTCGCCCTCGTAGCGTTCCAGGACGCTGATGTTGTCGAGGCCGTCGTAGCCGCTGGTCCCGAGGAAGCCGGGGCGGTCGGCGCGGACCGGCCGGTCGAGCCAGAGCCGCGAGACGAGGAACGGCGGGGCGGTGCGCAGGGCGGCGATGCCGTCGCGCCAGGGGGCGGTGCCCAGGCCGGGCGAGGCGGCGACGACCCCGCGCAGCCCCCCGGTGTCGAGGGCGAGGACCACCGCGTCGTGCCGCTCGGTGCCGTTGCCGGTGCGCACCTCGGCTCCCCCGGTGCCGGCGGGGTCCACGCCGAGGACGGGTGTGCCGGTGCGGACGGTCGTGCCGAGCCGCCGGAGGTAGTCGGCGAGCGGCTCCCACAGGGCCTCGGGGAAGGGCTCGCCGGGCACGTCGAAGAGCAGTCCCTCCGAGGAGCCGAGGAAGTAGATGTGGAACATCAGCATCAGTTCGGCGGCGGAGAGTTCGCGCGGGTCGGCGAAGAAGCTGCGCGAGAACACCTCGAAGGCCAGGTGGTGCGCGGCCTCGGGGAAGCGGACGCGTTCCAGGAAGGCGGTGGCACTGATCTCGTCGAAGCGTGTGTACACCTCGGGCACGCGCACGTCCGTCAGTGGCAGCGCCGCCCGGGCGTCCAGGGCGGTGAGGTCGCGCCAGCCGAAGGTGGGGCTGAGGGCGACGAAGCCGAGGGCGCTCAGGGGCGGGGTGCGCGGGACGCGGGCGAAGCTGTCGGTCAGTCCGCCGCTGTGCCGCAGGGGGTAGTCGGGCAGTGGGGTGAGGCGGGCGAGGGCGGGGTCGGTGCGCCGCAGCAGGCCGCGCAGGTTGTAGTACTGCCGGAAGAAGGCGTGGAAGCCGCGGCTCATGGTCACCTCCGAGCCGTCGGCCAGCCGGGTGCGGTACCCGGCGAGGCGGCCGCCCAGGGAGTCCTCGCGTTCGTAGAGGGTCACCCGGGCGCCGCGTTCGGCCAGTCCGGTGGCCGCGGCGAGTCCGGCGATGCCGCCCCCCACCACGGCGACGGACGGTGCGTCCCCGGGCGGGAGCCGGTCCCGGCCGGGCTCCGGCATCAGCACCTCGGCCTTGCGGTCCCGGCCGCGGCGGGCGACCGGGCGGGCGCTCGCCGGGCGGCTCTTCGGGGAACTCGTCGCGGGACTCATCGGGTGGCCTCCCCGGCCGCGGCTGACCCCTTGTGGGCGACGAACGTGTGCGTGATGCCGGTCTGCCATCCGGCGAGGGGCAGAGCCCGCGCGCCCGTGAACCCGGCCCGCGTCAGCCGCCCGGTGAAGGCGGAGGCGCTGTCGAAGTCGAGGACGCTGTGCCACAGGTGCCGGTACAGGGCCCGGTCGCCGGTGAGCGTGCCCGCCGGGACGATCACCCCCTGGCACACGGCCGTCCACAGCGCCCGGTGCGCGGGCGAGCCACCGAGGCTGTACTCGTGGACGGCGAGGCGCCCGCCCGGCCGCAGCAGTGCGCGCACGGTGCCGAGGACGCCGTCCGGGTCGGAGACGTTGCGGAACAGGTAGGCGGCGAAGACCGCGTCGAACGGCCCTTCACCGGACGTCGCCAACTGCTCGGCGCTCAGGTGCAGGAAGCGCACGGTGCCGGGCCAGGGCTTGGTCCGGGCCCGCCGCAGCATGCCGGCGGAGGCGTCCACGGCGGTGATCCGCGCACGGGGTGCGGCCCGCAGCAGGGCCCGGGTGGAAGCACCGGTGCCGCAGCCCAGGTCGAGCAGGTGCAGCCCGGCCCCGTCCCGCGGGAGCCGCAGCCGGCGGGCCGAGCGCAGCAGGTCGGCGCGGTAGCCCGGGTTGAGTCCGGTGAGGCGGTCGTAGGTGCGGGACGCGTGGTCGAAGGCGTGTGCCAGGTCGCGGTCGCGCAGCAGGGTCATCGGGGGCTCTTTCCGGTTCCTGGGGCGGGGTGGGTGCGGCGGGGCAGGAAGGGCACTTCGAGCGCGGTGCGCAGCATCGGGCCCACGGGGGTGCGCAGCCCGATGCCCCACTCCTCGCGGAGCGAGGTGGCACCGTCGAGGAAGCGCAGCAGGCGGTGCGTCGGGGTCCGGCGGAAGAGGCCGGTGAAGAAGGCGGGGCCGTCGATCCGGCCGGTGTCCAGGGCCCGCAGCAGCACCGCGTCCATGGCGAGCGCCCGCCGCCCGTGCGGCGCGGGCACGGCGGCGCGGCCGTCCCGCACGGCCGCCGCGACGGCCAGGCTGTGCCGCTGGACGGCCGCGAAGGTGTAGCCGGTGGCGGGGCGGGTGGCTCCCCCCGCGGTTCCGATGCGGAAGACGGCCGTGCCGGTCCGCCGGGGGAAGCGGGCATCGGTCATGGGGATGACGCCCTGCTCGGCCGTCTCCACGGCGAACTCGCCCAGGCGCAGCACGTCCCGGGCGTAGTGACCGAGCGCTGCCTCGTACGCCGCCGTGGTCAGCGGGCTCCTGGAGAACTCGGTGTACTCGACGAGCGCCCGGTCCGGGGCCAGCGGCAGGACGTAGCCGAAGGCGAGGCCGTGCCGCGGCTGGGGCACCCGGAAGTCCATCAGGTCGGCGACCGCCGGGTCGAACCGGTCGGTGCGGGTGTGCACGAACCAGCCACGGAAGTGCTGCAGCAACTGCGTCCGGGCCGGTGGCAGTGCGCGCAGGGGCCGCGAATCGAACACGAGCCCCGCGCGCAGGGTCATTGTCCGGCCGTCGGGTTCCGTGCAGCGGACCTCGGCGCCTCCGGGGATGTCGCGCACCGTGTCGGCTCTCGCGCGCAGCAGCCGGCCGCCGGGCGAGCGTTCCAGCTTCGCGTGCACCAGCCGTTCGAACGCCGTGGAACGCACCATGCGGTAGCGGGCGGGGGCCGGATCGACGGTGAGCGGACTGCCGTCGCGGTCGTGCATGCGCAGCAGAGGCCAGGTGGCGGCCACCGCTTCGCCGAAGCCGTCGGCGTCGGCGTCGCCCTGGTCCCAGTAGCACCAGGTCCGTTCCGCCGGACGCGCGGGACCGTCCGGCGGCTCCACCACGGTCACGGACGCGACGGCGGTCTCGACCAGCCGGTGCGCGAGACTCAGGCCCGCGGCTCCGCCCCCGAGGATCACCACGTCCGGCGCGCCGACAGGTCCCCGGCTCACCGGGCCCACCACACGCCGCCCATCACCGCACCCCGTTCCCGGCCACCTCGTCGACTGTGTCCTGTCCGTCCACCGCTTCCGGCCGGCGGCCCTGTACGGATGCAGTCCGGATGCGGCGGGACGGGCGGGACCAGGTCGGCCGGAGCCACCACGGCACGCATGCGGTCGGCCGGAGCCACCACGGCACGCATGCGGTCGGCCGGGATCACCGCGGCACGACCGACTCCAGAACGGCGACGGCCTCGGCCAGCCCCGTCGGACGCGGCAGTCCGGCAACGGTGCGGCCGGACCAGCCGGGCCCTATCGTCATGACGACGGGCTTGCGGCGGGCCCCGCGCACTCCCCACTCCATCGCCGCCACGTGCTGGGCCAGCGGCCGGCTGGCGGTCGTCCGGGACTGCGCCCACAACCCCACCGCCGCGGGCCCCGTTCGGCGGACGGCCGTGACGAGGGACTCCACGGGCAGGGCGCCGCCGAACATCCGCACCGGCACACCGCGTTCGGCCAGCGCGGCCGCCAGTACCTCCAGGGGCAGCGTGTGGTTCTCCCCCGGCACGCAGGCGAGTACGACGGTCGCGCCCGGGCGGTCGGGGGCCGCGGGCGGGGCGCCCCGCCGCAGTGCGCCGGAGACGTGCCAGGACAGGAAGTGCTCGACCTCGACGTACTTCTCGCCCGAGCTCTCCCACTTGCGGCCGACCGCCTGGAGGGTCGGCATGATCACCTCGGTCCAGGCGGCGACCAGCCCGTGCTCGGCGATCGCGGACTGGAGCAGGTCGTCCAGGGCGGGGGCGTCGAGGCGCAGTGCGGCACGGGCGATGCCCTTGCACTCCTGACGCACATCACCGAGGCGCAGCCCACTGCCCGCGCGGCTGCGGGTGGGGGTGGGAGTGAGGGCGGGGGCGGGAGTGGGTGCGGCGGCGCTGGTGCGGGCGCGATCCGACGGTCGCGGTGGTGTGCCGCCGGACGACCGCCCCGGGCCCGCCGGCCCCGGTACCACCCCGGCCGGTCCCGCTGCCACCCCGGCCGGTCCCGGTGACGCTCCGGCCGGTCCCGGTGACGCTCCGATGCCCTCTCGTCCCGGGTTCGCGAGCGCGTCCTGGGACTCCGCGGCAGCCGGCCCGTCCGGATCTGGGTCCTGCGTCGCCCGAGCGCGCCGGCCCACGAGCCCCTCCGCCTGTATCGCCCGAGCTCCCCCGCCCACGGCATCCTCCGCCCGTATCGCCCGAGCGCCCCGGCCCACAGAACCCTCCGCCTGCGTCGCTCCGGAGCCGCGGCCGACGGAACCCGGTGCCTGCGTCGCTCCGGCGGCCGGGCCCGTCGGAGCCGTCCCCTGCGTCGTTTCGCCGAGGGCCGCGCGGGCCGCCTCGGCGGGCGGTATCCCGGTCGCGGTCAGGGCGCACATCCGCTCCAGCCGGGCCACGTCCGTCGGGGTCCACCGCCGGTGCCGGCCACCGGTGTGCTCGTCGGGCCCGAGACCGTAGCGCCGGTCCCACGTGCGGACCGTCGTCGGCGCGACCCCCAGCCGCCTGGCCACCTCGCCGGTGGTCAGACCACCCCCGACCGGCCCTCCCTCGATCGGCCCACCCGCCTGTGGCCCGGTGCCGAGCGGCCCGGCCTCGCGTCCGCGGCGTTCGCTGTCCCGTTCGTGTGCACCCATACCTCCGACTGTACGACGCATAAACGACGCATGTTGAGCCGCGTCGTTTGTGCACCGAACACTGGCCTGGAGCGCATGGTCGCGGCTCGCGCAGCGCGACCGGTGCGGTTCGGCAGACGGCCTTCCGTCCCCGCACGACGCACTGCAGGAGGAACCAGGCCATGATCACGAACACGCGACCGACCGCCCCCACCGCGCCCGCGGAGGAAACGCGGTACGAGGAGGAGCTGGCCCGTGGCCTAGTCGCCGCCGACGAGGAGGCGTTCGCCGCGATCTACCGGCGCTGGGGCGCGCTCGTCCACACCATGGCCACCCGACTGCTCGGTGACACCCATGAGGCGGAGGACGTGACCCAGCAGGTCTTCCTCGGCGCCTGGCACGGCCGGGCGGGCTTCCGCCCCGAACGGGGTCCGCTCGGTGCCTGGCTGGTCGGCATCACGCGCCGCAAGATCGTCGACGCGCTGGCGGCCCGGACACGACGGCTGACGCTCATCGACTCGGCCGGCCGCGACGCGGACACCGCCGGCTCCGACGAGGCGGCACCGGACCGCGTCCTGGACCGGGTGCTGCTGGTCGACGCCCTGGCCCGGCTGCCACGTCATCAACGGGAGGTGTTGTGCATGGCCTTCTACGAGGACCTGACCCAGGCGCAGATCGCGGAGCGGACCGGGATGCCCCTGGGGACCGTCAAGAGCCACGCCCGTCGCGGCCTGCACCGGCTGCGCACGGTGATCGAGCAGCCCGCGACCGCCGGCACGGACCTGTAGCGGTGCCGCCGTACGCGCATCCACGACGGCCCCCGGACCTGAAAACAGGACCGAGACTCCGCACCGTACGGAGACTCCGTTCGAAGGGATGATTCCCATGACCTCCCACACCCGCCTCGCCATCGCCGCCTCGGCCGGAGCCTGCGCCCTGGCCCTCGGCGTCTCCGCTCCCGCCCTGGCCGAACAGCAGGACCAGGCCATGGTGTCGGTCTTCCACGGCATCCCCGGCATGACCGTGGACGTGTACGCCAACGGGGACGAACTGGTCGGCGGCTTCAAGCCCGGCACGGTGACGGACCCCAAGGCGCTCGACGCCGGCACCTACGACATCAAGATCTTCGAAGCGGGCAAGGACCCCTCGGGAACTCCGGCCCTGGAGAAGAAGATCGAGGTGCCCGAGGGCGCGAACGCCACGGTCGCCGCCCATCTCTCCGCCGACGGCAAACCGGAGTTGACGGCCTTCACCAACGACGTCTCCCAGGTGGACGCAGGAAAGGCCCGTCTTACGGTCCGCCATGTCGCGGCGGCCCCGGCCGTCGACGTCCGGGCCGGCGGACAGCCCGTCTTCAGCAACCTGCCCAACCCGAAGGAGGACACCGCCGAGGTCGACGCGGGCACCCTCAACACCGATGTGGTGCTCGCCGGTACGGACACCGTGGCCATCGGCCCGGCCGACCTGAAGCTCGGCGAAGGCACGAGCAACGTCGTCTACGCCTGGGGCAGCGCCGCCGACAAGAACCTGGCGTTGGCGACCCAGACGTTCAGCGGCATGGCGTCATCGCCGCGCGGCGTTCCCGCGGGCGGCAACGGTGCCGCCGTCGCACCGAACTCCTCCGACCTGAGCCCGGCCTGGGCCGCCGGGGCCGGAGCGGTCGCGGTGACGGGTCTGCTGGTGGCCCGCCGGGTCGCCCGCCGACGTGGCTGACGGTGCACGCCGGCTGACGGGACCGATGCTGGCGGCTGCCGCTCTGGCAGCCGTCCTCGGCCTCCCGGCCGGGCCGTCGCAACCGGCCGCGCCGGCCCCCGACTTCACGACCGCGCCCTCCGGGCGGACGACCGGCTCGAAGGGTGCCCCCTCCGGGTGGACGACCGACTCGACGGCGAAGGCCGCACCGAGCACGGCACCGGCCCCACCGCCCCGCCGCGTCCTGCTGCCCCGCACGGGCGTCGATGCCCGGGTCACTCCGGTGGGTGTGACGGACCGGGGCGAGACGGCGGTCCCCGACGAGCCGTCCATGGCCGGCTGGTACCGCTACGGTCCGGCGCCGGGCAGCGCTTCGGGTTCGGCGGTTCTCGTCGGGCACGTGGACAGCGAGACCGGAGCGATCGGCGAGTTCGCCGCCCTGTACGACGTACGGCGCGGGGACGGGGTGGAGGTGCGGCGTGCCGGGGCGGAACCGGTGCGCTACCGCGTCGTCTCACGCGTCACCGTCCCCAAGGACGAGCTGCCGCCCTCGGCGTTCCGCCGCACCGGTGCCCCGGCCCTCACGCTCATCACGTGCGCGCCCCCGTTCGTCCCCGAGCGGGGCGGTTACCTGTCCAACCTCGTCGTCACGGCGGAGCCCGTGAAGTCCGGGAGGGCGCAGTGGCCCACGTAGAGCCCGCGCACCTGGTGGAACTGGCGCTGGGCAACGCCACCTCGACCGACGCGGACGCCGAGGCCCTGCGCCATGTCGAGGAGTGCGGCCGCTGCGGTGACGAACTGCGCGTCCTGACCCGCCTGGTGACCGCGGCGCGCACCGCGCAGCTGGTGGACCTGCCGACGGCACCCCCGAAACGCGTCTGGCAGCGGATCAGCGGAGAGCTCTCCCCCGAGACGAACGCTCCCGGGCCGCCCCGGCACAACCCGGACCGCAGGAAGCGAGCTCTCCTCGCCCTGCTCGCTCTCGCTGCCGCCGCCGGTGTGGCCGTCGCCCGCCGGTGCCTGCACGAGCGCTCGAGGTTCGTGCGGGGGCTTCTCCGCTAGGTCTCTCGGAGAGGGGCCACTGATACCCGCTCGTTTCGAGCCTTGGGTGGCCAGGCCGTGCGGTTCGCACAGTGCCGCCGAGTTGACGCCTCGATCGTCGGAAGTGCCTCCCAAGACCTGACACCGCAACCCTCGACGCCCCGGTGCCGAAGTCCGGCAGCGGGGCGTCGACGGAGCCACGCCCTCTGCTTCGGACGGCTCCCGGGGATATCAGCGCGTGATTCCGTACTTCTTCAGGATGCCTTCCGCGATCGCCACGAGCTCGCTGAGGCCGGGTCCGACGGGGCCGTCGGCGCGAGTGGCCGAGCTGAGCGGGGTCTGCTGGGTGGAGAGGGGTGCGGCGTGGACGGCCGGGGTGGCCAGGGTGAGGGCGGCGGCGGTGAGCGCGGCGGCCGAAATGATCTTCTTCATGCCCTGCAAACGAACCCTGCGGGTGCAGGGCACGGCGGTGCGCCCGATCGGCACATCGGGGCGCACCGCACGACCGTCGTGTGGGCCGTGCACGTCGCACATCGCCCGGCTGTCCCGACACCGGGTTACCCCTGACGTCGAGCCAGAAGATCCAGCACCGAGCCGGCGCGGGACGGACGAAGGGGCCGGCCTCTCGCGAGGCTGACCCCTTCCGAACTGCATGTCTGCCACGTCGAGCAACGTGGTGTCATGTGCTCCGCTCAGACGTTGAAGCGGAACTCCACCACAAGGCTGTGACCTGCGGAAATGCCGGCGCATCCCAGCACCATCCCAGCACGGGGGCCGCGACAGAGTACAAGAAGATCCGGGGCGCCAAGCCTACGCATCAACGATGAGGCCACACAGCACCTGAACGCTGTAATAGTTCCTGTACTAGGCTGGCACCATGAAGTCACCCCGCCCCGGCGGCACGGAGAACATCTCCGTCTCGATGCCCTCGGAACTCCTAGCTGCTCTGCGCACGCGCACCGGTAAGCGCGGCGTGTCCGCCTACGTGACAGCGGCGGTCCGGCACCAGCTGGCGATGGACGGCCTCGCCGAGATCGTGGCCGCCTACGAAACCGAGCACGAACCGTTGAGCGAGGCCGAGGTCCAGGCCGCACAGCGCGAATTGTTCGGTGACGCAACGGCGCCGTACGCGTCCGGTGGCAGCGCCGCGTGAAGGAACCCGCGGCCAGGTCCCTGGTTCTGGACTCCCAGGCACTGTCGCTGCTCCTGCGCAACGACCGCCAGATGATCACCCGGATCGAAGCCGCCCGGCGCGTAGGCGTGCCTGTCCTCGTCTCGGCCCTGACCGTGGTGGAGGCCGTCTACGGGAAGACGGATACCGCCCGACTGCACTGGCTGCTCTCCCGGCTTCAGGTCCAAGACGTCACTCAGGCGGACAGCCCCATCGCGGTGCGGCTGCTGAGCGACGCCGGCGGCCTGCACGGCCACAAATACGCCATCGATGCTCTCGTCGCCGCGATGGCGCTCCGCTCCCCGGCGCCCGTCCTGGTGCTGACCTCAGACCGCGACGACTGGGCGAAACTGTGCGGCGACCGCGTACGGATCAAGGACGCCTGAGGGCGTCGCACGTGGGAGTGCTCACCTACGGGTCAGGCCCAACTCCCCCGCCCGCACTCCGGCTTGAAACCGTGAGGCAGCGTCGAGGCTGGTGCGGTGCGGGCGAACACGTTGATCCGCGAGACGCTTTCCCCTTACCCCTCCACCCTGGTGATCGCCACCCAGGTCGGGCACATCGTCCGAGAGGACGGCTTCACCCAGGGCACCGCCGCTGACATGCGCCCCTTGGTCGAGGCCGACCTGGAAAGCCTGGGCCTGGACCGGCTCGACCTGGCCTATCTGCGGATCGGCGCCATGTCGCCCCCGCACGGCGAATCACTCGCCGCACGCTTCGAAGCACTGGCGGAGCTGCGCGAGGAGGGCCTGATCCGCCACCTCGGCATCAGCAACGTGGACGCGGACCATCTCGCGGAGGCCCGCGCGATCGCACCCGTTGCGGCCGTGCAGAACCACTACCACGCCGCCCAGCGTGGCGACGGCGACCTCCTGGCGGCCTGCGAGAAGGCCGGTATCGCCTTCGTTCCGTTCTTCCCGATGGGCGGCGGCCGGGACCTCGACGACGAGCGGCTGGCCAGGGTGGCGGCCCGGCACGGCGCCACCGTAGGCCAGATCGGCCTGGCCTGGCTGCCGGCCTCCTCCCTGGTGACCCTGGCCATCCCGGCACGGGGTCTCTCTCCCACCTGGAGGAGAACGTGGCCGCCGCCGCGATCCCCCTCACCGAGGAAGACCTGGCCGACCTCGCCTGAACACCGGCCTCGCCCTCTTCCCAAACGAAAGCGCAGCCCATGAAGCTCTTGATCCTCGGTGCGACCGGCCCCACCGGCCGCCACCTCGTCGACCTGGCCATCGCGGCCGACGACACGGTGAGCGTCCTGGCCCGCAGGCCGAAGGCGCTGAACGACCTGGCCGGCCGGGTCCACGTGGTCGCCGGTGACGCCACCTCGCAGGACGATGTCGCGAAGGCCATGACTGGGCAGGACGTCGTCATCTCGGCCCTCGGCAGGAGCACGTCCATACGTGCCGACGACCTGTTCACCCGCGCCGCGACGGCCGTGATCGGCGCGGCCGAAGAGACGGGCGTGTCCCGCCTGGTGTGGCTCTCGTCGTTCGGCGTGGGTGACACCCACCGGTCGGCCAGCCTCGCGCAGAAGGTCATGTACCGCACGTTCCTGCGGAACATCTAAGCGAACAAGGAGATCTCCGAGCGGATGATCCGCTCCAGCGGTCTGGACTGGACGCTGGTCTACCCGACCATGCTGACCACGGGACCCGCCAAGGGCAGCTACCTCGTCGGCGAGCGGCTCCCGATGAAGGGCAACCCGTCGATCAGCCGCGCGGACGTCGCCGACTTCCTGTACAAGGCGGCCCACAGCGCCGAGTGGGTCCACCGCGACGCCGCCATCTCCGACTGAGCCTCCTGCGTCCGCGTCTCCCGCTCATCGCCGACGTGTCGCCTTCACACCCACCTGATATGACAGTCGTTATAGGCGGGGTATGGCCTGAAGTCGTCTAAAACGACTGTCATAGGAGGATGTCGTGACGATCATTACCGTGAACAGCCCCAAGGGCCGCCTGAGCCTGGAGCAGCGCCGCACGCTGGCCGAGACGCTGACGGACGCGGTCCTCGTGCCCGAGGTGGGGCAGTTCGCGCCGCCCGCGCGGGTCGGCTTCCAGGTGCACTTCGTCGAGCGTGAGCCCGACATGATGGCGATCGGCGGCCGGCTCCTCACGGACGTCGGCCCGGACGCCGACGTGATGGTGATCGACGTGGCGGTGATGGACGGGGACTGGCGGCAGGAGGTCAGGACCGCCGTCATCGAGCGCGTCCTGGCCGCGCTGGCCGACGCCTGCGGCCTGCCGCAGCCGTCGCCGACCTGGTGGGTCAACTTCCGCGTCATCGACGAGGGCAGCTGGGGCTCCAGCGGCGGCGTGCTGCCCGTCCTCTCCCTCCTCGACAGCGGCGTGTTCACCGAGGAGAAGGTCAAGGCGATCCGCGCCGCGCTCGGCGCGTGAGCAGGGCGCCCGTGCGTCCGGCCTCGTCGCGCAGGGTGGGCGTACGGGCGGAAGTTCTCTGCGCGGGCGGCCCGGACGCGGCCGTGGCACTCTGCTGATCAACGGCACGGAGCCCGAAGCCCCGAAGGAATCCGCCCGCAGCCTTCTGCCGCCCGGCTCCTCGCCGCCCTCTAAGCTCCCCTTCCGAACCAAGGGTCACATCCCGTGAACCTCACCAGCCGCTTCATCCAGCGCCTGCAACGGCTCCCGCCGCCGAAGACCCGGGATCTGGCGGTCGAGCGCGATCTGATGCTGTCGATGCGGGACAGCGCCGTTCTGCTGGCCGACCGCTGGTACCCGGCGTCCGGCGGCGACGGCCTGCCGGCCGCGCTGATCCGCACCCCGTACGGCCGATCAGGGACGCTCGCCGTGCAGACCGCCAAGCCGCTGGCCGAGCGCGGCTTCCAGGTGGTCGTCGTGAGCACGCGCGGCACGTTCGGCTCCGCAGGACCGTTCGCCCCCTTCCGGTGTGAGCGCGACCTGCAGTCCGGCGGCGCCCTCGCCACCGACCTGCCCGCCACCTCGCCCCCCCCGGACGGCTACCGCTACGACCCGGCCGACCCCACCCCGGCCCTCGGCGGCATACGCGTGGGGATGGTGGAGAAGTCCGGCCGGGTGGACAACGCCAAACTGGAGGCGCGGGCGGACGTACTGACGTACACGACACCGGCGCTGGAGGAGGACGCCGAGATGATCGGCGAGGTGAGCGCCGAGATCTTCTTCTGCTCCAGCCTGCCGTACGCCGATGTGTATATCCGCCTCTGTGACGTCGACGAGAAGGGACGCTCCTTCAACGTCTGCGACGGGCTGATCCGCCTCACCGGGGCGACGCCGCCGAACCGGCGTGCGCGGGGGTCCAGTTGTGACCGACGGCCTACCGCTTCAAACGCGGCCACCACATCCGGGTCCAGGTCTCCAGCGGCGCCTTCCCCCAGTACCACCGCAACCCCGGCACCGGCGAACCGCTCACCACGGCCACCACGCTCCGCGCCGCCGACCAGCAGGTTTTCCACGACCCGGAACACCCTTCGGCCATCGTCCTGCCCGTCCGACCGGGCGGCCGCCGAGGCACGGTGCCCGAGCAGGGCTGAGCATGACAGGCGTCGCCTGGCGCTCTGTTCAGTCCCTGATCGCGGCAGCAATGAGGGCCTGCAACTGTTCGGCGGTGCGGTCGAGTGGCTCGGTGCTCCGCTTGGCGCGGCACATGGCCACCGTGCCCTCGACGGCGGCGACGATGAGCGTCGCGAGCTGCGCGGCCTGCTCGGCCCCGGCGCCGTGCGCCCGCAGCGAAGCGGCGAGCAAGTCTTCCCACTGCTCGAAGACCTCGGCCGCAGCGGCCAGGGCGGGTGGGATCTCGTCGGCCGGAGGCTCCTCGATGGCCACCGCCAGGACGGGGCAGCCGGCATGGAAGTCGCTCTCCACCACGATCTTCCGCCACAGCGCGAGGAACGCCCGCAGCCCCGCGGCCGGGCCCGCCTCCAGCTCCTTGCGCAGGCTCCGCGCCACCCACTCGCCCGTGAACCGGACGGCCTCCGTGGCCAGTTGCTGCTTGCCCTCGGGGAAGTAGTGGTACGTCGAGCCGAGCGGCGCCTTGGCGTGCTTGGCCATCTCCCGGATGCTCGTCGCACTCAGCCCGCGCCGACTGATCATGTCCGCGGCACCGGCCACGATCCGCTCGCGCGACGGCGCACTGCTCTTGACCACGTCTGAGCACTCCCCTCTGGCTATAACAACCGTCATAGTCTACCGTGGCCGAGGTCTATAACACTCGTCATAGGAGCCGCCATGCCCATGATCCGGTTGACCGTGCCCGTCGGCGCCCTCACCGCGGAGGGCCGCGCCACCGTCCAGCGCGACCTCGCGGCCGTGCTGCTGCGCTGGGAGGGGGCACCCGACACCGCCTTCTTCCGCGCCCAGGCGTGGAGCTACCTCTTCGAGCTGCCTGACGGCGCCCAGACCACCGCCGAGGATGACGCTCCCCGCTTCCTCGTGGAGGTGACGGTGCCGCAGGGGGCGCTGTCCGAGCGGCGCAAGACCGGCCTGGTCGAGGAGGCGACGAAGACGGTTCTGGCAGCTGCCGGCCTCGCTCCGGACGACGCGCTGCGGGCGTGGGTTCTTGTACACGAGCAGCCGGACGGAACCTGGGGTGCGGGCGGCTCCGTCATCCGCCACGCCGACCTGGTCGCCCTGGCCCAGCAGGACAGGGAGAAGACCGATGCGTGAACTGACCTACGTAGCCCGGAACTCGGCCGAGTGGCGCGAGGCCCCCGACCCCCGACTCCGCTCCGACCAGGAGGCGATCGTCGCCCCGGTGGCCGCGACCTCCTGCGACGTCGACACCGCGATCCTGGCCGGACACGGCTTCATCGACCCGCCGTTCGCCCTCGGCCACGAGTGCGTGGCCCGGGTCATCGAGACCGGCGACGCCGTCACGGCCGTGACCCCCGGCGACCTGGTGGTCGTGCCCTGGTCGATCAGCTGCGGCACCTGCGACCACTGCCTCGCCGGACTGACCGCCCACTGCACCTCGGTCCCGCACATGGCGATGTACGGCGCGCCGATCGGCGGCAACTGGGGCGGGCTCTTCTCCGACCTCGTCCACGTCCCGTACGCGGACGCCATGCTGGTCCCTCTGCCCGTCGGCCTCGACCCGGTCGCGATGGCCTCGGCCAGCGACAACTGGTCCCTGTCCTGGCGCCTGGTCGCACCCCACCTCAAGGCCCACCCCGGCGCCCGGGTGCTGGTCGTCGCCCGCGGCAGCATCGGCCTGTATGTCTGCGACATCGCCCGCGCCCTCGGCGCCTCCGACATCCTCTACGTCGACCCCGACCCCGAACACCGCAAGCTCGCCGACAGCTTCGGCGCCCGCACCGCCGAAACGATCGAACCGATCCGCCACGGCTTCGACCTCGCCGTCGAGGCCACCGGCCGCGTCGACCAGCTCACCCTCGCCGTCAAGTCCCTCGCCCCCGAAGGCATCTGCGAATCGGCCGGCAACCACTTCCGCCCCGGCGAACTCCCCCTGCTCGACATGTACCTCATCGGCGTCACCCTGCGCATCGCCCGCGACAACGTCCGCACCCACATCCCCGACGCCCTCGCCCTGGCCACCTCCGGCACCGTCACCCCCGAACGCGTCGTCTCCCACGTCCTCGACTGGGAACAACTCCCCGACGCCCTGCCCGAAAAGCACCTCAAGCCCGTCTTCGTCCGCGACACCACTCCGCCCCGGGCCGCACGCTGACCACTTCATCGCGCCCGCCACCACACCACTCACACAGAGACACCTGATGACCGCGCCCCTCACCACCTCGACCACCACCCCGCACATTCCGGCAGCCGAGGACCTGCAACGCCAACGGGAAGCGATCGCCACCCCGGAACAGCTTCAGGACGGACGCCCTCCCCTCCTCGGCCAGGAGATCGACCACGCCGAACGAGTACGGAATCGATTCCTCGAACTCATCAACCAGGTTGTCGCCGCTGAACGTGAGACGGGCGTGGGGCAGGCCAGGAGGTGAGGGGTAGCGGGCCGCGGTCGATGACGGTGCGGATGCAGAAGGTGCTCCGGGCGTCGCGGATAGGGCCGATGGCCAGGATCTGGTCCGTGAGCACCTTTTCGAAGGTACGCAGGTCCGGCACGGCGAGTTCGACGAAGAAGTCGGCGTCGCCGGAGACCACGTGGCAGGCGACCACGTGCTCGATCGCCTTCAGCGCCTCTTCGACCACCTGAGAGGTGGTGCGGGAGTGCTCGACCTTGAGGGAGAGGAACACCGTCAGGCCGAGGCCGAGACGCTCGCGGTCCAGATCGGCCCGGTAGCCGGCCAGGACCCCGTCCTCCTCCAGCGCCTTGGTGCGGCGCAGGCAGGACGAGGGCGACAGGCGTACGGCCTCGGCGAGGTCGACGTTGGGGGTGCGTCCGTGGCGCTGGAGGTGATCCAGGATCGCCCGGTCGATGCTGTCGTACAGAGGGCGTGGCATGAAATGCAGCGTAGTGGCTGAATCGGCGAACAATCATGCGTCGAAGAGCCATTCGGGCACTGCTTACGCCATCGTATGCCGCTCTTCTCGGCGCATCCTGGTCACGCGCCGCGGGCCCGGGCCCCGGGCCCGCCGCTTCCGTACCCCTCTCACGTACATCGGACTGCCTCATGCACCCCTTCCCCCTGGAACCCGACCGCGCCGCGATGACCGAGATGGGCGGTCTTGTCCTGGACCGTGTCGTCGACCGCACCGAAAAGCTCGCGGCCCGCCCAGCGAGCAGCCCCCTGTCGCCGCGGGCCGAGGCCGAGCTCGTGGAGTCCTTCCTGGCGCCGCCGCCCGACCGGGGCGGTGACCTGAAGGCTCTGCTCGCGCGCCTGGACGAGGCCGCCGACTGCGCTCTGGAGACCGCCGGGCCGGGTCACCTGGCCTACATCCCGGGCAGCGGCCTGTATTCGGCCGCGCTCGCCGAGTTCTACAACCGCGCCACCAACCGCTACGGCGGACTGGCCTCGGTCGCGCCGGCCCTGGCCGCGCTGGAGGAGAGTGTGATCCGCTGGATGGCCCGCGAGGTGTGCGGCCTTCCGGAGGGCAGCGGTGGCCTGCTGACGAGCGGTGGCTCGATGGCCACGTTCTCCGCCACGGTCGCCGCCCGGCACGACCGGCTCGGCGAGGAACTCGCCGGCGGCACCGTCTACACCACCGCCTTCGCCCACCACTCCGTTGCCAAGGCCGCCCGCCTCGCCGGCATCCGCGCGGCTCACATACGTACCGTGCCGCACACCCCGGACCTGCGGATGGACCCCGAAGCTGCCGCCGCGATGATCCGCTCCGACCGGGACGCCGGGCTGCGGCCGTTCCTGCTGGTGGCCACCGCCGGCACCACCGACACCGGCACCGTCGACCCGCTGCCGCAGCTGGCCGACCTGGCCCGCCGCGAGGACGTGTGGTTCCACATCGACGCGGCCTACGGCGGCTTCTTCCGGCTCACCGCACGCGGCTCAGAGCGCCTCGCCGGTATGGAGCAGGCCGACTCGATCACCCTGGACCCGCACAAGACGCTGTTCATGCCGTTCGGCACCGGCGCCCTGGTCATCCGCGACCTCGCCGCCCTGCACGCCGCGCACGACGGCACCGGCAGCTACCTCCAGGACATGGGGGCGGCGGGGAGCGTCCCGGACTCCGGCCGGCTCGGGCCCGAGCTGACCCACGAGATCCGTGGTCTGCGGGCCTGGCTTCCCCTGCACCTGCACGGGGTGGACGCCTTCCGCGAGGCTCTGGACGAGAAGCTCGACCTGGCCGAACACGTCCACGACACGCTGTCCGGCGTCGCGCAGCTGGAGGTCCTGCAGCGCCCGGACCTGTCCACCGTGATCTTCCGCGTCCGCCCCGCCGACGGCAGCCGGGCCGCCGCCGAGCAGGCCGATGAGGCAAGCCGCCGTCTGCTGGAACGGATCAACGGCCACCGGCGCATCGTGCTCTCCAGCACGGTCGTCGACGGTCGCTACACCCTGCGCGTCTGCGTGGTCTCCCACCGCACCCACCACGACCACATCACCGAAGCACTGGGGATCATCACTGGCGAGGCCAAGCGCCACACCACCGCGTAGCCAGCGACGGCCCTGGACCCGGATGGTGTCCACCTGAGGGACGCCTCCGCCGAATCACGCATGCAAGGAGGACTTCATGACTATCCATCCCGAATCCCTTCCCGCCAGGGGAACAGCCATCGTGACCGGTGCCTCCTCGGGCATCGGTGCGGCCTACGCACGTCGGCTCGCTGCGGACGGTCACGATCTGGTGCTGGTGGCGCGTCGCGCAGAGCGTCTCCGCGCACTTGCCGCGGAGCTGACCGGGCAGCACGACGTACGAGTGGAAACCGTCGTCGCGGATCTGGGCGATGCCGGTGACCTGGACCGGGTTGCCCGGCGAACCGCCGAGGACGACGTCGAGCTGCTGGTGAACAACGCGGGCATCAACGGCTACGGCCCCTTCGCCGAGACCGATACAGCACTGCTGGAGAAGGTGATGGCCGTGAACGTGGTGGCGCTCACCCGGCTCGCCCGTGCAGCCGTGCCAGTCATGCTGGCACGCGGCCGCGGCACCGTGGTGAATGTGGCTTCCACCCTCGCCTTCGCCGGTTCGCTTCCGCCAGACCCGCTGCCGGTGCGGGCGGTCTATGGAGGGACCAAGGGGTACGTAGTCACCTTCAGCCGAACCCTCGCCGCAGAGTTGGACGGTGCGCCGGTTCGTGTCCAGGTGCTGTGCCCCGGGCTGACGGCAACCGAGTTCCATCTCACCCAGGGCCAGGATCCGGTAGCCGGTGATGCAGCGCGCGTACACGACGACGGAGGCATGCCCGTCGAGGACGTGGTGACCGCTTCACTGAGGGCCTTGGAAACCGGCGAGGTCGTGTGCGTGCCCGGACTGGTCGACGGCGAGGCGGTGGATCGCATCGCCGCGGCGGAATTCGGGCTCCGCTCCTCGTCCACCAGCACACTCGCCCCGCGATACCAGAACCCCGCCCAGCAGTGAGTCTCCGGCCGCCCTTGACAGCCGACCGGAAGAGGCGGAGCCACGGCTCTCAAGACTCGGGCACCTGCCATCGGGAAAGTTCACCGCGAACGCCACCTGGAGCACCCTCGCCGCCCTCGCCCACAACCTCACCCGCGCGCTCGGCACCCTGGCCTCCACCTTCCACACCCGCGCCAGAACCGGCACCATACGACGCCAACTCCTCCATGTCCCTGCCCGATTGCCGAAGGGCGCCCACACGCTGACCTGGCACTTCCCCGAACACTGGCCCTGGCAGGACGCCTTGGAGAACCTCTGGACAACCATCGGGCTCCAGGCTGAGCAGTGCACATCCCAGCACGGACGCCCTCACCCCATCCCAGCACGGGAAAACACACAGGGCCCGACTCCGAAGAGTCGGACCCTATCTGGCCTGCATGTTTGCCAGATCGGCGACGTGGTGATATGTCAGCCGCTAGACATTGAAGCGGAACTCCACCACATCCCCGTCCTGCATCACATACTCCTTGCCCTCCATGCGCGCCTTCCCCTTCGCGCGGGCCTCCGCCACCGAGCCCGTCTCCACCAGGTCGTCGAAGGAGATGACCTCCGCCTTGATGAAGCCCTTCTGGAAGTCGGTGTGGATGACGCCGGCGGCCTCGGGGGCGGTGGCGCCCTTCTTGATCGTCCAGGCGCGGGATTCCTTGGGGCCGGCGGTCAGGTACGTCTGGAGGCCCAGCGTGCGGAAACCGACGTGGGCGAGGGTCGCCAGGCCCGGCTCCTCCTGGCCGACGGACTGGAGGAGTTCCAGCGCCTCGTCCTCGTCGAGCTCGGCGAGGTCCGCCTCCAGCTTGGCGTTGAGGAAGATCGCCTCGGCCGGGGCGACCAGCGCCCGCTGCTCGTTCTTGAAGTCGTCGTCGGTCAGCTCGTCCTCGTCGACGTTGAAGACGTAGAGGAACGGCTTGGTGGTGAGCAGGTGCAGGTCGTGCAGCAGCTCCTCGTTGCCGGAGCCCTGGACGATGCCCGCGGAGAACAGCGTGTCGCCCTTCTCCAGGATCTCCTTCGCCTCCTCGACGGCCTTGACCTTCGGCGCGATGTCCTTCTTGATGCGCGACTCCTTCTGGAGGCGCGGCAGGACCTTCTCGATGGTCTGCAGGTCCGCGAGGATCAGCTCGGTGTTGATCGTCTCGATGTCGTCCTTGGGCGAGACCTTGCCGTCCACGTGCACGACGTTCTCGTCCTTGAAGGCACGGATGACCTGGCAGATCGCATCGGACTCGCGGATGTTCGCGAGGAACTTGTTGCCGAGCCCCTCACCCTCGGACGCACCGCGCACGATCCCGGCGATGTCGACGAAGTCGACGGTGGCCGGGAGTACCCGCTGCGAGGAGAAGATCTCGGCCAGCTTGGTGAGGCGCGGGTCGGGGACGCCGACCACGCCGACGTTCGGCTCGATGGTGGCGAACGGGTAGTTGGCCGCCAGCACGTCGTTCTTGGTCAGGGCGTTGAACAGGGTCGACTTGCCGACATTCGGCAGACCGACGATTCCGATCGTGAGCGACACGTTGCGACTTCCCGTGAGTGGAGGGCCAGGGGGCCGGGTTCCCGTGAGGGCAGAGGCCCCGGGGGCCAGGGGACCGGCCGATCCACCAGTCTACGGCGTGTCCGGAACCGTCCCGGCGACGTGTCGAACGCATGGCCATGCTCGGCCGACGGTGTGTCTGGAGGGCCATTCGGCATATTGAACGACCTAAGTTGGTGCGGTGGAGCAATACAGGACGCGTTCTCCCCGGTACGGACCGCGACGGGACCGGCCCAGGCCGCCCAGGCAACCCCTGCCGTCGCAGGCGGGACGGGAGGCGGGGGGTGAGCCCGTGCGTGCGGGACGGAGGGCTGAGGGCGAGCCCGTGCGTGCGGCACGGCCGCCCGGGCAGCAGCGCCGCCCGGCGCCGGTGCGGCGGCCCGCATCCGCACCGGCGGCCGCCACGGGAGGTGCGCCGAACCCCCGGCTGACCGGGCTGGGCAGCGGGCTGTTCTGCACGGTGGTGATGTTCCTGCTCGGCGTGGTCTGCTCGGCGCTGTTCGGGCAGTCCCTGACAGCGTACGGCGTGCTGTTCCTGCCGGTGTGCGCGCTGACCGCCCTCTGGGTGCGCCGGGGAGACCTGATGACCGCGCCTGTCGTGATGCCGATCGCGTTCGCCGTGGGGCTGCTGCCGGTGGCCGACGACGAGGGAGGGATCGGCGGCACGCTGATGGGCCTGGTGACGGCGCTCGCGACACAGGCGGGCTGGCTGTACGGAGGGACGCTGATCGCCGGGCTGATCGTGATCGTCCGGCGCATCCGACTGGTGCACCGCCGGCGGACGGCAGGAGCAGGAGCCCGGCCACCGGCCTGACACCGCCCGGCGCCCCATCTCACGCCGGCCACCGCCCGGCGCCCCATCTCACGCCGGCCACCGGCCCGCCGCCCGGTCCGCGACGGCCCCGCGCCGACCGAGGGACGACACCACCCGGCCCGAAGCAGCCTCCACGCCGGCCACCGGCCTGACGTCATCCGGCCCAGCAGCCCTCGTGCAGGCCGTCGGTCTCACACCCCCGGCGGCCCGAAGCGGCCCTAGTGTCCGGCCGCCCGCATCGCCGCGCCCACGATGCCCGCGTTGTTCTGCAGCTGCGCCGGGACGATCTCCGCCTTGATCCCCTCGATGTGGGGCAGGAACTTGTGCGACTTGCGGCTGACACCGCCGCCGATGATGAACAGCTCCGGCGAGAACAGCATCTCGACGTGGGCGAGATACTTGCGCACGCGGTGCGCCGCCCAGTGCTCCCACGTCATGTCGTGGTCCTCGCGCGCCTTGCTGGAGGCCCGCTTCTCCGCGTCGTGCCCGTCGAGCTCCAGGTGGCCCAGCTCGGTGTTGGGCACGAGGACACCGTCGACGAAGAGCGCGCTGCCGATGCCGGTGCCGAAGGTCAGCAGGATCACCGTGCCCCGGCGGTCGCGGCCCGCGCCGAAGTTCATCTCGGCGACGCCCGCCGCGTCCGCGTCGTTGACCACCGTCACCGGCAGCCCGCCCAGCCGCTCGCCGAGCAGGGCGCGGGCGTCGGTGTCGATCCAGCTGTCGTCGACGTTCGCCGCCGTGCGGATCGTGGCTCCGTCGGTGACCACACCCGGGAAGGTCACTCCGACCGGGCCCGTCCAGCCGAAGTGGTCGACGACCTGCTTGACGCCGTCGGCCACCGAGTCGGGCGTGGCCGGGTGGGGGGTGAGGACCTTGTGCCGCTCCTGTGCCAGGTCGCCCTTGTCCAAGTCCACCGGCGCACCCTTGATCCCGGATCCGCCGATGTCCACTCCGAAGATCTGCATGGCCCTACGTTACGACGAGCGACTGACGGTCACAGGACGGACAGCGGGGCTGCCCGGCCTGTCCCCGATCACTCCCCGGAATGTTCACCGGTCCCGGCGCCGCCCCGCCCGGCGGCCAGGGCGGCGGCCTCCTCGCGCAGGTCACGGCGCAGTTCCTTGGGCAGGGAGAACGTGATGGACTCCTCGGCCGCCTTGACGATCTCGACGTCCTCGAAGCCGCGCCCGGAGAGGTATTCCAGGACCTGCTCGACCAGGACGTCCGGGACGGAGGCGCCCGAGGTGACACCGACCGTGCTCACGCCTTCCAGCCAGGCCTCGTCGATCTCGTCGGCGAAGTCCACGAGGTAGGCCTCGCGGGCACCGGCGATCTTGGCGACCTCGACGAGCCGCTTGGAGTTGGAGGAGTTGCGGGAGCCGACCACGATGACCAGGTCCGACTCGGCGCCCATCTGCTTCACGGCCAGCTGGCGGTTCTGCGTGGCGTAGCAGATGTCGTCGCTGGGCGGGGAGATGAGCTGCGGGAACTTGTCCTTCAGGGCGTCGACGGTCTCCATGGTCTCGTCGACGGACAGCGTGGTCTGGGAGAGCCAGACGACCTTGGACGGGTCACGGACCTCGACCTTCGCCACATCGCCCGGCCCGTCGACGAGCTGGATGTGCTCGGGGGCCTCGCCGGAGGTGCCGATGACCTCCTCGTGGCCCTCGTGGCCGATCAGGAGGATGTCGTAGTCCTCGTTCGCGAAACGGACGGCTTCCTTGTGGACCTTGGTGACCAGCGGGCAGGTGGCGTCGATGGTGGCGAGCTTGCCGCGCTCGGCCTCCTCGTGGACGACGGGGGCAACGCCGTGCGCGGAGAACATGACGATGTTCCCCGGGGGCACTTCCTCCGTCTGCTCGACGAAGATCGCGCCCTTCTTCTCCAGGGTCTGCACGACGTACTTGTTGTGGACGATCTCGTGCCGGACGTACACCGGAGCGCCGTACTGCTCCAGGGCTTTCTCGACGGCGATCACGGCGCGGTCCACACCCGCGCAGTAGCCACGGGGGGCGGCGAGCAGGACACGGCGGCCAGGCGAAGCAGACATGCGTCCCATCGTAAGGCCGCGTCCGGCCGGGCAGAGATCGCGTGTGCGCGCCGTCTCCGGGAAGAAGGACATGGCGCGACGCGAGTGACGTACGGCGGGAGCGGAGGCACGATGTCCGAGACCGGAACGACGACCCCCGAGGCCGAGGGGGAACGCGCGCTGCGGCGCAGTCTCGGCTTCCGTGATCTGGTCGTCTACGGGCTGCTGTTCATCGCTCCGATGGCCCCGGTGGGCGTGTTCGGCACGCTGGACGCCAAGTCGCACGGCGCGGTCGCGCTGGTCTACCTGGTCGCCACGATCGCGATGGCGTTCACCGCGTTCAGCTACGCCCAGATGGTGCGGGTGGTCCCCCAGGCGGGCTCGGTGTTCGCCTACGCGCGCGTGGGGCTCGGGAACGGTGCCGGGTTCGTGGCGGGCTGGATGGCGATGCTCGACTACGTCCTGATCCCCGCGGTGGCGTACCTGTTCTCCGGGGTGGCGATGAACGCGCTGGTCCCGGAGGTGTCGCGGTGGGTGTGGACGGCGCTGGCCGTGGTCGTGACGACACTGCTGAACCTGTGGGGCGTACGGGCCGCCGCCCGGGTGGGCTTCCTGGTGCTGGCGACGGAGGTCGTGGTCCTGGTCGTGTTCGTGGTGTCGGCGGTCGTGGTGCTGGCCCGGGACGGCACGGAGCGGGGCTGGCTGTCGCCGCTGACGGGGGACGGCACGCAAGGGGCGTTCGCGCTGTCCGCGGTGCTCGGGGCGGTGTCGGTGGCGGTGCTGTCGTACCTGGGGTTCGACGCGATCGCCTCCTTCGCGGAGGAGGTCACGGGCGGCTCGGCGAAGATCGCGCGAGCGCTGCTGTTCTGCCTGGCGTTCGCGGGTGTGCTGTTCATCGCGCAGACGTATCTCGTGGCGCTGCTGGAGCCGGTGTCGTCGGCGCGGCTGGCGGCGGAGCCGGGCCTGCAGGGGTCTGCCTTCTACGACACGCTCGACGCCTCGGTCGGCACCTGGTTGCACGACCTGGTGGCGGTGAGCAAGGCGATCGGTGCGGCCTTCGCGGCGCTGGCCGGGCAGGCCGCGGCGGGCCGGCTGCTGTTCGCCATGGGCCGCGACCGGCGGCTGCCTCGGGTGCTGTCCCGGACGAACGACGGGGTGCCGCGGGTGGCACTGCTGTGCGCCGCCGTCGTGACACTGGTGGCGGCGGTGTGGGCGGCCCGCCGTGACGACGGCATGGACCAGCTGGTGTCGGTGGTCGACATCGGGGCGCTGACCGCCTTCCTCCTGCTGCACGCGAGTGTGGTGGGCTGGTTCGCGGTGAAGCGCCGGGGCGGGACGGTGATCTGGTGGCGGCATGTGCTGGCGCCCGTGGCGGGAGCGGCGATCACGGTCGCCGTGATCGTGGAGGCCTCGGGAACGGCCCAGGTGGTGGGCGCGGTGTGGCTGGTCGCCGGCCTGGTGGTGCTGGCCGCGCAGGGCAGCCGACCGCCGGAGCCGACACCCTCGTGATCCGAGCCGAGCCCCTGACCCCCTGAGGTCCGGTCCCCCCAGGAGCCGAGCCGTACCGTCGCCCCCGCAAGGCGCCCGCCCCCGCGAGACGCCCGCGCCCGCAAGGCGCCTGCCCCGTACCGTCGCCCCCGCGAGGTGCCGGAGCCCGCGCGACGGCCGCCCCGTACCGTCGCCCCCACAAGGCGCCGGTCTCCTCAGGGCGGCTGAGTCCTGTTGTCGGCGGTGCCCACTACCCTCGCGGCATGGCTGTGAACACGACGCCCGAAGCCCCGCTGCCCGTCGGCGAGGTGTCGCGGCTCATCGGGGGCTGGATCGACCGGCTCGGGGCGGTGTGGGTCGAGGGGCAGATCACGCAGTTGTCGCGGCGGCCGGGCGCCGGTGTGGTGTTCCTGACGCTGCGGGACCCCTCGTACGACATCTCCGTCAGCGTCACCTGCTACCGGCAGGTGTTCGACGCCGTCGCGGACGTGGTGAGCGAGGGCGCCCGGGTCGTCGTCCTCGCCAAGCCCGAGTGGTACGCCCCGCGGGGGCAGCTGTCGCTGCGGGCCGCCGAGATACGGCCCGTCGGGGTCGGTGAACTGCTCGCGCGGCTGGAGCAGCTGAAGAAGGCCCTCGCGCGGGAGGGGCTGTTCGCGCCGGAGCGCAAGAAGCCGCTGCCGTTCCTGCCGCAGCTGGTCGGGCTGGTCTGCGGACGGGCCTCGGCCGCCGAGCGCGACGTTCTGGAGAACGCCCGGCACCGCTGGCCCGCCGTCCGCTTCGAGGTGCGCAACGTCGCCGTGCAGGGCGTGCACGCCGTGCCGCAGGTCGTGCAGGCGGTGAAGGAGCTCGACGCGATCGACGCCGTGGACGTGATCATCGTCGCCCGGGGCGGCGGCAGCGTGGAGGACCTGCTGCCGTTCTCCGACGAGCAGCTGATCCGCACGGTCGCGCAGTGCCGTACGCCGGTGGTGTCCGCCATCGGGCACGAACCGGACAACCCGCTGCTGGACCAGGTCGCCGACCTGCGCGCCTCCACGCCCACCGACGCCGCCAAGAAGGTCGTGCCGGACGTCGGCGAGGAGTACGAGCGGGTACGGCTGCTGCGGGACCGGGCGCGGCGGTGCGTGGCGGCGCTGGTGGAGCGTGAGGAGCGCGGGCTGGCGCACGCGCTGGCGCGGCCGTCGATAGAGGATCCGCACAGGATGATCGATGTGCGGGCGGACCAGGTGGCGGACCTGCTCGACCGGGGCCGGCGCTGTGTGCGGCACCAGCTCGACCGGGCGGACTCGGAGCTGGCGCACACGCACGCGCGCGTGGTGGCCCTCTCCCCCGCCGCGACCCTGAAGCGCGGGTACGCCGTGCTGCAGAAGGCGGACGGGCACGCCGTCCGCGACCCGGGCGAGGTGCAGGCCGGCGAGGCGCTGCGCGCGCGGGTCTCCGAGGGTGAGTTCTCCGTACGAGTGGACACATAGGGTGAGTGGATGACCAGCGAGGTTGAACAGACACCGGGCGCCGGCGAGGCGCTCGGGTACGAGCAGGCGCGGGACGAGCTGATCGAGGTCGTCCGGCGTCTGGAGGCGGGCGGCACGACGCTGGAGGAGTCCCTCGCGCTGTGGGAGCGGGGCGAGGAGCTGGCCAAGGTGTGCCGGCGCTGGCTGGACGGGGCCCGGGCGCGGCTGGACGCGGCGCTGGCGGAGGAGACCGCGGAGGACGAGGGCGCGGAGTGATCGGGACCGTTCGGGTTCGGGGTGACACACGACACCCTCACATTAGTTGAACGTTGAACTTCACTGGCGTACGGTCGAAGACGTCAGCCGATCTTCCGGACCAGACACGAGAAAGTGCATCCATGTCCCTCGTTCTTGACCCCGCCGCCCAGGACCTGCTGTTCCGCGAGGCCCGGTCCGCCAACACCTTCACCGACGAGCCGGTGACCGACGAGCAGGTGCAGGCGATCTACGACCTGGTCAAGTACGGTCCGACCGCCTTCAACCAGACCCCGCTGCGCATCACCCTGGTCCGCTCCCCCGAGGCCCGTGAGCGCCTGGTGGCGCACATGGCAGAGGGCAACCGGCCCAAGACGGCGAGCGCGCCGCTGGTGGCGATCCTCTCCGCGGACAACGAGTTCCACGAGGAGCTGCCGCACCTGTTCCCGGCCGCCCCGCAGATCAAGGACATCTTCTTCACCGAGCGCCCGGTCCGCGAGAACGCCGCCGGGCTGAACGCCGCCCTCCAGGCCGCGTACTTCATCGTCGGCGTCCGCGCCGCCGGTCTCGCCGCCGGCCCGATGACGGGCTTCGACTTCGAGGGTGTCCGCAAGGAGTTCCTGGACGACGACCACACCCCCCTGATGGTCGTCAACATCGGCCGCCCCGGCCCGGACGCCTGGTACCCGCGCTCCCCGCGCCTGGAGTTCGACCAGGTCGTCACGACGGTCTGACCGACGAACACGGCAAGGCCCCCGGCAGTCGCCGGGGGCCTTCCTTCTGCGCCTACTTCGTCTCCAGCGCCCCGGCCATCTTCGCGAGCTGCGCGAACGACGCGGTGCCCGTGACGACCGTCGTCGAGCCCTTGGTGCCCTGCAGGACCAGCGCGTCGTAGCGGCCGCCCTCGTAACGGGTCCAGGTCTCGCCGTCGATCTTCTCGGTCTTCCCGGTCTCGTGAGCCCCCTGCGTCGCCTCGTCCAGGAAGACGGGGCGACGCTGAGTGGACTGCTCGACCGCCACGTACTCCCCCTCGGGATCGTGGAAGCCGAGGTGCCAGGCGTCGTACTCGTCGCCCCGGAAGCGGACGGAGGTGGCCTTCCACGCGTCGGACAGACCCTCGGGCGCGGCCACGGGGTAGGAGGCGGCGCGGCGTGCCGTGAGCAGCTCGACCCGGTAGTCGACGGCCTTGACCTCCCGCGCGCTGTCGTCGTGCGGGATGAAGAGGTACACGAAGCCCGCCACCAGGATGATGATCCCCATCGAGAGGACCATGTCCCGCGCCGTCTTCTGCTTGCCGTTCGTGCCTGCCACGCCCCCTATCGTCGCAGGTCCCTGCCGCGCTCATCCGTGGGGGCCCCTGCTCATTTTGCGGTCTCGGCGATAGAGTCGGGCGAACAACACCCTCATCCGGCCGTCGTCGTACAGAAAGGTGCGCTCCGATGACCGAGCATCATCACTTGCCGTCCGAGCTTGATGTGCCCTCCGAGGCCCCCGACCGCAACCTCGCCCTGGAACTGGTCCGGGTGACCGAGGCGGCGGCGATGGCCGCGGGCCGCTGGGTCGGGCGTGGTGACAAGAACGGCGCCGACGGTGCCGCAGTGCGTGCCATGCGGACTCTCGTCTCCACCGTCTCGATGAACGGCGTCGTCGTCATCGGCGAGGGCGAGAAGGACGAAGCCCCGATGCTGTTCAACGGGGAGCACGTGGGCGACGGGACCGGGCCCGAGTGCGACATCGCCGTCGACCCGATCGACGGCACCACGCTGACCGCGAAGGGCATGACGAACGCGATCGCGGTGCTGGCCGCCGCCGAGCGCGGGTCCATGTTCGACCCGTCCGCCGTCTTCTACATGGACAAGCTCGTCACCGGGCCCGAGGCGGCCGACTTCGTCGACATCAACGCCCCGGTGTCGGTGAACATCCGCCGGGTCGCCAAGGCCAAGCGCTCCGCACCCGAGGACGTCACGGTGGTGATCCTGGACCGGCCGCGGCACGAGGGCATCATCAAGGAGATCCGGGAGACCGGCGCGCGCATCAGGCTGATCTCCGACGGTGACGTGGCCGGCTCGATCCTGGCGCTGCGGGAGGGCACCGGGGTCGATCTGCTGCTCGGCATCGGCGGTACGCCCGAGGGCATCATCTCGGCCTGCGCGGTGAAGTGCCTGGGCGGCACGATCCAGGGCAAGCTGTGGCCGAAGGACGACGAGGAGCGGCAGCGGGCGATCGAGGCAGGGCATGATCTCGACCGGGTGCTGACGACCGAGGACCTGGTCACCGGCGAGAACGTGTTCTTCGTGGCGACCGGCATCACGGACGGCGAGCTGCTGCGCGGGGTGCGCTACCGGGCGGAGACCGCGACGACCGACTCGATCGTGATGCGGTCGCGGTCGGGCACGGTCCGCCGGATCTCCTCCGAGCACCGGCTGAGCAAGCTGCGGGCCTACAGCGCGATCGACTTCGACAAGGGGAAGTAGCGCGCCGAAGAGGCGGGGACCGCCGGCGAGTGCGGGTCCGTTGTGGTTGACCGCGCCCGCGCGGCGGAGCCGCAAGTCGATACAGCCCCGCGCCCCTTGAGGGCGTCGAACGGAAAGGGGCGTCCCCGGTGCGGTGGGGGCGCCCCTTTCCGTGCTGCCAGGCCGTCAGCCGGCCGCGGCTATCCGGTCCGCCGGGCGGGCCGTCTTCTTCAGCTCCATCTCGCGGCGGCGCCGCCGGGCCAGCACCACGCGGCGTTCCGCGGCGGTGAGGCCGCCCCAGACGCCGTAGGGCTCCGGCTGGAGCAGGGCGTGTTCGCGGCACTCGACCATCACGGGACAGCGGGCGCAGACCCGTTTCGCCGCTTCCTCCCGGGACAGCCTCGCGGCGGTCGGTTCCTTGGAGGGCGCGAAGAACAGGCCAGCCTCGTCGCGCCGGCACACCGCCTCGGTGTGCCACGGGGCGTCCTGGTCCCTGTCTCGCGCCGGCACCCGCGGGGCCGGAACGGCAGCGACCTGCAGGGACGAATGCGGCGGTTGCAGCACGGTCTACTCCTGACGACGGCTTCGCGAGCGAGAGACGATGCAGCAAGCCCTACCCGCTGTACGCGCGCCTATGCACTGAGTTCCGAACCGCCGGTTTCGGGGGATTCGCGGCTGTCAATGCCCCAGGTGCTTGCGCAAACCCTTGTCGACCTTGCGCTGCACCCGGTCCAGGATGTCCGCGACGATCTTGCCCCGCCGCGGCCGGGCCTCGACGCTGCCCAGGACGGCCCAGCCGTCGACGTAGACGATGGGGGCCTCGGGGTCGTCCGAGTCGAGCGTGGCCACCTCGAAGCTGCCGAGGACGCCGCCGCCCATGCCGCGCAGCGACACGTTCTCCGGGACGCGGATGTCGACGCTGCCGAAGATCGCGAAGGACTTGACGACGACCTGCTGGTGGTCGAAGAGGGCCTCGCTGAGGTCTATCTCGACGCTGCCGAAGATCGCGTACGCGTGGATACGGCGGCCCGTGCGCCGGCGGCCCTTGCGGACGGCGCTGCTGAACACCGCGACCACGTTGTCGTCCGGGTCGACCGGGACGGCACCGGCGGTGGGGCGCCAGGGGGCCGGTGAGTGGGCGGGGCCGGGGCCCGGGCGGTGGGCCGCGGGCAGGTCCCGCACGAAGACCTCCAGCTCGCCGACGGTCTTGGCGCGCAGCACCCCCTCGACGCGCTCGGCGTGCTCGTCCGCGGTGAGGCGGCCTTCGGCCAGGGCGTCGCGCAGGAGGTCGGCTATGCGGTCGCGCTCGGCGTCGGAGGCGCGGAGCTCTGAGGCGGCGGGTGCGCCCTGCTGCCGGAGATCCCTCTTGTGGAGATCCCCCTTGTGGAGATCCGGCTTCTGGAGGTCCTGCTTCTGAAGGTCCACGGCAGCAGCGTACCGAAACACGATAGATCGCGACAGCCCCCTCTCGCGGCCGAGTGTGACGAACTCAGCCTTACCTCACGGGCTCGCCGTCAGCGGCAGGTTCTACGCTGGTGGGCGCCCGCCGACGGAGGCGGGCCGCCGTCCGCAGAGTGAGGAATGGGCTGAGATGCCTGAGTTCGCGTACACCGATCTGCTCCCCCAGGGAGAGGACACCACCCCCTACCGGCTGGTGACCTCCGAGGGTGTCTCCACGGTCGAGGGGCCGGACGGGCGGACCTTCCTCCAGGTGGAGCCGGAGGCGCTGCGCAAGCTCGCCGAAGAGGCCATCCACGACATCCAGCACTACCTGCGCCCGGCCCACCTCGCGCAGCTGCGCCGCATCATCGACGACCCCGAGGCCTCCGGCAACGACAAGTTCGTGGCGCTGGACCTGCTGAAGAACGCGAACATCGCGGCGGCCGGGGTGCTGCCGATGTGCCAGGACACGGGCACGGCGATCGTGATGGGCAAGCGCGGGCAGAACGTGCTGACCCAGGGCCGCGACGAGGAGGCCCTGAGCCGCGGCATCTACGACGCGTACCAGAACCTGAACCTGCGCTACTCGCAGATGGCTCCGCTCAATATGTGGGAGGAGAAGAACACCGGCTCCAACCTCCCCGCGCAGATCGAGCTGTACGCGGCCGACGGCGGCGCCTACAAGTTCCTCTTCATGGCCAAGGGCGGCGGCTCGGCCAACAAGTCGTTCCTGTACCAGGAGACGAAGGCCGTCCTGAACGAGTCCTCCATGATGAAGTTCCTGGAGGAGAAGATCCGCTCGCTGGGCACGGCGGCCTGCCCGCCCTACCACCTGGCGATCGTGGTCGGCGGTACGTCCGCCGAGTACGCGCTGAAGACGGCGAAGTACGCCTCCGCGCACTACCTGGACGAGATCCCGGCCGAGGGCTCCGAGCTCGGGCACGGCTTCCGCGACCAGGAGCTGGAGCAGAAGGTCTTCGAGCTGACGCAGAAGATCGGCATCGGCGCGCAGTTCGGCGGCAAGTACTTCTGCCACGACGTGCGTGTGGTGCGCCTGCCGCGGCACGGCGCGTCCTGCCCGGTCGCGATCGCCGTGTCCTGCTCCGCCGACCGCCAGGCCGTCGCGAAGATCACCGCCGAGGGCGTCTTCCTGGAGCAGCTGGAGACGGACCCGGCGCGGTTCCTGCCCGAGACGACCGACGAGCAGCTCGACGAGAGCGGCGACGTCGTGAAGATCGACCTGAACCAGCCGATGGAGACGATCCTGGCGGAGCTCACCAAGTACCCGGTGAAGACCCGCCTGTCCCTGACCGGCCCCCTGGTCGTGGCGCGTGACATCGCGCACGCCAAGATCAAGGAGCGGCTGGACGCGGGCGAGGAGATGCCGCAGTACCTGAAGGACCACCCGGTGTACTACGCCGGTCCCGCGAAGACCCCCGAGGGCTACGCGTCGGGCTCCTTCGGCCCGACCACGGCCGGCCGGATGGACTCCTACGTGGAGCAGTTCCAGGCGGCGGGCGGCTCCAGGGTGATGCTCGCCAAGGGCAACCGCAGCAAGCAGGTCACCGACGCGTGCGACGCCCACGGCGGCTTCTACCTGGGCTCCATCGGCGGCCCGGCCGCGCGCCTGGCCCAGGACTGCATCAAGAAGGTCGAGGTCGTCGAGTACGAGGAGCTCGGCATGGAGGCCGTCTGGAAGATCGAGGTCGAGGACTTCCCGGCCTTCATCGTGGTCGACGACAAGGGCAACGACTTCTTCCAGGACCCCGCGCCGTCGCCCACGTTCACCTCCATTCCGGTGCGCGGGCCCGGACTCGCCTGACGCCGGCGGTGATGATTCGCCTCCACGGGGAACAGTGGTCCCGGCGCTGACGCTGTGACACGTGGAGGTGATCGTCGATGACCGACGAGCAGGACAGGACCGAGTACCGCACCGAGCACGACTCCATGGGCGAGGTGCGGGTGCCCGCGCACGCCAAGTGGCGGGCCCAGACCCAGCGGGCCGTGGAGAACTTCCCCGTCTCCGGGCAGCGCATCGAGCGCGCGCACATCGAGGCGCTGGCCCGGATCAAGGGCGCGGCGGCCAAGGTCAACGCCGAGCTGGGGGTCCTGGACAAGGACATCGCGCAGGCCATCCAGGAGGCGGCCGGGGAGGTCGCCGAGGGCAGGTGGGACGAGCACTTCCCGGTCGACGTGTTCCAGACCGGGTCCGGGACCTCGTCCAACATGAACACCAACGAGGTCATCGCCACCCTCGCGAGCGAGCGCCTGGGCAGCGGCGTCCACCCGAACGACCACGTCAACGCCTCCCAGTCGTCCAACGACGTCTTCCCCTCCTCGATCCACATCGCCGCCACCGCCGCCGTCACGCGCGACCTCGTCCCGGCCCTGGACCATCTCGCCGCTTCCCTGGAGCGCAAGGCCGAGGAGTTCGCCGACGTCGTGAAGTCGGGGCGGACGCACCTCATGGACGCCACGCCCGTGACGCTGGGCCAGGAGTTCGGCGGGTACGCGGCCCAGGTGCGGTACGGCATCGAGCGTCTGGAGGGCTCCCTCCCGCGGCTCGCCGAACTTCCCCTCGGCGGTACGGCCGTCGGCACCGGCATCAACACCCCGCCCGGCTTCTCCGCCGCCGTGATCGAGGAGGTCGCCCGGACGACCGGTCTGCCCCTGACCGAGGCCCGCAACCACTTCGAGGCGCAGGGCGCCCGGGACGGCATCGTCGAGACCAGCGGCCAGCTGCGGACCATCGCGGTGGGGCTGACGAAGATCGCCAACGACCTGCGCTGGATGTCGTCCGGGCCGCGTACGGGCCTGGCGGAGATCGCCCTGCCCGATCTCCAGCCCGGCTCCTCGATCATGCCGGGCAAGGTGAATCCGGTCGTTCCCGAGGCCGTGCTGATGGTGGCGGCCCAGGTCGTGGGCAACGACGCCACCGTCGCGACCGCCGGCGCCGCCGGGAACTTCGAGCTCAACGTGATGCTGCCCGTCATCGCCAAGAACGTGCTGGAGTCGATCCGGCTGCTCGCCAACGCGACGCGGCTGCTCGCCGACCGGACCGTCGACGGCATCACCGCCGACCGCGAGCGGGCGCGGGAGTACGCCGAGTCCTCCCCTTCCGTCGTGACCCCGCTGAACAAGTACATCGGGTACGAGGAGGCCGCGAAGGTCGCCAAGAAGGCGCTGGCCGAGCGGAAGACGATCCGTCAGGTCGTGCTGGACGGGGGGTATGTGGAACGCGGGGACCTGACCGCGGAGCAGCTCGACGAGGCCCTGGATGTCCTGCGGATGACACACCCGTGACGAAGGGACGCGTTCGTGTGCCCGGCGCGTGAACCGTGACACGCGCCGCAGCGTCGTATGCCTGCGGCACCTAATATCTGTTCATGGCGGACGGTGGAGCGATGAGACGCATGGAAACGGGTGGTGCGGCAGGCTTCTGGGCGCCCGGAAGCCGGATCCTGTGGCGGTACCGGGAGAACGGCGGCACGCAGGTGCACATCGCGCGTCCCGTCACCGTCGTCCGGGACGACGCGGACCTGCTCGCCGTGTGGCTGGCGCCCGGCACCGAGTGCGTGAAGCCCGTGCTCGCCGACGGCACGCCCGTCCATCTGGAGCCGCTGGAGTCGCGCTACACCAAGCCGCGGACCGTGCAGCGCGACCGGTGGTTCGGCACGGGCGTGCTGAAGCTGGCCCGGCCCGGCGAGCCCTGGTCGGTGTGGCTGTTCTGGGAGCCGGGCTGGCGGTTCAAGAACTGGTACGTGAACCTGGAGGAACCCCTGTCCCGTTGGGCCGGCGGGGTGGACTCCGTCGACCACTTCCTGGACATCTCCGTCCATCCCGACCGCAGTTGGCACTGGCGGGACGAGGACGAGTTCGCCCAGGCCCGCCGGGACGGGCTGATGGACGACCAACTGGCGGAAAAGGTACAGCAGGCGGGACGGGACGCGGTGGAGGTGATCCGCGCCTGGGGTCCGCCGTTCTCGGAAGGCTGGCAGCACTGGCGCCCGGATCCCTCCTGGGCTGTACCGTCACTGCCGGAGGACTGGGACCGTACGCCTGCGCATGTGTCCTCATGAGACCCTTGCTGCGCCCCCGGGCAAGAAACGTAGGATCGTCCTCCGCAAGGGCGCGCGGCGGCAACTACCTGAGCACGCGCTGGGCTTGACCGATCGTCACCGAGGGGCGGCAGGACGTGAGCGAGGGGTACGAGGGCAACACCGGCAGGGCCTGCGCCACAGGCCCCAAAGGCCGTCGGAAGGCCCCTGCGGGCCGCAGACGGTCCGCCGGTGGCACAGGAACAACCTCTGACCACGCGGGAATTCCGTTCCTGGGGCACGTAATCCGGGTATCGGAGTTTCGGCGGGACCAACTGCGTGCGCGGCGCGCAGCCCCGGACGGACGGATTCGACACGCGTGACGGAGCAGCCGACCTCGTTCGAACGCCCCCAGTCGGGCGTCGACCCCGCGGACCCCCGCGGGGCTTTCGTGCATACCCCGGCACCGGCGCGTGCGCCCGGCGCCGGCACCTTACCGGTACAGGGCCGCCCCGGCGGCGACGTCAGCGTTCCGGTCACGACGGCACACAGCACGCCGGGCACGTCGGAGCCGGGCACCTCCACGCCGTTCGGCAAGGGCAAGGACACCGTGAGCGACCCCGCCTCCGAGCACTCCCAGCCGGGTGCCGAGCAGACCGCCGAGCGCGAGACGCCTCGGCCGCGCCCCGCCCCCGAGGGCATTCCGGTCCAGCCGGCCGACGAACAGGACCGGCCGCCGGTCAACAGCGACGGCGACGGGCAGGAGCGCCGCAGCGGGCAGAGCCTGCCGCCCGGCCGCCCCACGCCGATGCGGCGGGACGGCGACCGGCTCAGGTTCGTGGGGGCCGCCACGCGGCGGATCGCCCGCGGCATCGACCTCGACGAGATCGTCATGGGGCTGTGCCGGGCCACCGTGCCCACCTTCTCCGACGCGATCCTGGTCTATCTGCGCGATCCGCTTCCCGTCGGGGACGAGCGGCCCACCGGCCCGCTGGTGCTGCGGCTGCGCCGCACCGACCGGATACCGGCGGAGCGGGACACCGAGAACGGCTTCCTTCCGGCCGCGCAGCCCGAGCCGAACGAACTGGACACGGTCGGCGCCGAGCTGTGCGAGGTGCGGCCCGGCAGTGCTCTCGCCGAGGTGCTGCGGGGTGTGCGCCCGGTGTTCACCGACGCCCCCGCGGCCCGCGCCGCGCTGCCGGAACTGCTCGGGGAGGACGGCGAGTTCGCCGTGCCGGACGGGCAGCGTGCGATCCTCGCCCCGCTGCGGGGCCGGCGCCGGGTGATCGGCGCCGCCCTGTTCCTGCGCCGCCCCGAGCGCATCGCGTTCGACCCGGACGACCTCCTGGTCGCCGCCCAGCTCGCCACGCACAGCGCCCTCGGCATCGACAAGGCCGTGCTGTACGGCCGCGAGGCCTACATCGCGGACGAGCTGCAGCGCACCATGCTACCCGAGACGCTGCCCCGCCCCACGGGCGTACGGCTGGCCTCCCGTTACCTGCCGGCGGCGGAGACGGCCCGGGTGGGCGGCGACTGGTACGACGCGATCCCGCTGCCCGGCAGCCGGGTCGCGCTGGTCGTCGGCGACGTCATGGGCCACTCCATGACCTCGGCCGCCATCATGGGCCAGCTGCGCACCACGGCCCAGACCCTCGCCGGCCTCGACCTGCCGCCGCAGGAGGTCCTGCACCACCTCGACGAACAGGCCCAGCGCCTCGGCGTGGACCGCATGGCGACGTGCCTCTACGCCGTGTACGACCCGGTATCGCACCGCATCACCATCGCCAACGCCGGTCATCCGCCGCCCGTCCTGCTGCACCTGGGCGGCCGCGCCGAGGTGCTGCGCGTGCCCGCCGGTGCCCCGATCGGGGTCGGCGGCGTGGACTTCGAGGCGGTGGAGCTGGACGCGCCCGCCGGCGGGACGCTGCTGCTCTACACCGACGGCCTGGTCGAGTCCCGGCTGCGCGACGTGTGGACCGGCATCGAGCAGCTGCGGGAGAAACTCGCCGCGGTCGCGCAGCTCACCGGGCCGGACCATCCGCCGCCCCTGGAAGCGCTGTGCGACGAGGTGCTCGACATGCTCGGCCCGGGCGACCGGGACGACGACATCGCGCTGCTCGCCGCCCGGTTCGACGGGATCGCGCCCAGCGACGTGGCGTACTGGTTCCTGGAGCCGGAGGACGCGGCCCCCGGCCGGGCCCGCCGGCTGGCCCGGCGCGCGTTGCAGCGCTGGGGGCTGGAGGAGCTCAGCGACTCCGTCGAGCTGCTCGTCAGCGAGGTCGTGACGAACGCCGTGCGGTACGCGTCCCGGCCGGTCACGCTGCGGCTGCTGCGCACGGACGTGCTGCGCTGCGAGGTCGGCGACGACGTGCCGCAACTGCCGCGGCTGCGCCAGGCACGCGCCACCGACGAGGGCGGGCGCGGGCTGTACCTGGTGAACCGGCTGGCCCGGCGCTGGGGCGCGACCAGGCTCAGCACGGGCAAGGTGGTCTGGTTCGAGCTGAACCGCGGCTGACGGAGCCCCGGGAGCGCGACGAACACGCCGAAGGGCGCCCGGTGAACCCGGGCGCCCTTCGGCGTCCTGAGGCCGTCGCCGGCCGGTCGTCTCCTACTGGCCGCCGTCGCCCGGCCTGATCGGGTCGAACGGGTCGCCGCTGTTGCCCGGCGGGGTCGTCTGCGGGGTCGTGGGCGGGGTGATGCTGGGCGGGTTCGTCGACGGCGTGGCCGGCGGGGAGGACGACGGCTCCTCCGTCGTCGGCGGCGGGGACGACGACGGCTCCTCGGTCGTCGGCTCCTGCGTCGGCTCCTGGGTCTCCTCCTGCGTGGGCGTCGGCGTCCAGGTCGGCTGGACGGCCGCGCCCTGCTGGGTCTCCAGGTCGAACTTGCTGACGCCGCTCATCACGCCGAAGGTGTACTCCGCCCAGATCCGTGCCGGGAAGTCACCGCCGTTGAGCCGGGGCTTGCCGGCCGCCTCGTACATCGCCACCTGGGCGTGGGTCTTGGCGTCCTCGCCGAACAGGCCCACCGAGGTGACCAGCTTCGGCGTGTAGCCGGTGAACCAGGCCGACTTGTTGTTGTCGGACGTACCCGTCTTGCCCGCGACCTGCTGGCCGTCGCGCAGGGGGTTGTTGCGCACGGACTCCTGGGCGGTGCCGTCGTCGACCACGCCGGTCAGCACCGAGGTGACCGAGTCGGCGGCCTCCCGGCTGATGACCTGATCGCCGACGGGCTCGGGCATGGTGACGCTCTGGTTGAGGTGCTCCGCCGACTTCAGGACGGCCGGGGTGACCTTCCTGCCGTGGTTGTCGAGGGTCGCGTAGACACCGGCCATCTGCAGGGGGCTGGCGCCCATGCTGCCCAGGGTCTGCGCGGGCACGGCCTCCATGTTGTCGGTGTCCATGCCGAGCTTGCCGGCGACCTTCACCACCTCGGACATGCCGACGTCGACGCCCATCTGCGCGAAGACCGAGTTGACGGACTTGTTCATGGCCGTCTGGACGGAGATCGGGCCGTAGTCGCGGTCGTCCTCGTTCTCGGGCGCGAAGCCGACCTTGGTGCCGTCCTCCACGACCTGGCGCTTGCTCGTGCCGTCGTAGACCGTGTTGGCGTTGATCGGCTTGCCGTCCTGCGTCTTCGCCTGTTCCTCCAGGGCCGCGGCCAGGATGACCGGCTTGAAGGTGGAGGCGGGCTGGTAGTCGGCGCGGGTGGCGTTGTTGGTGTAGTGCTTGAAGTAGTCCTCGCCGCCGTACATCGCGACCACGGCGCCGGTCTTCGGGTTCACCGACGCGGCACCGGCCTGGACGTCTTTGTCCACCTTGCGCTTGTCGGGGTCGAGCTTGCTGGTCAGCTGCTGCTTGACGGACTTCTCCAGCGCCGCCTGCTTCTTCTTGTCGATGTTGAGCGTGAGGGTCCAGCCGCCGGCGTTGACCAGCGCCTCGGCTTCCTTGGTGTTGTCGGCGGTGCCGTCGGCGACGAGCTGCTTCTCCAGCGCCGCGTTGGCCGCGTTGACCAGGTAGCCCTTCTGCCCCTCCATACCGGGGGCGGGCTTGGGCTCCTCCGGCGCCGGGAACTTCATGCCGGCCCGCTCGGACGCGCTCAGCCAGCCCTCGTCGACCATGTTGTCCAGGACGTAGTTCCAGCGCGCCTTCACCAGCTTCTTACCCTCCTTCGAGGCGACGGCCCAGTCGTACTGGCTGGGGGCCTGGAGGAGTGCGGCGAGGTAGGCGCCCTGCGCGACCGTGAGTTCGTCGGCGTCCTTGCGGTAGTAGGCCTGGGCGGCGGCCTGGATGCCGTACGCGTTGCGGCCGTAGTAGCTGGTGTTGATGTAGCCGGCGAGGATGTAGTCCTTGGACTTCTCCCGGTCCAGCTTCAGCGAGATGACCATCTCCTTCAGCTTGCGGGAGACGGTCTGTTCCTGCGTCAGGTAGTAGTTCTTGACGTACTGCTGGGTGATCGTCGAACCGCCCTGCGCGCCCCGGCCGGACAGCGTGTTGAACAGGCCTCGGGCGGTGCCCTTGAAGTCGACGCCGGAGTCCTTGAAGAAGGTCTTGTTCTCGGCCGCGACGAAGGTCAGCCGCACGCCCTTGGGGACCCGGGACAGATCGACGTTCTCGCGGTTGACCTTGCCGTCGCGGGCCATGATCGAGCCGTCGCTGTACTTGTAGATGTTGCTCTGCCGCTTGGCGTCGGCGTTGCCCTCGGGGATCCCGATCATCATGTACAGCACGATGAAGGCGCCCATGCCCAGCAGGCACAGGCCGAGGAAGGTGCCGAGGAGCTTCTTCCAGGTGAAGAGCCTGCGTATGCCGCTCTTCCCGGCCGCGCCCGACGAACGGTGGCTCTTGGGTGCCGCACGGCGCCCACCGCGCTGTCTGGCGCGTCTCTCTTCCGCTCGTCCCATGGGTCCGATCCGCTCCGCTTCGTTCATGTGTGCTCACAAGTCACACAGGTTCGCCGCTCAGGTCAGCTCAGAAAGCTAACACCGGGAGATAAGAGATAGGGCAGCCGATCCGGCCCTTTGCGGACGTGACAATCAGCACCCATTCCCATCGGAACCGACGTTCGAGACACCCGCAGGGTTGCCATGAGCCGGAAAAGTGATATCACTTAGCTAGATGGGAGCTATGCAGGAGTGGCTCCCCGAGGGAAACGGGGGATCACCCATGTCCACACCGGAACCGCAGGTCACTGCCGATGTGCCCGAGATGCCGGCACCTCGTGTGCGGGAGTTCACGGCGCCCAGCATCGGCGGTGGGCTCGCCCTGCTGCTCGGCCTGCTCGGTCTGCTGGCCGGGGCCGGGCTGATCGCCGCCAACGTGGCGGTGAGCTCGGACGGCGCGCGGGCCGCGCTGATCATCGGCGGCATCCTGGTCGCGCTCGCCGCGTTCCTCGCCATGTGCGGGCTGAACATGGTCGCGCCGGGCGAGGCGCGCGTCGTCCAGCTCTTCGGCCGGTACCGGGGCACGATCAGGCAGGACGGCCTGCGCTGGGTGAACCCCTTCACCTCGCGCACGAAGATCTCGACCCGGGTCCGCAACCACGAGACCGCCGTCCTGAAGGTCAACGACGCCTACGGCAACCCGATCGAGCTCGCCGCGGTCGTCGTCTGGCGCGTCGAGGACACCGCCCAGGCCACCTTCGAGGTCGACGACTACATCGAGTTCGTCTCCACCCAGACCGAGGCGGCCGTGCGGCACATCGCCATCGAGTACCCCTACGACGCGCACGAGGAGGACGGCCTCTCGCTGCGCGGCAACGCCGAGGAGATCACCGAGAAGCTCGCCGTGGAACTGCACGCGCGCGTGGAGGCGGCCGGAGTGCAGATCATCGAGTCCCGCTTCACGCACCTCGCGTACGCGCCCGAGATCGCCTCGGCGATGCTCCAGCGGCAGCAGGCCGGAGCGGTGGTCGCGGCGCGGCGGCAGATCGTGGACGGCGCGGTGGGCATGGTGGAGGCCGCGATCGCCCGGATCACCGAGCGGGACATCGTGGAGCTGGACTCCGAGCGGAAGGCGGCGATGGTCTCCAACCTGATGGTGGTGCTGTGCGGCGACCGGGCCGCGCAGCCGGTCCTCAACACCGGGTCCCTCTACCAGTGACGGTCCCCCCCGAAGGCCAGGGCCCGCGGCGCCGGCCGCAGCAGCAGCGCAAGCAGGTGCTGCTGCGGCTGGACCCTGCGGTGTACGAGGCGCTCGCGCGGTGGGCCGGGGACGAGCTGCGGTCGGCCAACGCGCAGATCGAGTTCCTGCTGCGCAAGGCACTGGCGGAGGCGGGACGCCTGCCGCGGGACACCGGACCACTGCCCCGGCGCGGGCGTCCCCCCGGGGGCTCCACCGACGGCCCCCCGCCGGCTTGACCCGGCCCCACCCCGAGCCCCGCCTGCTGGAGCGGCCGCACTCCCGCACCCCCCTGACCGGCCTCACCCCCCGGGCCTCAGTCGGCCTGACCGGCTGATCCTCGGACCGGGCGTGCCGGATGCCGCAGGCCCGGCCGGAGCGGGAGCAGCGGCTGTTTCGGAATCGTGACAACGGCCCTCGACCTGCACTCCCGCACGCCCCGGCACGACCTGCACACCTCGCGTATACATGCGGCGTATACACCCCGTGTACAGTCCTTCCCATGTCCATCGGTCACACTCTCCTGGGGCTCCTGGAGTCCGGCCCGCGCCACGGTTACGACCTGAAGCGGGCCTTCGACGAGAAGTTCGGTCACGACCGGCCGCTCCACTACGGCCAGGTCTACTCGACGATGTCCCGCCTGCTGAAGAACGGGCTCGTCGAGGTCGACGGCATCGAGGCGGGCGACGGTCCCGAGCGCAAGCGGTACGCGATCACCGAGGCCGGCATCACCGACGTCGCGCGGTGGCTCGCCACGCCCGAGAAACCGGAGCCGTACCTCCAGTCGACCCTCTACACCAAGGTCGTCCTCGCGCTGCTCACTCACCGCGACGCCGGTGACATCCTCGACAGCCAGCGCTCCGAGCACCTGCGCAGCATGCGGATCCTCACCGACCGCAAGCGCAAGGGCGATCTGGCCGACCAGCTCATCTGCGACCACGCGCTGTTCCACCTGGAGGCGGACCTGCGCTGGCTGGAGCTGACCGCGGCACGTCTGGACAAGCTCCGTGAGGCGGTGACCCGATGACGATTCCCGCCGGTTCGCTCCTCACCGCCCAGGACCTGCGCAAGGCGTACGGGCCGACGACCGCGCTCGACGGCGCCGAGTTCTCCATCCATCCCGGCGAGGTCGTCGCCGTGATGGGCCCGTCCGGGTCGGGCAAGTCGACCCTGCTGCACTGCCTCGCCGGGATCGTCATGCCCGACTCGGGCACGATCATGTACAACGGGCGCGAGGTGACCGCCATGGGCGACGCCGAGCGCAGTGCGCTGCGGCGCTCGGAGTTCGGGTTCGTGTTCCAGTTCGGGCAGCTCGTGCCGGAACTCACCTGTGTGGAGAACGTCGCCCTGCCGCTGCGGCTGAACGGCTCCCCCCGCAAGGAGGCCGAGCGGGCCGCGCTGGCCTGGATGGAGCGCCTGGAGGTCGACGGCCTCCGCAAGAAGCGGCCCGGCGAGGTGTCCGGCGGTCAGGGACAGCGGGTCGCCGTCGCCCGCTCCCTGGTGACGAACCCGCGGGTGGTGTTCGCGGACGAGCCGACCGGCGCGCTCGACTCGTTCAACGGCGAGCGCGTGATGGAGCTGCTCACGGAGGCGGCCCGGTCCGCCAACGCGGCCGTGGTGCTCGTGACGCACGAGGCCCGGGTGGCCGCGTACTCCGACCGCGAGATCGTCGTCCGGGACGGCAAGTCCCGTGACATGGAGCGCGTCGTATGAGCGTCGGGCAGTGGAGCCGGGACCTGGCCATGGGGGCCCGGTTCGCCTTCTCCGGCGGACGCGAGGGGTGGACGCGGGCGCTGCTCACGGCCGTCGGTGTAGGACTCGGAGTGGCGCTGCTGCTGCTCACCACGGCCATCCCCAACGCGCTGGCGGAACGCGACCGGCGTGAGGAGGCGCGCAGCGACCACACCTTCGGCCAGCAGGAGATACCGAAGGCCGACGACACGCTGGTCGTCGTGGACGCGGACACCACGTTCCGGGACCTGGACGTGCGCGGCAGGCTGCTGGAGCCGGAGGGCCCGCGGGCTCCGCTGCCGCCGGGGGTCGCGGAGTTCCCGGCGGCGGGCGAGATGGTCGTCTCCCCCGCTCTGAAGGAACTGCTCACCTCGGACGACGGCAAGCTGCTGCGGGAGCGCCTGGACTACCGCATCGCCGGCACCATCGGCGAGCCGGGGCTGGTCGGCGCGCAGGAACTCGCCTACTTCGCGGGCGGCAAGGGGCTGATGAAACTGCTCGACGGCCCCGCGAGCGGCGCCCGGATCGACAGCTTCGGCAACGACGACCTGAGGTCGGACGACCCCTGGGACCCGGTGCTGCTCCTGCTGGTCCTGGTCGTGTTCGTGGTGCTGCTGATGCCGGTCGCCGTGTTCATCGCCGCGGCCGTACGGTTCGGCGGCGAGCGGCGCGACCGCAGGCTGGCCGCGCTGCGCCTGGTCGGCTCCGACAGCCGGATGACCCGGCGGATCGCCGCCGGCGAGGCACTCGCCGGATCCGTGCTGGGTCTCGTCCTCGGCACCGGGTTCTTCCTGCTCGGACGCGAACTGGCGGCCTCCGTCGAGGTGTTCCACGTCAGCGTGTTCCCCGGCTATCTGAACCCCTCTCCCCTGCTGGCCGTCCTGGTCGCGCTGGCGGTGCCGGCGGCCGCGGTCCTGGTGACGATCCTCGCCCTGCGCGGCGTGGTCATCGAGCCCCTCGGCGTGGTGCGCACGGCCAAGCCGTCGCGGCGCCGGCTGTGGTGGCGGCTGCTGCTGCCGCTGGGCGGGATCGCGCTGCTCTACCCGATGGTCGGGCAGGGCAACGACGGCGGGGACTTCAACCAGTACCTCGTCGTGGGCGGCGTGATGCTGCTGCTGGTCGGCGTCACGGCACTGCTGCCCTGGGTGGTGGAGGCGGTCGTGGCCCGGCTCGGTTCGGGCGGGGTCTCCTGGCAACTGGCGGTGCGCAGGCTCCAGTTGAGCAGCGGTGCGGCGGCCCGGATGGTCAACGGCATCGCGGTGGCGGTGGCCGGGGCGATCGCGTTGCAGATGCTGTTCGCCGGGGTGGAGGGCAACTACACCAGGGCGTCGGAGTACGACGTGAGCCGGGCCCAGATGAGCGTGGACGTGCCGGAGGGTGCCGACACCTCGGCCATCATCGGGAAGTACCGCGACACCGAGGGCGTGCGCAAGGTCACCACCCTGTCGGACATGTATCTGCACGACCGGCGCAGCGAGGACGCCTTCGTCCAGATCACCCTGGCCGACTGCGCGTCGCTGCGGGAGGTGGCCACGCTCCCCTCCTGCCACGACGGGGACGTCTTCGCGGCCAAGGGCTCGGAGTACGACAGCGAGAGCGACCACCTGGCCAAGCCCGGCACGCTCCTGTGGCACGAACCGGACGGCGAGACGGCCCGCCCGGACGAGCGGCCGGTCTCCTGGACCGTGCCGCAGGACATCCGCCCGGTCCGGTCCCGGGAGGACCCCACCGGGTACGAACGCGGCGGCATCCTGGTCACGCCCGGCGCACTGCCCGGGAAGCTGACTGCGGTCACCTCGGCGCGGCTCTACCTGAGCCTGGACCTCTCGGTGCCGGACGCCTACGACCATGTGCGCAACACGGCCGCGCGGCTGGACCCCGCGGTCCAGCCCATGACCTGGCACAGCATCGAGAGCAACGAGCGCTACGCCACCATCCGCACGGGCCTGTCCGTCGGCTCCGCCTGCGTGCTGGCCCTGATCGGGGCGAGCCTGCTCGTCTCGCAGCTGGAGCAGCTGCGCGAACGCCGCAAGCTGCTGTCGTCCCTGGTCGCCTTCGGCACCCGGCGCCGCACCCTCGGCCTGTCGGTGCTGTGGCAGACGGCGATCCCCATCGGGCTGGGTCTGCTGCTCGCCGCGACGGTGGGCGTGGCCCTGGGCGCCGTGCTGCTGCGGATGACCAGCACGTCGGTCCGGGTGGACTGGCCGAGCGTGCTGTCGATGACCGGCATCGGCGCGGGCGTCGTCCTGGTGGTGACGCTGCTGAGCCTGCCACCGCTGCTGAGGCTGATGCGGCCGGACGGGCTGCGCACCGAGTAGCCGCGGTACGCGCCGCCCGTACAGGTCGTCAGGCGTCCTGCTCCAGGACGCGTACCGGCAGCGGTCGCAGGGCGTGGCGCAACGCGGCCGCCAGTTCCTCGTACTCCGCGCCGCGCGCGGCCCCCGCCCGCATCGCCAGTGCGATCCGGCGGGCGGGGGCCGGGTCGGCGAAGTACCCGGTCAGGAGCTGGTTGCTGCGGGAGATCTCCACCTTCAGGGCGGTGCGCGGCAACAGCGTCACGCCGAGTCCGCCCGCGACGAGCTGCACCAGCGTGGACAGTCCGGCGGCGGTCGTGGTGACCGGCACGTCGTCGCGGCCGGCCTCCCGGCAGATGTCGAGGGCCTGGTCGCGCAGGCAGTGCCCCTCGTCCAGCAGCAGCAGGTTCAGCTCGCGCAGCGCCTGGCGCGGAATGCCCTCCCGGCCGCCGAGCCCGTGGTCCAGCGGCGTGACCAGCACGAAGTCCTCGTCGAACAGCGGCAGTTCACTGACACCCGGGACGCCCAGGGGCACGGCGAGCAGCAGCAGGTCGAGCCGCCCGCCGGCCAGGCCGTCGAGCAGGCTGGCGGTCTGCTCCTCGTGCACCTGAAGGTCGAGGTGCGGATACCGCTCGTGCACGAGCCGCAGCACCGTGGGCAGCAGATAGGGCGCGACCGTCGGGATCACGCCGAGCCGCAGCGCCCCGGTGAAGGGCGCCCGGACCGCCTCGGCCTCCTCCATGAGTGCCTCCACCTCCCCCAGAACCGCCTTGGCCCGTACGGCGATCCGCTCCCCCTCGGGTGAGAGCAGCACCTTGCGCGTCGTACGCTCGAGGAGCGTCACTCCGAGTGTTTCCTCCAGGGCCGACACGGCGCCCGAGAGGGCGGGCTGGCTCATGCCGATCGCCGCGGCCGCGTCCCGGAAATGAAGGTGCTCGGCGACCGCCGCGAAGGCACGGAGCTGGGCGAGGCTGGGCTGCCTGCGCTTGTTACCGACAGTCACTGATAACTACCTCCGATCAACTCGACCGAGTGTAGCTATTTCCGTAATCAATCGAGCCTGTGCCAACATCAACTCAGTCCAACCCATGGGAAACCCCCGCGATCCGGGAGTTTCTTCGCTGCAAGGAGTGTGTGTGCTCACCGTCGGTGACAAGTTCCCCGAGTTCGACCTGACCGCCTGCGTCTCGCTGGAGAAGGGCAAGGAGTTCCAGCAGATCGACCACAAGACCTACGAGGGTCAGTGGAAGGTCATCTTCGCGTGGCCCAAGGACTTCACCTTCGTGTGCCCGACCGAGATCGCCGCCTTCGGCAAGCTGAACGAGGAGTTCGCGGACCGCGACGCGCAGGTCCTCGGCTTCTCCGGCGACTCCGAGTTCGTCCACCACGCCTGGCGCAAGGACCACGACGACCTGCGTGACCTGCCGTTCCCGATGATGGCCGACTCCAAGCACGAGCTGATGCGCGACCTCGGCATCGAGGGCGAGGACGGCTTCGCCAAGCGTGCGGTGTTCATCGTGGACCAGAACAACGAGATCCAGTTCTCGATGGTGACCGCGGGCTCGGTCGGCCGTAACCCGAAGGAGGTCCTCCGGGTCCTGGACGCGCTCCAGACGGACGAGCTCTGCCCCTGCAACTGGTCGAAGGGCGACGAGACCCTCGACCCCGTCGCGCTGCTCTCCGGGGAGTGATCTGACATGTCGCTGGACGCGCTGAAGTCCGCCATACCGGACTACGCCAAGGACCTGAAGCTCAACCTGGGCTCGGTCATCGGCAACTCCGACCTGCCGGCCCAGCAGCTGTGGGGCACCGTGCTGTCGACGGCCATCGCCTCGCGCTCCCCGATCGTGCTGCGCGAGCTGGAGCCGGAGGCGAAGGCGAACCTGTCGCCGGAGGCCTACACGGCGGCCAAGGCCGCCGCCGCGGTGATGGCGATGAACAACGTCTTCTACCGCACCCGCCACCTGCTGTCGGACCACGAGTACGGCACCCTGCGCGCGGGTCTGCGGATGAACGTCATCGGCAACCCGGGGGTCGACAAGGTCGACTTCGAGCTGTGGTCCTTCGCGGTCTCCGCCATCAACGGCTGCGGCATGTGCCTCGACTCCCACGAGCAGGTGCTGCGCAAGGCCGGCCTCGACCGCGAGGTCGTCCAGGAGGCGTTCAAGATCGCCTCCGTGATCCAGGCCGTCGGCGTCACGCTGGACGCCGAGGCGGTTCTGGCCGAGTAACCCCCGGCCGCCCGCCTCATCCGACAGGGCCCCGCCCACCTGACCGGTGGACGGGGCCCTGTCGGCGTTCCGGCTACTCCGGCGGGGCCGCCGGCGTCGGCTCCGCGCTCACCGCCGTGGCCCCGCGCGGCCGCACCGAGTGCCGCAGCGCCGACTTCTGCGAGTACGACCGCAGATACCCGGCGACCGTGTTCGTCACCGCCACCAGCGGCACCGCGACCACCGCACCACCGATCCCGGCCACCATCGCGCCCGCCGCGACCGACAGCACCACCGCCAGCGGATGGACGCGGACGGCGCGCCCCAGGATGAACGGCTGCAGGATGTGCCCCTCGATCTGCTGCACCGCCAGCACCACCACCAGCGTCATGACGGCCGTGAAGACCCCCTGGGTGACCAGCGCGACGACCACCGCCAGCGCCCCGGACACCACCGCACCCACCAGCGGGATGAACGCGAACAGGAAGACGAACACGGCCAGCGGCACGGCCATCGGCACATCGAGGAAGTAGATGCCGAGGCCGATGAAGATCGCGTCGATCAGCGCCACGATCACCGTGCCCCGCACGTACCCGGTCAGCGTCCGCCACGCCGCCGGACCGGCCCCGGCCACTCCCGGCCGCGCCGCCGCGGGCACCAGCTTCAGCGTCCACTCCCAGATCCGCTTGCCGTCGTAGAGCAGGAACAGGGTGCAGAAGACCGACAGCAGGATCCCGGTGAGCGCCTCGACGACGACCGTCACGCCCTCCAGACCCGCCGAGGTGATCTGGTCGGTGTTCGCCCCGACCGCCTCGCGCAGATTCTTGGCGATCTCGTTGATCTGCTTGTCCGTGACGTGGAAGGGGCTGTTCAGCAGCCAGTTCCGCAACTCGTCGATGCCGTCCTGGATCTGGTTCGAGAGGTCGTCGATGTTCTCCATGACCTGCCAGGTCACGAACCAGCCGATGAGGCCCATGACGACGAAGCCGAGGACGGCCGTCAGCGCGGTCGCCGGGCCGCGCGGCACGCCGTGGCGCCGCAGCCGCGCCACCGTCGGCTGCAGCATCGCCGTGATGAGCAACGCGATGACGAAGGAGAGCACCACGAGCTGGACGGCGCTGATGACGCGCATCAGCACCCAGAGAGTGCCCGCGAGAACGAGCAGCCGCCAGCCGGCCTCCGCCGCGACCCGCACGCCCCACGGCACGGCCAGCGCGGGATCGGGGCGGGCGGTGACGTCCGGGGCGTAGTCCGGGGGCGGCGGCACGTGGTCCCCGGCGAGCGTCCCGGGCTCGGGCTCTTCCTGCTCCCGTTCGGCCTCGGCGCGGCGTTCGTTGTACCGCTCGCTCATCTCGGTCAGCCCGGCACCGAGCCGGCCGAGCCACCCTGGCACTCGCGACATGATCCGTCCTTTTCCCCCGTCTTGGCGCACCACTCCCCCGGGGAGCCGTTCGTCCGACCGTACATGGCGCGAGCCCCGCACCGGACGACGGTGCGGGGCTCGCGGGAGAGACAGGATCGGCCGGGGCCGGTCGGCTCAGTACCAGCTGTTGGCCTGCCAGAACGACCAGGCGTCACAGGGGCTGCCGTAGCGGTCGTTCATGTAGTTGAGGCCCCACTTGATCTGGGTGGCCGGGTTGGTCCGCCAGTCGGCGCCGACGGACGACATCTTGGAACCGGGCAGCGCCTGGAACATGCCGTAGGCCCCGGAGGAGGGGTTGACGGCCTTGTAGTTCCAGTCGGACTCGTGGTCCACGATGTTGCTGAAGCACTGGAACTGCCCCGAGGGCACCAGCTGCCTCGCCATCGCCTGGATCTGGGCGATGCTGTAGGAGCTCGCGACGGGGAAGTCGGCGATGTCCTTGGAGCGGCTGGCGGCGGCCTTGGCCTGGGCGCGCTCCTTGGCCGCTGCCTCGGCAGCCTTCTTGGCGGCTTCCTGCTTGGCGATGGCCGTGTCGGCGGCGGCCTTGCGGGCGGCCTCCTCGGCGTCCTTCTTCGCGCTCGCGTCCGCCTGAATGGCCTGTGCGTCGGCCTGCTGCGTCAGCGACGCGGTCTGCACCTGGGCCTGCTGGCCCGCGGGGATGTCCGCGAGCAGCGTGGCGCCGGTTGCCGTCGCTTCCGCGTCGTTGTTCTGCGCGGTGCTGCCCGAGGCAACGCCGACGACGCTTCCGACAGCGGTGACCGCCGTGGCCGAAGCCACTGCGAATCCCCGGACCGAGATCCGGCTCACACGGTTTCCTTCCAGCATCGCCCGCTTCGGTGACCCTCGCGGACGCAATCGTGCCCCTGGCACTGGCCTCCCCAACTGCGGGGTCACGGGAGGCGCTGGCCCGGTGGGCAACTCCCCCGAGGGGAGCGCCGCGTATCGCTCGGGCGGCATACGACATCGCTATGCAGTTGGTGCTGTTGCTTTTGTGGTGCCGTACCTCCCCCACTGCCTTAAGGGCGTGGGCGGTACCCCCAGGGGTACAGGTGTGTCGTATGCGGGGCCTGACAGGAGTGAGACTCTGCCGTAACACGACAGGGCAAGGCAATTCCGAGTTGCGTGTGAAAGCTCACATCCCGTTTGGCGCAGGTAATTCCACGGAACGGCCACACGCGAAGGCGCCGCCCGGCTAGGCTCTTCGCCTTTTCCGGACGGCGCCAACTATCGCATAACCGCTACTACTTACCGCGGTGGGTCAGATCTGCCCGTCTTCGAGCATTTCGGTCACAAGGGCGGCGATCTGGGACCTCTCGGACCGTGTCAGGGTCACATGCGCGAAGAGCGGATGCCCCTTCAGCTTCTCGACGACGGCGACGACACCGTCGTACCGGCCGACCCTGAGGTTGTCCCGCTGGGCCACGTCGTGGGTGAGAACCACCCGTGAATTGGCCCCGATCCTGGACAGAACGGTAAGAAGTACGTTCCTTTCCAGCGACTGGGCCTCGTCCACGATCACGAACGCGTCGTGCAGCGAGCGGCCCCGGATGTGGGTGAGCGGCAGGACCTCCAGCATCCCGCGCGCGGTGACCTCCTCGATGACCTCACGGGACGTGACCGCCGACAGCGTGTCGAAGACGGCCTGTGCCCAGGGGCTCATCTTCTCGGCCTCGGAGCCCGGCAGATAGCCCAGCTCCTGCCCGCCCACCGCGTACAGCGGACGGAAGACCATCACCTTCTGGTGCTGACGGCGCTCCAGCACCGCCTCCAGACCGGCGCACAGCGCCAGTGCCGACTTGCCGGTGCCGGCCCGGCCGCCCATCGACACGATCCCGACGTCCGGGTCGAGCAGCAGGTCGAGCGCGATCCGCTGCTCGGCACTGCGGCCCTTGATGCCGAACGCCTCACGATCCCCGCGCACGACGCGGATGTTGCCCTCGGGCGTGACCCGCCCGAGCGCCTTGCCGCGCTCCGACTGGATCATCAGGCCCGTGTGCACGGGGAGGTCGGCGGCCTCGGGTACGTACACGTGGCCTTCCTCGAAGAGGATGTCCACCTGCTCGCCGGGCAGGGTCAGTTCGGACATTCCGGTCCAGCCGGAGGAGTCCGTGATGGCGAGTTCCGCGCGGTACTCCTCGGCGAGGAGTCCGACGGAGGACGCCTTGATCCTGAGCGGGAGGTCCTTCGACACGACGGTGACGTCGAACCCCTCGGCCTGCAGATTGCGGGCGACCGCGAGGATGCGGGAGTCGTTGTCCCCCAGGCGGTAGCCGCTGGGCAGCACGCTGGGGTCCGAGTGGTTGAGCTCGACACGGACGGTCCCGCCGAGATCCCCGATCGGGATGGGGGTGTCGAGGCGACCGTGCCGGACCCGGAACTCGTCGAGCAGGCGGAGGGCCTGCCGGGCGAAGTAGCCGAGTTCGGGATGGTGCCGCTTCGCCTCCAGCTCCGTGACCACGACGATGGGGAGCACGACCTCGTGCTCGTCGAAGCGGTTCAGGGCGTTCGGGTCGGCCAGCAGGACGCTGGTGTCGAGAACATAGGTGCGCCGGTCGGGCTTGTGGCGCTTTGTGCTGGTCACCACGGAAGGACGTACCCCCTCGGATGAGGTCGGGGAGCGACGGTATGGAGCTGGACCGGTCGTCGGCCGCCCTGCGCGGGCCGAGAACCGGCCCTCCGCCTCTTCGTCCGTGCTGTGACCGCACGATCGGGCTGGTGCAAAGGGCCTCCCGGGCGGACGGCCCCGTGCCGTCCGCTGAGATCCGACACCCGTGGTTCGGGCGTCGACCTGTCTGGGTTATGCCCTCGAACGAGCGTCGCCATGCAACGGCATATGACGGCGAGCCGGTGAACTCGGCGTTACAAGCGTCGCCAAGGGGGTATCGGGAGGTGTTCTGACGTGGGACGTCCTGCGTCCGGGTGACCGTCCGGGGGTACGTCAGCCGCCGTAGCGCCGGTGGCGGGCGGCGTAGTCGCGCATGGCCCGCAGGAAGTCCACCTTGCGGAACGCCGGCCAGAACACGTCACAGAAGTAGTACTCCGAGTGCGCGGTCTGCCAGAGCATGAATCCGGACAGCCGCTGCTCACCGCTGGTGCGGATCACGATGTCGGGGTCGGGCTGGTCGCTCGTGTAGAGGTGACGCCCGATCATGTCGATGTCGACGGCCTCGGCGAGCGACTCCATCGAGGTGCCCTTCTCCTGGGCGTCGAGCAGCATCGACCGCACCGCGTCGGCGATCTCCTGGCGGCCGCCGTAGCCGATGGCGACGTTGACCAGTATCCCGTCGACGTGCGCGGTGGTCTCCTCGGCCTCTTTGAGGATGGTCTGCAGCCCCGAGGGCAGCAGGTCGGGCGTGCCGACGTGGTGCACGCGCCAGCGGCCGTCGGCGGCCAGGGTGCGCACGACGTCCTCGATGATGCCGAGCAGGGGGACGAGCTCTTCCTGCGGGCGGTCGAAGTTGTCCGTGGACAGGAGCCAGAGGGTGACGACCTCGACGTCGGTCTCACTGCACCAGCCGAGGAACTCCTCGATCTTCCCGGCCCCGGCCCGGTGGCCGTCGACGGTGCTGGAACCGGCGGCCTTCGCCCAGCGCCGGTTGCCGTCCATGATGACGCCGATGTGCTTGGGCACCTGAGCGTGGTCCAGGTGACCTTCCACCCGGCGTGCGTACAGCCTGACCAGCAGGCCGCGCAGCTTGTCGCGCAGGTTCACGTGATTGTCAGCCCCTCCGTACGGATCGGACAGGCCGCGATGTGCGGCCGGTCGTGGCCGCGGGCGGTCCCTGCCCGTATGGCAGTCCCCGGAGGGCGAAGCCTACCCTCGCCACGGCCGTGGGCCGCCAACCGGGGGCGGAACGAACGGTTCCGGCCGATGGTTCGAGCCGCCCCGCCGGCCAAGAAAAACGGGCCGGTCCGTGGGGGGGGAGACGGACCGGCCCGAGGGGGGGTTTCCACCATAACCCTTCGTGAGTGCTGCTGCGTGCATCGGCGGGCCACAACTACTCTCCGGAGCCGCCCGGCGACGCGCCGACGCGTACGGAAGCCCGCGTTCAGGGCTCGCCTGTGGCCGAAACTCGGTGCATGAGCTGGGAAATCAGGCGATCCGTGGCCGGAAACCAGAGGATTTGCCGCACCTTGGGGCCCACTCGGGTGACTTGTCCGGGCATACTCCCGACGGGTGACGCACCTGTGAACGCCCGCTTGACCCGGGACCGGCCTCGGATCGTGCGCGTGCGACCCGCCCGCCGATGCTTTGCCGGCGGGACGCCGATGCGGTGCGGCTGGACGGGTGGCCCCTGGCACCGCGCAGCCCCCTCCACTGCGCGGTACCGACCGCGCAGCTTTGCTCACGCGAATTGCCCTCGTCCGAATTTACGTGAGCGGCGGGGCGGGGGCGAGCTGCGGGCGGTAACGATGTGAAAACCCTCGTCGGATGATGCGCAAGTGCAGTGAGTGGGGAGGGTGACGTGCGGGCGGCGGGGCGGGGCGGGAGGCCCGGGGGTGGAGCGGGAGGCCCGGGGGCGGAGCGAACGCCAGGATCTAGGACGGAAACTGTCCTCATCGATGTCTAACGTCGTTTCATGACGAAGACCGTGAGGATCACGTGGGACGCGGCGAGCGCACGCCGGGCGCGGCGGCAGTTCCTGACCAGTCCGGCCGCGACCGGGACACCGGTCGCCGAAGTGGTGGGCGCGATGCTGGGGGCGCACGCGCAGGTGCTGTCCGCGGCAGAGCTGTCGGTGGGGATGCGGACGGACGCGGCGACACGGGCCGACGTACGGGCGGCGCTGTGGGACGACCGGACCCTGATCAAGACGTACGGCCCCCGCGGCACGGTCCACCTTCTCCCGGCCCGTGAACTCCCCCTCTTCTCGGCTGCGCTGAGCGCGGTACCGACCGGGCCGAGCCCGTTCCCGCCCGAGGTACGGCTCACCGAGGAGCAGGCGGCCCAGGTCGTGACGGCGATCGGTGACGCGCTCGACGGCAGGTGTTTGACCCTCGACGAGCTGTCCGAGGAGGTCGTCGCCCGTACGGGCCCCTGGGCCGGTGACCGCGTGATGCCGGCGTTCCAGGACCTGTGGCCGCGCTGGCGCCAGGTGATGCACCGGGCCGGCTGGGCGGGCGCGCTGTGCTTCGGCCCGAACCGCGGCCGCAAGGCGACGTACACGAGGCCTCCGTGGGGAGATGCCGGGGTGGGGGCTGAGGCGGAGACGGGGGTCGGGAGTGGCTCGGGGGCTGGGGAGGCTCTGGCCGCTTTCGTCGATCGCTACCTGTACGCGTACGGTCCGGCGACACCGCAGCACTTCGCGCGCTGGCTGGCGGCGCCGCCCGGATGGGCGACGGCCCTCTTCGGCGAACTGTCCGCCGACGGCCGTATCGACGAGGTGGACTTCGAGGGGACGCCGGCGTGGGTGGCTGCGGGTGACACCGACTTCCCGTCCGGCCCGGCGCGGGGTGTGCGGCTGCTCCCCTACTTCGACGCGTACGTCATCGCGGGCCGGCCCCGCGAGCGGCTGTTCCCCGGAAAGGCGTACCAGCGCGCCCTCGGGGGCGGCCAGGCGGGCAACTACCCGGTGCTGCTCGTCGACGGTGTGGTGGCGGGGGTGTGGCACCAGCGGCGCCGGGGCCGCCGTACGACCGTCACGGTCGAGCCGCTCGTACGGCTGACGGCGCGGCAGCGGCGGGAGCTGGACGAGCAGGTGGAGCGGGTGGGCGAGGTGCTGGAGGCGACACCGGAGCTGGTGGTGGGAGAGGTGACGGTGGGTCCGCACGCGTGATGACCGGCTCGGTGCGCGTCAGCCGGGCTTGCGTGCGTCGAAGAGGTGGCGGGTGCTGTGGGCGACGAAGGGCCCCTCGGCCTGGATGCGCTCGTGCAGTTCCCGGAGTTGCGGCTCGTACGCCTCGACGGTGAAGCCGGGGACCATCCAGACCACCTTGCGCAGGAAGTGCACTACGGCGCCGATGTCGTGGAACTCCATGCGCAGCCGCTCCGCCCGCAGACCGACGACATCGAGCCCGGCGGCCTCGGCGTCGGCCCGCTCACGGTCGGGGTGGCGGGCACTGCGCACATCGTCCGGCTGGGGCCCGAGGAAGTACTCGACGAGTTCGAAGACGCTGCGCGGGCCGACGTGCTGGGCGAAGTACGTCCCGCCGGGCCGGAGGACGCGGGCGATCTCGTCCCACCGGGGACGGACGGGATGACAGCTCACGACCAGGTCGAAGGCCTCGTCGGCGAAAGGCAGAGGGGCGTCTTCGGCAGCGGCGACGACGCCGACGCCGCGGGGACGAAGCAGGGCGGTGGCCTTGGCGACGTTGGGCAGCCAGCCTTCGGTGGCGATGGTGAGGAGGGGCGGCTTGGGGGCGGGGGCTCCGGCGGTGAGGGGGATGACCGCCCCGGTCGGCTCGCCACTGTCCGCGTCGGCGACCCTGGCGAGGGCGAAGTCCAGCACTTCTCCTCCCCCGGTCTGCACGTCGAGCACCGCGCTCGCCCGGCCCAGCCGCTCGGCCATGGACACGGCGTATCCCCAGGAGGGGCGTTCCTCCGTCGCCCGCCCCTCGAACCAGGAGAAGTCCCAGCCTTCCGTGGGCACGGAGGCCCCTTCGGCGAGGAGGTCTTCGTAGGTGGTGGGGCGGGATGGATGCGGTTGTGGTTCCCCGGTCTGTGCCATGGGCAGATGGTGGCATCGGACGGCCGGGGACGCCCACCGTTCATGTGCCGGCAGGCGCCCGGCCCCTCACCGAACCACTACCGGAGGTCAGGGGACGAGGGGACGCACTTCCTCGGCCGTGAACCGCACGAACCCCTCCGGGTCGGGCTCGTCCGCGGTCGGCTGCAGTACGACGCTGTCGGCGCCGGCGTCGACCAGCCGCCCGACGGCCTCGGCGACGGCCCGGGCATCCCCGGCGACCCCGAGGTCCGGAATGTCCGCAAGCCCTTCGGCGTCGAGCTCCGCGCGCAGGCGGGCGTGGGCGTCGGGCCCGGTGGCGGTGAGCAGATAGACGATGAAGGGGTGGGGTCCGGCCGCACGCCCGGCCGCAGCGCGCCCCTCCTCGACGAGCTTCCGTGCTCGGCGGACGCCGTCGGCGTCGGTGGTGGCGGTGAGGAGGGTGCCGTCGGCGGCCTCACCGCTGAGCCGCAGCGACCGCGGCCCGGTGGCCCCGGCGAGCACCCCGCTCCGCGGGCCGTCCGGCGGCCAGTCGAGGGCGACGTCGTCGAGCGTGACGTACCGCCCGTCGACGGTGACGCGCTCGCCGCTCAACAGGGCCCGGAGGGCCAGGAGATGCTCCCGCAGCAGGGTGAGAGGAGACTCGACCCGGGCGCCGACCTGCCCCATCCAATCCTGCACGCCGTGCCCCACGCCGAGGATCGCCCGCCCCGGGAACATCCGGTGGAGGGAGGCGGCTTCCATGGCGGTGACGGCGACGTTCCGCAGGGGCACGGGCAGGAGCCCTACCCCGACCCGCACCCGCTCGGTCCACGCAAGCGCGGCCGCGGCAGTGGAGATCCCACCTTCTCTGAAGCAGTCTTCCCAGAGCCACAGCTCCTCGAGCCCGGCCCCCTCAGCAACGTCACAAACGGCCCGCAGCCGTTCGGGGGCCAACTGGGGGCGGAAGACTGCGCCTAGGGGGGTCATGGAGGATTCCTACCCAGGATCGGGCACGCCGGGCAACAGCTTTCATGAGCTGTTGAGTAGCGTCCGCGAAGCAATCTCAGTTGGTCCTGGGGAACGAGTGTCAGCTAGGCACACGCACTCCAGCACGACGGGCGAGCTCCAGTGCTTCGGGAGAAGCGACCCACTCGTCGGTGGAGGCATGTGAATCAGCAAGCTGGTAGAGCAGGAACAGGCGCTTGGGCCCGGGGACCGCGATGACTCCGGCGAACCGTGGATCACCGGCGAACCAGATCTCCGCTACCTGAGCGGTCTGCTCGCTTCCATAACCCCGCCCGAGACGACGGCGCCACCAGGCAGATCGTGCATGGCCGTGCAGGATGACGTGGACGACATCATCAGACTGATCGGGGTTGGGAAACGCCAGCCAGACGTCGCCGAGCTTCGCTCCCGGGATCTGCCCGATCCCGCTCGCCGGCGTCTTGTGCGACCGCCAGGGATACACCTTCAGGAGGCGGCGCGTCTGCGCAGCCGCAACAAGGTACTGACGCTGCAGAAATGATCGATAAAGGGCGTACACAGCCACCGGGAGCATGACCCACATCGACCACCGTCCCGCGAGAATCATGAGGACGAAGGCGCCGACACAAACCGCGGGCCATAGAACCTGGCCCGCAACGGCTGAGGTGAACAACTTCTTCCACGCACTTTGCGTGGCTGAATGTTCCCAAGCCTCAGCTGAACTTGTGGGGTGATGCACGGTGTCCATTTCATGCCTCGCCATGATCCATCGGCAACGGGTTCTCAAAGGTGACCATGCGGGCCGTTTCCCGGAGTAGGTTCCGATAGTGGCCCGAACGGTGAATGGCAGTCGTCGACAGCGTCAGGATGGCCAGTTTGCGGGCACCCGGGAATGGCACATAGGCGACAACCTGGAGCAATTCCTGCCGCGTACGCCCGACCTGAGGGCTACTACAGATTTCGACGAGCGACGAAGGACCGCACGGCAGCTCGAGGATCTCCACATGACTGGCGTCTGTCATGGCCGCTGCAGCACGAGCAGCCATCACCCCACGTGGCGCCCAGGCCGTCTCTTGCCATCCGATGGTGAGCAGCGACAGCAGGAGACCTCCGTCTCCCTCGTCGTCACGATGCGCCCCCACCGCACAATGGATGACACCGCTGTACACCAGCATCTGAGTCAAACGCGGGACTGGTGCCAACAACTCCGAAAACCGTTGGGTGTTCTCGGGACCCGTCAGCATCGTGGCAAGGGCCTCAAGCGAGTGCTCCTGACGCTCAGTGCCGGCCGGCCCTTCGTCCACAGCAGCGAAGCCTGTGAGTGGGACCGGCATGAAGCCCGCAGGCAGCGCGAACCAAATGTCCGCGCCCGGCATCCTGGCAGACGGATCGATGACGAAGGTGTCCGAGCTCATGAAGCGGCAGCCACTCCCCTGAACAGGTACTTGAGCACGCCGGCTGTCGCGGCCCCGTCGATCACGCCGGTCCTGACTCCGTCCAGCGTGCCCGTCACGGCCTTGGCCCCGTCAGAGTCCAGACTGTCGTAGAGACTGCCCGCGATCCCGTACGTGGCTGTGGCGGCTCCCAACCATGTCGCCCCAGCCTCAACCTTCGGCAACACCTGGTCGGTACTCGCGCCGAAAACGCGTGATCGCTCCAACACGCTCGGCGCCTCGGAGATGGCTACGGCCTCCTCGCGGATCGAAGCACCGACAGCGGCGGCCTTCTGCCCGAGGGTCAGGGCCTCATCCGCGGTACGAGCTGCGGCGCTCAACGCCTCTGGCGCCTTCATCAAGCCCTTGGTCACAGCCCCAAGCCCGGGCACAATACCCAGCGCGTCCCCGGCGACCGAGATCGCATTGCTCCAGAAGTCCAAGTCGAGTTCGCCGTTTTTGATGCCGTCGCTCAGGGAAGCCCACACTTCGTCGTCCTGCAACCGCAGCGTGAGGGCGGTCCCGCTCAACAGCCCAGCGCCCAGCAGAAGGAGCGGCACCGCGAGCGGGCCGGTGGCGAACAACGCGATCACCCCCAGGATCGCCGCAATACCACTGAGGATGTCCGGCAGATTGTCGCCAAGCCAGTCGGTGAACTTGTCCCACGCACCAGGTTCGTGCGGAGCCAGCTTCGTCGTGGCGTCACCGATCTTGCCGGCGCGGTACCGGGCCTTTTGTTCGTGCTCCTCGGCAAGTTTCTTCGCCTGGCCGATGATCTTGTCAAGGTCGGCCTGAGCTTCCTCGACCGCGGTATTCGCGTGAGTGAGCGCCTTCTGGGCGTCATCGTGGCGGGCGCCCTTCTTGTCCAGGTCGGGGGCCTTCTCCGCCTTGCTCGCACGACCCTTCGCCGCGTCCAGAACCGCTTGGGCGTCTTCCGCGTCCTTCTCCAGGCGTCGGGCCCGCCGCTGGAAATCCTCGAGTTCTCCCTCCCAGCGATCCAACTGCCTGGAGGCCTTACGGATCGAGTGCGCGGCGTTCTTGAGGCTCAGAGGCAGCGTCCCGCCGTCCAGCTCCTCCCGAAAGGCGACAGCGGCATCGCCCTTCCAGTGACTGCCGTCCATCAGCTTGGTGACCAGGTCGTGGCTTTCCTCCAGGACCTTGGCGCAGCTCACAAGTTTCTTGCGCAGCTCACGGACGATGTCCGGGCTGCCCGGCGTGGGGTTGAAGCCAAGGTGGGGGTAGTCGGGGTTCGCGACGCGGCGGCCCGACTGGAGTCCTTGCGGCTTGTCTAGGTCCGTGGAGTACCGCGGTTCGGCAGTGGTGCCCGGACCGCCCGAACCAGAGGGGTAAGTCATGTGGAGCCGCCCGATCCAGTCTTGCCGTTCCGGGCCTTCTTCAGCGCCTCTTCGAGCGCCTTGTCCACCTCGTTGTAGCTGTCCTTGCTCTGCCCAATGATCTTGGCCAGGTCCTCGGCCTGCTCGCCGATCTGCTCGGTGCCGTACTTCCAGTCCTCCTGGAAGCTCTCGCACGCAGCATCCAGGTCATCCGTGCCCAGTCCGGTCACCGAAGCGTCGCTCAGCGCCTTGTGCAGTCCCTTCAAGGAGCTGCCTGACTTCTTCAACAACCTCATGAAGTGCGCGAGTTCATCGTCGTCGACGGCCAGCCGCTCCGCCATGCAGCCGCTCCCTCTCCACGCTCCTTGCCGCTTCTTCGAGTAAGTGACTCTATCCGTTCCGCTTACATGCGGACGGGGGCCACCCACACGGGTGGCCGCTCGCGGGTCGGAGCCGTGACTCGGCTCAGCGGTTCACGGCCTGGATCTCCTGCACGACGACGTCCTGGGTGGCGCCGAAAGAGCCCTCCGGGAGGCGGCCGCCTGTGCCGCCGGTGCCGGTCCAGGTGATGTTCCAGGTGACGGTGGCCTGGAGCGGGTACGTGCCGTCGCCCGAGGAGCGGAGGTATCTCACGCCGCAGGGTGGGGTGCGGTCGGCCTTGCCCGGGGCGTACGGCTCACCGATGCGGCCGTTGCTGATCGCACAGACGCCGGAGGCGGGGTAGGTGACGGCGTCCTTCGTGCCCGGCTCGATGCGGAGCGACTCGGGGGTCGCCGTCGCCGTCGCGCTGATGCCGATCACGGGTACGGACGCGGTGACGGAGACCGGCTTGAAGTCGGCGGCGTCCAGCCAGGCCCAGGTAGGGAGGTTGACCTTGGTCTGTGCGGCGGGGGCCAGGGTCACCTTGGTGCTGGGGACGCGGATTTCGGCGTAGGCGAGTTCGGAGAGGACCTTGGGAGTGACCGCGTTTTCGATGTTCGCGGGCGGAGGGTCACCCTGGTCCACCCAGAAGATGGGCTTCTCGCAGGAGTCCCAGCCCGGCGGGAAGTCCTTGTTGACGAAGGAGTCCCAGAAGTAGCCCTTGCCGGTCTTGTCCTTGTTGAAGTCCTTGTAGGGGTGGCCGTTGACGTAGCGGTCGCGCTGCTCGGCGTCCCACTCGTAGCCCGTCGAGCCGGCCTCCCAGGTCGGCTCGAGGTACTTCTTCAGCTGATCCGGGGTGTACTTCGGGGCGTACCAGCAAGGAGGCGGGGACCAGGACGTGGTCGACGTGAGCGCACCGGCGGAGTTGCCGCTGCCGTTCTTCGAACGGTCGAAGACGACGCCGCCTACGGTGACGGAGACGGTGCCGTCCTTATCTGCGTCGGCGCTCTGCTGATTATCTCCGTTGTTCCCGTACTTGCCACGCCCGGCGAAAGCCGACTGGGCAGCGAATACGGAGCAGCACACCAATGTCAGGACTGTTACGACTCTCGCCGAGTTTCTTACGGCTGGCACGCCTTGTTCCCCCTGTTCGAGCCGATGTTGGCCGTCTGCCAAACTCCATCGGCGTTCCTGGTGAGGCTCGTGTTGTACAGCACGTAGGAGTCCGAGTCCGCCGGCGACCTGTCGACCTTCTTGGTCTTCCGGTTCTTGATGAAGGACTTGCTCTCGTCGGAGCAGTAGGTGACGTAGGCCTTCTTCTCACCGGTGAGGGTCACCTTGTAGTTGAAGTAGCGCGTCTCCCCGACCCATGTGTCACTGCCGTCGATATACCGCTGGACGTACGAGACCGACGACTCCAGCGCCTTGCCGACGTTGTAGAAGCCGAGGGCCTTGGTGTCCGTGCTGCCCTTGAGGATCGCCTCGTCCACGGAGTTGACGCTCAGGGTGCTGTCCTTGAGGACCGCGTCCTTGGCGGCGTCGCCGGTCTTCTCGTACTGGAAGACGTTCTTGGCGTCGGACGGGAAGGCGATCGCGGGGCGACCGCCAGGTGCTGCTTCGCTCTGGCTGGGGGAGGCGGATGCCTTATCCCCGGTGTCCGCTCCCGCGATCTTGTCGTTGTCCTTGCCCTTGGAGCTGTCATCGCTTCCGCACGCGGACAGCGTCAGGGCCGCTGCGGCGGTCAGCGTGAGCGCTGCGAGGAGGGTGGGGCGGCGGGTCACGGTCGGCTCCCGGGAGGTGGCGAAGGCTTCTCTTGAGCGAACCAAAGCTATACAGCGGGGTGCGGCCACACCAGGGTGAAGGTTGTGAACTCCCGGGGCGTATGGGGAGGAATTGGTGATTCGTCGTCACTTTCGCGCCGTAACGGTTGCATAACGCCCCCAGGGAGGCGTCAAACAGCGTTGCCGCTCACTGCGTTTCAGTCAGGAATCAGCAAAGAGCATGGGCCCCTGGGCCCATGTGAGGCGTGGTCGATACGGATACGTTCGGGGTGGCGAGCTGCCGGCAGGTGGTGGCACGGTCGGAGGGGGTCCGGATGGGGCGGCGTTGGCGGGACGGGCGTGGGGAGCTGGTCGTGCACGGGGGTGACGAGGAGCCGTTCCTCAGGGTGCCGCTGGAGATCGCCGGCTCCTACCGGGCCCGGACGAAGGGGCTGTTGGGGCGGGACTCCATCGACGGGGCGATACTGCTCTCCCCCGCCAACAGCGTGCACACCTTTCGTATGCGCATGCCCATCGATGTCGCCTATCTCGATCGGCGTCTTCGCGTCATCGCCGTGCGGACCATGCGGCCTGGGCTGCTGGGGATGCCTCGGTTGCGGGCCCGGCATGTGGTGGAGGCGGAGGCCGGGGTAATGCGTGAGTGGGGAGTGCGAGAAGGAACGCGGGTGGAGGTAGTCGTACGGGCGGAGTGAGGTGAGCGGCCTCGCTCAAGGGCCTCGGATGGCTGAGCTCCCGCTCGGCACGCGCGCAGCACGTGCCGAGCCTGCTCGTGGGGGCAATCGTCCCCAGAGCTTGAGACCGGCGGTATGTCACGTCGGGCCAAGGCGGTGGCAGCTCGCGCATGGCGGCGGGCAGTAGGTAGGTGTCCACAAGTCGAGTTCGGCTTCACCGACAGATGCCCCGAAGCAGCCCTGGTCGCCGACCACACGGTCGGCGCAGTAGCCGGGGTCGGGGTCATGGGCCAGCGAGTAGGGCACTCAGCGGCCGCATTGAATAGAGTCGCTTTTATGAGTACCGACTTGTATGGATGGCTGGAATGCAGGCCCAAGCCCGGGCGCTACGGTACTGAACACGTGCTGTGGGAGCCCTTCTCCGAACTCCGGCACCTTCATTGGGCCCGTGATTACATGTCATGGTCAGCACTCTTCGACGTCAGAAGCGTAGAGCCCGTCAGAGCTCTCTTCCCTGAGCGCGGAGCCCCTGTAGATATTTCCGACACGGTACGAACGGATGCGGACGCTTTCGAGGGCCACAGTCATTCGTGGTTCTCGTGGCGTGAACTGTCGGCTGTCGACTGGAATGCCCCTTGCACCGACGGCCCGTCTCGGCACTTGGTCCGCCGCTGGTCCCTTGCCCACGAAGGATCCCTCGTGCCCGACGCATTGGCCGCACTCCCGGATGAGCTGTACGACTCGGCCGCGGCCCAGTTCGGAGAAGGCAACATCGCTCCCTCCCGGTGGCCCGCCGACGGAGAGCTCCTGCTCGGCAATGAGGTGTACCGACCTGTCGTCCCCGCCTATAGCGACCTGGTACCGACCGACGGCCCATGGCAACCCGTGTGGAATGTGATGGGCACGCTGTCCGAACTCCATGGTGAGGACAACGTCCGCCTCGTCGTCTGGTTCGGCGGCTGAACGGAAACCTGGGGGCACCAGTCGTTCATCACGCGGTGACCGCTTCCGAGCCGTCACCCTCCTTCTCGTTCTTCGCCCCGGCCTGCTGTCCTTCCGGGCCCCGGTACGCCAACGGTTGTCGTCCAACTCGGCTGCACTTCGCCTCCAGCGCCCGCTGCATGTCACCCAGGCGCTCGACCGTGAAGCTCATGAGCTGGGCAGGAGAGACCTTCTGCCCCTGAACGGGCCGGACAACCTCCGGTCGAATTCACCTTTTTCTACTCGGAGAGTTTGTTGAACTTCCCGACGAATTGAGGCTGACGCGTTTCGGGTTCACCGTGTTCTTCACTTCGACCACGTGCACCCTGCCGTCCCGACCCTTGTACAGGACGTCGGCGTCCGGCACGTTCGACACATCCACGGTTTCTCCGGGCGTGACCTCGACCTAAACAGTGAGCGGTTCTGCTCCAAGGGCGCGCCGCACTCCTTTTCGTTCTCGTTGGCTCACCATGGAACCTGCCTTGGACGCCGGCACCACCACCAGCGCTCGGCCTTCTCCTCGTTCCCGGGCTCGGTGCATGCACGGAAGATGTCGTCCAATCGCGTCACAGAGGATCGCAGGCCGCCGGCGTGTACGTCGTCGACCTCTCGCACGAGACGCGCCAAAGTGTCCCGGGCTTCCAGATCACGCCGGAAGAGGTCTTCCCGGTACCGGCCAGAAGGGCTCCAGTCGGACTCCAGCCGGCGCACCAGCCTCTCCCACACGCGCAGGCTGTAGTGGACACGCCCTTCGACGCTCGCCGCCGTGCCCGTCGGATACGTGGCCAGGAAGGCATCGGAGAGGGGCGTCCCGATGGGCTCGTACTCGAGAGCTTCGGGGAGCCACTCCACCTTCGCGCGAGGGAGATCGGCGACCTTCTCCTCCACCGCGTCGACCCGGTATCTCGTGTCCTCGTCGGAGTCGATCGCCTCCAGCCGGCATCTCACGACGCGTCCATCCGGCACCGCGACCCAGTATGCGGAGTCCAGGTCGATGTCCATCGAGGGGTAGAGGACCGAGGTCGTCGTACGGATCGCGAGGCCATGCGCCAAGTCCGCCTCACCGAGAGCTCCGGCCGTCTCGTCCTCGACGTGGATATCGAGCTCCAGCGCCAGGTCACCGGGCGGCAGCACGCGGTACGTGCACAGAACAGGTGAGTCCCAGCGACGCGCCTCCTGATCCCCGTCCGTGTCGGCGACGTCGACCGCTTCGCGCGTCACGGCCAGCAACTGAGCCAGCGCCTCGCGGAGCCGCGACGGCTCCGTTTCCGCGACGGTGAAAAGATTCGCGATCACGTCTTCAGGCGTTGCCCTGCGCCGCCTCGGACCGCAGGCGCGTCGCTTCAGCCACGGCGACGTTCCGGTCGACGTAGCGCATGACGAGGTGGCCCATGGCCCATGACCCATGAGGGGAAATGGTCCTCTTGCCAGAGCCAGGAGAGAATCCGTCTTCGGGTCCTCCATCACTCACCGACCTCCGTCAGCTTCATCCTGGTGGAGTTGCTCTTCGGGCTGAAGACGTCATCGCACCCACTCCAGCGCGGTATTCCTCGTCGTGACCGGCAGGCTCGGGTCGAAGGCCAGTCGCGCCAGCGCTTCCGTGCTGCCCGTTACGTCATCCGTGCGGTGGAGGAACCAGACGGCCTCCTCTACCGCGCTGCCGCACCGGGCGCACCGCTCGGCGAGTTCCGCAGCCCAGAGAACTGTTGCCGCCGGAACAGCCGGTTCCTTGTCGCCTGCCGCTCCTCCGCCGTGCGGGAGGTCAGCGAGCCAGCGGAAGACGGCCGCGGCGACCCGGTCGGCGAACCTCGTGCACCAGACGTTGGCGAAGGCCTCGGCGTCCATTCCTTGAAATTCGAACCCCAACGACCGGCACTCGCGCCACGCCTCGTCCATTCGCTCGCGAGTGACCAGCCGTGGGTACGGCATCAGGGCGCGCACCACCTCAGCGATGGCACGACAGTCCGCTGAAGCGCCACTGCACATCAGCGCGTCATCCGGCGCCCGTTCGACAGCCAGACACGCCTCCAGTGTTGAACGCGCCCGGGCGAGGCTGTGGGAATCCGGTGGGGTCGCGCCCCAGCTGAAATCGGTAGGCCAGGAATACGGAAGGCCCTGGAGCCCTTCGGGCAGCAACGGCTCCTCGTCGCGGGTGATTTCCCGGGCCCGAACCTGGTACGCCGGTCGGCGCAGTCCGAGAAGCCGGGACCGCACGTACGGTCGGAAGTCCCGTACTGCGTCGTCGCGTACGAGTTCCATCAGGGCCTGTTCGCCGCGCGGACGACCGAGCGAGACGAGTATGCGCACGGCCGCCTCGACCGCCACTCCGACCCGCACGAAAGCGGCTGCGAGCAGCGCGGCGTCTTCGGCCTCACCATCGTTCAGCAATCCGGCGGTGGTTGCACGCTGGATGAAAGCAAAGGCGTCGTACGCCAGTGCCTGCCGCACCGAGGCGGCCCACTCCGCCGCCACCCTGTCGACCCACTGTGCAGTCGGTGGTTGAGGCACCGTAGGGATGCCCATGTCAGCCCAGGTGCCGACCACTTGCGCCACCCGTGCTCGAGTGACCTGGGACGTGGTCGGCATGATTCGGGTCAACCAGGCGTCTGCCTCGTCCAGGGTGTGGTCATCGCGGGCGTCGTAGAAGTCGCGTAGCTCCTCGTCCCAGTCGTGCACATTCTGTCGTCCGTCGGGCAGGCATGCGCGCAGCACGTGCCGAGCCTGCTCACGTCTCTCCTCCGTGGGCGCGAGTGCCTCCAGAGCCTGCGACCTGCGGTATGTCAGATCGTGCCATGGCTCTGGCAGCTTGCGCATGGCAGTGGGCAGCAGGTAGGTGTCCACAAGTCGCTCTCCGTTCGTGACCCTGGCAGCTTTCCGAGGCGCTGGCATCATGAGACGCCCAGGTAATCCATCGCTTCCTTCGGATTCTTCATCCTGGACCAATCCATCGTCCCAGCCTGCTTTCGGGCCTGGATCTCTGCCTCCATCCGCTTGAGCTGGCTCGGGGAGATGTCCGTACCTGCGATCCGTACGGGTACCCCGTTTTTCGCCATTGTTCCGGCCGGTGTCCCCTCGGGCTTGTACTTGACGCCGTCCCGCTTGCCGCTCTTGTAACCACTGAAGATATTCGTCCATTTATCAGTGGTCTCGATCTCGACACGTGTAGCCCTGCCTGCGCTGCCCTTCCCTTGCCAGGTAGACAGATCCTCGACCTGCCGTTCGAAGTCGGCCTTGATAGTGGCATTACCTGTGTTCTTGACCTCCACGGCGTGAACCTTGCCGTCCTTACCCCGATAGAGCACGTCTGCGTCGTTGATCTCAGAAAGGTTCACCGTTTCCCCGTTGCCGAGGTCGACGTTCTCCTTGCCGAAATCCTTGCCGACAGCGGTGTGCACGGTCGTGCCAGGTGCTGCCTCGTCGTTGGCGACCCGCTGGACGGCGTTCAGCTCAGCACGTGCCTGGCTGAGCTCGTCGGTGTTCTTGGCGTTCGTGACCTTGCTGGTCAGCGACGAACGTGCCTCCTTGGAGATGCTCGTCGTCCTGGCCAGCTTGGATATCTCGTCCAGCGCCCGGGCCGCATCCTCCGTGCCGATCTCCTTCTTTTCCGCATCCGGGTTGTCCTTTGCACGCTGAACGAACTCGTCGATCTTTCGCGGCGCGTGCTGGACGCCCCCCTCGTCGAGTGCCTTCCTGGCGGCCTCATGGCGATCCGCCAACTCGGCCCCGTCTGCGGCCTTGTCCGCCTCGTCCGCTTGCTCGCGGGCCTCCCTCGCCTGCTCCTTGGCGTCCTCGTCGCAGCCGCCCTCCGCGAGGATGACGTACGGGGAGTCGGACGGGCCGGCGGCGAGGATCGTGGTGCCTGTGCCGGAGGAGCCGGTGAGGCCGGTGGTGATTCCTGGCGGGTTTCCGCCGTAGGGGATTTTGCGGGCCGGCGCAGCGATGGTGCAGCCCGACTCCCGGGCCCGCTTCTCGGCCGCGTCCGCCGCCTCGTCTGCGTCCTTCGCCGCCTTCCGAGCGCCCTCGGCATCACCCGCCTTGGCCGCCTTGCGCGCCTTCTCCGCCGCGTCGGCCGCCTTGTCGAGGGCTTCCCCGACCTCGGCCAGCTTCTTGAACTTGGTGAACTTCGTGATGGTCTTCGGGCTGAAGATGCCGACGACGTTGACGACGGTGTTGCCGATGGAGGCGCCGTAGTTGCCCTTCTCCCAGTTCTCCTTGTCGACGAACGTGTCGATCGCCAGGTCAGACACGAAGTCCTCGGGCGAGTTGACCCAGCCCCATACGGAGGAGAGGTACTCCCCCTTGTCCCACTTCTCGCCCAGCTCGTCGGACTTGTCGCCCCACCAGTCGGTGGTGTAGCCCTTCAGGCCGTTCCAGGTGTCCTTGACCGAGCCGACCGGGTCGGTGACGACGTCCATGGTGTCGGCCAGGAAGCTCTTGGTCGGGGCCACGAAGAAGCCCCGGACATGGTCCATGAACGTCCTGTCGTGACGTTCCTGGTCATGCACGTCGTCCCAGAGGGACTTGTCCTCGAAGGGGCCGGGAGCGAGGGGAATCGTGTCGTTCGGCTCCGCGCCGTCGTAGGTGATGAGCTGGGCCGACGCGGGGATGCCGCTGCTGCCCGTGTCACCGACGCCCGTGCCTGTGCTCGTACCGTCGCCGGCTTCGGTGCCGCCGTCGGCTTCCGTGCCTTCCTGGCCGCCCGCGCCGCCCCGGGTTCCGGAGTCGCCCTGGGTGCCCGCATCGCCGTTCGTGCCCGTGCCGCCGTCTGCGCCCGCACCGCCGTCCGCGTGAGCGCCGCCGTCCGGGTCCGCGCCGTTGCCGCCGTCGGCGCCGGCGTCCGCATCGCCCTGGTGGGCGGCGTCGTTGTCCCCCGTCGCGCCCGTCTCCGTACCGTCGCCCTGTGGAGCGGGGCAGGCCGTGCCCGTCACCGAGCAGATGGCCGACTGGATGCCGTCGGCGATGCGCCCGCCGAGGCCGCCCACCGACAGCGCGACGATGATCGCCGCCACCACCGCGATGAGCCCCGCGTACTCCACCGCGGTCTGGCCCTCGTCCCGGCGCCAGCGGATCATTCTTTCCAGGCTGAACGGCCGCCGCTCCTCCCTGTCCTCAGGAGCGCTCTCGAACCACTCACGCGACCGGGCACGGCGCAACAGCACGATGACCGCCACCGGCAACGCCGCCTGCGTGATGCCGCGCAGATCGCCGTGCATCAGGGTGCCGAACGACAGCCACACGATCCACGCCTGTACGGCGATCAGTGCGCGGCTCGTCCATACCCCGCCCCGCCACTCGCGCCGGGCCAGGTAGACCCCGGCCACGCTGGGCAGCGAGTCGTACACCAGGATCCCGAAGATCTCCCCGGAGTAGTACGTCACCACCGACAGCACGGTGACCACGTAGACCGCCGTCAGCGCGAACTGCACCCACAGCAGTACCTGCGCCCAGCCCAGTTCCCTCGGCAACGGCGAACGCCGGACCCAGGACGGGCTGTTCTGTGCGCCCCCCGTTCCGTACGGGGGTATCCGGTCACCGGCAGGGGACATGCGCGACCTCAGCTCAGCTCGATAAACGGCCGTTCAGGACGGATACCGAGCCGAGGCTAAGGAACGTCGATCACTCGCACATGGGTCCGTGGCCCCAACCCTGGGCCCATTTGCGGTGACTCAGCTCTCTGTGCGCGGAAAGGAGACCTCGACGCGGCGGTTCTTCTTGCGGCCGGTCTCCGAGGAGTTGTCGGCGATGGGGTACTGCTCGCCGTAGCCGCGGACCTCGTACGTGACGTCGGAGGCGGTGAGTTCCTGGTCGAGGACGTTCTGTACGGCGTCCGCGCGCTTCTTGGAGAGGACGTCGCCGTGTGCGGAGGAGCCGAGGTTGTCCGTGAAACCGAAGACACGGACCTTGGTCGCGTTCTGCTTCTTGATCTCCTCGGCGATCGCGGAAATTCGAGCTTTCGCCTCGCCGCTGAGTTTCGCGCTGTCCTTGCCGAAGAGGACCTCGGCCTGGAGGGCGAATTTGACGTCGGCGTTGGTGTCTTCGCGGCGTTCGTCGCCGCTTTGGTCTTCTACGACCTGTTTGATGTCGAGGACTTTGGGTTCGGCGAGGGTGGCGCCTTCGGGGAGCTTCAGGTCCGGGTCGTTGGGGTCGACCTCGACGGGAGCGGAGGCGGAGGCCTCGGAACCTGGGGGCACGCCGGGAGTTTCGTCGGCATGGGCCGAGACGGCGCCGTAGAGGTTCGTGGCGACCATGAGGCCGGCGGCGGTGAGGACCAGGGCGAGGCGTGGAGTCGCCGATCGAGTACGGGTCTTCATGGCCGGCCTCACCCGGAGATCTTGATGGTGCCGCTGGAGAACGTCGGGACCTGGAGTGTGACGTCAGTTGCGCCCGCGGGCGGTGCAGGGAACTGGATGAAGACGGGGATGGTCTGTCCGGACTCGATCGTTGTGAGTCCCGTAGTCGTCAGTGGCCGCCCGTCGGTATCGCGCAGCACGTAATAGCGCTTCTTACCCTTCGAGTCCACGAGGGTCGCGCCGCCGAGTGATGTGCCGTGCTTGACAATCTCCGTCTCATCACCGCGAAGTGCCGACGGGATCACCAGTGAACCGGATCCGTCATTCTTGAACTGGCCGTTCACGGTAAGAAATCCACCCGTGTCACTCTGCGCCGACGTGATTTGAAGGAGTAGGCCGTCCTTGCCCTTGAGTTCGGCCAGTGGGGCCTCCGCCTTCCCCTCCTGAGCGCTCGGGGCGGAGCCGCGGTCCTTGGAAGCGGAGGCCGAGGTGTCCGGCTTCTTGTCGTCGCCACCACCACCGCAGCCGACCGCGGCCATGGCAAGACCGGCAGCGACGGTCAACGCGACCATCCTCGTGCGGGCCCTCTCAGTGAACCCCATGCTCATCTCTCCGCTTCCTTCATCACTCGTCGTTCGCTTCTGAGTCGGCCAAGTGGACGTCGAAAAGATCCTCGGGTTCCGGAAGGTCAGTGAGATCGTCCGGTTTCAAATCCCAGTTCTTACCGCCGCAGGTGAGGCGAGGGAGCTCATCGTCTCCTGCGTTTTCGGCAAGGGGATTGAACTCGCAGCGGAACTCGATGACGGCCTTGGCACTGGCCGTCGACCTCCTCTGCGCCGTGACGGGGACTATCGATTCCCCCATGGGCTTTCGCGTCTGCACGATGACGTCGTAGCCCATGGGCACTCCAGTGCTCGAACACCCCTGGACGTCAGCGTCGTTGTGGCCGGCCAGCTGAGACGCGCGTAAGCACGGGTCACCCACCAGCTGTACGTCGCCATTGAAGATGTCCGGCCACTTGTCGGGGTCGAGAACGGCTTCGACCCACTTGCCTGCAAGCTGCTCCCGAGCGTCCTGAGCCGCCGCAAGCGCCGCGGCGTCGGCAGCCGTCTGGGCGCCACCCCGGTTCACGGTGGCCTGGCCGACCGCGAAGTAGGCGAGCGCAAGGAAGAGCAGGCCCCCCACCACCGTGATGTAGATGGGGAAGGCCTGCCCTGCGTCGCCGTAGCTGCGAGGTCGTGTCAATTCCCGACCCGGTTGATCAGGTTCGTGATCCTGTCGAGGATTGTGCTGCCAATGCTGGTGCCCGTAATAGCCAGCACGATCGCCACCACCACCGCGATGATGCCCAGGTACTCGACCGCCGTCTGTCCCTTGTCGGCGGAGCGGCGCTGCATCGCCTCGACCGTCGTGTTCTTCCAGCCGTTCACACGGACCTTGGTCGCGACGGCGGTCTTCAGCATCAGGTCGCTCATGGTGTTCCCCTCCAGGTTCGGCTGTGTCGCTCTCGACACGAGGAACGTACGGCGGAACGCACTGTCCGCAAGAGGGCCCCTGGGCCCAACTCCGGGCCCAATCGACCGGGCCCAAGCCTCCATTGTTCCCCCAACGCGTCACCTGAGGTCACCCCAGTCCCTGACGCGTGTCCGGCGCTGTGCCGATCCACTTCGCTGCGGCCTCGGAGCGGCTGGTGCTGTGCAGCTTGGCGAAGATGCGGTTGATGTGGTTCTTGACGGTCTTCTCGCTGATGAAGCACGTGGCGGCGATCTGCTGGTTGTTCATGCCGGACGCGATGAGGTCCATGATCTCCGCCTCCCTCGTGCTCAGTTGGAACCGCGACCTGTCGGGAGCGGCCGGACGGCCACTCGTCCACTCAGACGAAGACTGTCCCACATGCGGTTGCATTTGCGAAAGGTTTTCTGGAGAAACGAGTGGGGGCGGGGCGGAGGGTGGGGTTAATTGCGCTGACAGGAAGGGTTCTTGAGGTCGACTATACGATTTTGCGGAAGTGGAAATTCCGTATGCAGTCGCACTCGATGAGCGGCCCAGACCTTCCGGCAGCGGCGGGGCCGGGTTCTGGTCCTGGCGGAGTTGGGCCAGCAGGGCGCCCGCTGCCGTGGGGGTGAAGTGGGCCCGGCCCTCCCTGATGTCCCGTACCGCCTCGACCAGCTGGTCGGCCGTGAACTCGCCGTGGACCAGGTAGCCGCCCGCACCCCTCCGCAGGGCCTCCTGGACGATTTCCGACTCCCTGCTGTAGGTCAGCATCACCACCGGCGCGATCTGTACCAGGTAGGGCAGGGCCGAGATGCCGTCCACGCCGGGCATGCGGACGTCCAGGAGGACGACGTCGGGGCGATGCTGCTGGGCGGCGTCGTAGGCCTGGCGGCCGTCGGTGGCCTCCGCCACGACCTCGATGTCCGCGCGGCCGGAGAGCAGGGCGGTGAGGCCGGCCCGGACGACCGGGTTGTCGTCCGCCACGACGACCCGCAGGCGACGCACCGGCTGCACCGGTTGCGGGAGGTCGGCGAACGGGTGGTGCGGTGGCGGCTGCGGGGCGCCGGTGGGGTGGGGCGTCTGGTCCGGCATCAGGGGCCTCCTCTCGGGTCGTGGGGTCATGCGGTCGGGGTGGTCAAGGCGGCCAGGGGGAGTTCCAGGCGGACCTCCGTGCCCTGGGAGTGGCCGCCGCGGCCTATGCGGATGCGGGCGCCGACCGAGGCGGCTCGTTCGACCATGCCGACCAGGCCGAAGTGGCCCGCTCGGCGGAGTTGTTCGAGGGTGGTGCCGGGCGGGAGGCCGCGGCCGTCGTCGTAGACGCTGATGCGGAGCAGGTCGCCGTGGACGCCCGCGCTGACGTCGACGCGGGTGGGGCGGGCGTGCCGGTGGGCGTTCTCCATGGCTTCCGAGGCGATGGTGAGGAGCTGGCGGGCCACCGCCGGGGGGACGGGCGGCACGGCGTGGGCGCCGGTGGGGCGGTAGACCGCCGGGAGACCGGAGCGGGTGCTGAAGTCGCGTGTACGGGCGGCCAGTTCGACCAGGACGTCCGTGGCCTGGGACGGGTCCGATTCACGGCGCAGGTCGGCCAGGAGTTCCCTGGACTCCGCGGCGGCCCGGCGGGCGGAACGGGCGACCAGGGCTGCCTGCTGTCTCACCAGGGCCGGGTCCATGCGGTCGGCGTTCGCCGAGGTGGTCAGGCCGTCGGCGGCCAGGGCGACGCCGTGCAGGGTTTTCGCGACCGAGTCGTGCATCTCGCGGGCCAGACGGGCCCGTTCGGCGCTGACCGCTTCGGTCACGGCGAGACGGGCCTGGACGGTGGTGAGGGCCTGGGTCGCCGCGCCGAAGCGGAGCATGAGGTTGCGGAGGCTGGAGCCGATGGCGCCGGCGATGACGCAGAGGCCGGGCAGGAGGGCAGACTCGGTGATGCCGGGGGCCGGGTCCTCCTGCGCCGCGTGGATGAGGAGCAGGAGCAGGGCCTGGAGCGAGGCGAAGACCGCCGCGCCACGCCAGCCGTAGACCAGGCCGGCCAGGAGCGGGGTGCAGACACTGACGTAGGCGAGGGTGCTGTCGGGTCCGGCGGCGATGAGGAGCAGGGCGCCGAAGAGGGTGTCCACGGCGAGGAGGGAGGGGTGGCGCAGCAGGAGTGGGCCGAAGCGTTCCCAGTCCCGGAAGAGGACGTAGGAGGTCATGAAGGTGACGACCACGGCCGCGCCGACCAGGCGGGTGGGCAGGCCGTCGTTCGCGTTGACGAGGGCGGTGGGGGTGGCCAGGGCGATCATGGCCAGGCGGAAGCCGAAGACCTGGCGGCACATGGCCTGCAGGGCGTTGACCTGGATGTCGATCGCGGGACCGGCGGGGTGGGTGGTGTCCTCGCCGTCGGCCGGGAGCCGGTTCCCAACCGCACCGGCCGGGCGGCCGTCGTCGCCGGGCGCGGGTGGCCCCTGCGGGAACGCGGCGGCCGATCGGCCGGGCACCGGGGGTTCCGCCTCACCGTTCGCGTTTGCCTCCGGTGCGCCGCCCGCAGGCGTCGGCACCGGAGCCGGCGCAGGGGCATCCGCCGCGGCCCCTCCCGGTATCCCGGCCTTCCGCCGCCCGCCCCCCTTGATCCGCAGCGTCGGCTCACCGCCCACCGCCGCCTCCCACCCCGGTGGCAGGGCGGGCGTCACCGATGTCACCGGTACGTCCGCGGCACCCGTGCGGACGTGCGCCGGCAGCACGGTTCCCGCCGGGGGCGTCGTGATCTCCGGTGTCCGATCGCCCCGGCGGCGGCGACGGCCCAGCAGCCCCGTCCGCTCCCCTGTCATCGACATGCCGTCGCCCCTCCCCTACTTCCCCGTCACCGAGCCGAAGTCCGTGCCCGAGCCGAGGATCAGGCCGGCGCCGAGCAGGAGCATGGTGGCCGGGACCATGAAGGTCGTGATCATCATCGTGGCCTTGGGGACGGCCCGGGCCGCCTTGCGGCGGGCGTTCTGCGCGTCCGTACGCCGCATGTCCTTGGCGAGGGACACCAGCGTGTCGACGATCGGCGCGCCCAGTTCCTCCCCCTGCTGCAGCGCCGTCACGAACATGGCCACCTGCTCGGAGTCGTTGCGGCGGCGCAGTTCCGCGAACGCCTGGCGGCGGCTCATGCCGAGGTCCATCTGACGCAGGGTGATGCGCAGTTCGTCGGCCCAGGGGCCCTCGTAGCGGGAGGCGACCCGGTCCAGCGCCTGACGGAAGCCGAGGCCCGCGCTCACCACGACCGCGAGGACGTCCAGGAAGTCCGGCAGGGTCCGTTCGATGACGTCCTTGCGGATGCGGATCGCCGACCAGATGCCGACCTCCGTCCAGAACGCCCCGAAGGCCAGCAGGAGCAGGGCGACCAGCAGCTGGCCGCGCATGAGGAAGACCAGGAAGCCGACGGTCCCCAGGAAGCCGTAGACCGCACGGCGTGCCGCGTAGCGGTCGATGGTCAGGCCGCCGGGGTTGCCCGCGAGGTCGATCTTGCGGCGGTATTTCGCCACCTGCTTGGGGCCCATCAGGCGCAGCACGGCGGGTGCGTAGCGCATGCCCAGGCGGTCGATGAGGGAGTCGACCGCGCCGGTGCGGGTGGAGCCGACCTCCAGGGCGAGGGCGAGGTCGCCGGGCAGTTTGGCCTCCGCGCGGTACATGCGGAGGCCGGCGAAGACGCCCCACACACTGAGGCCCATCAGGAGGGCGAGCAGCAGTCCCATCATGGTTGCCTCCGTGCTCTCAGACGTCGATGCGGGACAGGCGGCGGATGAGGACGAATCCCACGGCGTAGAGCGAGAAGGCGATGATGACCGCCGCCTGGCCGAAGGCGGAGCCGGTCATGCGGTCCAGGGCGCCGTCCTTCACCCCGTTCATCAGGAACAGGGAGCCGACGCCCAGGACCGGGACGGCGTACGACGTCATGTTGACCTGGGAGAGCTGGGTGCGGACCTCGCGCCGGGTCTCCTTGCGCTCCTCCAGCGTCTCCGTCAGGTTGCGCAGCGCGCTGACCACCTGTCCGCCGGCCCGGTTGGACAGGACCAGTGTGGTGACGAGGACGACCAGTTCACGGGACGGGAGGCGGTCGGCCAGTTCGCCCAGTGCGTCGTCCATCGAGGCACCGACCGCCAACTGGTTGGACACCTTGCCGAGTTCCTCGCCCGCGGGGGCCTCCATCTCCTCCGCGGCCATGCCGATCGCCGTACGGAGGGCGAGGCCCGCCTGGGTGGCGTTGGCGAGGATCCGGGCCATCTCGGGGAGCTGGTTGATGAACTTCTCGATGCGTTTCTGGCGTTGCCAGTTGAGAAACTGGATCGCCACGCCGATGCCGAGCAGGCCGGCCAGCGGGCCGAAGAACGGTGCGAGGGCCGCCTGGCCGATCAGCCACAGGCCCGCGACCGTGGCGAGCATGTAGACGAAGAACTCGCCGGGGGTGATGTCCAGGCCTGTCGCCGCGAGGCGGAGCTCCAGTTTCCTGCCGAGCCTGGTGCGTCGCAGGCGGCGGTCGATCCCGCGGAAGTTGCGGCGCCGGCCGCCGGCCGGGATCTGGCCCGTGGCGGACAGGCGGTCGACCAGGGCCTGCCGCTGTGCCTTGCCCATGGCGTAGGAGTGCAGGCCGACGACCACGAGGGCGCAGGTCAGCAGAGTGACGCCGGTCGTGAGCGTGATGAGCGATCGCAGTTCCATCGGTCGGTCCTACCTGGCTTCTCGGGTGGCTAGCTGGTCCGCCGACCGGGCGATGCCGAACGCCTGCGGGAGGGGCTGGCTCGCCATGTAGAGGCGGTCGGCGGTGCGGCGTGGGAGGGGGTGGTACTCGAAGGCCCCGTGGATACGGCCGTCGGAGGTCATGGGCTGCGCGTTGAAACGGGCGACCGTGACCAGGCGGTACGGGTCACTGCCGTGGCTGTCCATCAGCGCGATCTCGGTGATGCGGCGGGCGCCGTCCGCGAACCGGGTCAGCTGGACGATGACGTCGACCGCGCTGTTGATCTGGTCGTGCAGCGCCACGAAGGGGATCTCCACGTCCGACATGGAGGCAAGGGTCTGCAGGCGCATCAGCGCGTCCTCGGCGCTGTTGGCGTGGACGGTGGCCAGCGAGCCGTCGTGGCCGGTGGACATCGCCTGAAGCATGTCCAGGGACTCGCCGCCGCGGACCTCACCGACCACGATCCGGTCGGGGCGCATACGAAGGGAGTTGCGGACGAGGTCGCGGATCGTCACCTGCCCCTTGCCCTCGACGTTGGGCGGGCGGGACTCCAGTCGGATCACGTGCGGCTGCTGGAGCTGGAGTTCGGCGGAGTCCTCGATGGTGATGATGCGTTCGCCCTCGGGGATGAGGCCCGACAGGGCGTTCAGCAGGGTCGTCTTGCCGGTGCCGGTCGCACCCGAGACGATGATGTTGAACTTCGCCTGCACCAGCCCCGCCAGCAGGTACAGCATGGGCTCGTCGAGCGAGCCGAGGCCGATCAGCTCATGGAGCGTGAAGGAGCGCGGGAAGCGGCGGATGGTGAGGGTGGCGCCCGTCAGGGACAGCGGCGGGATGATGACGTTGACGCGTTCGCCGGAGGGCAGGCGGGCGTCGACCATCGGGTTCGACTCGTCCACGCGCCGGTTGACCGTCGAGACGATGCGCTCGATGGTCTGCATGAGCTGGTCGTTGGAGGCAAAGCGCAGGGGCAGTTGCTCGACCCGGCCGCCGCGCTCCACGAAGATCGCGTCCGGGCCGTTCACCATGATCTCGGTGATGGACGCGTCCTCCAGGAGCGGTTCCAGGATGCCGAGGCCCAGTGCCTCGTCGACCACCCTGCGGATCAGCTGCGAGCGCTCCACCGTCGACAGGACCGGGCCCTCGCGGCTGATGATGTGGCCCAGCACCCGCTCCAGCCGGGCCCTGCGCTCGGCGGCGGCCAGCGAACTCATCTCCGCGAGGTCGATCTCCTCCAGGAGCTTGGCCCGGTAGGAGGCGACCATGTGGCCGTCCTCGCCCCGGTTGCCGTTCTCCTCGGGGGTGTTGATGCGTGCTCGCAGGCTCATGAGTGCGGTGCTCCTTGCTCGTCGCTCAGTGGTCGCGCGGCATCGTGGCGGTCTTGACGGCCGGGTCGAACTCCCAGCCCGGCACGAGGGACGGGATCTGCACGGTGGCCGTGACCGTGACCTCGTCCGCACCGTAGGAAGCCGGACATCCGGTGACCGTCAGCAAACTACTCACCGCCGCCCGGCAGTCCGCCTCGTACGGCCCCTCCAGTGACGCGCTGCGCGCCCCCGTCCTGGCCGCCGTGCCCGCCTGTTGGGCCGTGTAGGCGATGAGGCCGAGCTGCACGGCCCCCAGGGCGACGATCAGCAGGATCGGCAGGAAGCCGATGTACTCGATGGCGACCTGCCCGCGGTCTCGTCCTTTGCGGACCCCGGTACCGGTCATCAGGGTTTCGCCTCCTCGACCGCCCCGGCGTGGCCTTCGACCGTGAACCCGAAGGACAGCGTGCCGGGGAAGAGGACCGGGACCTCCAGGGCCACGTCGGCCGTCACATAGCCCGAGCCGCCGCAGGTCACCTCGGCCCCGGAACGCCACGCGTCCGACAGCTTGTCCTTGCCCGCCTGCTCGCACACGGCCTGCCGCACGCCCCGCTCCGCAGCCGTCCCCTGCCGTACGGCCTCGTCCGCGGCGTTGCCCGCGAGGATATAGGTGTAGCCGATGAGGACGGCCTGCCACAGCGCGATCAGCGTCACGATGATCGTCGGCGTCATCCCGAGGAACTCGATCGTCACCTGGCCCTTGTCCCGCTCCCGTAAAGGCACCTTCACCCCTCCTTCCTCCGCCGGAATCCCACCGTCCCCCGGCCCCCCTTCTGGGCACCGTCCGGGGCCTTGACCAGCCCGAGCTCCCCCGCCAGTCCCCACAGGGCCTGCTTGACGGAGCTCTTGTTCTCCAGTTCGTGGATGCGGCCCGCGTCCACGACGCTCTGCAGTTCCTTGAAGTTGGCGGGGACCACGGTGGCCGCGACAGCCGTGCCGGTGATCTTCTGGATCAGGGGCGGCTGGATCTCCGTACCGCGCGAGTGCCGGTTGACGACGACGGTCGTCTCCTCGGCCTTGCGGATCTGCAGCCGGTCCCACATCCGCACGGCCCGTTTCGCGCCCCGTACGGCGACCACGTCCGGCGTGGTGACGAGCAGGGCCCGGTCGGCCATCTCCACGGCCGCCGCGCCGGCGCCGCCGAGCTGGGCGCCGCAGTCGATGACGACGACCTCGTAGCGGGAGCGCAGGGCGCTGACGATCTGCCGGGCGGCGCGGTCGGTGACGTCCTCGCCGCGTTCCCCCTCGGCGGGGGCGAGCAGCAGGGCGACGCCGGTGTCGTGGCGGAAGACCGCGTCGGCGAGGACGCGCGGGGAGATGTCGGTGATGGCGGCGAGGTCGACGACGGAGCGGCGGAACTGGACGTCCAGGTAGGAGGCGATGTCGCCGGTCTGGAGGTCCATGTCGACCAGGGCGGTGCTGCGGCCGGAGGCCTGTGCGGCGAGCGCGAGCTGGATCGCGGTGAGGGTGGCTCCGGCGCCGCCCTTCGCGCCGCTGACGGTGACGACGGTGCCGCCGACGCCGGTGAAGACGTCGCCGCCGGCGCCCAGGTGCCGCCGTACGCCGGTGGACCACTGGGCGACGGCCTGGACGCGGCTGGCGAGTTCCTCGTAGCCGAGGGGCAGGGCGACCAGGCCGCGGGCGCCGTAGTCCATGGCGGCCTGGAAGAGGCCGGGGCTCGCGTCGGAGGTGACGAGGATGACGCCGACGGCCGGGAAGCGCAGGGCCACTTCGCGGATCAGTTCCAGCGCGGGGACCGGGCCGATCCGCTCGTGGACGATCACGACCTCCGGCAGCTCGTCGACCGACTCGGCGGCCAGCCGGGCCAGGGTGTCGATGAGCTGGGTGGAGTCGACCACGGGGGCGACGGGCTCGGCGTCCGGGAGCTGGCTGAGCAGTGTCGTGATCGACCGGACCGCGTCCGTGTCACCGACGGCCGGGAGGATCCTCGTGGGCATGGCGGCCTCTCACTTGTCCTTCGCGAGTTCGTACGTCCGGTCCTTCTCGGGGACGGTGGTGTCGCTGCCGGGCGCGACCAGGGCGAGCCGGACCCGCTTGGCGAACGACTCGGCGTAGGTGATGCGCTGGGCGTCGAGGGCGGACAGTGCGAAGGTGATCGGCACGGCGTCGGTGGGCTGCTGGGTTCGGTTGTTCTCGTCGGGCCTGAGCGCGGTGAGTTCGCCGACGTCGAGGACCTTGGCCGCGGTGACGATGATCTTCGACTGGTCGGGGTCGCCCTCGCGTGCGCCCTCGAAGGTGGCGTAGACGTTGACCGAGGCACCGGGCGTGATCTTGCCGGCCACGCCGGTCGCCGCGTCGATCATGATGGCGACCTCCTGCTGGCCGGGCTGGAGGGCCGGCCGGCGGACGATCATGTCGGACTGGAGCAGGGAGCCCGCCCGCAGCGTGGTGACGGCGATCTTGCCCTGTATCTCCCGCAGGTCGGTGACCGCGTTGTCGGACAGCCACCGTTCGGGCATCTTGATCTTCTCGAACTGGCCCGTGCTGAGGGTGGTGTAGGGCGGCACCTCGGACTTGAGCCGGTAGGCGGTCACCTCGGGGCCGACCTTCGACTCCACGTCGCTGATGACGGAGAGCACGCCGGCGAAGGCGCCGAGGGCGCAGAGGACCGACAGGAGCAGGAGAATCACGCCGCGGCGCTGACGGGAGTTCATGAGCCGTACAACCTCGTTGGGATATCGGTCGAGCGGGATCGGAACAGTGCTGACGAGCGGTGTCAGGCCTCAGCCGACGGCCGTTCGGCTCTCGAGCTGCTGGTGGGGCGGGCTGTCGTGGACGGGTGGCGTGGCCGAGCAGAACACGCAGCGGTCCCCGATGACGTCGATGCCGCACCAGTGGCACCGGCTGCGCCGTACGGAGGTGACCAGCTGGTAGAGGACGGACAGGTCGGGCAGGTAGCTGCAGAACTCGACGAGCTTGGCGGTGCCCCACCAGCCGGGTGATTCGGCCGGGAGGGGGGTCTCGCGCAGCCCCTGCACCTTCCAGGAGGGGGCGAGGGTGCCGGTGACCCAGTCGGAGGGGAGCTGGCCCTTGGCGACCAGCATCCAGGTGCCGAACTCCGGTCCGGGCAGCTGGGCCTCGGGGGTGATCCTCACGAGGTGCGGCTCCGGGTGGGCGAGGACGCCGAACTGGCTGCCGGGCACCCAGGACTTGGCGTGCGACTTCAGGCCGACGGGGACGCGGTCGAGGCGGGCGACGGAGTTCAGCAGCGCGCCGGCGTGGATGTAGTGCACGAGCAGCCGGCCGGCCGAGGCGAGCACGCCGGGGCTGATGTCGCAGGAGGCGAGCTGACGTAACTGGCGGGCCAGGACGGCGAGTCCGAGCGGTGGCAGGTCCGGCCGGAACAGGGCGATGCGGTCGCTCTCCATGAGGGAGCGCAGGGTGTGCAGGCGTCGCTGCACCGCGGTGGGCGCGGCCTGTGAGCAGACCACGATCACATGGCCGTGGTGTTCGACCAGGGCCTGCATCTCGGCCAGCGCCTGCTCCAGGGGGCGCCGGTCGACGTCCCGCAGCACGACGGCGGGCAGGGTGCGTTCGTCCTGTGGTGGCAGCGCCATGTCGGCGCTGGTCACGGCAATGGCAGTTGGCACGCGCAGCTCCCCGTTTCCCCATGCCGGTCGGAACGCCGGGTGTCACTCCGGCGCACCGTGTCGACTTCACTGCGTGACTACCTCAGCACTGTATCCACGCCTCTGTGACCGGAGAACAGCGTTTGTGTAGCTGGAGAGCAACTGCCGTTGCACAAGAGGCGTCAAAACGGGGCAGGTTGAGCATCTTGCCGGTCGTCCCGGCGAGCCCGGGCGGTTCCGGGCGGTGGGCCCAGCGGACCTGGTGGTGACGATGGGCCTTGGTTTTACGACCCCCGCGATCCCGGGGGCACGGCGACGGTCGCGGGCCGGGGCAGCTGGTCCCCGGTGCTCCAGGCACTGGCCCTGGTCGCCGGGTGCGGCATGGCCACGGCCGGGTTCGCGACCCTGCTCTTCTTCGAGATCACCGGGGGCAACCGATGGCGCTCGTGCGCTGCCGGGCCGTCGGCATCGTCGTACTGGTCCTCACCGGGTACGTCCAGACGACGCTGATCCACGACCCGCTGGTCGGCCCGGAGGGCGTCGGTTCGTTCGGGGCCGCGCTGGCGCTGGTGCATCTGCCGAACCTGGTGTGCGTCGTGCTGGCCACCTGGGCGGCGGCGCGGGTGTATCCGGAGCCGTGGCGGGAGATGCCGGTGCGGCACCTGGCGGCGGCGTGCGCGGCCCCGGCGGCGGCTCAGGTACTGCTGCTCTCCCTGCGGCCTGGGGTGCTGGACCTCGCGGGTGCGGGGTTCTGGATGTCCACGGGGGTGCTGCCGGCGGGCTGCACGGTGGGCCTGCTGCTCGACAGGTTGGTCTGGACCTCTTGACAGCCGCTTTGGTCTGGACCATTTTCTTGTCATGTCCCCACACAGACGATCCCTGCGGCTGTGGTCGGGTGCCGTCACGGCTGCCCTGGCCCTCACCCTCACGACCGTCGGCCAGGCGAGCGCCGCCGACGTCGACAACATCAGGAACGCCGGCTTCGAGTCGGGCCTGAGCGACTGGACCTGCTCGGCGGGCAGCGGTGCGACGGTCTCCTCCCCCGTCCGCACCGGCACGGCCGCGCTGCGGGCGACCCCCGCGGGCCAGGACAACGCCCGGTGCTCCCAGACCGTCCGGGTGAAGCCCGGCTCGACCTACAAGCTGGGCGCCTGGGTCCGGGGCGGGTACGCCTACCTCGGCGTGACGGGCACCGGCACGACGGACGTGTCCACCTGGACGCCCGACTCCTCCTCCTGGAAGGAGCTGTCCACCACCTTCACCACGGGCTCCTCGACGACCTCGGTGACGGTGTACACCCACGGCTGGTACGGGCAGGCGGCCTACTACGCGGACGACGTGTCGGTGTTCGGCCCCGACGGCGGCGGGGGCACGGACCCGGGCCCCACGATCCCGTCCGCGCCGGGCGGCCTGAACGTCTCGGGCAGCACGTCCTCCTCGGTCTCCCTGGCATGGAACACGGTCCCGGGAGCGACGGGTTACACCGTCTACCGCGACGGCACGAAGGTGACGGCCGTCTCCGGCACCGCGGCGACGGTGACCGGGCTCGCGGCCTCGACGTCGTACTCCTTCCAGGTCACGGCGACGAACGGGGCCGGTGAGTCGCCGAAGTCGGCGGCGGTGACGGGCACCACGAACAAGCCGAACGGGCCGGGCCCCGCCCTGCCCCGGCACGCGGTGACCGGCTACTGGCAGAACTTCGGCAACGGAGCGACGGTCCAGCGCATCTCGGACGTCCCCGCCGCCTACGACATCATCGCGGTGGCCTTCGCCGACGCGACCGGCACGCCCGGGGCGGTGTCCTTCACCCTGGACTCGGCCGGCCTGAACGGCTACACGCCCGACCAGTTCAAGGCGGACGTGAAGGCGAAGCAGGCGGCGGGCAAGAAGGTGATCATCTCGGTCGGCGGCGAGCGCGGCACGGTGTCGGTCAACGACGCCGCGTCGGCGGCCGGCTTCGCGAACAGCGTGTACTCCGTGATGCAGACGTACGGCTTCGACGGCGTCGACATCGACCTGGAGAACGGCCTGAACGCGACGTACATGACGCAGGCGCTGCGCGCCCTGTCGGCGAAGGCGGGACCCTCGCTCGTCCTGACGATGGCACCGCAGACGATCGACATGCAGTCCACGTCCAACGGCTACTTCCGGACCGCGCTGAACGTGAAGGACATCCTCACGGTCGTCAACATGCAGTACTACAACAGCGGTTCCATGCTCGGCTGCGACGGCAAGGTCTACAGCCAGGGCTCGGTCGACTTCCTGACGGCCCTGGCCTGCATCCAGCTGGAGAACGGCCTCGCCCCGTCCCAGGTGGGTCTGGGCCTGCCGGCCTCGACGCGCGGGGCGGGCAGCGGCTACGTCTCGCCGAGCGTGGTGAACAACGCCCTGGACTGTCTGACCAGGGCCACCGGCTGCGGCACCTTCAAGCCGCCGCGGACGTACCCCGACCTGCGCGGTGCGATGACCTGGTCTACCAACTGGGACGCCACGGCGGGCAATGCCTGGTCCAGCGCGGTGGGACAGCACGTGCACGGGCTGCCGTAGCCGCGGCTGACAGCGCCGGCGGGGTCGAGGGGCTGCCTCACCCCGCCGGGCGGTAGTGGCCCAGCACCCAGGCCAGCTGCGGGAACCACTCCTGGAGCCGCGTCCGGGGCTTGGCCTCCACCACGCACTCGAAGAACCGGCCGTCCCTGTGGATCACGGCGACCATCAGCGCCTTGCCGTTCGGGCTCGCCTGGTAGTGGACGCTGCGGATCTCCGGCCAGCGGAACTCGATCGACAGACCGGACGACTCGAAGGCCACGCCCGACGCGTCGACGACGACCGCGTTGCGCTTGTCGACGGCCAGGAAGTCCGGGCCGTCCGCCGCCGGCTGCGGCGGGGCCTGGGCGTACGCCTGCTGCTGCGGCGCCTGGGCATACGGCTGCTGCTGCGGCGCCTGGGCGTACGGCGGCTGCTGCGGGGCCGCGTACGGGGGCGGCCCCGGCGCGTAGTGCGGCGGGGGCGGGCCGAAGCCGGGACCGGGGGGCGGTGGCTGCTGGGTCACCCGGCCATTCTCCCTGCCCCCGGCCCTAGAAGAACTCCCCCCACGGCTGGTCCCAGATCTGCTTCACGCACAGGATCAGGAACAGCAGGCCGGCGACGGCGAGCATGACGTTGCTGAGGGGGCCGTTGCGCCACTCCCGGGGCGTGCGGGAGGTGTTGAGGAGCCAGATCAGCGTGCCGGCGAGGAAGGGCAGGAACGCCGCGCCGAGGACGCCGTAGATGATGATCAGGCGGAAGGGCTGGCCCTCGAAGAGCAGGATCATCGGCGGGAAGGTCAGCCAGAGCAGGTAGGCGCGGAACGGCCAGGAGCGCTCGCGTGTCCCCGAGGCGACCTCCTCGCCCTTCGCCCGGCCCGTGCCCGACAGGCGGGCCACGAAGTCGGCGAACATCAGGCTCACGCCGTGCCAGACGCCGATCAGCGAGGTGAACGACGTGGCGAAGAAGCCGATCAGGAAGAACTTCGCCGTGGCCGGGCCGTACTCCTTCTCCAGGATGTCACCCAGCTGGATCAGGCCCTTGTCACCACTGGCGATGGCGACGTTCGCGGAGTGCAGCAGCTCCGCGCCGACGAACAGCATGGCGATGACGAAGATGCCGGTGGTGGCGTAGGCGACGCGGTTGTCCAGGCGCATGACCTTCATCCAGCCGGTGTCGGTCCAGCCCTTGGCGTTGACCCAGTAGCCGTACGCCGCCAGGGTGATCGTGCCGCCCACACCGCCGATCAGGCCGAGGGTGTTGAGGATCGAGTCCTTCTCGTCCGGCAGCACCGGCAGGAGCCCGGCGAAGGCGTCGGCGATGTTCGGCGTGACCCGGATCGCCAGGTACACCGTCACCACGAACATGACGCCCACCAGGACGGTCATGACCTTCTCGAACACCGCGTACTTGTTGAACCAGACGAAGACCAGGCCGACCAGACCACAGGCGATGCCCCACCACTTGAGGTCCATCACGTCCGGGAACAGCGCCTGCAACGGCAGCGCGCTCGACGACATGGCCGCCGCGCCGTACACGAAGCCCCAGACCACGACGTAGACCGCGAAGAACCAGGTGGTCCAGCGGCCCAGGCTCGCCCAGCCGTCGAACAGGGTGCGGCCCGTGGACAGGTGCCAGCGGCCCGCCGCCTCGGCCAGGGAGATCTTCACCAGACAGCCGATGATCGCGGCCCACAGGAGGGTGTAGCCGAAGTTGCTGCCCGCGATCAGCGTGGCGACGAGGTCACCGGCACCGACCCCGGTCGCCGCGACGACGATGCCCGGACCGATGTGTTTCCAACTCGCTTTCCGGGGCTGTGGGGGGTGGGTGGCCTCGTGCTCCGTGGTGTTGTCCGTGGTGTCCGCCATGCAGGTCAAGAAATCCCAAAGACGCCCGCGGGACAAGAGGGCCTGACCGGATCTTCACTCGATGCCCGTAGGACACCCTGCCCGGTCAGGCCCGGCGGAGCGCTACGGCTGCCGCCGACCGCAGCCGTCCGATCCGCACGTGCCGAGCTCGAACCACACGGTCTTGCCCGACCCGTCCCGGTGACAGCCCCAGCGCCGGGCGAGCGCGTCCACCAGGAACATTCCACGGCCGCTCTCCCCCGTGCCCGCGTCCAGCACCCGCGGCACACGGCGTTCGGTGTCGGCGACCTCGCAGCGCAGGAGGCCGTGTGCGGCGAAGAGGGTGAGCCGGAAGGGGCTCCGGGCGTGCACCAGGGCGTTGGTGGCCAGTTCACCGACGAGCAGTTCGGCCACCTGCGCGACGTCACCGCGCTCGGCGAGCCCCCAGCACTCCAACTGCCTGCGGACCTCCGCGCGTGCCTCACGGACGGCGGAGGGCCGGGGTGCGTACTCGACGCTCAGATGCCCCGCTCCCAACGGTGGTTGCGGGAAGGGGCCGTAGTGGGCGTCGGGGTCGGGGAGGTGGTGCCGCCCGGAGAGTTGCAGCATGGGTCCAGGGTGATCCCCCCGGGCGCTCCCGCGCACGGGGAGGACTACCCGATCCCCTACCTGCTTGTGCAGGTGAGGGGGTCACGCGTACTGGAGACGGACCGTCGCTCCGTCGGCGTCGTCGCGGATGTCCACGTAGGCGCAGACCTGACGGGCGTACCACAGTCCCGGTCCCGGTTCCGGGCCGGCGGCGGGCGGGACGAAGCCGGCGAGCGCGTCGTCGAGGCGGTGGGCCGAGCGCAGTTCGCAGACGCAGCCGGGGGCGTCGCCCCACAGCAGGAGGTCACCGTCGAGGGGGGCGAGGGCCGCCGCGCTCTCCGCCACGGCCGCGGCGAACAGCTCGGCGTCCGCGACGGGCAGCCCCCGCCCCACGGCCCAGCTCTGCACCGTCGCGCCGTGCGGCTCCGCACGGCGCAGCGCTCCGGCCGGCGGCAACGGCAGCGGCACGGCGTCGAGTTCGGCCACGAGCCGCAGCGGGTCCTCGTACACCTCGGTGTCGGGGTGGGTGCGGCGGGCCGCGGCGACGACGGCGGGCCCGGCGGTGCGGGTGTCGTAGGCGCACAGGGCGGTCGTGGCCATGGGGGCGAAGAGGAGGTTGGCGAGGGCCTCGTAGCGGATCCACTCGGTGGTCTCGCGGGCCGACCGGCCGGCGCGGCCGCTCCAGACGGGCTCCATGACGAGGTGGAGCCGGCCGCCGGGGCCGGCGTGCGCCGCGAGATACGCGGCGGCCCGGGCGACGGCGTTGGCGGCGGAGCCGGTGTACCAGTCGGTGTGCGGGATGCAGGTGACGTCCTTCGCCCCGGAGCCGAGGGCGTCGCGCAGGAGGTCCAGGTGGTGCGGGGCGGCGATGGCCACCGGCGGCGGTTCGCCGGAGGCGTCGAGGCCCTCGCCGAGGAAGGGCAGGGCGGCGGCCAGGAAGCCTTCGTCGGAGTCGAAGACGGCCATGCGGTGGTCGAACGGGCTGAGTTCTGCGGTGGTCACGTGATCCCCTCGGGTGGGTGGGTGCGGGTGGGGGCGGGGCAGCGCTGGGCCGTCACCCAGGCGGCGATCTGGCTGCGGTTGCTGAAGCCGAGCTTTCCGAGGATGCGTTCCACATGGCCCTCGGCGGTGCGGCGGGCGATCACCAGGCGGTCGGCGATCTGCTGGTTGGCGAGCCCTTCGGCGACGAGCTGGGCGACCTCGGTCTCCCGGCGGGTCAGACGGACCGTGCCGTCGTCGTGCGGGGGCGCGGCGGCGGGTTCCGAGGGGTGCGGGCGGCCCGGCTCCTGGAGCTCCTGGCCGGCCAGTTCCGCGAGACCCAGGGTTGCGCCCCGGCGGTGGGCCCGCTCGAACGCCTCGCGTCCGAGGGCCCTGCCCGCCCGCTCCTCGCTGTCCCGGCGTACGGAGTTGAGGGTGTGGGAGCCCCATCGGCCGGTGTCGATGTCGGCCCAGACGCGGTCGGCGCCGCCCAGCAGCACGGCGGCCTGCTCGTGGTCGCCGCGGGCGGTCGCGATCGACGCGAGCAGATCGAGGGTGAGGGCGATGCCGATGACGTCGTGGACGGCGAGTTTGAGCCGCAGGGCCTCCCGGGCGTGCCGTTCGGCCCGGGGCCAGTCGCCGCGCACGGTGTGGGCGAGGGCGAGGATGCGCAGCACGTAGGACCGGACCCACTGTTCGCCGTGCCGCTCGCACAGCGCGAGGGCCCGCTCGCAGACCTCGACGGCCCGCTCGGCCTCGCCCAGGTAGCCCAGCGCGCAGGCGAGTTCGACCTGGTCGAGGCCGGCGAGGCTGAGGTGCTGGCCGGGCACGGGGCCGCGGGCGACGGTGGTCTCGAAGTGCCGCAGCGCTCCGGGCAGGTCGTCTCCGAACAGCCGGATGACGCCGATGACGTACTCGGCGTGCGCGGCCTCGGCGTCGTCGCCGAGGGCGAGGGCGAGGGCGAGGGCGTCGGTGGCGTGGCGGCGGCCCCGGGGGAAGTCCCGGGTGGCGGCGGCCAGCAGCCCGGCGACCCACAGCCCGCGGGCCCGTTCCCGGGTCGGTCCGGGGGCGGCGGCCAGGGCCCGGTCGAGCCAGTACAGGCCTTCGCGGGAGGCGCCGCAGGCGTGCCAGTGGAACCAGAGTGTGCCGGCCAGACGCAGCCCGGCGAGGGCCTCGCCGGGGGTGGAGAGGCTGAAGTCGAGGGCGGCGCGGAGGTTGTCCCGGTCGGCGAGCAGCCGGGCGGCCGTCTCCGGCTGCCCCGGTCCGAACCAGCCGCGTTCGCACTCCTCGGCCCGCCGCGCCGTCCAGTCGCGCTGGCGCCGCCGGGCGGCCTCCTCCTGCCCGGCGCTCCGCCGCAACTGCTCGAGACCGTACTGCCGCAGGGTGTCGAGCAGCCGGTAGCGCACAGCGCCGGGCCCGGGCTCCCGGCAGAGCACGGACTTGTCCACGAGCCCGGCGACGGCCTCCAGGACGTCGTCCGTGCGCAGGCCGAGAGGCGGGGCCGGGGTCCCGGTGGGCACTGCCTCGGGGCGGGCGACGGCCTCCAGGACGTCGTCCGTGCGCAGGCCCAAGGGCAGGGCCGAGGTCCCGGTGGGCACTGCCTCGGGGCGGGCGACGGCCTCCAGGACGTCGTCCGTGCGCAGGCCCAAGGGCGGGGCCGAGGTCC
>NZ_JBHJPX010000001.1:198601-217701 GCF_042262425.1 Streptomyces sp. NPDC056373
CCCGGTGGGCACTGCCTCAGGGCGGGCGACGGCCTCCAGGACGTCGTCCGTGCGCAGGCCCAAGGGCGGGGCCGAGGTCCCGGTGGGCACTGCCTCAGGGCGGGCGACGGCCTCCAGGACGTCGTCCGTGCGCAGGCCCAAGGGCGGGGCCGAGGTCCCGGTGGGCACTGCCTCGGGGCGGGCGTGGGCAGCGGGGCCGTCCGTGAGCGGGTCGGGCAGGGCGGGCGGGGCAGCGTGCCGGAGCGCGACGAGCTGCCCCCGGCCCTCGGGAGCCGGGACGACGCCCCCGAGAGGGCGGGGGCTCTCCGGGGCCCGAACACCATCCGGACACGCGGGCCCGCCTGCGCCCCGGGCGCCGACCGGACACGGGGCATCTTCCGCGGACCGGGCACCTTCCGAAGACCGGAGACCTAACGCAGCCGGGGCACCTTCCGCAGCCCGGACACCCTCCGCGGACCGGACACCCTCGGCGGACCGGACACCTTCCACAGCCCGGACACCCTCCGCGGACCGGACACCTTCCACAGCCCGGACAGCCTCCGCGGACCGGACACCTTCCACAGCCCGGACACCCTCCGCAGGCCGTGCCCCGGACGGAGGCCGGCTGCTCTCCTGGGCGGTGCCGTCCGCGCACACCGCCTCCGCCGTCTCCAGGTCGAAGCCGGCCGGCAGGACCGACAGCCGGGCCCACACCGTCTGCTCGGTGACGGTGCACAGGTCGTGGCTCCAGGCGACCGCCGCGCGCAGGGTCTGGTGGCGGGGCAGGGCCGCGGGGCTGCCGGTGGTGAGGAAGCGGTAGCGGTCGTCGAGGCGGTCCAGGAGCTGGTCGACGTCGAGGACCCGCATCCGGACGGCGGCGAGTTCGATGGCCAGGGGCAGACCGTCCAGGCGGTGGCACAGCCGGGCGACGGAGGCGCGGTTGGCCGGGGTGAGGCGGAAGCCGGGGACGACGGCGGCGGCCCGGTCGGTGAAGAGCCGGAGGGCGGGGTAGCCCTCGGCGGCGGACAGGTCGCCGTCCGGGTCGGGCACCGGCAGGGGCCGTACCTCCAGCAGGTGCTCCTCGGTGAGACCGAGCCGGTGCCGGCTGGTGGCGAGGATCCGGACGCCCTCGGAGCCGTGCAGCAGGGCGGCGGCGAGCCGGGCGCACGCGTCCGCCAGGTGCTCGCAGTTGTCGACGACGAGGAGCAGCCGCCGGTCCCGTACCTGTTCGACGAGGGCGTCCAGGGGCGGCTGGGCGGAGCGGTCGTGGAGCCCGAGCGCGTCGGCGACGGCGAGCGGGACGAGGGCCGGGTCGTGCAGCCCGGACAGGTGCACGTAGCGCACGCCGTCCGGGAAGGCGCGCTGCACCCGGGCCGCGATGCGTGCGGCGAGCCGGGTCTTGCCGACGCCGCCCGGCCCGGTCAGCGTCACCAGCCGTGCGCGGGCGAGCAGCTCACGGCCCTGGGTCAGTTCGCCACGCCGGTCGACGAAGCTGGTCGTCTCGGCCGGCAGGTGGTGGTCCCGTCGTGGCGCTGATCCGCCCATGATCAGCCAGTCCTCTGAAAGGGTGTAGGTCCGGGGTCCGGACGCTCCGGCTCCGTGTGCGCGACCCCTCACTCTGTCGAAGTCGCGTACACATATGCACGCCGGGGCCACACCTGCGGGTGCACTTCGGCTGTGACACCTCGACCGCGACACCACGCGCGTACACTGCGCGGCCGCTTTCAGTCTTGACCTGCTCATGCCATTAGCAGAACGATATGCGCCACCCGCACACGTACGTCGCACGGAACAACCCCACCTCCCGCAAGGAGATTTCATGCGACTTCGCACACGAGGCCCCGGTGCCCGCACCGGCAGACGCACCGCCGCACTCGCCGGGCTCCTCGCCCTCGCCCTCGCCGCGCCCCTGTCCGCGACGACCGGTGACGCCAACGCCGACAGCGCCCGCAGGCCGGCCGCCTCGGCGGACGACGTCCGGCAGTACGAGATCCACCTGCGCTCGACGGCCCGGGACCGCACGGCACTTCAGCGCACCGGCGTGACCGTGGACGAGGTCCACGGACACGGTGTCGTGGTCTCCGGGCGCGCGGGCCAGATCAGGAAGCTGCGCGCCCTGGGGTACGAGGTCACCCCGCTCGGCGCCGCGCCCGACCGGTCCGCCGGCGCGGACGACGTGCGCCTCTTCGACTTCCCGTCGGCCGACTCGAAGTACCACAACCACGCGGAGATGACGAGCGAGATCAACTCGATCGTCGCGGCCAACCCGTCGATCGCGAGCCAGCGCGTGATCGGCAAGTCCTACCAGGGCCGGAACATCGTCGCCGTCAAGATCAGCGACAACGTGGGCACCGACGAGTCCGAGCCGGAGGTGCTGTTCACGCACCACCAGCACGCCCGCGAGCACCTGACCGTCGAGATGGCGCTCTACCTGCTGCGCGAGCTGACCTCCGGCTACGGCTCCGACTCACGCGTCACGGGCATGGTGAACAACCGCGAGATCTGGATCGTCCCGGACATCAACCCGGACGGCGGCGAGTACGACATCGCCACCGGCTCCTACCGCTCCTGGCGCAAGAACCGGCAGCCCAACTCCGGTTCGTCGTACGTCGGTACGGACCTGAACCGCAACTGGGACTTCCGCTGGGGCTGCTGCGGCGGCTCATCGGGGTCGACGTCCTCGGAGACCTACCGGGGGCCGGCCGCGGAGTCGGCGCCCGAGGTGAAGGTCGTCGCCGACTTCGTGCGCAGCCGGGTCGTCGGCGGCAGGCAGCAGATCAAGGCGGGCGTCGACTTCCACACCTACAGCGAGCTGGTGCTGTGGCCGTTCGGCTACACCTCCTCCGACACCACGACCGGGATGACCGCGGACGACAACGCGGCGTTCAAGGCGGTCGGGCGGAAGATGGCCGCGAGCAACGGCTACACGGCGGAGCAGTCCAGCGACCTGTACATCACCGACGGGTCGATCGACGACTACCTCTGGGGCGCGCACAAGATCTTCGCGTACACCTTCGAGATGTACCCCCGGTCCGGTGGGGGTGGGTTCTACCCGCCCGACGAGGTGATCGAGCGGGAGACCTCCCGTAACCGCGACGCGGTGCTGCAACTGCTGGAGAATTCCGACTGTATGTACCGGTCGATCGGTAAAGAAACCCAGTACTGCAGTTAGGTGCGCGGTTCCTCGCGCTCCTCGGCTTCGCCTTCCTCGAAGTAGGCGTCGAGGACGGCGTCGAGCTGCTCGTCCCACTCGGTGAAACGGCTCCTGGCCGGCGCCTCGATCTCGATCGGGTACCAGCGCCGGTCAGGGGTGTGGACGGTGACGGTGTACCGCTTGCCGAAACGGGCCGTCTCCGTCTCCACCGCGCCGATCTCGTCCCAGCGGAACTCGCACTCCTGGTCGTCCAGGGACATGCGTACGCCTCTGTGGTCGACGACCAGCCGGGCGCGGCGGTCGGACGCCTCGAAGACGGGGCCGTCGGATGCGGTGTCCTCCTCCTCGGAGGGGGCCGCCTCCGCCGTCTCCTCCGCCGTCTTTTCCGCCGTGTCCTCCGCCCGGTCTTCCCGCTCGGGGACGGCCTCCTCGACCTCCTCGGCCTCCTCGGCCGCTGCGACCTCAGGCTCCTTCTCCGGCCCGTCCTCCTTCGTCCGTTCGGACGCGGGTGACGTGAGCCCGGGGATGAAAGCCGGGTCGAATCCGGCGCCTTCCAGGGGCTGGCTGCTCGAACCTATGCGCTGCTCCACAGCCGAGAAGTATGGTCGAGAATCCTGTGCGGCACACAGCCGACCCCGGCATCGTTATCAGTTGCCTACACGAACAGGCTCAGTACCGCCGCCACCGCGAACCCCGCCACCGACAGCACACTCTCCAGCACCGTCCAGGTCTTGAGGGTGTCCCGCTCGCTGATGCCGAAGTACTTCGCGACCATCCAGAACCCCCCGTCGTTGACGTGCGAGGCGAAGATCGATCCGGCCGAGATGGCCATGATGACCAGGGCGACGAAGGCCTGGGAGTGGTTCCCCTCGGACAGGAGCGGGGCCACGATGCCCGCCGTCGTCACGATCGCCACCGTCGCCGAGCCCTGGGCCACGCGCAGGACCAAGGAGATCAGGTAGGAGAGGACGAGCACCGGCAGGCCCACGTCGTGGAAGGTGTCCGAGAGGGCCTGGGCGACGCCGCTGGCCTTGAGGACCGCGCCGAAGACCCCGCCCGCGCCGACCACCAGCAGGATGTTGCCGACCGGCTTGAGGGACGCGGTGGACACGGTCTCCAGGGACTTGCGGGACCAGCCGCGGCGGATGCCCAGCAGGTAGTAGGCGAGGAACAGGGCGATCGTCAGCGCCACGAACGGGTGGCCGAAGAACTCGATCACCGAGCGCGGGGTGGAGGGGTCCAGGGCGATCGAGGAGAAGGTCGCCGCGAGGATGAGGACCAGGGGCGTGCCGATGATGCCGAGGACCGTGCCGAGGGAGACCGGCTGCTCGCTGGGCGCCACCCCGGCGGCCCGCTGCTCGTCGACGACGGCCTGCTTGGCTTCCTCGGCCGCCTCGACCATGTCCTGCGGCACGGGGACGAAGACGCGGCGGCCGATCCACGCCGCGTAGGCCCACGCGGCCGCCACGGCAGGCAGACCGCAGACGATGCCCATGAGGACGACCCAGCCGAGGTCGACGTGGAGGAGGCCGGCGGCGGCGACCGGGCCGGGGTGCGGGGGCAGGAAGGCGTGGGTGACCGACAGGCCCGCGAGCAGCGGCAGGCAGTACAGCAGGATCGATTTGCCCGACCGCTTGGCGGCGGCGTAGACGATCGGGGCCAGGACGAAGATGCCGACGTCGAAGAAGACCGGGATGCCGAAGATCAGGCCCGTGAGACCCATGGCGAGCGGGGCGCGCTTCTCGCCGAACAGGCCGAGCAGACGGCGTGCCAGCACCTCGGCGCCGCCGCTGACTTCGAGGATCGCGCCGAGCATGGTGCCCAGGCCGATGATGATGGCGACGTGGCCGAGGATGCCGCCCATGCCGGACTCGATGGTGGAGACGGCGTCCGACTTCTGGACCGTGCCGAAGAGTTCGGTGACCGAGAGTCCGGCGGCGAGGCCGACGGCTATGGAGACCGCGAGCAGGGCGACGAACGGCTGGAGTCTCGTCCTGATGATGAGGAAGAGCAGCAGCACGATGCCGAGCGCGGCGGTGAGCAGGAGTCCGGCCGTGCCGTCGACGAGGAGGAGCAGGCCTCCGGTGTGGGGTGGGGTCTCGGCAGGGGCTGACGCGGCGAGCGAGGGGGACATTCGGGGGTCCTCTGCGTAAATGCATACGGATTCTGGGTAGGGGGGAGCGCGGCGCGGCGCACCGAAGGCGCCGCGCCTCGAAGAAGGCGGGGTGGGGGTGGGTCAGCCGAGGACGGCCAGCGCGTCGATCTCGATGAGGAGGCCCGCGGGGAGACCGACGTAGACGGTCGTGCGCGCGGCGGGCGGCTGGGTCAGCCCCTGCTCCTCGAAGTACGCGTTGTAGATCTCGTTCATCTCCGCGAAGTGGGCCACGTCCGTGAGGTAGACGCGGATCATCATCACGTCGTCCCAGCCGGAGCCGCCCTCCTCCAGGATGGCCTTGACGTTGGCCAGGGTCTGGAGCGTCTGCTCGCGCAGGCCCGGCCCGGCGGGCGTGGGCGGCTTGCCCTCCTCGGCGGGCAGGAAGCCGACCTGGCCGGCGACCTGGAGGATGTTGCCCTTCTTCACACCGTGGGAGAACTTCGCGGGCGGGGTGGTGTGGGTCTTCGGGGTGAGTGCGATCTTGTCCGTCATACGGTGCCCTTCACTGGTGTCCTGCCGGAGTACTCGCCGCTGATGGCGTCCGCCGTGCGGCGCACCAGCGGCAGGAGGGTGAGGAGTTCGTCGGCGGTGACGACGACGTTCGGCGCGGAGACCGACATCGCGGCGACGACCCGGCCGTCGGCGCCGCGGACGGGCGCCGCGACGCAGTTGATGGACTCCTCGTGGCCGCCGAAGTCGGTGGCCCAGCCCTGTTCGCGCACCTTCTCCAGCTCGCGCAGGAACGCGGCCGCGTCGGGCGTCGAACGGGACGTGTAGGTGGGGTAGTCGAGCTTCTCCGCGATCGCCCGCCGCTCGTGCTCGGGCAGGTCGGCGAGGAGCAGCTTCGCGACCGCCGCGACGGTGATGGCGACGGGCTTGCCGATGCGGGAGTACATCCGCACGGGGTAACGGCTGTCGACCTTGTCGATGTAGAGGACCTCCTGCTCCTCGTACACGGCGAGGTGCACGGTGTGCCCGCAGCTCTCGTTGAGGCGGACCAGGTGGGGATGGGCGATCTCACGGACGTCGAGGTTCTCCATCGCCTCCTGGGCGAGCGCGAAGAGCCGGGCGCCGAGGCGGTAGCGCTGGTCGGACTGGCGGTAGACGAGTCCGTGCTCGTGGAGGGTGCGCAGCAGGCGCAGGGCCGTGGACTTGTGCACGCCGAGGCGGTCGGCGACCCGTCCCAGGTCGGCGGGGCCCTCGGCGAGCAGCGGCAGGATGCTGAGCGCGCGGTCGACGGTCTGGCTCATGGCGTGCGTACCTCCTCGGCGGCCCGCTGTGTCCCCTCGGTCCAGCCCGGGCCGAGTCGCAGTCTCCCCCATGCCGCGTCGTCCAGGGCGGCGAGCCGGTCGGCGTGCTCCCGTGCGGGTGGTGTGGCGAGGTCGCCGGGCGCGGTGAGGGCTGCCGCGGCCATCAGATGCCCGTGCCGCAGGCGGTCCCGCACGGGCAGTCCGCGCAGGGTGGCGGAGAGGAACCCGGCGGCGAAGGCGTCTCCGGCACCGACGGCGGCGACGACGTCCACGCGCGGGGCGCGGACCACGGTGGCGGTGCCGTCCGCGTCCTCGGCGTCTCCGGGGTCCTTGTCGAGGGCCACTGCGCCGCCTGGGCCCATCTTGACGACCACGAGGTCGGGTTCGGGCAGCGCGTCCCGCACGGCGACGGCGCCGTGCAGTCCCCACGCGTCGAAGGCCTCGTCTGAACCGGCGAAGACCAGGTCCGCGCGGCGGGCGAGGTCCAGCAGGACCCGCGGTCCGTCGGGGTCCGGCCACAGTCCCGGCCGGTAGTTGATGTCGAAGGAGACGAGCGGCCGCTGCGGACCCGGTTCGGTCAGCTCCCACAGCAGGTCGAGGCAGTTGCCGGAGAGCGCCGCCGTGATCCCCGACAGGTGCAGCACCCGGGCGGACCGCACGGCCGCCAGGTCCACGGTGCCGGTGGACATCGCCGAGGCGGCCGATCCGGCCCGGTAGTAGGCCACCTCGTGGGCGTCGGTGGCCCTGTCCCCGGCCGTGCGGAAGTAGATGCCGGTCGGGCGCGCCGGATCGCGCCGAACGGACGCGACGTCAACGCCGTAGGACGCGATCTCCTCGACGAGGTGGTCGCCGAAGCCGTCGGCGCCGACCGCGCTGACCCACCGCGCGGAGTGCCCCGCCGCCGCCAGCACACACGCCACGTTTGATTCCGCCCCGCCGATCCCCCGCGCGAAGGACGGCACGTCGGCGAGCCGTCCCGGCCTGGACGGCAGGAACGTGACCATGGACTCGCCGAGCGCGACGACGTCCACGACGTCGGGGGCGTTGCAGGGTCCGGTGGGGGTCACGATGCTCGTAGCTCCTCTGCGAGGTCGGTGGGTGGCGGTTTCATTGACCGGGGGTGGCCGAGATGTTAGACAGCGTTCAGCGACATACGCAATGAAGGTTGCAGATACTGCAACGCAGCAGATCAGGGAGGCTTCATGACGGCCGACAGCGCCCAGTCCCTCGCCCGGCTCGCCGCCGAGCGCGTCGACCACCGCTTCAAGGGCCTCCCGCCGGACGCCGACGGGCTGACCGTCGCCGAGCTGGCCGGCCAGCGCCGCAACCTCTTCACCGGCGGCTTCGCCACGCCCGTGCTCGCACTGTCCGCCGAGCGCCTGGAGCACAACCTGCGGCTCATGGAGACCTACGCGGCCCGGCACGGCCTGGCCTTCGCGCCGCACGGCAAGACCTCCATGGCGCCGCAGCTGTTCCAGCGGCAGATCGAGCACGGGGCGTGGGGCATCACGCTGGCCGTGCCCCACCAGGTGCGGGTGGCACGGGCGTTCGGGACCCGGCGCGTGTTCCTGGCGAACGAACTGGTCGACGCGGCGGCCCTGCGCTGGATCGCGGCCGAGCTCGACGCCGACCCGGACTTCGAGCTGATCTGCTACGTCGACTCGGTGCGCGGCGTCGAGCTGATGGACGTCGCGCTGCGGGACGCCGGCGCCACGCGCCCCGTGGACGTCGTCGTGGAGCTCGCCGCCGGTGAGGGCGCCCGGACCGGTGTCCGCACGGAGACCGAGTGCGCGGCGGTCGCGGACGCGGTGGCGGGCACGCGGACGCTGCGGCTGGTCGGCGTCGCGGGCTACGAGGGCGAGGTGCCGAAGGCCGACACCGAGCGGGTGACGGCGTGGCTGCGGCGGCTGGTGGCGCTCGCCGCCGGCTTCGACAGGGCGGGCCGTTTCGCGGGCCTGGACGAGATCGTGGTCAGCGCGGGCGGCAGCGCCTGGTTCGACGCGGTCGCCGAGGTATTCGCGGAGATCCCCGAACTGTCCCGTCCCGTCCTCAAGTTGCTGCGCTCGGGCGCCTACGTCTCGCACGACGACGGCCACTACCGCAAGCTGACCCCGTTCAACCGGGTCCCCGAGGAGGGCGCCCTGGAGCCGGCGTTCCGCCTGTGGACTCAGGTGGTCTCGCGCCCCACCGCCGAGCAGGCCTTCGTCAACGCCGGCAAGCGGGACGCGGCGTACGACCTCGACCTGCCCTTCGCCCAGGTGATCCGCCGGGACGGTGCCGAGCGCCCGGCGACCGGCGTGTCCGTGACCGGCCTGTCCGACCAGCACGCCTGGCTCGCCACCACGCCGGAGGCGGACCTGGAGGTCGGCGACTGGGTCGGGCTCGGGCTGTCCCACCCGTGCACCTCGTTCGACAAGTGGCAGCTGATCCCCGTCGCGGAGGCGGACGGCACGGTCGTCGACTACGTCCGCACGTTCTTCTAGGAGGCGGGCAGCGGTGGAAGAGCTCGTCATCCGGGACGCCGACGTCGTCGACGGCTCCGGCTCGGACTCCTACCGGGCCGATGTCGTGGTCGACGGCGGCCGGATCGTCTCCATCGTCAAGGAGGCCGCGGCGGCCGGCTGTCAGCGGCCGAAGGCACGCCGGGAGCTGGACGCCGAGGGCCTGGTCCTCTCCCCCGGCTTCGTGGACATGCACGCCCACAGCGACCTGGCGCTGCTGCGCGACCCCGACCACGGCGCCAAGGCCGCCCAGGGCGTGACCCTGGAGGTCATCGGCCAGGACGGGCTGTCGTACGCGCCGGTCGACGACCGCACCCTCGCCGAGGTGCGGCGGACGATCGCCGGGTGGAACGGCCCGGGGGACGACATCGACTTCGACTGGCGCACGGTCGGCGAGTACCTGGACCGGCTGGACCGCGGGATCGCCGTGAACGCGGCCTACCTGATCCCGCAGGGCACGGTCCGGGCGCTCGCCGTCGGCTGGGAGGACCGTGAGGCGACCCCGGACGAGCTGGACCGGATGCGCCGGCTGGTCGCGGAGGGCATGGAGCAGGGCGCCGTCGGCATGTCCTCCGGGCTGACCTACACACCGGGCATGTACGCGCCCGACTCCGAACTGACCGAACTGTGCCGGGTGGTGGCGTCCTACGGCGGCTACTACTGCCCGCACCACCGCTCCTACGGCGCCGGGGCGCTCCGGGCCTACGAGGAGATGGTCGCGCTGACCCGGGAGGCCGGCTGCTCCCTGCATCTCGCCCACGCCACCATGAACTTCGGCGTGAACAAGGGCCGGGCGCCCGAGCTGCTGACCCTGCTGGACGAGGCACTCGCGGCCGGGTCCGACATCAGCCTCGACACCTACCCGTACACCCCGGGCTGTACGACGCTGGCGGCCGTACTGCCGAGCTGGGCCAACGAGGGCGGCCCCGAGCAGGCCCTGAAGCGGCTGGCGGACGAGGAGACGGCGGAGCGCATCCGCCACCACCTGGAGGTCACCGGCTCGGACGGCTGCCACGGCGTCCCCGTCGAGTGGGACACCATCGAGATCTCGGGCGTGAACGACCCGGCCCTTGCCGAGTTCGTCGGCCGGACGGTCCAGGAATCGGCGGACCGGCGCGGCGAGACGCCCTGGGCGACGGCGCGCGGACTGCTGCTGGCCGACCGGCTGGCCCCGACGATCCTCCAGCACGTCGGCCACGAGGAGAACGTCCGGGCGATCATGCGTCACCGGGTGCACACCGGCGGCTCGGACGGCATCCTCCAGGGCGCGAAGCCCCACCCACGCGCCTACGGCACGTTTCCGCACTACCTGGGGCACTACGTCAGGGACTTGGGGGTGCTGTCGCTGGAGGAGTGCGTCGCGCACCTCACGTCGCGCCCGGCCGCGCGGCTCCGGCTGCCCGACCGGGGTCTGGTCCGCGAGGGCTACAAGGCCGACCTGGTGCTCTTCGACCCGGCGACGGTCGCGGCGGGCTCCACGTTCGAGCAGCCGCGCACGCTCCCGGTGGGCATCCCCCACGTCCTGGTCGACGGCCGGTTCGTGATCGACGACGGCCGGCGCACGGACGTGCTGGCGGGCCGGGCGGTCCGCAGGACTGCTCCCGCGTGACCGCCCGGCCGGCACCCTGCCTTACGGCTTGGGCAGGGTGCAGCCGCTCGCGCTCAGGTCGAGCTTGTTGTCGATCCCGAAGCAGGCCGGGATCCCGTAGGTCTCCTGGGCGTAGTTGATGCCCTTGCGGACGGTCACGTTGCCGTTCGCGTCGACCTCGCACGGGTTGTTCACCGTGCAGCGCTCACCGTCCTCGTTGCCGGTGTTGTTGATGGCGACGACCTTGTTGGTGGCCTGGTCGACGACGGGCGAGCCGGACGTGCCGCCGATGGTGTTGCAGGCGGAGGTGTAGCGGACCGAGTCCTTCCAGGTCCAGTCGCCCTCCTTCAGGGTGGGCACGAACCCGTCGATGTTGCAGCTGTAGATGCGCTTCCAGTAGCCGGAGGGGATACCGATGGCGCTGCCGGCGACGGGGTGACTGTCGTTCAGCGTCAGCGCGTTGATGTTGTACGAGCTCTTGATCTGCGCGTACGTGGTGGTGAGCTGGTACAGCGCGACGTCCGTGTCGGTCATCGTGCCGTAGGCGAGCTTGGCGGCGCGCAGGGTGGCCACGCGCGAGCCGGAGGCGTTGAGCAGGGTGAAGGTGCGGCTGGAGGCCTTGTCGACGAGGACCTGGCCGGGGCCGGGGAACCCGGACTCCAGACAGTGGCCGTTGGTCATCACGAGCGCCGGGTCGTCGGCCTCGGAGTCCGGCATGCGGACGACCGAGCCGGAGCAGTTGCTGAGCGCGACGGTGCCGGCGAAGTTCACGGCCTTCGCCTGGGGGCCGCGCAGGCCGGACAGCGTCTGCTCCACGGACGAGACCACGCCGGAGACGGCGGACGTGGCCGAGCCCGTGTCCGCGGCCTTGCCGACGCCCGTGGGGGCGGCCTCGGCAGCGGTCGCGGGGGCCGCGCCGGCCCCGGCTATCGCCAGGGCGCAGAACGCGGCGGCGAGAGGTTTTCTCATGGGGGGTCCCCTCTTGCGACGGAGGCGGCCGGAAATCCTCCGGCCGCCTGCACGATTGTCATGTGCATTGTGATCGCGAAAAGGGGGGTGGCACAAGAACCTGTTCCACAACCGGAATCCAGGCTTCCTGATCTGACCCTACTCAACCGGACTTACGAGCAGGTCACTTGGGTCCCCGGGTGCCGCCCGGACCATGTCCGGGTTTTTCGCCGGACCTGCCGGGGGCCGAGTTCGTGACGGTCGGACTGGGAGCGGAGGCCACCGCGGCAGTGGAGGTACCCGCGGAGACGCCCGCCGGGGGCCGCCCGCCGTCCGTGGCGGACGCGGACGGCGCCCGGCCCACCGTGAGGGACGGACTCGGGGACGCGGCGCCGGACGGGCCGTCAGAGGTCCCCGGTCGCCGCGGGTGGCGCCGCCGAGGACTCCCCCGCCGCCGGATCGGTGCGGCCGCTCTCGCCGCCGCGCGTCGCACCGGAGGACCCGCCCGAGAAGGAGACCCCGGCGATGAGCACGGCCGCCGACACGGCACCCACGGCCCCGGCGGCGACCGCCACCCGGCGCGACCGCCGGGCGGGCGGCTTGCGCCGGCCCCGGCGCCCGACCCCGGACCGGCCACCCGGCGCCGGCACCACCGGCAGCTCGCGCGTCTCACCGATGCCGTCCGCGCCCCCGGGGTGTGGGTGGGCGGGGGCGTCAACGGGGTACGCCGGGGCACCACCGGCATCGCCCGCGCCGGCACCGGGGCATGCGGGGCCTCCGGTCATAGCGGGGTGCGCAGAGTCGCCGGAGTACCCGGGGTACGAGGGGTCGCCGGAGTACCCGGGGTACGAGGGGTCGCCGGAGTATCCGGGGCCACCGCGGGAAGCGTCCGCACCGGCGCCGGGGTACGCGGGGCCGCCCGCGCCCCCGGGGTGCGGGTAGGCGGAGGCGTCACCGGAGTACGCGGCGCCTCCGGCGGCGCCGGGGAATCCGGGCCCGCCGTGAGCGGCGTCCGCACCGCCGCCGGAGTGCGGGTGAGTGCGGGGGGGCGCCCATGCCGTCCCCACCGGCCGCGTCCGTGCCCGGATACGGGGCGCCACCGGTGACCGCCGGGCCCTCCGGCCCCGCCGGGTCGTACACGTCCTGCCATCCGTGCGCCGCCGCCGGGTCCGCGTAGGCGTCGTACGCCGGAGGGGTGACCCCCTGCGGCAGGTAGACGTTCGGCGGGCCCTGCGGCTCACCGCCCGTCGCTCCGTCGGCGTAATCGAATGGCTCGGACATGGCGGGGAATTCTAGGGACCGAAGGGGCTGGTGGGACAGCGTGCGGCGATATCGCCCCAAATCCCCGCGTCTCACGTGGCGGAAAACACGACCCGGGAGGCGTTACCGGGCCGTAAGCTCCCAGACATGCAGGTGATCCAGTCGACCAAGCTCGCCAATGTCTGTTACGAGATCCGGGGCCCGGTTCTCGAGGAGGCGATGCGCCTGGAAGCAGCAGGGCACCGCATCCTCAAGCTGAACACCGGCAACCCGGCCGCGTTCGGTTTCGAGTGCCCGCCGGAGATCCTGGAAGACGTCCTCCGGAACGTGTCGTCGGCGCACGGCTACGGCGACGCCAAGGGCCTGCTGGCCGCGCGCCGGGCCGTCGTGATGCACAACCAGACCCTCGGCATCGAGACGGACGTCGAGCACGTCTTCATCGGCAACGGCGTCTCCGAGCTGATCGTGATGGCGATGCAGGGCCTGCTGGACGACGGCGACGAGGTCCTCGTACCCGCGCCCGACTACCCGCTGTGGACCGCCGCCGTCTCCCTGTCCGGCGGCACCGCCGTGCACTACCGCTGCGACGAGCAGGCCGACTGGATGCCGGACCTCGCCGACATCGAGCGCAAGGTCACCGACCGCACCAAGGCGCTCGTGATCATCAACCCCAACAACCCGACCGGGGCCGTCTACGACGAGGCGATGATCAAGGGGCTGACCGACATCGCCCGCCGCCACAACCTCCTCGTCTGCTCCGACGAGATCTACGACAAGATCCTCTACGACGACGCCGTGCACACCCCGACCGCCTCCGTCGCCCCCGACCTGCTGACCCTCACCTTCAACGGCATGTCGAAGGCGTACCGGGTCGCCGGCTACCGGGTCGGCTGGATGTCGATCTCCGGGCCGCGCGCGCACGCCGACTCCTACATCGAGGGCCTGACGATCCTGGCGAACATGCGCCTGTGCGCGAACATGCCGGGGCAGCACGGAGTCGTCGCGGCACTCAGCGGGCGCCAGACGATCAACGACCTGGTGCTGCCGGGCGGGCGGCTGCGCGAGCAGCGGGACACGGCGTACGAGCTTTTGACCCAGATCCCCGGCGTGAGCTGCGTGAAGCCCAAGGGCGCGCTGTATCTCTTCCCGCGCCTGGATCCCAAGGTCTTCAAGATCAAGGACGACCGCCGCATGGTGCTGGACCTGCTCCGGCGCGAGAAGATCATGGTCGTCCAGGGCACCGGCTTCAACTGGCCGGAGCCGGACCACTTCCGGGTGGTGACCCTGCCGACGGTCGGGGACCTGACCGACGCGGTGGGGCGGATCGGTCACTTCCTGGACGGCTACAGCCAGCCCTGATCCCGCCGAGCCGAAACAGGACTGCCCGCTCACCCTATGTGCGCGGGCAGTCCTGTTTTGTGAACGGCTCAACTTTAGACGAAATCTAAGCTAGGATGGTTTCCTGTAAAAGCTCAGGAGGCCTTCCCATGTACGAACCGATCCGCACCAAGTCGGTCCACAGCACGGTGGACGGCCCCAACCCGGACTTTCCCCACCGTTCCCGCGAGGAAGAGCTGGACATCCAGCTCGCGGGCCATCTCGCCGCCCTGCTCGCCGTCACGGACGAGCTGCGCGCGACGCAGGCCTCGGCCGACCTGGACGCGGCCGCGGAGCGGCTCGCGGAGCAGGTGAGCCGGCTGCGCGGGGGACGCACCCCGGCGCGCGCGCCGATGAGCGGCCGTCGCGCGACCGGCGCCGCGGCCCTGCACCGGCGGGCACTCGCCCTGGCGGGCCGGACGCTGGTCGTCGCCGCCTCCCGGGCCGACACGGCGGTCGCGATCCTGGCCGCCGAGCGGATGGACGCCCACACCGCGGCGCTGGAGCCGCGCGAACTCGCGTCCCACTGAGCCTCTCGGGCTCCCCTCCACGGCCCCGGTCCGCGCGCACCCGCAGCGACGCGCGGACCGGGCGCCACAAGTCGTCAGGTGACTCCGCCGACCGTTGCCGACGGCCGGGGCGTCACAGCGTCCCGCGAACGCCCGCTCGCCCCGCTCGGCCCCCACGTGGTTCACCCACGCCCCGAGCACGCCCGAACGCCCCGGTCGACGTAGGCGGTCGGCCGGGGCGCTCGGTCATTCATCGGCACGTTCGTGAGCCCACCTGGGGGCCGCGCCGAAGCAGGCGGGAGAGGGCCGGTCGCCGCCGGGTTTCCGTCGAGGCGGACGGAGGACGCGGTGACCGGCCCCGAACCCCACACGCCGTTGTGCGGGTCCCGCCAGTGCGTTCCGCGGCCGGCCGTGACGATGTTGCTGGTCAGGGCACTGTCGGTTCCAGCCGGCCGCGGAGTTCGGGGTGGGGGCTCAGCCCAGGCGCTCCACCAGCGCGCGGTACTGGTCCCACAGCTCCTTCGGCGTGTGGTCGCCGAAGGTGTTGAGGTGCTCGGGGACCAGGGCGGCCTCCTCGCGCCAGACCTCCTTGTCGACCGTGAGCAGGAACTCCAGGTCGGAGTCGGCCAGTTCCAGGCCGTCGGTGTCGAGGGCGCCCTTGGCCGGCAGAACGCCGATCGGCGTCTCGACACCCTCGGCGGTGCCGTCCAGGCGCTCCACGATCCACTTCAGGACGCGGCTGTTCTCACCGAAGCCGGGCCAGACGAACCTGCCCTCGTCGTCCTTGCGGAACCAGTTGACGTAGTAGATCTTCGGCAGCTTGGACTGGTCCTTGTCCTTGGCCACGTCGATCCAGTGGGCCATGTAGTCGCCCATGTTGTAGCCGCAGAACGGCAGCATCGCGAACGGGTCGCGGCGCAGCTCGCCGACCTTGCCCTCGGCGGCGGCGGTCTTCTCGGAGGCCACGTTGGCGCCGAGGAAGACGCCGTGGTTCCAGTCGAACGACTCCGTCACCAGCGGTACGGCGGTGGCGCGGCGGCCGCCGAAGAGGATCGCCGAGATCGGCACGCCCTTGGGGTCCTCCCACTCGGGCGCGATGATCGGGCACTGCGAGGCCGGGACGGTGAAGCGGGCGTTGGGGTGCGCGGCCGGGACGCCGGACTCAGGGGTCCAGTCGTTGCCCTTCCAGTCGGTGAGGTGGGCCGGAGTCTCCTCCGTCATGCCCTCCCACCAGATGTCGTTGTCGTCCGTGAGGGCGACGTTGGTGAAGACGGAGTTGCCCCAGAGCGTCTTCATCGCGTTGGCGTTGGTGTGCTCGCCGGTGCCGGGCGCGACACCGAAGAAGCCGGCCTCGGGGTTGATGGCGTAGAGGCGGCCGTCCTCGCCGAAGCGCATCCAGGCGATGTCGTCGCCGATGGTCTCGACCGTCCAGCCGGGGACGGTCGGCTCCAGCATGGCGAGGTTGGTCTTGCCGCAGGCGCTCGGGAAGGCCGCCGCGACGTACTTGGCCTCGCCGCGCGGCGGGGTCAGCTTCAGCACGAGCATGTGCTCGGCGAGCCAGCCCTCGTCACGGGCCATGACGGAGGCGATGCGCAGGGCGTAGCACTTCTTGCCGAGCAGGGCGTTGCCGCCGTAGCCCGAGCCGTAGGACCAGATCTCGCGGTCCTCGGGGAAGTGCGAGATGTACTTGGTCTGGTTGCAGGGCCACGGCACGTCCGCCTGGCCGGGCTCCAGCGGGGCGCCCAGGGTGTGGACGGCCTTGACGAAGAAGCCGTCGGAGCCGAGCTCGTCGAGGACGGCCTGACCCATGCGGGTCATGGTGCGCATGGAGACGGCGACGTACGCCGAGTCGGTGATCTCCACACCGAGCGCGGACAGCGGCGAGCCGAGCGGGCCCATGCAGAAGGGCACGACGTACATGGTCCGGCCGCGCATCGAGCCGCGGAACAGACCGCCCTGGCCGCCGGCGCCCTGGAAGATCTCCCGCATCTCGGCGGGGGCCTTCCAGTGGTTGGTCGGGCCCGCGTCCGCCTCCTTCTCGGAGCAGATGAACGTCCGGTCCTCGACGCGCGCGACGTCGGTGGGGTCGGAGGCGGCGTAGTAGGAGTGGGGGCGCTTGATCGGGTCGAGTTTGCGGAAGGTGCCCTTCTCGACGAGCTCCCCGCACAGGCGCTCGTACTCGGCCTCGGATCCGTCACACCAGACCACGTTGTCCGGTTGCGTCAGTTCGGCGATCTCGTTGACCCACGAGATCAGTCCCTGATGGGTGGTGGGGACGGTGGGAGCCGCGATGTCGCGCGCCACGATTGCTCCTAAATGAGGGATTTTTTGTGATGTGGAGGCCCCGTGGGGGCTGCGACCCGGATGCTTCAGGGTTGAACTTGGCGCTCATCCGGTGCCGACCGCACTCATTTGATCATCCGACGTACGCGCCCATCTGTCCAGAGGAGCGCACAGGTGAGCAACGTGAGGCTCGCCACGGTTTCTCGCGCCGCTTTACGTGCACGTTGCGTTCATCAGACGGTTCGTTTGCGTAACCATCGCCGGGTCACGGTGAGAGGATGGCCACTCTTCGCCTTGCAATCCGCAGCCCTGATACGTCACTTACGGTTCCGTAGCTACCATTCGCCCATGACTGCGTTCGTCCCCGACGCGCCCACGGACTCGGCGGCCGACGGCCACGGTCCGAAGGCGCTCTCCCTGCCGCATCCGGTGAAGCCCAAGCTGCGCGGCTGGCTGCATCTCGGCATGTTCCCGGCCGTCCTGGTCGCGGGCCTGGTGCTGACCGCCCTCGCCGACTCCACCAGAGGACGGATCGCCTGCGGCATCTTCGCCCTCACGGCATGCCTGCTGTTCGGCGTGAGCGCGCTGTACCACCGGGGCGACTGGAGCCCTCGTATGGACGGCGTCCTGCGGCGGCTGGACCACGCCAACATCTTCCTGATCATCGCGGGCACCTACACGCCGCTGACCATGCTGCTCCTGCCCGGCGCCAAGGGGCAGTGGCTGCTGTGGGGCATCTGGGGCGCGGCCGTGGCGGGCATCCTCTTCCGCGTCTTCTGGGTCGGCGCCCCACGCTGGCTCTACACGCCCTGCTACATCGCGATGGGCTGGGCGGCCGTCTTCTACCTGCCGGACTTCATGCGGACCGGCGGCATCGCCGTCCTGGTCCTGGTCATCGTCGGCGGCCTGCTCTACAGCGCGGGCGGCGTGGTCTACGGGATCAAGCGGCCCAACCCGTCACCGCGCTGGTTCGGCTTCCACGAGGTGTTCCACTCCTTCACCCTGGCGGCCTTCATCACGCACTACGTGGGGATCTCGCTGGTGGCGTACCAGCACGGATAGCGTCCTCTCCCCCCCTTCGGGCCACGGCTCCCGGCCGTGGCCTCTCGCATGCCCGGATCACTCCGATGGCCGACCATGTCCTCCGTGACGGCCCCCTCCGACCGCCGCCGACCGCGCCCCGAGCGTTCCGGAGCACCGCCTTCAGGCTGGAAAAGCCTGAGGCCGGCACACTTTCGCCATGGCATCCTGACCGGGTGAACGGTCCCGAGATCCACGTCGAGTTCGCCCCCGAGCTGCACGTGTTCGTGCCCCGGGCCCGGCAGTCGGGCACCGTGCGGGCCGGCACGGACGGCGTCTCCAGTCTTGGCCATGTCGTCGAGTCACTGGGCGTGCCGCTGACCGAGGTCGGCACGCTGCTCGTGGACGGCCGCGAGGCGCCCTTCGCGCATGTCCCGTCGGCCGGCGAGTCGGTGACGGTCCGGCCCGTCGCCCGTCCGCAGCAGGTCCCGGGCGCTCCCCTGCGTTTCCTCCTCGACGTGCACCTCGGCACGCTCGCGCGGCGGCTGCGGCTGCTCGGCGTGGACACGGCCTACGAGTCGACCGACATCGGCGACCCGGCCCTCGCGGCGCGTTCGGCCGCCGAGCAGCGGGTGATGCTGAGCCGCGACCGGGGGCTGCTGCGGCGGCGCGAGCTGTGGGCGGGGGCGTTCGTGTACAGCACGCGGCCCGCGGAGCAGCTGCGGGACGTACTGGAACGGTTCCGGCCTCAGTTGCTGCCCTGGACGCGGTGCACGGCCTGCAACGGGATGCTGCGCAAGGCGACCAAGGACGAGGTCGCCGACCAGCTGAAGCACGGGACGCATGCGACGTACGACGTGTTCGCGCGGTGCGGTGCGTGTGGGCGGGCCTACTGGAAGGGCGCGCATCATGAACAGCTGGAGGCCATCGTGGAGCGGGCGATGGCGGGCTTCGGCCCGAGCGCCGTCGAGGGTTGACCGCCGTGGGGAACCGCGCGACCGCGCCCCCGGGGGCGGGGGGCCCCCCCCCCCGCGGGGGGGGGGGGCCCCCCCGCCCGGGGGGGGGGGACCAGAACC
>NZ_JBHJPX010000001.1:217710-852585 GCF_042262425.1 Streptomyces sp. NPDC056373
GGGGGCGGGGGGGGGGGGGGGGGGGGGGGCTGCCCCCGCGGCGCGGGGCGGGCGTCGCCGGCGGGGGGCCCCGGCCCCCCCGCCGGCGGCGCCCGGCCCCCCCACGGCCCTGAGAGGGCGTGCCGCCCCTAGCGCCTGGTCAGGTCTCCCTTGCCGCAGGCGGTTCCGTCCCTGTTCCTGTCCAGGCCCAGGGGGTCGTCCTTGCCGTTGATCCTCAGGCGGCCGTAGTCGTTCTTCTCGAGCCACTCGCAGCGGGCCGCCGCCGTCTTCCTCACCTGTGCCGGGAAGTCCGTCGGCACGCAGACGTTGATCGAGCCGTAGTGGCGGTCGCAGCCGGAGATCGTCGGGCTGACCTTCTGGGAGGCCCGTTTCCTGCCGGGCTCGACCACCTTGCCCGTGGGCGCGTCCGCGAAGTCGTGGACGTGGGCCGAGGCGTCGGTCGCCGTGAGCGCCTGCGGCCCCTGGAGGTGCACCCACTCGGCCACCGACGGCACCCCGTTCGCGTCGACCGCGAAGAGCATGTACCAGCCGGGCGGGGCCAGGTTCGGGTTGCTCGTGACGTTCAGGTCGACGTTGTCGCCGTCGACGGACAGCGGCAGGTCCACGAACCGCTGGTTCGGGTCCGAGGAGTGCGTCACGGCCGCCGGGCGGATCAGCTCGGCCTTGGCGATGGGCCGGTCGACGGTGATCCGCTGGGTGTCGCCGTAGTTCCACCGGTTGTCGATGACGGAAGTGATCGCCGGACGCGGGCCCTTGAACAGGTAGGGCGGGCTGTACACCGACACGTCGTGGTTCCACGTGCCGTTGCCCGGGTTGTCGCCGGTCGTCATCACACGGCCGTCGGGGAGCAGGAACGCCGAGGAGTGGTAGCCGCGCGACTCGGGGTCGACGGCGACCGGGTCGAAGGTCTCCGACGCGGGGTCGAAGATCGACGTCTCGTACACCGGGTCCGCGCGGTTGTGCAGCGCGCCGCCCGTCTCCAGCACCTTGCCGTCGGGCATGAGCACCGCGGAGACGTACATCTTGCCCTGGTTCCCGGTCTGCGGGACCGGGCCGTTGCCGAGGTCGACGGTGCCCTGCGGGATCGGCGGGCCGGCGACGTACGCCGGGTTCGGCTGCTTGAGGTCGATGATGTCGGTCAGGCGGTTCGCGTCCGGGTTGGAGTCGATGTTGCCGCCGCCGAGGGTGAGGACCTTCTGGTCCTGCGCCGGGGGCAGCAGCACGCTCGCCGACTGGTCACGCTCGTCCTTGTTCCGCAGGCCGGGCACCTGGGTGGTGGTGTTGGCGCCGTAGTCGTAGATCGCCGAGCCCGTGCCCGGGATGTTGTTGCCGAAGACGTGGCTGCCCGAGTAGAAGAGGCGGCCGTCCTGCATGAGGATCATCGACGGGTACAGGCCCCAGTACGACCAGGTCTGGTTGACCTTCCACAGCGGCTGCCACTGCTGCTCGGCCTGGGAGAACAGCTCGGCGGTGACCGATCCGGTGGAGTCCTCGCGCAGCCCGCCGAAGGAGATGACGTCGCCGTTGCCGAGGATCGTCGCCGACGGGTACCAGTGGCCGTCGTTCATGTCGTTGGTCCTGGAGTAGGTCTCGGTCTCCGGGTCGAAGATGTAGGAGTCCTTGAAGCCCTCGTAGCCGTGCCCGCCGGGCACCGGGTAGGCCTTGTTGCCGCTCATCACCAGCACGCGCCCGTCCTGCAGCTGCACGTGGCCGGAGCAGAACATGTCCTTCGGGGTGGGGATGACCTTGTAGGTGCCCTTCCGCGGGTCGTACACGGCCGAGGTGAAGGTGCCTGCCTTGAACAGCGACTCGTCGTTTCCGGAGCCCGCGATCAGCAGCACCTTGCCGTTGTGCAGGACCACGGAGTGCATCGAACGCACCGGGTTCTGCGTGGGCAGCACGTCCCACCTGCCGTTCGCGCACTGTTCGGCGGTGCCGGTGCACCGCGGCGGCAGGACCGGGTCGGGCACCTGGTCCATCGTGTAGTCGTCGGTGGTGGCGGAGCCGGTGCCGTAGACGGAGACGCCCCAGGTGATGCGGTCGGTACCGGCCGGGACCTCGGGGGTGCGGACGGTGGCCTCGGTCCAGGTCCCGGCCATGTCCAGCGTCTTGAGGTCGGTCCAGTACTGCCAGCCGGCCGTGGTGTCGTGCCGGAAGAGGGTGATCGCCGCGTCCGGGGTCGTCGTCTTGTACCAGAGGCCGAGGTCGTACTGCTTGCCCGCCGTCACCACCGGCGCGCACGCGGCGGACTCGGTGATCAGCGCCTTGCGGTCGCCGTCGACCCGGCGGGTCAGCTCGACCTTCATCGCCTTGGAGCCGGAGTGCGCGTCGGTCGTGGTGGTGAAGGCGAAGTCGTTGTCGCCCCAGCCCGACTTCTCCCAGCAGTAGGGCATGCCGTCGCCGCCGGCGGTCTCGAAGCCGGGGTTCTTGACGAGGTTGGCGGCGGAGGCGGGCTGCGGTGCGGTCAGGAGCAGCCCCGAGGTGAGGGCTGCCACGGACAGGAGCGCGGTCGTTCTGCGACGAGGTCTCACACGGCTCTCCTTGCTGTACGGCCGTCGCGCGCGGGCTTCTCCCGGCCCCGGCGCGGCAGGTAGACCAGCGCTTCGGTCCCGGCGAAGCGCAGGACGAACGTCGTCACCAGCGCGAGCGCGGTGGCCGACAGCACGCCCAGGTGGAACTGGTGCACGAACAGGGCGATCAGCGGGATGCGCAGCACCAGATCGGCGTTGGCGAGCAGCGCGAACCGCCCGGCCCGGTCCCACCAGCGCCGGTGCCGGCGCCGCTCGCGGAACAGCAGGTGCTCGATGAGCAGGAAGTTCCAGGCGACGCCGAGCTGGTTGGCGAGGATCTCCGCCGGTACGTAGTGCATGCCGAGGACGGTCAGTGCCCACAGGCCGACCAGGTTCGGCAGGAAGCCGGTCAGCCCGATCAGGCCGAACCCGGCCATGCGCGCGACCGGGGAGGCGGTGCGCAGCCCGGCCAGGTGCCGCAGGAAGCGGAAGCCTTCCTGCGCGGTCGACTTGGACTCCCCGGCGAACCGGTCCTGGAAGACGAAGGGCACCTCGGTGACCGTGCGCGGGCGGCTGCGGACGGCGAGTTCCAGGAGGATCTTGTAGCCGAGCGGCTGGAGGACCTCCGCCGTGACCGCGCTGCGGCGGATCGCGAAGAAGCCGCTCATCGGGTCGCTGATGCCGTGCAGCCGGCGCGGGAACAGCGCCTTGGTCAGCCAGGTCGCCCCGCGCGAGACGAACACGCGGTAGCTGCCCGCGAGTCCGGCCCGGCTGCCGCCCTTGATGTACCGGGAGGCGACGACCAGCCCGGCGTTCGCCCGCTCGCCGGTGGCGACCAGGTCGGGCACGAGGGACGGCGGGTGCTGGCAGTCGCCGTCCATGACGACGATCCAGTCGGACGTGGCGGCCTTCAGCCCCTCGACGACCGCGCCGCCGAGCCCGCCCACCGGCTCCTCGCGGTGCAGCACGGTCACCGGGAACGGGCAGTCCTGCGCCGCCTTCTCGATGACCGCGGGCGTGTCGTCGGTGGAATCGTCCACGAAGAGGACCTCGCAGGGCAGCCGGGCCGGGACGGCCTCGGTGATCTGGTGCAGCAACTGCCGTACGTTCGCCGACTCGTTGAAGGTCGGTACGACGATGGTGACGGCGCCCGGCTCGGGGACCTCGGTCGTCTCCGTCTCGACGATCTCACCGGGGACGGTGTACTCCTGGCTCATCGCGCGCCTCCGGCGGACGTCTGGATCTGGCGGATCTCGATGCGGTCCTCGCCGGTGCCGAAGGTGGCGACCGGGTGGGAGTGCTCCATGGCGGCCTTGACGTTGGGCAGGTCGTCCGCGTCCCGTCGTACGGTCGGAGAGGCGACGACGTAGTCGAGGTCCTTCCAGCCGTGCGGCATCGTCTTCGTCACCGCCGGGTCGAGGTCGGCCTTGTAGAACCAGATGACGCCCAGGCCCGGCCGGTAGCCCTGGTGCACCAGGTCCAGCCAGAGCGCGTCGTCGACCAGCACCCGGGTGCGCTCCGGGTCCTCGACCTCCGTGGCCAGCCACGTGGAAGCGGCCTGGTAGGGGGCGTTGGCGTCGGTGGTGACGGCCGTACGGGCACCGTCGTACCAGTGCGGGACGACGTAGGCGCCGGCGGCCAGCGCGAGGACGCCGGCGAGCGCGTACCGGCCCGCGCTGACGTACCGTTTCTCCGCCTCGGAGCGCCAGCGGCTCAGCACCCCGTGGGCGACGCTGGCGGTTCCGCCGGCGAGGACCAGCGCGAGGAACGGCAGGGCCTGGATGACGTACATCGCGGGCAGGTAGCCGTTGGGGCGCAGGGCCAGCGCGGCGAAGATCGCCACGGCCAGGGCCGGTCCGGCCAGGGCGCGGGCGGTGACCGACCAGCGCCAGGTGACGAGCAGCAGCAGGGCGCCCGCGAGGCCGCCGAGGGGCAGGATCCGGTCGTAGTAGAGCCACGACTGGAGCACGCCCCAGGAGCCGGAGCCCTGGTCGAGGATGAAGCCCGAACCGGGTCTGGTCATCTGGTACTTGACGCCGTCCCAGAGGGACACGTGCCCGGCGCCCGGCAGCAACTCGCCCTTGAGCAGGGCGAACAGGGGGTACGCGAAGCCGATCAGGGCGCAGGCGGTGACGGCTCCGGTGAGGGCGAACTTGCGGGTGTCCTTGTGGCTGTGGCGCCACATGGTGAGGAACAGGGCGGGCAGGACGACGAGCATCGTCTCCTTGGTGAGCACGGCCGTGGCGGCGGCGATGCCCGCTCCGAAGTGGTGCCAGAGGTGACGGCTCGGGGAGGCGGCCAGGGTGAAGCCCAGCAGCGTCCACATCACCGCGAGGTTGTCGAGGAAGATCTCCCGCTGGAGGACGACCGACAGCGGGGAGAGCCCGAAGAACACCATGCCCAGCGCGGCGGACCAGCGCGGCAGCGCCAGGCGCCGGCCCAGCACGTAGACCAGGACCGCGCTGATGCCGCTGATCACCAGCATCGCGGCGCGCATGGTGCCCACCGTCATCGACTCGGGGCTGATCAGTGCGGGGATCCAGGTCAGCAGGGCGATCTGGATCCAGCCGAGCGGCGGATGGTCGTACCAGTAGGTGTAGTGGGCGAGTCCGTCGCCCTGCTGGACCGACCAGGCCTGGGCGAGATAGGTGCCCTCGTCGTCGCTGAGGGCCGGGTAGTCGCCGATGTTCCAGCCCTGCACGACGAGGATCGCCACGAGGAGGAGACCGCACAGGAGCAGGTCGGGCCGGGAGGAGCGCAGCCGGCGCGGGGGCTCCACCCGGCGGTGCGCACCGGTGCGGGGCGCGGGCCGGCGCTGCGCGGGGACCTCGGCAGTGGCCGCCGCGGGAAGGGTGGAGGTCACGCGGGAACGTCCTCTCGGGTCGCGTCCTGCCGGGTCACGGCGCTCTCGCCGAGGTGCGCGCCGACATGGGTCGTCAACTCCCAGTCGTTGCGGCCGCGTTGCTCACGCCACACGGCCCGCACGGCCGCACCGGCGAGCAGGACCTGGTAGAAGGGGCCGCCCAGGACCAGCTTCAGGTAGTGCGCGAAGCGGACGCGCAGCCCGTACTGCCTGCCGAAGTCGTGCAGTCCGACGATCTCGAAGACGAAGGTGACCAGGGCGGTGACGGCCGGCAGGAAGGTGATGAAGGCGATGCCGACGGGCACGTCCAGGAACAGGGCGATCGCCACGTTGAGCGGGATGATCAGACCGGTGAAGGCCTGCATGAACGGGGTCATCAGGGTGTAGCGGGCGAGGAGGCGCTGCCCGAGGGTGGGCAGTTGCTTCCAGTCCTTCTTCCGGTACACCTGCAGGAAGCCCTGGTTCCAGCGGGTGCGCTGTTTGAGCAGGGACATCAGCGAGCCGGGGGTCTCCTCCCGGGTCACCATGTCGGAGTCGTAGGCGACGACGACCTTCTTGCCGACGCTGGACAGACGCACGCCCAGGTCGCAGTCCTCGGCGAGGCAGTTCGGGTCCCAGCCGCCGGCTTGTGAGAGGACGTCCGTGCGGACGAAGACCGTGTTTCCGCCGAGCGGAATGAAACCTTTCTGCGCATGCAGATGAAGCCGCGAGCGGAACCAGAAGAAATACTCCAGACAGTTGCGCAGGCTGTACCAGCTGGAGTGGAAGTTGATCAGCTGCACCCCGCCCTGCACGACGTCCGCGCCGGTGGTGAGGAAGGCGTGGTCGACGTGGGCGAGGAGCTCGGGGTGGACCTGGTCCTCCGCGTCGAAGACCCCGACGACGTCACCGCGGCAGTGCGGCAGCGCCGTGTTCATGGCCTTCGGCTTGTTCTTCTTCTCGTGCGTGTCGACCACGACCCGCACCCGAGGGTCACGCGCGGCGGCCGTCTCGGCCACCGCGGTGGTCTCCGGGTCGTCGTGCCCGACGATCACGATGATCTCGAAGTCGGTGTGGCTCGACTCCAGCAGCCGCTGGATCGTGTGGTCCAGCACCGCCTGTTCGTGCCGGGCGGGCAGCAGCAGCGAGAAGGAGACGTGCTCGTCCCCCTCCGGACTGCTGAACCGCGTGGAGGCGAGCACTTCCGGCGTACGCCAGGCGTGCATCTGCCACCACAGGGTGAACGCCGCCATCCAGAACAGGGCAAGCGAAACGGCAGCGATGAAGACAGACGTCAGCAAGCAGATCCCCCCAGATCCCAGAACCCCCGGTCGTGACGGTGGGCCGGTGGGGCCTCGTCCGCCACGTCACTGTGCAGAGATTAGGGGGGAACTGTGAAGCCTGGGGGTTGTTCAGATAAAGAGCATGTTTCCGTTGATACGTGACTTCAGCCACTCAAGACCGTACTGAGCCGGTCGGGCTCGGTCGTCGGGGCGTCGCATGTGAAGTTACGGCAGACGTACGCGGCCGGTTCACCGCCGACCAGCGGACGGTCCGCGAGCAGGGGAAACTCCTCGCCTCCCGCAATCCCCACCGCGACCACCGCACCGGGCGCGGTGCCCAGGAGCGCCGTGCGGTGCAGGGCCCTCGTCCCCTCGTCGTCGAGGGCCGGACCCACGATCGCGACCTCGCGCGGCCCGTCCAGCACCGCCTCCGCCGCGGCCAGCCCCCAGCCGATGAAACGCGGCACCCGCGGCCCGAGCGCCTTCACGACACCGAGCGCCCTCTCGGCGGCGGTGCGGTGAGGCTCGGATCCCGTGTGCGCGGCATAACTCAGCAGGGCGTTCGCCGCCGCGGTCCAGCCGGACGGGGCCGCGTTGTCGGTCGGGTCCTGCGGACGGCGGATCAACCGCTCGGCGTCGGCGGCCGTGTCGTACAGCGCACCCGACTCGGCATCGGTGAAACGGACCAGGACGTGATCGAGGAGGAACCCGGCGAACTCCAGCCAGACGCCCTCCCCGGTGACGGACGCCAGCGCGAGGAAGCCCTCCGCCACATCCGCGTAGTCCTCCAGGACACCCGCGTTGGCGCCGGCGTGGCCGTCCTTGCTGGTGCGGGTGAGCCGGGCCTGCTCGTCCAGATGCAGCCGGACGAGGAGATCGGCAGCGGCGACGGCGGCCTCGACCAGGTCGGGCCGGTCGAAGTAGGCGCCGGTCTCGGCGAGCGCGGCGATCGCGAGGCCGTTCCAGGCGGCGACGACCTTGTCGTCCCGGCCGGGCGCGGGCCGCCCGGACCGCGCCGCCAGCAGTCGCTCCCGGACGGAGGCGACCTTCGCCGCGTCGACGAAGGCGTCCCGCACGGGCAGTTGCAGAACGGACGCGCCCTCCTCGAACGTGCCCTCCTCGGTCACCCCGAAGTGCTGGGCCGCCAGCTCGGCGTCCTGCTCGCCGAGCACCTCCCGCAACTGCTCGGGCGTCCACACGTAGTACGCGCCCTCGACGTGCCGCCCCGTCCCGTCGTCGCTGTCGGCGTCCAGCGCGGAGGCGAACCCGCCCTCGTTCGTGCGCAGTTCACGCACCATGAAGTCGGCGGTCTCCAGGGCGACGCGCCGCGCGAGCTCCGAGCCGGTGGAGCGCCAGAGGTGGGCGTACACCCGGCACAGCAGGGCGTTGTCGTACAGCATCTTCTCGAAGTGCGGCACGACCCAGTCGCGGTCGACGGAGTAGCGGGCGAAGCCGCCCCCGAGCTGGTCGTACATCCCGCCCCGGGCCATCCGCTCGCAGGTGTCCTGCGCCATCTGCAGGGCGCCCTCGGCGCCGGTCCGGGCATGGTGCCTCAGCAGGAACTCCAGCACCATGGACGGCGGGAACTTCGGCGCCCCGCCGAACCCGCCGCGCTGCGGGTCGTACTCCCGGGTGAGCCCGAGCAGCGCCTGCGCGAGCTCCTCCTCGCCGGGGGTCTGCGCGTCGCCGTAGGAGATCTCCCGCCCGGCCAGATCCCGGACGATCTTCCCGGCGACCTCGTTCACCTCGTCCCGCCGCTCGTCCCACGCCTGGTGCACGCCCTGGAGCACCTGCCGGAAGGAGGGCATGCCCTGGCGGGGAGCGGGCGGGAAGTAGGTACCGAAGTAGAACGGCTCGGCGTCCGGGGTGAGGAAGACGGTCATGGGCCAGCCGCCCTGCCCGGTCGCCGCCTGCACGGCCTCCATGTAGACGGCGTCGACGTCGGGGCGCTCTTCGCGGTCGACCTTCACGCTCACGTAGTGCGCGTTGAGGTACTCGGCGGTCTCCTGGTCCTCGAAGGACTCGTGGGCCATCACGTGACACCAGTGACACGCGGAGTATCCGACCGACAGCAGAACGGGTACACCGCGCCGTTTCGCTTCCTCGAACGCCTCGGGTCCCCACGGCCACCAGTCGACCGGATTGTCAGCGTGCTGAAGCAGATAAGGCGAGGTCACACCAGCCAGCCGGTTCATGAGATCCAGCCTCTCACAACGTCCGGCGCGACCGACGAAGCCTTCACGTGATCGCTCGGCTCAGCCGATTTGCACGTGTGGGCCATCTCGTGGCGGCCGGCTCATGCCTCCTTCGAACCGGCTGCCCGACCCCGCGGAACAGTAGGCTGGGCCCAGCAGCCCCGGACCTGCCAAGTCTCCTCGAAGGAGGTACACCATGAGCGCCGAGATGGTGGTGCCCGCGTGGATGCATGCGCAGATCAGCGCGGAGCAGTACGACTCCTGGTCCGAGGAGCAGTGCGCCGACATCGAGATCGTTGACGGGATGGTCGTCGTGAGCCCGAGCGCCTCCAAGCGGCACAACCGGCTGGCGCGACTCCTGGCCAATGCCCTGGACGCAGCTGCAGGCCCGGACTGGAACGCGGACACCGACTTCGACGTCCGCCTGCACGACGTTCCGCTCACCAACCGCCGCCCTGACGTCATCGTCTACCGGGCAGAGACCATCGACCTCACACCCACCCGCCCCGAGCACGTGCTGCTGGTCATCGAGGTCGTGTCGCCCGGTTCGGAAACCACCGACCAGATCGTGAAGGTGGACCAGTACGCCAAGGCCGGCATCCCCTTCTACTGGCGGGTCGAACAGGCCGCCACCGGAGTCCCGATCGTCTACACCTACATCCTCGACCCCGCCACCAAGGCTTACAGGGACGGGGAGATGTACACCGGCACGGTGAGGGCCACCGCACCCTTCTCCGTCACGGTCGATCTTGGGGACACGTAAGGACCAAGAGGGCCTTCTGTCGACACCCGAGTAGCACCGACGGAAGAGCTTCTAACGGGGCAGCTCCTCACGCAACGTGCCAAGTTCAGCATCTGGTCGCTGTTCATTGCCCCGAACGCCCTTCGGCTGCCCCGCTCTGCCATTGATTCCACCAGCACCGCCAGTCGCGCGCCGTCGCGGGCGGGTGCAAATCGACATGTTCGACCACCAGCCGACCGGCCGGGCGCACCATAACCCCGGCATCGAGCGGTGGGGCGACCTCCACAAACCCCTTCTTGTGCATGTGACAGTAACTGAAGTACCTTGCCTCGCATGCAAGATGAGACATGGTCACCGCCTGCTGTCCTGCTGACGGTCGATCTCGTGATCTTGACGCTGCGCGAGAGCCGTCTGCATGTCCTCTTGGTGGAGCGGGGCGAGGATCCCTTCCGGGGCATGCTCGCGCTACCCGGAGGGTTCCTCAGCCACGACGGCGAGGAGATCCTGGACGCCGCCCACCGCGAACTACGTGAGGAAACGGCGCTGACCTCCGGCTCGGTGCACCTTGAGCAGCTGGCCGTGTACGGAAACTCGGGTCGCGATCCGCGGGGCCGAGTCGTCTCCGTAGCTCACCTGGCGATCGCACCGGGGCTGCCCGACCCTGTCGCGGGGACGGACGCCACCGACGCCGCGTGGATTCCCGCACAAGCCGTTCTGTCCGGCGAGGCTGCCCTCGCCTTCGACCACCGCCGAATCGCCGCGGACGCGATCGAACGCGCGCGCACCAAGATCGAATTCTCGGCGCTGGCGACTGCGTTCTGCGGGGAGAGCTTCACCATCGCAGAGCTTCAGCAGGTGTACGAGGCCGTCTGGGGCACCCCACTCGACACCCGCAATTTCTATCGAAAGGTCCAAGCCGCGAAGGGATTCATCGTCCCCGCCGGCACGGACCGCAGGACCACGGGAGGACGGCCCGCACGCCTGTACCGGGCCGGCCCGAACACCGCGCTGTTCCCACCGCTGATCCGACCCGCGCCATCTGCGACGGAAGAGAACACGAGAGGGGAAGAGGAGTAGATGCCGAAAGGCCCGGTGGTGATTCTCACCGCCCTCAATCTTGAATATCAGTCCGTGCGACAGAGGCTGACAGATCTTCAGGTGCATCGCCATGAGCGCGGTACCCGGTTCGAAGTGGGCACCGTACGCGGCACATCGTGCCGCGTAGCGCTCGGCCTGACGAACAAGGGGAACCATTCCGCCGCTGTGATCGCAGAACGCGCGATCCAGGAGTTCTCGCCAGTGGCCGTAGTGTTCGCCGGCGTCGCCGGCGCCCTGTGGGACGCCACCAGGCTGGGTGACGTGGTGATGGCGTCACACGTGTACGCGTACCACGGCGGTACCAGCGAGGACGACGGACTCAAAGCCCGCCCCCGAGCGTGGGAAGCGCCGCACGGCATCAGTCAGGTCGCCTCGCACCTGGCCCGTCTGGACGACTGGGCCGACCCCACAGCCGGTCACGAGGATGGACCGCAGGTACGTTTCGGAGCGATCGCCGCCGGCGAGATCGTCCAGAACTCGCGGCTCTCGGCCGAGGCGAAATGGATCCGACAGCACTACAACGACGCACTCGCCATCGAGATGGAGGCGGCCGGTGTGGCCCAGGCCGGCCATCTCAGCGGAGCGCCGGTGGCCATCGTCCGGGGGATCAGCGACCGGGCGGACGGCACAAAGAACAGCTCAGAGGACCGCCACTGGCAGCCGCGGGCCGCGGCGAACGCTGCCGCGTTCGCCATCCGATTGGCAGTGGAACTGATGCGTGAGCAGGAGGAGGCCGCGATGCCCCAGGATGGCAGGGCCCCTTCGGCCGACCGGTTTGACCGGAACGTCAGCAACACCGTCCATAACAGCACCGTCGGCATCATGGCCAGCTCAGTCACGGGCAGCAGTGTCCACGTGAATGCGGCCCCGAAAGTATCCGGCCCGACGGACCTGATCACGGAACTGAACAGCTTCCGCGATCAGCTGGGGTGGCATCGCACCGAAGGCGCCCTCGACGAGGACAGCTACCGGGAGGCCCTGACCGATCTGGACTCCGCCCTCCGGTCGGCCGTGGAGCGCACCCCTGAATCGTCGAAACGGACGGTCATGACGCTCAAGAGGCTGCGTGGACTGGTCGCGGAGTGCCCCGCACTAGTGGCCACGTTGGCTCCCCTGGTTGCCGCAGCTGGTGACCTGGCATGAGCGACAACGGCGGTGCCTCATACAGCTCGGCCGCGTACAACTCCACCATTGGAATCCAGGCCGAGACCGTACACGACTCCAACATCTACATCGTCCACCCGGACGCCTCGCCACAGGAGAGGTATCGGGTCGGCGTGCAGCTCCTGGAGGACGGCGTCCCCAGCCGAGCCCGAGAAATGATCACTGATGTGATCGCCCGCGGCCACGACACCGCCGAGGTTCGATTCCATTGGGTGCTCGCCATGCTCAGCGCACGCACCCACCACGACCTGAGCACCGAAGAGGTCCAGCGGCTGCGCTACACCTCCAGGCTCGTACAGACCTACCCCGAGGACGAGTGGAAGGAAGCCCTGCGCGTCACTTTCGACCTGTTGGCGGTACTCAGCACCACCGGCAGCGAGACCGGCCCCGTGCTGAAGCAGCTACAGGGCCTGCCGCCCCGCCAGCACGACGCGATCCTCCGCCACCTCGACCTCATGCTCACCGGAGGGCTGAAGGACGGCCTGTGGGCTGAGACCCTCGAACAGGCCCATGCAGAACGCTTCGGCAATGACCGGGGCCAACGGGTATGGGCCTACTTCACCCCCACCCCGATCGGGGCGCGGGCCCTTCCGCCGCGCCCGAGCACTGCTGACGCAGCCAAGGCGGCCCTCCCTGTCCGGGCTGCCCTGTTCGTCGTCAGCAGTGCGCTTCTTTGGGGCCTGGCACTGATCGCGAATCCGGCCCGGGCGATCGTCGAGTTACCGGTGGCGCTCGGCGCGGGCCTGACTGCGGCCCGCTTCGGCGTCCAGTGGTGGGGCCGGACGCCCAAGCCGGGTCTCGCGGCCGGAGCCCGCGTCCCGCACCCGCGCGACCCCGACTCCGCCGAGGACGGGTTCACCAAGCGCGTCCGCCATTCATTCGATCACTACTTCAGCGTTCGCAGGCCGCACGGGTTCACCTCGGACGCCTGGCTCGCCCACACGGCGCAGATCCGCAGCAGTCTCGCCGCCGAGATCGCGGACCTCTATCGGGAGAGCCGGATTGGTGTGGAGCGGGTCGACTGGCTGATCCGGTACCTCGCCGAGAACGCCCGAGATCGCTACAACAACGGCACCTTGTTCGATCAGCACCGCCAGGACCCAACTCCGGGCAGGACGAAGGCTCTGACCATTGCGGCCCTCGCGGTTCTCGGTGCAGCGGCCCTGTCCGTGTTCGGCACGGCAGCCTCCGGGGGCGCCCAACCACAAGCACTATGGGCGTTCCTGGCCGTGCTCGGTGCGGCCTGGTCGGGGCACGCGACCGCTTACAGATGGCTGGAGGTACGGCGTGAAGAGCACCGGCTGGCCCGGGAGGCTCAGGAGTACACGGAGAATTTGACCGCACGACAGATCGCCTACCAGCGCTGGCAGTCGTTCCTGGACGCCACGCGCCCCAGCGAACTTGAGATGGAGACCTGGCTCGCTTGCGACAAGTCGACGTTCATCGATGAGGCACTCCGGCACCACCGGCTCACCTGGCGCGACCTGATCACCCACACCATCCTGGTAGCCCCGGCTCCTTCGTACAAACGAGGCAGGGTCCGAGGCGGCCCATGGCGGTACTCGCACTACGTCTTCCGCCTGTTCCTGTTCACCCAGGACGGTATCCGCGAAATCAGTGCCGAGTTCAAATTCTCCGACGCGACGCGCAGGAATGAGCAGCGGAGCAACTACCGATTCGACGCACTGACCTCCGTACAAGTGACGGAGAACGACAACGGCTACGACCTGGAGCTCATCCTCACCAACGGACCGGCAAGGAAGATGCGCGTCAAGGACGCCGACGCCCATCAACTGGCACCGACCGAGGATTCCCAGGAAATCTCCGAGATCAACCTCAGCGCGGCCGGCACCACCCACACCTTCCGCCTCCTGGAAGGGATAGCGGCGGACGGGAAGAACTGGCTCGAACGGCACAGCCCCGACAGTCTGGCGCCCTTCCAGATCGCCGGCTGATCCTCGACTCGAGCATAGGAGTTCCTGTGACCTGCACGGATGACGTCAGCGAGGGCAAGATCCTGCTGGCCGAGTACGACCGGCTCAAGGAGGAACAGAAAACCCGAATAGGGTTTCGCGACAATCTGCTCTACTTCACACTCGCCGCAGCCACTGCGGTCGTGGCGATCACCGCGCAGAGCGGACAGTCCCGGCTGTTGCTCTCCGTCCCCGCGATCTGTCTGATCCTGGGCTGGACCTACCTGGCCAACGACGAGAAGATCTCGGCGATCGGCTGCTACGTCCGCGACGGGCTAGGACCGCGCCTGGGGCAACTGGCCTGTGCCGACGGCGCAGTGTTCGGCTGGGAGGTCTACCACCGCAACGTTTCGGGCCGCGCCCTGCGCAAGCGGCTGCAGACTGCGGTGGACCTGTTCACGTACCTGGTCCTGCCCCTGGTCTGCACGACCGCATTCTGGTGCTCTCCCGCCGTTCAGCCCCTTCTCGTGCTCGCTTCTCTCGTGCAGACGCTCGCCCTGGCCGTACTGGGCTGGCAGTTCCTACGTCGTACGGAGAGGTAGCGCCGGGCCCCGGAAGGCACGCGAACGACGCCTCCGGCCCCAGCTGCTGTATCCGACGCCGAGCAGCACCAGCGCGTTCCGCTTGCGGGCCTCCTCGAAGGCCTCGGACGACCAGGGCCACCAGTCGACGGGGGTTGTCGGCGTGCTGAAGGAGGTAGGGGAGCGTCTCACCGGAGGGCAAACGTTGATCGTCGCCCCCTCGCGCTCGCGCCTCGCACCAAGGACACTCGTAGGCACAGGAGTTGTGGCCGGAGGGGGACCTTGACATGCGGGACGGTCATCGGGCCGAGGCCGAGCGGCTGTTGGGGCGGGCCGTGGAGGAGGAGGTGCGGCGCTCGGGCGGCCGTACCGACGGGAAGGTGCTGCTCGCGCGGGCGCGCGGGGCGCTCGATGTGATGGCGCGGAGCGCCTCCGAGGAGTACGAGGCCTACACCCGAGCGCTGGACGAGGCGGCGGCCGGTCAGCTGACCTTCGGGCAGCGCTACGCCCGGGAGGGCGCCGGGACGCCGCTGCTGGTGGCCGGAGTCGCGGCGGTCGCGGCCGTGGTCGCGGACATGGCCATGGGCACGGGGACCGGGACCGCTCTCGGGGCCGGTGTGACGGTGGGTGTCGTGGCGGCGGCGGCGACGGTGGTGAAGGTCGTCGGGTCGCACGTGCCGGCCGCGAGTCGTCGCGCCGGGGCCGTGAGCCAGCCGGGCGGGCCCGAACAGCTGCGGCTGCAGTGGCTGACGGCGCTGGAGGTGCGGGGCATCCGGCCGTTCCTGGACCAGCAGCGGGTGCTCGCGGCCTCGACCGGGCCGAAGAAGACGGGCGGCCCGCGGCTGCGGGGCGCGGACAAGAGCGCTGCGGCGCGCGGTCGCAACGTGCTGGAGCAGTCCTTCGGGCAGCTCCCGGAACCGGTGGAGCCGTTCGCCGGGCGGCGGCAGGAGCTGGCGCAGATCCGGCAGTGGGTGCAGGCGGCCCGCGCGAGCACGGAGACGCAGCCGACCGTGGTGGTGCTGCACGGCACGCCCGGCAGCGGCCGTACGACGCTCGCGGTGCACGCCACGCACGACCTGAAGGACTACTTCCGCGGCGCCTGCGTCGTCGACCTGCGCGCCGAGGGGCCGGCCGGGGCCCCGCTGTCCACCCGTGACGCCCTGCTGCACCTGCTGAACCGGCTCGGCGCGCCCCGCGAGCAGCTGCTGTTCCGCGAGCGCTCCTCCCCCGACCAGCAGGTCAAACGGCTGAGCGAGCTGTACCACCAGCACCTGACGGGCCTGCCGGTCACCGTCGTCCTCGACGACGCCTCGGACGCGGAGCAGATCCGCGCCCTGGTCCCGGAGCGGTCCGACAGCCTGGTGCTGGTGACCGCGCGGGGCCCGCTGGAGCTGGAGGGCCTGCCCGCGCGGGTGCACCGGCTGGCGGTGGAGCCGCTGGACGCGGCCGGTGCGGAGGAACTGCTGGGCGCGGCGGCGCAGGACCGCTCCGGGCCGTACGACGCGGAGTCCGCGGAGCGGGTCCGGGAGCTGTGCGGCGGGCTGCCGCTCGCGCTGCGCATCGCGGGCTCGTGCCTCGGCCCGCGCTCCCCGCGGGCGCTGGCCACGGACCTCGACGCCTACGGGCCGGTCGAGCCGGTGGAACGCGCCCTGTGGCTGCGCTACACGGACCAGCCGGAGACCGTGCGGCGGTTGCTGCGCCGGCTGGCCCTGGCCGGGCGGGCCTCGCTGGGTGCCGCGGCGGCCGCGGCGCTGCTGGCCACCGACGAGGCGGAGGCCAAGCGCCATCTGGAGGTCCTGACCCGGGCCGGCCTGATCGACCACGTCCGGGGCGACCGCTACCGGCTTCACGACCTGGTCCGCTCCTTCGCCCAGGCCCGCCTCCTCGACGAGGAGGAGCCGGCGGAGCGTACGGCGGCGCAGGAACGGCTGATCGTGAACTACGCCGAGCTGGCCGACTCGGTGCTGCGGATGGTCGACGGCAACATGTCGACCCGCACCAACCGCTTCAGCCCGTACGGCTTCACGTCCCTCGACGAGGCGCTGCGCTGGCTGGACGACGAGTCGAGCTTCATCACGGCGGCGCTGCGGCACGCCGAGGGGGTGGACCAGGCGGCGGTGCTGAACCTGCTGGGCGCCCTGTGCGACTACTGCCTGCTGCGGGGCGACCTGTACCGGCTGGGTGAGATCAGTGAGCTGGCCCAGGCGGTGGACGAGGGCCTGCTGGTCCGCTCGGTGCAGTGGCGCACGGGTATCGCGGCGCGGCAGCTGGGCGAGCTGGACAAGGCCCGCACCACCCTCGCGTCGGTCGTGGACCTGTACCGGGAGGCGCACCACGACGCCGGCGCCGCCCGCGCACTTTGTTCCCTCGGCATCACGCTGCACCACCAGGGCAATCTGACGGAGGCGTCGGAGAAGCTCCGCGAGGCCCTGGCGCTGCAGGCCTCCCCCGAGCTGGCGACGGACCGCGCCTGGACGATGCACGCCCTGGCGGCCGTCGAGCGGGACCGCGCCCGGGTGGGCGAGGCTCTGGACCTGCTGACCGGGTCCCTGGTTCTGCACCGCGCGGGCGAGTCCGTGCACGGCCAGGCGTGGGCGCACTTCCAGCTCGGTCAGCTGGGGCTGCGCATGGGCGATGTCCCGCGTGCCGAGGCCGAGCTGCGGGCGGCCCTGGAGCTGTACGGGCGGACCCGTGACGCCCGCGGTGAGGCCTGGGCGCTGACCCAGCTGGCCCGGGCGCTGCTGGTCGCGGGGGACGCGTCCCCGGCGGTGGAGGAACTGCGCGGGGCGGCCGCGCGCCACCGCGACAACGAGGACGCGCGCGGCGAGGCCTGGACGCTGTACTACCTGGGTCAGGCCCTGGAAGAGACGGGCGACCTCGACCAGGCGGTGCGCGAGCTGGAGCGAGCCCGCACGATGTTCTCCCGGATGCGGGACGTCTACGGGCTGGCCTGCGCACGCCACCACTCGGCCCGTGTCACCCGGGACCAGCGGGCGGCCCAGACGGGCTCCCTGCGCAATTCGGGCTTCGCCCGCCAGCTGCTCGTCGACGCCCGGGCCGACTTCCAGCGCATCGGCGTCGCCCACGGCGAGGCCTGGACGTGTCTGGAGCTGGCGGTCGTGGACGCGGGCAACGCCCGCACCCAGCAGGCCCTGGCGCTGTGCGACGAGGCGGTGGAGCTCTTCGCGTCCTACGGCGACCGCCGGGGCGAGGACTGGGCCCGCTTCCTGCGCTGCACGCTCCTGCCCTACGCGGCCCCGGGTGGCATGGAGGTGGGTGCGGCGGTGGCGCAGGAGGAACTGGCGCAGCTGTCCCGCGCGGGCCACGGGCTGCGCGACGGCAAGCTGGACGACTACCTCGACGCGTACCGGCTGCTGCTGGAGCGGGGCGTCACCCTGGAGGCGGGCTGGCAGGCCTGGCGCCTCGGCATGGTGCCGAACCGGCATGCGCGGGAGGTGATGGGTGTGGCGGTGGATCCGAAGGCATAGGCCCCCGAGGGTGCGTGCGGAGGTGCCGTCACCGGCCTCCGTGGCACGCGGACACGGATACACCGGCCGCCCGGGCCGCCTGCCCGGCACGCCCCAGGCCCCCGCCCGGGTTCAGCCGGGCGGCCCGTCGGCGGCGGGTCCGGTCGGCCACCGACGGGGGCGCCCCCGGGTGGGGGCGTCAGCCCTGCTTCTTGCCGCCCTGTCCGGAAGGCTCCGCTTTCGCGGCTTCCGCTTGCGTCGGGGACGGCTCCGCCGACTCGGGCTGTTCGGCCTCGGGGTCCGGGGCCTGGGCGAAGTCGACCCGGTTCATGTGCCGGCTCATGGACTTCATCAGGGCCCACACCGCCAGGGCCATCGCCGCGAAGACGATGAAGCCGAGGACGCCGGGGGTGACCTTGTCCTCGTCGACCTCCTTGGCGAAGGAGACGAGGTGCGTCATTGCCAGGCTTGCGCTTGCGCTCATGTCAGGCATTGTCGCGGATGCCCGCAAAGAGGTCGTCCTCGGGGAGGGAGGTATCGACGAGGGCCTTCGCCAGCTCGTACTCCTCCGTCGGCCAGACCTCCTTCTGGATCTCCATGGGCACCTTGAACCAGCCGCCGTCCGGGTCGATCTGCGTGGCGTGGGCGATGAGCGCCTTGTCGCGGATCTCGTAGAACTCGGCGCACGGGATGTGCGTGGTGAGGGTGCGCTGCTTCATGCCGAACTCTTCCCAGCGCTTGAGCCAGTCCCCGTAGGGGGACTCCATGCCGCGGTCGAGCATCGCCTGGTGCAGGGCCTCGGTGCGCGGGCGGTTGAAGCCCTGGTTGTAGTAGAGCTTCTGCGGCTGGTAGGCGGGGCCGTACTCGGCCTCCGGGTACTTCTCGGTGTCCGCGGCCGACTCGAACGCCACCATGGTGATCTTGTGGGTCATGATGTGGTCGGGGTGCGGGTAGCCGCCGTTCTCGTCGTAGGTGGTGATCACCTGAGGACGGAAGGCGCGGATCTTGCGCACCAGCTCACCGGCCGCGTGGTCCACGTCCTCCAGGGCGAAGCAGCCCTCCGGCAGCGGCGGCAGCGGGTCGCCCTCGGGCAGGCCCGAGTCGACGAAGCCGAGCCACTCCTGCTTGACGCCCAGGATCTCCCGGGCCTCGTCCATCTCCTTCTGGCGTACCTCGTGGATGTGCTCCTCGATGTACGCGTCGCCCTGGAGCTTCGGATTGAGGATGGAGCCGCGTTCCCCGCCCGTGCAGGTCACGACCAGCACGTCCACCCCCTCGGACACGTACTTGGCCATGGTCGCAGCGCCCTTGCTCGACTCGTCGTCGGGGTGGGCGTGAACGGCCATCAGTCGCAACTGGTCAGTCAAGACTCAATCCTCAGTAAGTCGGCGCCCTGTGTGCGTCGGCGCAATCAGCGGCTTCTATAGTGACCGAATCGGGGGGCGAATAATTCCGGGGCCCGGTCCTGGAGCCCCTTCCGGGACCTTGATCCCGGCCCTGCCAGGAGGACGATCATGAGTTCGGCGAGCACGCGACTGCCCGAGGGCCGATACGGCCGTTCCTCGGACGAGCGCGCCGACCGCACCCTCAAGGTCGTGGGCGCCGTCCTCGCGGTGGCACTGCTGGGGCTCGTCGGCTGGTTCGGTTACCACTACGTCGCCAAGAACGAGATCAGCGCCGAGGTGATCAGCTTCGAGGCGGGCAAGAGCTCCGTGCAGGTGCATCTGGAGGTCCGCAAGGACGCCGGCACCGACGGCTACTGCACCGTGCGCTCGCAGGCCGAGAGCGGGGCCGAGGTGGGGCGGGCCGATTTCCGCTTCGACGGGGACGGGACCCGCATCGACAAGGTCGTCACGCTCCGTACCACCTCCCCGGGGACGACAGCCGAGCTGCTGGGCTGCCACGCCGGCTGACGACGGCTCGGCGTCACCTGGAATACGTAGGACCTGACCTGCATTGACGTGATTCTCGTCGCTTATGTCCTCCCCCTCGGGCCCCTGAATTGTTAGGCTCGTGGTTTCGCCCTTCCGTGAAGGAACATTCTTCTGGGTAGGGCGATGCTTTGTATTCCCAGTACCTACGAGGAGCACCTGTGACCCAGACCAGCGAGAACGTCACCTGGCTGACCCAGGAGGCGTACAACAAGCTCAAGGCTGAGCTTGAGCACCTTACTGGTCCCGCTCGGGCGGAGATCTCCGCGAAGATCGCCGCGGCGCGCGAAGAGGGCGACCTGCGTGAGAACGGCGGGTACCACGCGGCCAAGGAGGAGCAGGGCAAGCAAGAGCTCCGTGTGCGCCAGCTCACCCAGCTCCTCGAGAACGCCAAGGTCGGCGAAGCTCCCGCGGCGGACGGTGCGGTGGCGCCCGGCATGGTCGTCACGATCGCCTTCGACGGTGACGAGGACGACACGCTGACGTTCCTGCTCGCGTCCCGCGAGTACGCGAGCTCCGACATCGAGACGTACTCGCCGCAGTCCCCGCTGGGCTCCGGCGTGATCGGCCACAAGGTCGGCGAGGACGCGGAGTACGAGCTGCCGAACGGCAAGAAGGCCCTGGTGAAGATCCTCAAGGCCGAGCCGTACGAGGGCTGACCGGCCACCCGATCCCTGAAGTGCCCCCGGTGCCGCTGCGGCGCCGGGGGCATCGTCATGCCGTGGCCGAGCGGTACTTGCGCACCGCAAGGGTCCGGAAGATCACCAGGATGAGGATCGAGTAGATCAGCGAGGCCCACACCGGGTGCTGCATGGGCCAGGCGTCCGACGGGGACTGGCCCGGGCTGGCGAACAGCACACGGCAGGCCTGGACCGTGGCGCTGAAGGGGTTCCACTCGGCGACGTGGCGCAGCCACGGCGTCATGTGGCTGGTGTCCACGAAGGCGTTGGAGATGAACGTGACCGGAAAGAGCCAGATCAGACCGCTGGACGTGGCCGCCTCGGGGGTCTTCACCGACATGCCGATCAGCGCGCCGATCCAGGTGAACGCGTAGCCGAGCAGAAGCAGCAGGCCGAAGGCCGCGAGGACCTTGGCGGCGTTGGTGCTGCCGTCCGATCCGACGCGCCAGCCGACCAGCAGGGCGACGACCGCGAGGACGACCAGGGTGAGGGCCGTCTGCACGGAGTCGGCGAGGGTACGGCCGGTGAGCACCGCGCCGCGCGCCATCGGCAGGGAGCGGAAGCGGTCGATGAGGCCCTTGTGCATGTCGTCGGCGATGCCGGCGCCGGAGCTGGCGGTGGCGAAGGTGACGGTCTGCGCGAAGATGCCCGCCATCAGGAAGTTCTTGTAGTCGGCGGCGCTGGTGCTGTTGCCGATCTGCATGGAGCCGCCGAAGACGTAGGTGAACAGCACCACGAACATGATCGGCTGGATCAGCCCGTAGATGATCATCTCGGGGATCCGGGACATGCGGATCAGGTTGCGCTTGGCGACGACCATCGAGTCCCGGATCGACTGGCTGACCGGGTTCGTGGCCGGCGCGACGCGCACGGTGTCGGTGACGGTGCTCACTGGGTGGCCTCCTTGCCGCTCTCCTGGTCCTTGGCCTCGGCCACGTGTCCGGTGAGGGACAGGAAGACGTCGTCGAGGGTCGGCCTGCGCAGGCCGATGTCGTCGATCTCGATGCCGCGGGTGTCCAGTTCGCGGATGACCTCGGCGAGGAGCTTGGCCCCGCCGGTCACGGGGGCGGTGAGCTTGCGCATGTGCTCCTCGACGGTGGTCTCGCCCTTGCCGAAGCCGGCGAGGACCTCTGCGGCGGACGGGATGTGCTCGCGCTGGTGCACCACGACCTCGACGCGCTCGCCGCCGGTGCGGGCCTTGAGCTGGTCGGAGGTGCCCTGGGCGATGACCTTCCCCTGGTCGACCACCGCGATGTCGTGGGCCAGGTGGTCGGCCTCCTCCAGGTACTGCGTGGTGAGCAGCAGGGTGGTGCCGCCGGAGACCAGCTGCTTGATGACCTCCCACAACTGCTGGCGGTTGCGGGGGTCGAGGCCGGTCGTCGGCTCGTCCATGAACATCACGGGCGGCGAGACGACCAGGGCCGCCGCGAGGTCGAGGCGGCGCCGCATGCCGCCCGAGTAGGTCTTGGTGGGGCGGTCGGCGGCGTCCGTGAGGTGGAACTGCTCCAGCAGTTCGGCCGCGCGCTGCTTCGCCGCCTTGGCCCGCATCTGGTAGAGCTGGCCGACCATCTGGAGGTTCTCGCGGCCGGTGAGGTATTCGTCGACGGCCGCGAACTGGCCGGACAGGCCGATGGAGCGGCGGACCGCGTCGGGCTGCTTGAGCACGTCGATGCCCGCGACGACCGCCCGTCCGCTGTCGGGTCGCAGCAGGGTGGTCAGGCAGCGGACGGTGGTGGTCTTGCCCGCGCCGTTCGGCCCGAGCAGGCCGAGGACCGTGCCCTCGGGCACGTCGAGATCGACGCCGTCCAAGGCCTTTACATCACCGAAGGTCTTGACCAGACCTTCGGCATAGATGGCGCCTGGCATATGAGTCTCCACGTCTTCGGGGATGACCGGACGGATGTCCGGTGAAGCTTCTCACGGACACACCATAACGCGATGTATCGCGTCTTACAATGAGTTTTTGCGCGTCGCTCTCCGTGAGACGAATGGATCTTGTCCGGGTCGAGGGGGGATCGTGACCGGGCCGGGAGCCCGCTCAGCCGATGACCGTGTAACCCGCCTCGCGCAGCGCCTGACCCACCTCGGTGCAGTGCGCCGGGCCCTTCGTCTCCAGGTGCAGCTCGACCTCCGCCTCCGTGAGCCCGAGCCGCGGGTCGGTTCGGACGTGACTCACATCGAGGACGTTAGCGTCCACCACTGACAACACACCCAGAAGAGTGGCAAGGGCACCGGGCCGGTCCGTCAGCCGCAGCCGCACCGCCAGATAGCGGCCCTGCGCGGCCATGCCGTGCCGCAGCACCCGCTCCATCAGCACCGGATCGACGTTGCCGCCGGACAGCACCGCGACGACCGGGCCCTCGAAGGCGCCGGGGTCGCTCAGCAACGCCGCGACCGGGCTCGCCCCGGCCGGCTCCACGACCAGCTTGGCCCGCTCCAGGCACAGCAGCAGCGCGGCGGACAGCTCGTCCTCGCTGACCGTGCGCACCTCGTCGACCAGCTCGCCGACGATCCTGAACGGCACGTCGCCCGGCCGCCCGACCTTGATGCCGTCGGCCATCGTCGCCGGGTTCTCCACCGCCACCGGCCGGCCCGCGGCCAGCGAGGGCGGGTAGGCCGCCGCACCCGCCGCCTGCACGCCCACGACCCGCACCTCCGGGCGCAGCGCCTTCACCGCCACCGCGATCCCGGCGGCCAGCCCGCCCCCACCGATGCCGACGAGGACCGTGCGCACCTCGGGGCACTGCTCCAGGATCTCCAGGCCGACCGTGCCCTGGCCCGCGATGATGTCGGGGTGGTCGAAGGGGTGGATGAACACCGCGCCCGTCTCGGCCGCGTACTCCTGCGCGGCGGCCAGCGTCTCGTCGACCACCTGGCCGTGCAGCCGCACCTCCGCCCCGTAGTCCCGGGTGGCGCTCACCTTGGGCAGCGGGGCGCCCTTCGGCATGAAGACCGTGGAGCGCACGCCGAGCAGGGCGGACGCGAGGGCGACGCCCTGCGCGTGGTTGCCGGCGCTCGCGGCGACGACACCGGCGGCACGCTCCTCAGGAAGCAGACCGGCGATCCGGACGTACGCGCCGCGCAGCTTGAACGAGCCCGTCCGCTGGAGGTTCTCGCACTTGAGGTGGACCGGCGCGCCGACCGTCTGGGACAGGTGCCTGCTGCCCTCCATCGCGGTCACCCGCGCCACACCCGACAGCATCTTCTGCGCGCCGCGCACGTCGTCGAGGGTGACGGGCCGAAAGGAGTCAGCCGTGCTGTAGCTCATGACTCCAGCATCGCAGTTCACAGGCGGGAACGACCGTTGTGACCAACCTCCGAGACCCGCTTTGCGCAGCGCTGGTACGGCCTGCCCTCCGGCCGCGTACCCTGTCCCCCAATCTGCCAGCCCTCCACGAAGTGAGCCCCCGGCCATGCCCACAACACCTGAAATGTCGATGGACATGACGACCGTCGGTGACACCGGTCTTCTCGACACGCTGCAGCACGAGGTGGCGCTGTTCGCCCGCCGTGCCGAACAGACCCGGCTCGGCGGGGTCGGGCAGGTGCGCAACTCCATGGACCGCGCCGCCTATCTGCTGCTCAACCGCCTCGACAAGGAAGGCCCGATGGGCGTCAAGGCGCTCGCCGCGAGCATGGGGATCGACTCGTCGACGGTCACCCGTCAGGTGGCTCCGCTCGTCGACACCGGCCTGGTCAAGCGCACCTCGCACCCCGAGGACGGGCGCGCGGTGGTGCTGCAGCTGTCCCCGCGCGGGCAGGCCCGGCTGGAGGAAGTGCGCTCCTCCCGGCGCCAGTTGATGGCGGAGCTGACGCACGACTGGGAGCCCGGCGAGCGCGAGGCGTTCTGCGACCTCCTCACGCGCTTCAACACCGCGCTGTCCTCCCGGATGGCGGCGCAGGGGGTGCCCGGGCCGGAGGCGCAGCCGGAGTCCTGACCGCCGTACCGCACCGCATGCGGTGCCACTGTCCGGGCTCCACGCGTGCGTGGCACCGCCCGAGCCGTGCGCGGCTCTTGACCTCGGGGCCGTACCTGGCCTGATATGAGACCGGGCCCCGCCGCGCGCGGCCGGGTGCCCGCGTCCTCAGGGTCGCCGTCGGGCGGGAGGTGCGGTGCTGGAGCGGCATGCGTCCCGGGCAGCCCGTCGCGCCCGGGAGTTCGAGGCGTTCGTCGCGGGCGCGGCCGGGCGGCTGCTGAACGCCGCCACGCTGCTCACCGCCGAGTCCGCCGACGACAATCCGCGCGCGCGGCGCCTGCTGACGATGTCGCTTGCGCACACGTACGCGAGCTGGGACCGGCTGCACGGCGAGGATCCGTACGATCACGCCCGCCGGCAGCTGGCCACCCGCTTCGCGCGCGGCGCCTGGCACCGGCACAGCGTGCTCGGCCGCGCTCGGCCCCATCCCACGAGCCCGGTGGCCCCGCTCACCGCGCAGGAACGGCTGATTCTGGTGCTCCGGCTCCACGAAGGTGTCGCCGAGGAGCAGACGGCCGCCCTGCTGGGCCTGTCCCCGGAGCGCGTACGGGCGATATGCCACCGGGCGGCCTCGGCGCTGCTGCACCGTTCGCGGGGCCCGGCCCCGGCGGTGACGGCCACGAAGGCGACGCCGTGAGCCCCGCCGGCCGGAGAACGGCATGAGCGGGAACGACCGCGAGGCGACCGTACGCCGGCTCCTGGAGCAGCCGGCGCGGCCGCTGCCGCCCGAGATCCACGCGGAGGCGGTGCGCCGCGGCGGCCGCATGCTGCGGCGCAGGACGCTGGTCCGCCGTCTCACATGGCTGCTGCTGTTCGCGGCGGCCGTGGCGTTCACGGTGTGGGCGCTGACCGCCCGCCCATGGGTGGAGCCGCCGTCCGACACGACTCCACCCCTCACCGGCTGGTGACCCCGCCAGGGGCCGTACCGCTCTAGCCGAGCGCCTGCTGGAGGTCCTCCACCAGGTCCTCGGCGTTCTCGATGCCGACGGACAGCCGCACCAGGTCGGCGGGCACCTCCAGGGCCGAGCCGGCCACGGAGGCGTGCGTCATGCGGCCGGGGTGCTCGATCAGCGACTCGACGCCGCCCAGGGACTCGCCCAGCGTGAAGATCTTGGCGCGGTTGCAGACCTCGACGGCCGCCTCCTCGCCGCCCTCCACACGGAAGGAGATCATGCCGCCGAACGACTTCATCTGCTTGGCGGCGACCTCGTGACCGGGGTGCTCCGGAAGGCCCGGGTACAGCACGCTCGTCACGCGCGCGTGCCGGGTGAGCATGTCGGCGACCTTGACGGCGTTCTCGCTGTGCCGGTCCATGCGCACCGAGAGCGTCTTGGTGCCCCGCAGCACCAGCCAGGAGTCGAAGGGTCCGGCGACCGCGCCCATCGCGTTCTGGTGGAAGGCCAGTTCCTCGCCCAGCTCGGCGTCACCGGTGACCAGGGCGCCGCCGACGACGTCGGAGTGCCCGCCCATGTACTTGGTCAGCGAGTGCACGACGACGTCCGCGCCCAGCGACAGCGGCTGCTGGAGGTAGGGCGTGGCGAAGGTGTTGTCGACGACGAGGCGGGCACCGGCGTCCCGGGCGACCTGCGCGACGGCGGCGATGTCGGTGATGCCGAGCAGCGGGTTGGAGGGCGTCTCCACCCAGACGACCTTGGTCTTCGGGGTGATGGCGGCCCGGACGGCGGCCGCATCGCTGGTGTCGGCGACCGACCACTCGATGCCCCAGCGGGCGACGACCTTCGCGAACAGGCGGAACGTGCCGCCGTACGCGTCGTTCGGGATGACCACGTGGTCGCCGGGGCTGAGCAGCGTACGCAGCAGGCAGTCCTCGGCCGCCAGCCCGGACGCGAACGCGAGCCCGCGGCGGCCGCCCTCCAGGGCGGCGAGGTTCTCCTCCAGCGCGGTCCTGGTGGGATTGGCGCTGCGGCTGTACTCGTAACCGCCGCGCAGCCCGCCGACGCCGTCCTGCTTGTAGGTCGAGACCTGGTAGATCGGCGGGACGACCGCGCCCGTCAGGGGGTCGGCGGTGTTGCCCGCGTGGATCGCGAGCGTCTCGAAGTGCTGACTGATGTGCCTGTCGCTCATGAGCACCGAGGGTAGTGCGCCGACGCGACGCGTGCCGGGGGACGGGACGAGCCGGGGTTCTCCACAGGTCGCGGGAGGGCGTGAGCGGGCGTTTTCCACAGGTTCCGGGGGCAGGTTGGCCAATTGTCGGCGCCGTCTGGTTCGCTTGTTGCATGGAGATTCTCTGGGTCCTGATCGCACTGGTCATGCTGGGCTTCGTGCTGCTCCCCTTCCTGCGGCGCAAGCGCGGCGGTGCGACGGGGCTGGTGTCGCCGGACCACCCGGACGCCGCGGACCCGGCGAACTACGGCTTCGTCCGGGAGGAGGAGCTCGACATCCGCATGCCGGGCCCCGACCAGGACCTGCTCGACGTCCTCGACGTGGTGCAGCGCACGCAGGACTACCGCGCCGCCCAGCAGCTCCTGGCGGGCACCGAGACGGAGGGCGAGCGGCGCTGGCAGCGCGTGCAGGCCTTCGCGGGCGCGGCCTCGCTGGAGCTGGCGCGGCGGCCCGGCGGGGTGAGCGAGGCGCCGGGCGGGCAGTGGCTCCGGGTGTGGCGGGCCGAGGCGCCCAAGGACGCGGGCGGCGCGGCGGTGCACGCCGAGTTCCTGGTGCAGCAGGCGTGGCGCACGGCGACGCCGGGGACCGACGAGTTCCGGATCATCATGGAGGAGGCGAGGACGGCGTGCGGTGAGGCGGCGCTGCTCGCCCCCGGTGACCCGATCCCGTACATCGTCGAGCTGTCGGTGGCCCGCGGCCTCGGCTACTCCCAGAAGGACTTCGAGCAGGTCTGGCTGAAGATCCTGGACCGCGCCCCGGCCCACATGGGGGCGCACCTGGCGGCGCTGCACTACTGGTGCGAGAAGTGGCACGGCTCGCGCGCGGAGGCGTACGCCTTCGCCGAGGCCGCTGCGGCCCGGGCGCCCCAGGGTTCCCTCCTCTCGGCGATGCCTCTGTTCGCGGTGTTCGAGCACCTCCCCGAGGTGACCCTCGTCGCGAGCTTCTGGCAGAGCGAGGTCGTCACGAAGGCGGTCCACGGCGCGCTGCACGCGGTGCACTCGGCCCGCCCCGACGACCCGATGTCGGCCCATGTCCGGCACCTGCTGGTGTTCTTCCTCGTCCGCGGCGAGCGCTGGTCGGAGGCGATGAACCAGCTGGTGCGCATCGACGGCCACGTGGGCGCCCTGCCCTGGACCCTGTCGGCCGACCCGGCGGCGGAGTTCGCGGTGTACCGGGCCCTGGCGGTGGCGGGTTACGAGGCGAACGGCGGCAGCCCGGCGAGCCTGCCGCACTGAAGCCCGCCCGGGTCGCGGCGCGGGCCCGGGGCCTGCCGGAATTCGGGGCGGTCGCGGCACGTTGACGACGGCGTCGCCCCGATTGGAGACCGCATGTTCCTGCACAGCCGTACGCCCCAGCTGCCGACCCCGGAGCAGGCGCTGCAAGGCCGCCCGGAGCCGGTGTTCGCGGTCCCCGACCGCCACACCGTCCTCGGCAACCCCCTGCTCGGCCCCTACCCCGAGGGCCTGGAGATCGCCGACTTCGGCCTGGGCTGTTTCTGGGGTGCCGAGCGCGCCTTCTGGCAGCTCCCGGCCGGCGTCTGGACGACCCTTGTCGGCTACCAGGGCGGCCACACCGAGAACCCCACGTACGAGGAGGTCTGCTCGGGCCTGACCGGCCACACGGAGGTCGTGCGCGTGGTCTTCGACCCGGAGCAGGTCCCGTACGAGCGCCTGCTGAAGACGTTCTGGGAGTCCCACGACCCCACGCAGGGTTTCCGCCAGGGCAACGACGTGGGCACGCAGTACCGCTCGGCCGTCTACACCCACAGCCCCGCGCAGGAGTCCACCGCCAAGGCCTCCCGCGTGGCGTACCAGCAGGTCCTGACGTCCTCCGGCCACGGCGACATCACCACGGAGATCGTCACGACCGAGGGCCGCCCCTTCTACCCGGCGGAGGGTTACCACCAGCAGTACCTTTCAGGCAGCAAAAACCCGGACGGGTACTGTGGGCTGGGCGGGACCGGGGTGTCGTGCCCGATCGGACTGGCGCCGGCCGAGGGATGAGCAGCGATTTCGACGGAGACCGTCTGTCCGCACTATGGCAGCAGCAGTTCCCGAGAGTGCCGCCCGTCGCGAACGAACTCCGCGCTGCCTGCACCGACCGCTGGGTGCGCTTCCACAGTCTCCCGGGCTCCAAGCGCTACCCGGAGACCGAGGATGAGTACGCCATCGTCCTCCACCGGTACAACACGCTCCTGGACGAACTCTTCGAAGGCACCGACGTCTACGTCGTGACCGTGGCCTGGTCCTGGGAACCGGACGGAGCCGAACTCCCGCCACGACGGCCCGAGGTGCACCCCGAAGGCAGCCGTTGGACGACCTTGGCGCACGAGGACGACCCAGACCCCGAACTCCATAGCTACACGCACCTCTACGCTGACCGCCGACCCTGGCGACCGGGCGCGGTCGACGAGATCCTCCGAGAGGTTGCGGACGACGTACTCAGCGGAGTGATCATCACGGACAGCGGAATCAGCCGCGTGCACCATCCCTATGACGGCGGCGCAGACGTCATTGCGGCAAGCCCCGAAGAACGCAACCGACTGCGCGACGATCACCGCGCCTGGCTGCCCCGCAACCCGGCCGGCCTGTGAAGACCGCACGAACGACCGCTCACTGACCGATCGAGGAATGACACCAGCACCACCTCGACAACAGCCCCGCGGGCTACTGCGGCATCGGCGGGGCCGGAGTGTCTTGCCCAGTGGGGTGGCCAGGGCCGATGGGTGACGGCGGGCGCTTCTCCGGAGGCGCTGAGGGCGTGGGGCGGGAACGCCGACCGGCGGGTTCGCGCGCGCCCCAGATCCAGCCGCCGCCGAGCCTGTCCTCGCCCTGGCCGTGGGAATCGTGGTGCTTGCAAGACAGCCTCAGACGAGGCTCCCCCGGTCCGCTTCCATCAAGCGATTGGTGACCGCTCGCAGGAGGACCTCCGGCGCGCCACCGTCATCATCGTTCACGAACACACGCACCTCTTCCTGAGCGCGGCTCAGCGCAAGGTAGAGGAAGGAAAGGTACCGAATGCGCTCGTTCGAGGTCTGAGCGGACGCGTTCAGATCCGGGATCCCGGCGACGAGTACCGAGTCGAACTGCAGCCCCGCGAGGTACTCCGCCGTCCCGATAACGAGCCCGCGACGACGATAGCCGAGGCCTTCGATGTCTGATCGGCCGGAAACGGTGGACACATGGAACTTGCCGGAGTTCCCGATCCGGGAGGCAAGCGCGCTGAACCTCGGCCACTGACGGTGGTCGACTACCGCGAGCGCCAAACGGCCCGCCGGATACAGGGCCTGCACCGCACGGACGATGTCATCCTCCTCCCCGAAACGAGAAGCAGCGGAGATCAGCCGCGGCAAGGAGCCGTCGTCCTGCGCTGACTCCACACGACTGAAATCGATGTCCCACTCCTCTCCGAGGTCGAGAGTGGGGAACTCGTGATGCACGTGCTTGATGATTTCGAGAATCTGTGGGGTGAATCGGTGCACGGTCGTGAGCTCGAAATTCGCGACGTCACCTAGGTTGTCGTCCGTCGGCACGCCACTCGACGACCTGGTGTCGTCGGCGGCCAGCCCGATGAAGGCTTCGGAGGGTGACTGCCGGGGGTCCACGGCCATGAAGACCCGTGGGTAGATCGACGTGTCCCGAGTGAGGTAGTGGAGCACTTGCCGCTCCAGCGGGCTGAACAGATGGAACTCGTCGACGAAGACCAGGTCATAGCCCTGCACTCGGCGAGCACGATTCCAGGTATTCGTGGACAGGTGAGTCAGGAAGTCCGCCAGCACCTGATCAGATGTGGTGAGCGAGCGGTCGTCCAGGCTTGCCCAATAGCGCGCGTACAACTCGAATACAACACGCTGATCTTCCCTTGAGTTGAGAGGCAGCATCCAAGAGGCACGCGACAGCTGAAAATACCGCAGATCGGATCCGGCCCCGGGAAAGATGGCAGCGGCTCCAATGACCGACCCGAACTCGATGAGCAGATCCCAGGCCAGAGCACGCCTTTCCCCTTCATCTGGCGAGTCGAACCTCGCACGAAGCCCCTCACTAACGCCGGCTTTATAAGTGATCCAGTCACCGGTAATGAATTCGTCCAACACTTCCAGGATTTCATCCAGTTGAGCTTGTTTTCCGCTCAGACTGTCCTCTCCGATCAAACTGAAGCCGGAAGAAATGTCCTGGACGTACTGAGGGGAGATCATCCTCGCGATCTCAAGGAGAGGAAAAACATCAATCTCTTGCAGTAGCCCCAGACCCATCGAGTCGATGGAGTCCGAGATCTGAGCTGCCAGCGCCCAGCTGTGGGTCACGACCAGGACGCGTACATTTTCACCCGCTTCGCGGGCCGCAAGGACCTCCCGGATCGCCTTCAACGTCAGAGCGAGCGTCTTGCCGGAACCCGCTGGACCACGTAGCCGTATCGACTTGTCAGTAGCAGCATCGATGAAAGCCCGCTGCTCCTGGCTGACGGCCCCCAACCATTGCTCATAGGTCCAGCCTTTGGTTGTCGACTGTTCCAGCGCGGGGAGGCTCATCTCGAGGTCGGCGGGTTGGGAACGCGCCTCTGCAAAGTGTTCCTGCGCGGCAGCAACCGCCTCCGCCCAGACACCGTCCAACGCAGGAGCCTTCGGCCTCCTGGTTTCAAAGTCCTCCAACGTCGACTTGTTGTCCGACGTGGTGGTTGCCCAGAAGATGATGTCGGCGCGATCTCCGGGGGTAACCTCCGTGATCCATCGGCTCGCTTGAGCGTCGAATTTCGGCGCCGCCCGGAATGCAATCAGGTTGTTGTACTTGTACTGATGCCACTGTCGCGGTAAAGAAAGTGGGCCGGATGCCCGTGCACGCTCGGCGAAACTTGCCATTCGACTCAGAACATCTCTCCGCCGACTGACGAGATGCTCCGGAACAAAAGGCTCCTTCGTGTTTCGGTCGCGCATGATGACGATGCGCTGGACTCCCTCGTCGTCACCTGCGGCAATCAGCCAGTCCACGTCTTCCGTGCTGTACTCGAAGAGCACTGACGACGACGCGACGGCGTCAGGAGACAGGCCGGTGGCAAGCTCACTCAGCACGCGAACCGTTGTGACCAGCGGCTTCATACGACCTTGTCTCCCTGGATCTCTGCATGTAGATCACGAAGCTCTTCGTACTGATGTGGCAGCCCGATCGACATGAACACCATCGCGAACCTCTGTACGAGGGCGTGTGCGAACCGGTCCTGCATACGAGAAATCCGGCGGTACGCGACCTTTGTGTGCGACGGCCCCCGCGCAATCTCGGGCTCCCAGACCTGTTCAATATGCCGGAGGTAGGCGAAGTATCCGTCCTCCTCTCCGGGGCCGATCGCCGATAAGAAGAGTGCGTCACCCGGCGGTTGCGCGTAGGCCCCTCGCAAATGGTTCACCACCTTCTTCACCGCGTTGTCGCGCTTGGGCGAGCTGACGCCGACGAGCTGCGCTCTGACGAGCAGGTCCACGCCCTCCTTGAGAGTGTTCGCCACCGTGTCCATGATGCCGATGGCTTCGAGAGCGGCCATGGTCTTCTGCGCGTCCGTCTGCCGCAGTTCAAGCACCTTGGCGATGTCTGCGGGAGTCTGTTCACTCGCCCACTCCCGGAGTCGCCCATCAGTGATGGCGGGAACCGCGGCCTTCGAGAAGATCTGGCGCAATTCCTTCAGCTGCAGCCTGACGAGTTGCTCCCGGATCTTGGGAAGCTGCATCTCCAGCAGATACTCGTCCGCTGCGAGCAGTGGGACGCACGTGACCCGCCCCTGGTGCTTGGCGTAGGCGAAGTCGCAGTCTGCCGTCATGACGAGTAGGTGGCGCTGCCACATCGTCGCCCCTGGGTCCACCGCCTCCAGGACGTCGCCCTGCCGCAACGGATCGGCGACGCTTACCTCACGATACTCAGCGAACAGCTCACCCATCGTCGCGTACCCCCACCCCGTTCGGTTCGCATCGCGCGCTACCGTACCGGACCGTTGCCTTTGCGGTAGGCGAGAAGGAGGAACCGCCTTCTCGCACAGCTAAACATTGAGAGCCGTGGTACTGGCCGCGCCCATGGGACTTCAGTGGCAATAGGGTTCCCCCGTGACTGCGCCCTTGAGTTCCGAGAGGTCCCGTGCCGCGCTGCGGACATCCGCGCGGGTTTCCGCCGAGTTGCTGCTGGTGCTCGCCATGTCGGCCGTGGCGTTGTGGTTGCTGGGCCGGATGTGGTCCGTGGTGTGGCCGCTCGTGGTCGGGCTGCTGCTGACCACGCTGACCTGGCCCGCCGCCCGGCTGCTGCGCCGTCGCGGGTGGCCGCCCGCGCTCGCCGCGTCCGTGGTGACCGTGCTGTTCCTGCTGGTCGCCGTCGGTGTGGTGGCGCTGATCGCCGTACCGGTGGCGTCCCAGTCCGGGGAGTTGACCGACGGTGTCGTGCAGGGGATCCAGCGGCTGCGCGAGTGGGCCGCCGGGCCGCCGCTGAACATCGGGGACGCGCAGATCAACCAGGCCTTCGACAGCGCGGTCTCCCGCGCCCAGGAGGGCGTCGGCAGCATGGTGGGCGCCGTCGTCACAGGGGTGAGCACCGTGGTGAACGGCGTCGTCACCGCCGTCCTCGCGCTCTTCCTGATGTTCTTCTTCCTGAAGGACGGCCCGCGGTTCCTGCCGTGGCTCTCCCGTCAGCTGCCCGGCCGGCTCGCCACCGACGTGCCGACCGTGTGCGCGCGGAGCTGGGACACCCTGGGTGCCTTCGTACGGTCCCAGGCGGCCGTCGGCCTGCTCGACGCCGTCCTGATCGGGCTCGGCCTGTGGATCCTCGGCGTTCCGCTGGTGCTTCCGCTCGCGGTGCTGACCTTCGTCTCGGCGTTCGTGCCGATCATCGGCGCCCTGTTCGCCGGCTTCGTGGCGGTGCTCATCGCGCTCGTGTCCAACGGCCTGACGGACGCGGTGATAGTGCTGGCGATCATCGTCGTGGTGCAGCAGCTGGAGGGCAACGTCTTCCAGCCCATGCTCCAGAGCCGTGGTCTCGGTCTGCACGCGGCCGTCGTCCTGCTGGCGGTGACCCTGGGCGGCAACCTGGCCGGCATCGTGGGCAGCCTGCTCGCCGTGCCCGTGGCCGCCCTGATCGCGGTGGTGTGGAACTACGTGCGCCTGCAACTCGTCGATCCGGCGGGCGAGGCGGCGGCCGACGAGCCGGGCACCGACGAGCCGGATGCGGGAGTGGCCGTCCCCTCGTAGCCGCCCGGCCGCGGCGGCGTCCCTGGAGCACCCGGCCTCACCGACGCGCGAACGGCCCCGCCCGGGTCGCGGGGCTCCTCCTGGCTTGCGAGTCTGCAGGCGAGGAGGAGCCCATGAGTGCTGTCGCCGCGTCACCCGTGCGTCTGGAGGCGTCCGTCGATCCCCGCCTGTCCCGGTGGATGTGGCTGGTGAAGTGGCTGCTCGCCATCCCGCACTACATCGTGCTGGTGTTCCTGTGGATCGCGTTCACCGTCGTCACCGTGATCGCCTTCTTCGCCATCCTTTTCACCGCCCGCTACCCGCGCTCCCTCTTCGACTTCAACGTCGGCGTACTGCGCTGGAACTGGCGGGTCGGCTACTACGCCCACACCGCGCTCGGCACCGACCGGTACCCGCCCTTCACCCTTGCCGACGTGCCCGACTACCCGGCGCGCTTCGACGTCGTGTATCCCGAGCGGCTGTCGCGCGGTCTGGTCCTGGTGAAGTGGTGGCTGCTGGCGATCCCGCAGTACATCGTGGTCGCGATGTTCCTCGGGGGCGGCTGGGGCGGGGACGACTGGCGGGGTGGCGGGCTGCTGCCCTTCCTCTCCCTGGTCGCCGTCGTCATCCTGCTCTTCACCGCCCGCTACCCGCGGCACCTCTTCGACTTCCTGATCGGACTCGCCCGCTGGGCGGCCCGGGTGACGGCCTACGTCACTCTGCTGACGGACCAGTACCCGCCGTTCCGGCTCGACCAGGGCGGGCAGGAGCCCTCACCGTCGCCACCAGCGGCGCCGCCCCCGCCGGCGGACCCACTGACCAAGGCCTGACAGCGCAAAGGGAACGATCCGCAGCGGAACGGTTTCCTCCCGCCCTACGCTCCCTCGCATGGTTCTCAGACGAGCGTTACAGCTGATCATGGTCATCGCTCTGGCCCTCGCGGGGGCGGCCCAGGGCGGCGTGAGCACGGCACGGGCGGCGGAGAACGGACCCTCGGACGGGTGGCAACTGCTGTTCTACAACCACGCCTACGGTGTGTTCGACCGGCAGACCGCGGACGCCATCGAGCACTCCTCCTATCTGCGGGACTTCGCCCACTTCCAGGTCCGCACCACGACCGGCTCCGGCGGCCAGACCTGGACCGGCCGCTATCTGATGGGGCGCGAGACCTACTTCGAGCTCTTCGGAGTGGGCGATGTACCGGGCAAGGACGGCACCCTCGGCTCCGCCGGCCTGGGCGTGTCCACCGAGCGCGCCGGCGACCTGCCCACGGTCGTCGAGCGGCTGCGGAAGGCCGGGATCAGCGACCCGGTCGAGTTCCCGCAGACCCGCGACTTCGGCGACGGCGTCCCCGTGCCCTGGTTCGACGCGGTCCTCACCACCGACCAGTACGACCTCTTCGGCGCCTGGGGCATGGAGTACCGGCCGGAGTACTTCGCCGACCCGCGCAGCAACACCGAACCCGCCTCCCACCCCGGTGACGTGGGCCGCGAGCGCTACCTGTCCGACGCGTACCGCGACCACCTGATGCGGGACGTGACCGGCATCAGGCTCGCGGTGACCGCACGCGACCTCGCCGCCACGGTGCCGCTGCTCAAGGCCGGCGGGTTCGCCGTCCGCTCCCTGCCGGGCGGGGGCGTCCTCGCCAAGGGCGGCGGCACCACCATCCGGTTCGACTCCGTGCCCCTGGAGCAGGTGGGCCTCAAGCAGATCGAGATGGCGCTGAACCACCCGGTGCCGTACCGGCACACGGAGCGGATCGGCCACTCGGCCCTCGTGGTCGGCCCGGGGTCCCGAGCGGTGTGGACCTTCGAGGAGCAGGACCGGCCGGACGCCGGGTAGGACCACGGCCCGGGTCTGTCCGGCCGGTCCCGTCGGGCAGGCCCTAGCCCAGCCTCTCCGCCAGGAACTCCTCCCAGGTCCGCTTCCCCGCGTCGGCCCCCGCCGGCGCGAGGTTCTCCCCCGCCCGGTACGCCCGCCCCGCCTTCCCGGGGATGCGCACGGGCAGCATGGCGCGGCGCCTGCCGCTCAGGCGCAGGTAGGGGCGGGCCAGGGCGGCGAGGTCGTACAGGTGCGGGCCGGCCAGGTCCGGGAGCAGGCCGGAGGGGGCGCCGAGGGCCGGCTCCACGAGGCGGGCGGCGACCTCGCGGGAGTCGACCGGCTGGAGCCTGAGTCCACCGGGGACCGGGAGGACCGGCAGCTTCGCCATCTTCTCGACCATGGTCAGGGTGAGCTCGTGGAACTGCGCCGCGCGCAGGGTCGTCCACGGGATGCCCGACTCGGCGACGGCCCGCTCGGACTCCAGTTTCGTCCGCATCCAGGCCAGCGGGACCCGGTCGGCCCCGATGACCGAGACGTAGACCAGGTGCCGTACGCCGGCCCGGGCCGCGGCGGCCACCAGGGCGCGGGTCGCCTCGTCGTCGCCCTTGGGGCCGCCCGCCAGGTGCAGCACGGTCTTCACCCCGTCGACGGCGGCCTCGACGCCCTCGCCCTTCAGCAGGTCACCGGTGACGTACTCGACGCCGTCGGCGGCGGGGCGGGCGCTCCGGGTGAGGATCCGCACCTCGTGGCCGGACGCGCGCAGCAGCGGTACGACGTGGGCGCCGAGGGTGCCCGTGCCGCCGGTGACCAGGATCGGTGCTGTCATGACTGCTCCCCAGCTCTGCGGTGTGACCGCTTCTTCGTCGGGCGGTGTCGCCCTCGCCGGTATGACGGACGGCGGCACGACGATGTGACGAGCGGGGGTGCGGGCGGGGACGCGGCGGTTCAGCCGCCGCTGCCGTAGGGCCTCGTGATGATCTCCAGACGATGGCCGTCGGGGTCGTCGAAGTAGGCCCCGCGTCCGCCGTCGTTGTGGTTGATCTCCCCGGGGCGGCTGTGGAACGGGTCCGCCCAGTAGGTCAGGCCGGCCTCCTGGATGCGGCCGAAGATCTCGTCGAACTCGTCCTCCGAGACGAGGAAGGCGTAGTGCTGCGGCGTGATGGCGCCGGGGCTGTCCATGAAGTCGAGGGTCACCCCGTTGGAGATCTCGACCGGGAGGAAGGGGCCGTAGGGCGGACTCACCTCGAGCCCGAGGAGCCCGGCGAGGAACCGGGCCGATGCGCGCTTGTCGTGGGCGGCGACGATGGTGTGGTTCAGCTGCACGGTCATGACGGCCTCCCCTGACGTACCCGGCGAGCGAACCCCTGCGGTGCACTCCCCCACGTGTACCCCGCGTGCGGCCGGCCGTGCACCCCCGAAGCCCTGAGGGCCCCGGCACACGGCCGGGGCCCTCAGGGCTGCTGCATCCGGGCCGGGGCCCTCGGGCCCGCTGCACCCGGGCGGGGATCAGATCGTCGCCGTGTCGATCACGAACCGGTAGCGCACGTCGCTGCTCTGCACCCGGTCGTACGCCTCGTTGATCTGGTCGCCGCGGATCAGCTCGATCTCGGCGCCGAGACCGTGCTCGGCGCAGAAGTCCAGCATCTCCTGCGTCTCGGCGATACCGCCGATCATGGAACCGGCGAGGGTCTTGCCGCCGCCGATCACCGAGAAGAGGTTGAGGGAGACGGGCTCCTCGGGCGCGCCGACGTTGGCCAGCGTGCCCTCGGTCTTCAGCAGGGACAGGTAGGCGTTGAAGTCCAGCGGGGCGGAGACCGTGGACACGATCAGGTCGAACGTGCCCGCCAGCTCCTCGAAGGTCTTCGGGTCGCTGGTGGCGTAGTAGTGCTCCGCGCCCAGCCGCAGGCCGTCCTCCTGCTTGCGCAGGGACTGCGACAGCACGGTCACCTCGGCGCCGAGCGCGTGGGCGATCTTGACGCCCATGTGACCGAGGCCGCCCAGGCCGACGATCGCGACCTTCTTGCCGGGCCCGGCGCCGAAGCGGCGGAGCGGGGAGTAGAGGGTGATGCCGGCGCAGAGCAGCGGCGCGGCGACGTCGAGGGCGAGGCCGTCGGGGATGCGGACGACGAAGTTCTCGTCGACGACGACGTTCTGCGCGTAGCCGCCGTATGTGGGCTCGCCGTCACGGCCGATGCCGTTGTACGTAGGGACGTTGCCCTGCACGCAGTACTGCTCGCGGCCGGCCTTGCAGTTCTCGCACTCGCGGCAGGAGTCGACCATGCAGCCGACGCCCACGCGGTCGCCGACGGCGAACTTCGTGACGCCCGGGCCGACAGCGGAGACGACACCGGCTATCTCGTGGCCGGGGACCATCGGGAAGATCGCCTCGCCCCAGCCCTCCTGGGCCTGGTGGATGTCGGAGTGGCAGATGCCGGCGAACTTGATGTCGATCAGGACGTCGAACTCGCGGACCTCGCGGCGCTCGATGGTGGTGCGCTCCAGCGGAGCCTTGGGGGCGGGCGCGGCGTACGCAGCAACAGTGGTCATGCCGGGGGTTCTCCTAGCGGGGTTGTGTGCCCGGCTGCCTTCTGGATCTTCTGAGCGGGCACGATCACCAGCGTGCCCGATTCACGAGGGCTCACCCAGACCACGGTTTTGCGTACGCACACGGTGCGTACCACTGGCGGGGTCAGGCTGGCGTGCGTACGACCGGCAATACTGGAACGCATGGACGAACATCCCGACCCCGCGCGGACGGCCGCCGGCGGCCTGGACCGGCGCGCCGAGCTCAGTGAGTTCCTGCGCACCCGGCGGGCCCGGCTGAAGCCCGAGGACGTGGGGCTGCCCGACCTCGGGCGGCGGCGGGTGCCCGGGCTGCGCCGTGAGGAGCTCGCGCAGCTGGCCGGGGTGTCCGTGGCGTACTACACGCGGCTGGAGCAGGGCAACGGCCGCAACGTCTCGGCGGAGGTGCTGGACGCGATCGCCCGGGCCCTGCGGCTGAGCGACGCCGAGCACGCGCATCTGACGCATCTGGCGAAGCCGAAGCAGCACAAGAAGAAGCCGGTGCCCCGCAGCCAGCAGGTGCGGCCGACGCTGCGGCATCTGCTGGACTCGATCGAGGGCGTTCCGGCGTACATCGTCGGACGCCGCTCCGACATCCTGGCCTGGAACCGGATGGCGTCGGCTCTCTTCGGCGACTGGGCGGAGGTGCCGGCCCAGGAGCGGAACTGGGCGCGGATGGTGTTCCTGCGGCCGGAGTACCGCGAGCTGTACCTGGAGTGGGAGCAGAAGGCGTCCGACATGGTCGGCTACCTGCGCATGGACGCGGGCTGCCACCCGGACGACCCGCGGCTGTCGGCGCTGGTGGGCGAGCTGTCGGTGAAGAGCGAGGACTTCCGCCGGCTGTGGGCCGCCCACAACGTCAAGGAGAAGAGCTACGGCGTCAAGCGCATGCGCCACCCCCTGGTCGGCGACCTGACCCTCTCCTTCGAGACGTTCCGCCTCGTCGACGACGCCGAGCAGTCCCTGGTCACCTACCACGCGGAGCCGGACACCCCGTCGGCGGAGGCGCTGCGGCTGCTGGCGAGCTGGGGGTCGGACGCCACACGCTCCGGGACCAGGGCTTCGACTCCGTCGGAGTGACGCGGCAGGCCCGCCGGAAGCCGAAGCTCCCGACGGGCCCGTCAATGCGCTCGCGCTACTGCTCGGTCGCCGCGCGGTCTACTTGCCGTAGTACGCGTTGTAGATCGAGATCGTCGACTTGTTGCCCTTCTTGTCGGCGATCTTGGCGTGGAAGGAGATGCCCTTGCCCTTGGCCGGGTTCTTGACGCTCACCTTGCCGTCCTTGACGGTGAGCTTCTTCCACGTCTTGCCGTAGTCGTACGACACGTAGACCGACAGCGACTTCAGGTTGCTGCCCTTGGCCGCGCCCTCGACGGTGACCGGGACCTTGACGGTCTTGTCGGCCGGGGCCTTGCTGCCCAGGTCCGTGGCCGCGAGGAAGCGGGCCGTGGAGACGGGCAGCTTCGTGATGCCGCTGGTCTTCTTCGAGCGGAACGTCCAGCTCGCGTCGACGCGGGTGGAGGCCGACGCGACCTTGACGCTGCGCTTGACCGAGGTCGTCAGCTTGTACTCGGCGTCGGCGGCCGGGACCTTGAACTGCTTGTCGCCGAACAGCGGGTCGTCGTTGCTGCCGACCTTGGTGCCGTTGCGGTAGAGGGTCGTGTCGACCGCGGAGAACTTCGAGTAGCCCACGTTGCCCTTGCCGTCGGCGAACAGCGGCAGGGAACCGTAGATCTGGTCGCCCTCACGGATGATGCCGAAGTCGCCGGTCAGACGCGGCCCGAAGACAGCCGTGTTGACGGTCTTGGAGTAGCTCTTGCCGGCGGCGAACGTGTGCGTGCCCATCGCGTAGGCGGCATCGTCGACCGGGAAGCCGTCCGCGTCCACCCCGCCGGTCTGGGCGAATTCGAGCTGCCATTTCACGCCACCCTGGGCGGACAGGTGGAGTGTGCGGGTACCGGGCAGGGTCTGCGGGATGCCGATCGAGGAGGCGCTGGAGCTCCACGGCATCCAGCCCACCGCGTTGATCGAGCCCTTCTTGCCGCTCGCCGAGGCGCCGAGGCCCGCCTTCACCGTGGCGAGTTCGCTCGCCTTGTAGTGCTTGGTGAAGCCGGTGGCCAGCTGCTTGACCGGGCCGCCGGCGATGATGTCGTACTCTTCCGCGCCGCCCTTGGACCAGTGGCCGTCCCACTGCTGGGTCACCGAACCGTCGGTGATCTGCGGGCCGACGTGGGCGCTGCGGAACTGGTCGTAGGAGTCCAGCCACCAGCCGAAGCCGTAGCTGGTGTCATCGGTCTCCACCGTGTAGTCGGCCGAGGCGAACTCCGACTTGACGCCCGTGGCCGGGACGGTGATGTCCACCGGCTTGGCCTTGCGGGCGTCCAGGGTGACGGTCGTGTTCTTGGTGAGGTTCAGCTTGGGCTGGGCGAGCCAGTCCACGCCCTCGAACTTCTCCGGGTCGTCGCCCACGAAGACGCTCGTGTTCAGGATGTAGGTGCCCTTGGGGAGGCGGGCGGTGACCGTGCCGTCCGCGTCGTACGGCATGGCCTCCTTGCCCTTGCCCAGGCCCGCGATGCCGGTCAGGTCGGCGCTGTAGTTCTTCGCCGCCTTGCCGTCGCGGTCGAGGAACTTCAGCGTCACGTCGTACGACTCGACCTCGCGCTGCACCGCCGCCGCCGTGCGGACGGTCTGGCCGTCGCCCGTCGCCGTCACGTACGCCGAGTACGCGCCGTCGACGGTGCCGCCCAGCTTGGTGTCGACGGTGAACGGCACGGACGCCTGGCCGCCGGCCGGGACCGTCACCGAGGTGGCGCCGAGCTTGAAGAAGCCGGCCGGGACGGCCTGGCCCTTCGGGTTGGTGGCCGTCGACGAGAGCTTCAGCGTGACGTCCTTCGTACCGAGGTTGCGGTACGTCAGCTCCTTGGTGACCGGCTTGTCGTCGGTGTGGGGCCACTGCTGCACCCCGAAGCTCACCGAGGCCGGGTCGGCGATCACGGACTGCGTGATGGCCTTGTCGACCTGGATGCGGCCCGAACCCTGCTGGAAGGGGGTGTACTTGCCGCCCTTGGTGGAGCCGGTGAGGGCGCCCTTGAGCTCGGGGTACTTCCAGTCCGGGTGCTGCTGCTTGAGGATCGCCGCCGCGCCCGCGACGTGCGGGGTCGCCATCGACGTGCCGGAGATCGTCATGTAGCCGGCCGGGTTCTCGCCGACCTCCTGGGCTATCTGGTTGCCCGGGGCGGAGGCCGCGGTGATGTCCACGCCGGGCGCGGTCACGTCGGGCTTGAGGGCGCCGTCCATGCCGGGGCCTCGGCTGGAGAAGTCGGCGAGCTTGTCCTTGTCGTCGACGGCGCCGACGGTCAGGGCGGCGGCGGCGCTGCCCGGCGAGCCGATGGTCTGCTCGCCGAAGTCGCCCTCGTTGCCCGCCGCGATGGCGAACAGGACGCCCTTCTCGTCGGACAGCTTGTTCACCGCCGCTTCCAGCGGGTCGATCGCGGGCGTGTCACCGCCGCCCAGGCTCATGTTGATGACGTCGGCGCCCTCGGCGGCGGCCCACTCCATGCCGGCGAGGATCTCGGAGTCGCTGCCGAAGCCGCCGTCGTCGAGGACCTTGCCGTTGAGGATCTTCGCGCCGGGCGCGACACCCTTGTACTTGCCGCCGGACTTCTTGCCGGTGCCGGCCGCGATGGAGGCGACGTGCGTGCCGTGGCCGACCTTGTCGGAGGCGTCGGGCGCGGTGGTGAAGTTCTTGGCGCCGACCACCTGGCCCTTGAGGTCGTCGTGGGTGGCGTCGACACCGGTGTCCAGGACGGCGATCTTGACGCCCTTGCCGTCGTAGCCGGCCGACCACGCCTTGGGCGCGCCGATCTGTGCGACGGACTTGTCGAGGCTGGCCTTGCGGACGCCGTCGAGCCAGACGTGTGCGATCCCGGCGGCGGTCTTCTCGCCGTCGGTGACCGCGTCCCAGAGCTCGGGGGTGTCCTTCTGCGGTGTCTGCACCGCGTCCGCGTTCACGGACTTCAGCGCGCGGCTCAGGGTGCCGGCCTCGCGGACGTCGGCCTTGGTGGTAGCGGCGCTGCCCCGATAGCCGACGATGACCTTCAGGCCCTTCTTCTGGGCCTTGCGGGTCGCGGACTTGTTCAGCTCGGTGACGTCGAAGAGCCGCTGGTCGAGCTTGCCCGAGGCGACCAGGCGGGCGGCGTCGGCCGGGATGACGAGGGTGTGGCCGTCGACCTTGCGGACCTGGGCGGGTACGTTCTCACGGCCCTTGGCGTGCTCCAGGCCGATGACACGGCCCTTGGCGTCCAGCACGACGCGGTCGCCGGTGATGAGTGTGATGCGGTGCTTGGCGGTGAGGGACGCCGGCTTGGCGGCCGCTGCCGCCTGTTCGCCGTCGGCCGACGCCGGGCTGGTCATGCCCGCCGCCAGTGCCACGGCCGCCGCTGTCGCGACGGTGGCCGCGTACGCCCTTTTCACTTGTCTGCGCAAGTTTCCCCCTTGCAGAAGAACCGGGTGAATTCCCCGTTCACCCGGCCGGGGGTGGTCTCGTACGCATGCACGTACACCCCCCGGAACACGCAGTATGCCGAGGGGTGATCAGGTGCTCAATAGATGAGAGGACGGTAAGAAATCCGTCGGCCGACTGTTACACGGCCGCCGGAACTCCGTTACAGGGCCGCGTGGTTACGCGCGCGCGTTCTCCTTGACGGTGATCCGGCCTTTGCGGATCGTTGCCACGCGCGGGGCCTTCTGCGCTATCGCCGAGTCGTGGGTGACCATCACGAAGGTGAGGCCGAGTTCCGCCCACATGCGTTCGAGTACGTCCATGATCTCGTCGCGCATCGATTCGTCGAGATTTCCGGTGGGTTCGTCGGCGAGGAGCACCTTCGGCTGTTTCACCAGGGCCCGGGCGATGGCCACGCGTTGTTGCTGACCGCCTGACATCTCGCCGGGCAGATGGGCGAGACGCTCGCCGAGACCGACCGACTTCAGCGCCTCGGCGGCCTGTTCGCGTCGCTGTTTCGGTTTCACGCCGAGCGGGACGAGGGCGGTCTCCACGTTTTCCTGCGCGGTGAGTGTCGGGATGAGGTTGAAGGACTGGAAGACGAAACCGATGCTTTCGCTTCGCACCCGGGTCAGTCTCGCCTCCGGCAGGGCGGCGAGGTCGGTGCCGTCCAGGACGATCTCGCCGGAGGTGGGGCGGTCGAGACCGCCGAGCATCTGGAGCAGCGTGGACTTCCCGCCACCGGTGGGGCCTTGGATGACCAGCCGGTCACCGTCGGGGATGGTCAGGTCTATGCCGTCCAGGGCTTGGACGGTGTCTTTGGACCGGGAGTAGTGCTTGGTCACGGCTCTGAGGTCGTACATGTGTGGGCTCCTGGGGTGATTCGTCGAGTGCGGGCGCTCGGGGGTTGTTCGCGCTCACGCGGCGGAGCCGCATGTCGATACAGCCCGGCGCCCTTAGGCCGGTGCAATGCCGCCGGCCGGGGGGAAGTGCCTACTCCACCCGCCGCAGCGCGTCCGCCGGGCGCAGCCGGGAAGCCCGCCAGCCACCGAAGGCTCCTGCGATCAGCCCGCCCGCCACGGCCAGAGCCACCGCCAGAGCGATGGTCGTCAGGCTCACCGGCGCGGTGAGGGCCACGTCGAGGGTCTTCGTGGCCGCCGCACGGCCCGGGCCGCCGCCGAAACCGCCGCGGAAGCCCTCGCCCCCGCCGCCCCCGCCCAACTGCGCCTGCAGCGTGGGGCTGACGGCTGTCACGGCGTATGCCCCGGCCAGTCCCAGCGCGATCCCCAGCGCGCCGCCCACCAGGCCGTTGACGACCGCCTCGCCGACCACCTGCCGCGTCACCCGGCTCGACTTCCAGCCCAGTGCCTTGAGCGTGCCGAACTCGCGGACCCGCCGGGAGACCGCCGAGGACGTCAGCAGGCCCGCCACGAGGAACGCGGCCACGAGCACCGCGATCGACAGCCACTTGCCGACACTCGCGGCGAGGGAGGAGGCCGTGGACAGCGAACCGGAGACGGTGTCGGCCAGGTCGGCGGAGGTGGTGACCGTCGTGCCCGCGATGTTCTTCTGGATCTCCGACTTGACTCCGGCGATCCGCTGCGAGTCGGTGGCCTTGACGTAGATCGTGGTGACCTTGCCCTTCGCACCGGCGAGTGTCTGCGCCCGCTGCAGCGGGACGTAGAGGTTCGCGGCCGCGTCACCGCTGTCGGCCGTGGCGATGCCGATCACCTTGAAGGCGGTGCCTTTGATGGTGACCGTGGAGCCGGCCTTGAGCTTCTTCTCCTTGGCGTACGCCGAGTCCGCGACGGCGACCTTCGCGTTCGTCTCGGCCGTCGTGAACGTACGGCCGCTGGTGATCTTCGAGGAGGTCAGCGGGCCGAGGGCCGGTTTGGTGACGTCGGTGCCGTAGACCGAGTAGTTGTTGACGTCGAAGTCGGCGCCGCCACCCTCGACCCGGCCCTGCGGCGAGGGCAGGGCCCCGCCCCGGCCGCGGCCCTGCCCACCGCCGCCGCCCGCACCCTGCTCGAACCGGCCGCGCGTGAACGCACCGCTGACCTTGACGACCTGGAGGCTCAGCCCGCCCACCGCGTCGGCGACGCCGCTCTGTGCGTCCACCTTGCCCACGGTCGAACTCGCCAGCGTCTGAAAACCCCGCACCATGACGCGGTCGCTGCTCTGCTCACCGGTCGAGCCGTCGTCCTGGGCGTCGAAGCGGAAGCGCGGCCGCTCGGAGCTGCTCGCGGCGGGTGCCGCGGCCTTGGTGACGGTCATGTCCGTGCCCAGTCCGTACAGCGACTGGAGGACCTTGTCCTGCGCCCTGCCCATGCCGGCGGACACGGACGTGACGACGATGACCAGCGCGATACCCAGCGCCAGTCCGGAGGCGACGACGAGGGCCGCCTTTCTGCGGCGGCGCAACTCGCGCCTCAGGTAGGTGAAGAACATGGCCGCAAGCTAGGGACGGTCCGTGATGAGGGCTTGAGCCTGGCATAAGAGGTGGATGAGAACAGCCGAAAGGCCGCCGCCCACCCCTTGTCCGGGGTGGGCGGCGGCCTTTCGTCAGCGGAGCGGTGAGAACCGGTGCGCCGTCAGACCGCCGAGCCGGCCTTCCAGTCGGCCCAGTTCATGTTCCAGCCGTTGAGGCCGTTGTCCGGCGCGACCGTCTTGTCGCCGGTGTTCTGGACGACCACCACGTCACCGATGATCGAGTTGTTGTAGAACCAGGCGCCCGGCGTGTTCGGGTCGTTGGCACCCTTGGCGTCCTGCAGGCCGACACAGCCGTGGCTGGTGTTCACGCTGCCGAAGATGGACTTCGCGCCCCAGTAGTTGCCGTGGATGAACGTGCCGGAGCTGGAGAGGCGGATGGCGTGCGGCACGTCCTTGATGTCGTACTCGCCCTTGCCGTCGTCGTCCGTGAAGCCCACGGTCGCGCCGTTCATGCGCGTCTCCTTGAACTTCTCGGACATCACCATGGTGCCCTCGTAGGTCTTGTTCTCGGGCGAGCCGGCGGAGATCGGGATCGTGCGGACGACCTTGCCGTCCTGCGTGATCTTCATCTTCTTGGTCTTCGCGTCGACGTACGAGACCTGGTTGCGGCCGATCTTGAAGGTGACCGTCTTCTGCTGGACACCGAAGACGCCCTTGGCTCCCTCGACGCCGTCGAGCGCGAGCTTCAGCGTGACGGTGGAGCCTTCCTTCCAGTAGTCCTCGGGCCGGCAGTCCATGCGGTTGGCGTTGAACCAGTGGCAGGCGACCTCCTGGCCGCTGGTCGTGCTGACCTTGATGCCCTTCTGGACCGCGGCCTTGTTGGTGATCGCCTTGTCGAAGTTGATCGAGACCGGCATGCCGACGCCGACGGTGGTGCCGTCGTCCGGCGTGAAGTTGCCGATGAAGCTGTTGGCCGGGGAGACCGTGGTGAACGAGGCGTTCTCGTGGGCGACGCGACCGTCGGAGTCCTTCGCCTCGGCCGCCAGCTTGTAGGTGGTGGACCGCTCCAGCTGGGCGGTCGGCTTCCAGCTGGTCTTGTCGGCGGATATCTGGCCGCTCACCTCGGCGCCCTCGGACGTCGTCATCTTGACGTCCGTGAGCGTGCCCTTGCTCACGGTGACGGCGGCGGAGTTGTTGATGGAGGCGTTGTCGGAGCCGTCCTCCGGCGTGATCTTGATCTGTGCCTCGGAGGTCTTCTTCGCCGCGGCCTCGTCGACCTTCGACTGGGAGCTGTCGCCTCCGTCGTTGCCGGAGGCGTTGTCGTCGCCGCCGGAACACGCCGAGAGCATCAGAACTCCGCCGAGCAGTGCGGACGCGACCGTCAGGCCCTTGCGCCGCTTACTGACCGTCATCACACGCTTCTCCATCGTTGCCGATTTCCCCAAAACCCCGAGTGTCCCCGTCACACCGAGTGCCCCGTCACCACTGAGTGCCCCCGCCGGAACTCGTGAGTCCTCATCCGGAACTTTCAACGCTACGGCCGGCTCGTCCGGTTCCCCAGGTCGCGCAGGTGTGGGGATCACCACGTCCGTGACGGACGGTGCCGGCGATACGGGTGCGGTCGGTGCGCCGTTTGAGACGCGAAGACCCCGGGCGGCGGTTGCCACCCGGGGTCACGAGTTCCCGGACGGTTTCAGCCGTCGCTGTCCTCGCCATCATCCTCGTCCAGGTCCCAGTCCGGCGACTCGGGATCGTGATCGACCCGCTCGCTGCTCCACGAAGCCTGCTGGAGTTCGACCCCGGGCACCTCGCTGACCAGGTCGAACGGATCCACGAGGTACGCGAGGGCCTCCGCGGTGTCTTCCGTCACAGTGCTCTCGGCGTGGGCCCGCTCCGCCGCGGGCATCTCCGCCTCGTCGGCGATCCTGCGCAGCGCGGCCTTGGTGACCGCGTCCGCGTCGTCGACCTCAAGAACGAGGTCCACCCGAAGCCGTACAAAACGTGATGTCTCTGGAGTGCTCATGGCCGGAGCGTACGTCCAGGCCCTCCCGTGACTTTCCCGTGACCCGCGACTTTCACTAACATCGCCCCACACGGCCAATTCGCCGACGTCACAAGGGGATCGATATTCCGTGTCATCCGCTCGCCGCCCGTTGCTGACCGCCACCGCCGCGGCGTCCCTGCTGGGCGCCATGTGGTTCGTCCCGTCCGCTAACGCGACGCCGGACTCCCCGGTGAGAGACGCGGTCTCGACGAGCCCGTCGCCGCAGGTCACGGAGCAGGCCCGGATCGCGGCCACGACCGCCGACGCCTCCGTCACCGGTACCCGCCTCGCCGACACGGGCACCTTCGACAGCACCCCGTACGTGATCGGCGGGACCCTCTGCCTGACGCTGGGCGCCGGGTTCGTCGTGTACTCGGTGCGCCGGGAACGCCTCGGTTTCTGACGGCCGTCGAGGCGGGGCCCCGCCTCGACGACGGGACCCCTCCTGCCCTATCGGAGCGGCCCGGTGACCTTCTCCACGGCGGCCAGCAGCCGCCCGTCGCGCACGAACGCGTCCGCCGCGGCGAGGTCGGGTGCGAGGAACCGGTCCGGCCCGGCCCCCTCGACTCCGGCCTCCCGAGCCGCGTCGACGGCCGCCCGCGTCGCGGGCGCCGGGGTCAGCCCCTCACGCAACTCCACTGCGCGCGCGGCGGCGTAGAACTCGATGGCGATCACGCGCGTCAGGTTGTCGACGACCGTGCGCAGCTTGCGCGCCGCCGACCAGCCCATCGACACGTGGTCCTCCTGCATGGCGGAGGACGGGATCGAGTCCGCGGACGCCGGTACGGCGAGCCGCTTCAGCTCGCTCACCAGCGCGGCCTGCGTGTACTGAGCGATCATCAGGCCCGAGTCCACACCGGCGTCGTCGGCGAGGAACGGCGGCAGGCCGTGGCTGCGGTTCTTGTCGAGCAGCCGGTCGGTGCGCCGCTCGGCGATGGAGCCGAGGTCGGCGGCGGCGATGGCGAGGAAGTCCAGGACGTAGGCGACGGGCGCGCCGTGGAAGTTGCCGTTGGACTCCACGCGCCCGTCGGGCAGCACGACCGGGTTGTCCACGGCGGACGCCAGCTCGCGGTCGGCGACCAGCCGGGCGTGGGCCATGGTGTCCCGCCCGGCGCCGGCGACCTGCGGGGCGCAGCGCACCGAGTAGGCGTCCTGGACGCGCGGGGCGTCGTCCTGGTGGTGCCCGGTCAGGCCGGAACCCTTCAGCACGGCCAGCATGTTGGCGGCGCTGGCGGCCTGCCCCGGGTGCGGCCGGATGGCGTGCAGCTCGGGCGCGAGGACCTTGTCGGTGCCGAGCAGGCCCTCCAGCGACAGGGCGGCGGTGACGTCGGCGGACCGGTAGAGCGTGTCCAGGTCGGCCAGGGCCATCACCAGCATGCCGAGCATGCCGTCGGTGCCGTTGAGGAGGGCCAGGCCCTCCTTCTCCCGCAGTTCGACGGGCTGGATGCCGTGCGCGGCGAGGAGTTCGGCGGCCGGGCGTACGACACCGTCGGGGCCCTCGGCGTCCCCCTCGCCCATCAGCGCGAGGGCGCAGTGGGACAGCGGCGCGAGGTCGCCGGAGCAGCCGAGGGAGCCGTACTCGTGCACGACCGGGGTGATCCCGGCGTTGAGGAGGTCGGCCATGGTCTGCGCGACCTCGGGGCGTACGCCGGTGCGCCCCGAGCAGACGGTCTTCAGCCGCAGGAACATCAGGGCGCGGACGACTTCGCGCTCCACGGCCGGGCCCATCCCGGCGGCGTGCGAGCGGACGATGTTGCGCTGCAGCTGCGCGCGCAGCTCCGGGCTGATGTGCCGGGTCGCCAGGGCGCCGAAGCCGGTGCTCACGCCGTACACGGGGTCCGGCTTGGCCGCCAGCGCGTCCACGATCTCGCGGGCCGCGGCGAGGGCGGCCACGGCCTCCTCGGAGAGCTCGACGCGGGCGCCGCCGCGCGCCACGGCGAGCACGTCGGACGCCGTGACCCCGGCCGTCCCCACCACCACAGTGTGCATATCCATATTCAGGAGCGTACGCAGTGAATTCGATGATGTCACCACTGGGGGCGGCGTTCACCCCTTACCGAATGCGTCACACGGCCCGGCCGGGGGCGGACGGCGTGCCGGATCAGGCGCGAGCGGGATTCCAGCGGCCGGGCGGGATCAGGATGCGCGGGCGGCCGGAGGGGGCGGGGGCATGGCGTGCAGGGGCAGGGGGGGCGGGATCAAGGCGTGCGGGATCAAGGCGTGCGGGATCAGGGCGCGTGCCGGCCCCGGAAGCGCCGGCGCTCTCCGCCCGCTTCCGTGGAGGGCTCGTCCGCGAGCCGTACGACGGGGTCGTCCGGTCCGGCCCGGCCCGCGACGACCGGCCTGGCCGCCCGCTCGGCCTTGGCCCGGTACTGGGCGGCGTCGGCGAGCCGGAACAGCCGGCGGGCCGAGCGCACCGGCCCGATCGGATCCTCGGTGGAGGCCACCCCGCAGGCCACCCCGTCCCCCAGCTCCAATTCGGCTGCCCTGCGGCACAGTTCGTCGGCAGCCTTCACGACCTGGTCGGCGGACGGCCCGACCGCGAGCAGACAGAACTCGTCCCCGCCCAGCCGCGCGGCCAGCGCCCCCGGCAGCATGGCCCCGCACAGCGACAGCACCGACCCGAACCGCTCCAGGAGCCGGTCGCCCGCGGCGTGCCCATGGGTGTCGTTGACCCTCTTGAGCCCGTTCAGGTCGCAGACGACGAGACTGACCACGGCGTCGTCCCGGCGGTGCCGCTCGATCGCCCGCTCCAGCCGTACGTCAACGGCGCGGCGGTTGGCCAGTCCGGTGAGGGAGTCGGTGAAGGCGAGCCGCCGGACCTCCTCCAGCCGCTCGGTCTGGGCGAGGCCGGCGGCCACGACGGAGGCCAGGACGGTGGCGAAGTCGGCGTCGCCCCGTCCGAAGACGGCCTCACCGGCCGGACGCGCGACATACAACTCGCCCCACGCCCGACCGTGCAGCACGATGGGCGCGACCACGCAGCAGCCCCGGCCGCGACGGCGCAGGGCGGCGACCCGCTGGTGGCAGTACCCGGGCCGCCCGGCGGCGGGCCCCTCGGCGGTCTCCACCCATGCGTCGGGCTCCCCGCCACCGGCCCACTGCTCGTGCAGGAACTCGGTGATCTCCGCGAACTGGTGCACCGGGTAGGCCTCGTCCTCCGGGAACTCCTCCTCCCCTTCCGCCAGCTCGCCCACGTTCACCAGGACCCGCAGCCGCCCGAGGTCGCGCTCCCACACCGACAGCGCGGCGAAACTCCCGCCCAGCGCCCGGCACGCCCCGGCGGCCGCGGCGCGCCACGCCTCACGTGACCCGTGCGCGGCCGCCATCCCCTGAGCCAAAGCGACGACGGCCGCGAGCCGTCTGTCCTCACCCATCACTCCAGGCTAGGGAGTTTTCGGCCAAACCGTTCTCTTGACGGGGCGAACGGGGAGGGCCGGGGTTCACAGGCGGCGGGCGGCATTCACAGGGAAGCCGTCCGGCTGCGGGCGCTCGTGCCGCGGGACGGGCGACCGTGCCGCGGGGCGGGCGACCGTGCGACTCCCGGCGATTCTCGGCCGGTCCCCGGTCCCCGCCCCCCCCCGGGCGGCCACCGGGCTTCCGCCTGCCCGAGCGAAGCGGGGGGACCCCGGGGCCCCGGGGTCCCCCCGCTTCGCCGATCGCAGGCCCACCGGCGCGTTCCCGGCGATCCGCGCCGCCGGCGCCGGCGCCCCGGCGTGGGGCCCCGGTACCTCTCACCGGGCAACCGGCCCTGAGCTCACTCCCCCGGCCACTGCGGCTTGCGCCGCTCGTTGAAGGCCGCGACCCCCTCCGCCCGGTCGCCCGAGAAGGCCGTCGCCCGCCATGCCGCGTCCTCGACCTCCAGCCCCGCCCGCAGGTCGAGCCCCTGCCCCAGCCGCAGGGCCCGCTTCGCCGCCCGCAGCCCCACCGGTGAGTTCCCGGCGATCCGCGCCGCCAGCGCCAGCGCCTCCTCCCGGTCCCGCCCCTCCTCGACCAGCTGGTCGACCAGCCCCAACTCGCCCGCCTCCACGGCCTCCACCCGCCGCGCGGAGAAGATCAGCTCGGCCGCCCGGGCCGCACCGACGCGTCGCGGCAGCAACTGCGTGCCCCCGCCGCCGGGGATCACCCCGACCGACACCTCCGGCAGCCCCACCACCGCGGTCCGGTCCGCCACGATCACGTCGCACGCCAGCGCCAGCTCGAACCCGCCGCCGAGCGCGAAGCCGTGGACCGCCGCCACCGTCGGCACCGGCAGCTCCAGCACGCCGGTGTACGCCCCGCGCGTCACCGGCCGCTGCCGCAGCAGGTCCGCGTCGCTGAAGGAGTTCCGCTCCTTCAGATCCGCCCCGACACAGAAGGCCCGCTCATGCGTCGAGGTCAGCACGACCGCCCGTACGTCCCGGTCCTCCCCGAGCGCCGTACAGGCCCCGGCGATGGACCGCGCCATCTCCGTCGACACCGCGTTCATGGCCTTGGGCCGGTCGAGGACGAGCTCCGCGACATGGCCCTGCTCATGCCGCCGCACCAGCACGAACTCCCCGAACCGTTCCTCACTCATGACACCCTCCGGTTAACGCGGGTTAACAAGGTCGACGGCTCGATCATCGCAGCCGCACCGGGCCCGCGAAAGGGCGGACGCACCCGGCTTCCCTCACCCCCGTCCACCCGTTCGAGTGACAACACCCCAACTCCGGCACAACCGCCCATGGGAGCGCATAGCGTGCGTCCCTCACGGCGCACAGGGGGCGCATGTGCTGCGAGGAGGAACCGTTTCAGGGGTTCGGGGAGGGACCGTGAGGACGACGAACACGCCGACGAGGCCACGAGAGGCCACCAGATCCACGACGGCACCACACCGACGCGAGCCCGCACCCCACCAGGCCACGACGGCACCCCAGCGCCCCGAGCCGGAGCACCACCAGGCCACAACGGCACCCCAGCGCCCCGAGCCGGAGCACCACCAGGCCACGACGGCACCGCACCGCCCCGAGCCCGCGCCCCCCGAGCCGGACCCGGCCGAGGGCGGCCCCGCCGCAGCGCGTGTCCGGGGTCGCCACCGCAAGCCCCGCCCCCGCAAGGTCCTGCTCGCCGCCGGCGGCCTCGCCCTCGCAGCGGGCGCCTTGAGCCTGCTGCGCCTGACCTCCGGCCCGGGCTCCGAGGCCGGCACCCTCGGGGCCGGCACCCTCGGGGCCGGACCCCGCTCGGGCCCCGCCGCCACCTCCACGGACTCCACGGACGACGCCTCCCGCACCGCCGCGACCCACCCGGCCGGCCCCGACGCGAGCCCCTCCTCGCCCACGGCCCTGGGCGGCCTGACTCCCTCGCCGGTCACGAAGGGCGCCCGGCCGTCCCCGTCCGCCACGGCCGGCACCCCGGGGACCGCCACGGCCGCCGCCCCGGCACCCACCACCATCCCCGGCACTCCGAACACCCCCGGGCCCGCACCGAAGGCCTCGGACTCCGGCGACCGGCCGCGCCCGGCCCCTTCTCCACCCGCACCGCCGACCCGGACCACACCGGCCCCGGCACCCGCACCCGAGGAGCCGAAGAAGCCCCACGACCCGGACCTGTGCGTGCCCGTCATCGGCCTGTGCGTGGACTCCCCGGTCGACCGCCCGTGACGAGCCGGGCAAGGCACTCCGGCCCAGGGACCGGCGCTCCGGCAAGAGGCCCCGCGCCGAGGCGCTCCGGCGCTATGCCCCGTACCCCGGCACAAGGCCCGCAAGGCCCCGCACCGGCACAGCGGCCCGACACTGCGGCCCGGACCCGACACTCCGGCTCGGACCCGGCACCCCCGCCCGGATCCGGCACTCCCGCTCGCACCGACGTGCGGCTACGGTGTCCCGTCGCGCCGCGTGAGCAGCCACGGTTCCACGACGCCCAGTCCACGCACCGGCCGCTGCCACATCGGCTGCAGCCCGAACCGGTACGCCGGGGGCTCCTCGCCCTCCTTCTCCGCCGCCACGGCCTCCTCGGCCGCCTCCGCCTCCGAGGCCGGGGCGTCCTGCGTACGGATCAGCTCCTCGGCGAAGGCGGTGTCCACCAGCACGGCGTCCTTCGGGGCTATCGACGTGAGCCGGGAGGCCAGGTTCACCGTCGTACCGAACACATCACCCATTCGGGTGGTCACCGTGCCGAACGCCATGCCGACGCGCAGCTCCGGCATCGTCTCGTCGTGCGCCATCGTCTCGATCAGCCGCAGGGCGATCTCGGCGGCCGTGCCCGCGTCGTCCGCGGCGTAGAGCACCTCGTCACCGAGGGTCTTGATCAGCCGCCCGCCGTTCGCGGCCACCAGGTCGGCGGCCGTCGTCTCGAAGGCCTCGACGAGTTCGCCGAGCTCCTCCTCCTCCATGCGGCGGGTCAGGCGCGTGAAGCCGACCAGGTCCGCGAAGCCGACGGCGAGGCGCCTGTCGACCATCTCCTCGTCGTCGGCCGCCTGCACGACCCGTCCCGCCGAGGCGGCGAGCTGGCGGCGCCAGACGTAGACCAGGAACTCCTCCAGCTCGGGCAGGAGCAGCTCGACGATCGGGTACGTCACCTCGGTGCGGGTCATGCCCGGCTCGGGCGGCTCGGTCAGCCCCTCCAGGAAGGAGTCGATCTGCCACTCGGCGAGCCGCGCGGTGGTCTGCCCCGTGGACCGGGCCACCTGTACGGCCATCGCCTCGCTCAGCAGGCCCGCCTCCACGAGACCGGCCAGGCGCCGCAGCGCGAGGACGTCGGCCTCGGTGAGGGCCTTGGCCTGGCCGATGTCGGCGAAGCCCATGGCCCGCCAGAAGCGGGAGGCCAGTTCCATGGAGACACCGGCGCTGCGGGCCGCCTGAAACGGGGTGTAGCGGCGCTCGGCGCCCAGGATGAGCCCTTCGAGGCGCAGGGCGAGCGGATCCTCGCCGGAGTCGGCGCCCTGCGCGTCCTCGCCGGAACCCGAGTCGTCGACGGTCACGCGTGTTGCCCTTCCGATCTGTCACGGTCATGTATCGACCGGCCTCAACTCTACGGCAGGTGTGCGCCAGCTCACTCCGTGAGGTTCAGCCGAGGGACGGGTGCCCGGTGCCGACAAGGGACTCGGCGCTGTCCCGCTGCCTCCAGGGGGCTCCGCCCCCTGGACCCCCGATCGGCCTGAACGGCCTCGTCCTGAATCGCCGGACGGGCTGGAAGCGCCTGGCCCGCGCCACGCCTCAGGCGCTCACGCCGGCCTCAGGTGCACGATGTCCCCGGCCCCGACCGGCTCCTGCATCCCCTCCTCCGTCGCCAGTACCAGCCGCCCGTCTCCGTCCACAGCCACCGCTTCCCCGACGACCGCCCGATCTCCCGGCAGCTCCGCCCGCACCACCCGCCCGAGCGTCGCGCACCCGGCCGCATACGCCTCCTGGAGCCCGCACGCCCCCGGGTCGCCCTCGGCCGCGCGCCACTTGCCGTACCAGTTCTCCAGGGAACGCAGCACCCCGCGAAGCAGTGGATCGCGGTCCGTACTCACCGCCCCGGCCAGCCCGAGGGAGCCCGCCGTCGGCACGGGCAGCTCGTCGTCCTGCAGCGAGACGTTGATGCCGACGCCGATGACGACCCCGCCGTCGCCGGCCCGCTCGGCCAGGATGCCGCCGGCCTTGCGCTCCTGCTCCCCCACCGTGACCAGCAGATCGTTCGGCCACTTCAGGGCCGTGTCCACGCCCGCCGCCCGCGACAGGCCCGTCGCCACCGCGACCCCCGTGAGCAGGGGCAGCCAGCCCCACCGCGCCACGGGCACCTCACCCGGCGTGAGCAGGACGGAGAAGAAGAGACCGGACCTCGGCGGTGCCGTCCACTGCCGGTCCAGGCGCCCGCGCCCGGCCGACTGCTCCTCGGCGATCAGCACCGCGCCCTCGGTGATCTCCCCCTTCGCCGCCCGGGCCACCAGATCCGAGTTGGTGGAGCCGGTGCGCTGCACCACCTCCACCTCCGACCACAGCCCTCCCGGCCGCACCAGACCCCGGCGCAGGGCGGTGATGTTGAGGGGCGGACGGTCCAGGTCGGACCAGCGGCTTCCGTTCGGCTCTGATGCATCTCGCGGCGTCATGCAAGCCACCCTAGGTGTGGTAAACGCCGCACTGCCGATGTGGAGGCACCCCACTAGTCTACGGATGAGTAACCGTCCCCCCTTTTGAGCAGGCAGGGAGCCGCATCCCGATGTCCGAGCCGGAAGAGCAGCAGCAGCCCGACATTCACACGACCGCGGGCAAGCTCGCGGATCTGAAGCGACGCATCGAGGAAGCGACACACGCCGGCTCCGCTCGTGCCGTCGAAAAGCAGCATGCCAAGGGCAAACTGACGGCCCGTGAGCGGATCGAGCTCCTCCTCGACGAGGGCTCCTTCGTCGAGCTCGACGAGTTCGCCCGGCACCGCTCCACCAACTTCGGCCTCGACAAGAACCGCCCCTACGGCGACGGGGTCGTCACCGGGTACGGCACCGTCGACGGCCGCCCGGTCGCCGTGTTCTCGCAGGACTTCACCGTGTTCGGCGGTGCCCTCGGCGAGGTCTACGGCCAGAAGATCGTCAAGGTCATGGACTTCGCCCTGAAGACCGGCTGCCCGGTCATCGGGATCAACGACTCCGGCGGGGCGAGGATCCAGGAGGGCGTCGCCTCGCTCGGCGCCTACGGCGAGATCTTCCGCCGCAACACCCACGCCTCCGGCGTCATCCCGCAGATCAGCCTGGTCGTCGGCCCGTGCGCGGGCGGCGCGGTCTACTCCCCGGCCATCACCGACTTCACGGTCATGGTCGACCAGACCTCGCACATGTTCATCACCGGCCCCGACGTCATCAAGACCGTCACCGGTGAGGACGTCGGTTTCGAGGAGCTGGGCGGCGCCCGGACCCACAACGCGACCTCCGGAGTCGCCCACCACATGGCGGGCGACGAGAAGGACGCCATCGAGTACATCAAGCAGCTGCTGTCCTACCTGCCGTCCAACAACCTCTCCGAGGCACCGGTCTTCCCCGAAGAGGCCGACCTGGAGGTCAGCGACGAGGACCGCGAGCTGGACGTGATCGTCCCGGACAGCGCGAACCAGCCGTACGACATGCACGCGGTGATCGAGCACGTCCTGGACGACGCCGAGTTCTTCGAGACGCAGCCGCTGTACGCGCCGAACATCGTCACCGGCTTCGGCCGGGTCGAGGGTCACCCGGTCGGCATCATCGCCAACCAGCCGACGCAGCTCGCCGGGTGCCTGGACATCAAGGCGAGCGAGAAGGCCGCGCGCTTCGTGCGGACCTGCGACGCCTTCAACGTCCCGGTGATCACGTTCGTCGACGTCCCCGGCTTCCTGCCCGGCGTCGGCCAGGAGCACGACGGCATCATCCGCCGCGGCGCCAAGCTGATCTACGCCTACGCCGAGGCGACCGTCCCGCTCATCACGATCATCACGCGCAAGGCATTCGGCGGCGCCTACGACGTCATGGGCTCCAAGCACCTGGGCGCCGACCTCAACCTCGCCTGGCCCACCGCCCAGATCGCCGTCATGGGCGCCCAGGGCGCGGTCAACATCCTGCACCGCCGCACGATCGCGGAGGCCGAGGCGAGTGGTGAGGACCTGGAGGCGGTCCGGGCGCGGCTGATCCAGGAGTACGAGGACGCCCTCCTCAACCCCTACGTCGCGGCCGAGCGCGGTTACGTCGACGCCGTGATCATGCCGTCCGAGACCCGTCGGCACGTCGTACGAGGTCTGCGTCAACTGCGTACGAAGCGGGAATCCCTGCCTCCGAAGAAGCACGGCAACATCCCCCTCTAGCCCGCAGCGAGCCCAGGAGGCCCACATGACGATCAAGGTCGTACGGGGCAACCCGACCCCGGAGGAGCTGGCCGCCGCCCTGGCGGTGGTCAGGGCGCGCGCCGCGGCGGCGGCAGCCGCCCCGCCCGGCGCGCCCGCGTCCCGCGATTCCTGGTCCGATCCGTCCCGCATCGCGGCCCACCGCCTGCCCCAGCCGGGGCCGGCGGCGTGGGGCCGCACCTACTGGCCGGGTTAGAGCTCCCGCCCCGGAGGCGCGCGGAACCGCGCGCACGTGCGGCAACGCGGGGCGCCGATTTGAGTATCGCTACTCAGGCGCCCCGCCCTGCCAGGCCGCACGCTGGTGACATGCTGTGGTCCGACCCCGAGAACGAACCGCCCGAAGAGATGCGTGACATGCAGGACATGCTGCGGCGGCTGAGCGTTCTCCTGGCCCTGGCCATGGTGCTGGGGATGATCGTGATCGGCGTGAGGTGAGCCGCGCCGGGTGACGCCGATACGCTGAACGCATGACAGATCAGCCGCGCCGCCGACTCGTCCTCGCCTCCCAGTCCCCCGCCCGGCTCGGCCTGCTCCGCCAGGCCGGCCTCGCTCCCGAGGTGATCGTGAGCGGTGTCGACGAGGACGCCGTCACCGCTCCCACCCCCGCCGAGCTGGCGCTGGCCCTGGCCGAGGCGAAGGCCTCCGTCGTGGCGGCCCGGCCGGAGGTCAAGGGCGCGCTCGTGATCGGCTGCGACTCCGTGCTCGACCTGGACGGCCAGGCCCTCGGCAAGCCCGCCGACGCCGAGGAGGCCACCGCTCGGTGGAAGTCGATGCGCGGCCGCGCCGGCACCCTCCAGACCGGCCACTGCGTCTACGACACACTCACCGGCCGCTACGTCTCCGCCACCGCCTCGACCGTCGTCCACTTCGGCGAGCCCACCGACGAGGAGATCGCCTCCTACGTCGCCTCCGGAGAACCCCTCTACGTCGCCGGGGCGTTCACCCTGGACGGCCGCTCGGCCCCGTTCATCGACGGCATCGACGGCGACCACGGCAACGTCATCGGCATCAGCCTCCCCCTGGTCCGGCGGCTCCTCGCCGACCTGGGCGTCGGCATCACGGAGTTGTGGGCGCCGGCGGAGAAGTGACCGGGGACCCGTCGCCGCTCTTCCCGGCCCCGGGCACGGCGTCGGCGGGTTCCGCCGGACGGTCGTACGTCATCAGCAGCAGCACGATCAGGGCGAGCACCAGCATCATGAACAGGAACGCCGGCCAGCCGACGAGCCCCCAGGTGAACGCGCCCAGCACACCGTGCACGACCGCCGCGCTGATCAGCAGCACGCGCCCGAAGCCCGCCGGGGGCCGGTCCCGCAGCGCCACCAGCAGGGCGACCAGGCCGCACAGGGCGAAGTAGAGACCGAAGACGACCCCGCCGATCTTCGACGACACGGACATCATGTGCGGGTCCAGGCCGGCCAGCGACATGTCCTGCCGGTCGACGACGACCCCCAGGAACCAGTTGAGCGCCGCGAGACCGAACGCCTCGGCGAACAGCACCACCGCCACGACCCACGCCACCGGCCTGCGTATCACCGGGCCCACCCTCTTCCCTCTGAAGACACCGCGAACGCTACTAACCGGTAAACCGGGGGACAAGGGTCCGGCAGCGGGCAAAGAATCATTGGGCCATTCGTAGGGACTCCACAAAGAAACCGAGTGGCCCGCAGCACGTGATGACAGAGACCTTGACCACAGGAGACGGCTAGGGTTTCCCGCAGGAGTACTGCGTACCGCGGTGCGACAAGGGATTTCGCGGGTCGAGCGAGCCACGCATCACGCTCCGTGTGGGCAAGCTCACCACTGGGGACGGGTCGAAGTGTCGTGTCGGCTGTCCCTAAACTCGGCTTGTTTCAAGGAGGGAGCCTCAATCGTGCGCAAGGTGCTCATCGCCAACCGTGGCGAAATCGCTGTCCGCGTGGCCCGGGCCTGCCGGGATGCCGGTATCGCGAGCGTGGCCGTCTACGCCGACCCGGACCGGGACGCTCTGCATGTCCGCGCCGCGGATGAGGCGTTCGCCCTGGGCGGTGACACGCCGGGCACCAGCTACCTCGACATCGAGAAGGTGCTCAACGCCGCCCGCGAGTCCGGCGCGGACGCGATCCACCCCGGCTACGGGTTCCTCTCCGAGAACGCCGAGTTCGCTCAGGCGGTCCTGGACGCGGACCTGATCTGGATCGGCCCGCCGCCGCAGGCGATCCGCGACCTCGGTGACAAGGTCGCCGCCCGGCACATCGCGCAGCGCGCGGGTGCCCCGCTGGTGGCCGGCACGCCCGACCCGGTGTCCGGTGCCGACGAGGTCGTCGCGTTCGCCGAGCAGCACGGGCTGCCGATCGCGATCAAGGCCGCCTTCGGTGGTGGCGGTCGTGGTCTGAAGGTCGCCCGCACCCTCGAAGAGGTGCCGGAGCTGTACGACTCGGCGGTCCGTGAGGCCGTCGCCGCGTTCGGCCGGGGCGAGTGCTTCGTCGAGCGGTACCTGGACAAGCCGCGGCACGTGGAGACGCAGTGCCTGGCCGACCAGCACGGCAACGTGGTCGTCGTGTCCACCCGTGACTGCTCCCTGCAGCGCCGTCACCAGAAGCTGGTGGAGGAGGCTCCGGCCCCCTTCCTGTCCGACGCGCAGATGGAGGAGCTGTACTCCGCCTCCAAGGCGATCCTGAAGGAAGCCGGTTACGTCGGCGCCGGCACGGTCGAGTTCCTCGTGGGCCTCGACGGCACGATCTCCTTCCTCGAGGTCAACACCCGTCTCCAGGTGGAGCACCCGGTCACCGAGGAGGTCGCCGGCATCGACCTGGTGCGCGAGATGTTCCGCATCGCCGACGGCGAGGAGCTCGGCTACGGCGACCCGGAGCTGCGCGGCCACTCCTTCGAGTTCCGCATCAACGGCGAGGACCCGGGCCGCAACTTCCTCCCGGCTCCCGGCACGGTCACGACGTTCGCCCCGCCGTCCGGCCCGGGTGTCCGTCTGGACGCGGGTGTGGAGTCCGGTTCGGTCATCGGCCCGGCGTGGGACTCCCTGCTGGCCAAGCTGATCGTCACCGGCCGCACGCGCAAGGAGGCGCTGCAGCGGGCCTCCCGCGCGCTGGAGGAGTTCCAGGTCGAGGGCATGGCCACGGCGATCCCGTTCCACCGTGCGGTGGTGAAGGACCCGGCGTTCGCGCCGGAGCTGACGGACTCCTCCGACCCGTTCACGGTGCACACGCGCTGGATCGAGACGGAGTTCGTCAACGAGATCAAGCCGTTCGCCGCGCCGGCGGATGCGGACACGGACGAGGAGCCGGGCCGCGAGACGGTCGTCGTCGAGGTCGGCGGCAAGCGTCTCGAGGTCTCCCTGCCGTCGTCGCTGGGCATGTCGCTGGCCCGTACGGGTCTCGCGGCCGGCGCCAAGCCGAAGCGCCGCGCGGCGAAGAAGTCGGGCCCGGTGGCGTCCGGTGACACCCTCGCCTCCCCGATGCAGGGCACCATCGTCAAGGTGGCCGTCGAGGAGGGCCAGGAGGTCAAGGAGGGCGATCTGATCGTGGTCCTGGAGGCCATGAAGATGGAGCAGCCGCTGAACGCGCACCGCTCGGGCACGATCAAGGGCCTGAGCGCGGAGATCGGCGCGTCGGTGACGTCGGGCGCGGCGATCTGCGAGATCAAGGACTGACGCCCCCCTCACACACTCGGCGCGGCGCCCACCCCTCGGCGGGGCGGGGCCGCGCCTTGGTGTTTCCGGCCCGGTCTCGGGTGTGTCGGGGCGCAGAGACAGGGGCTCGGCCCAGTGGTCGGGGCGCAGTGGTCGGGGCGCAGCCGTAGGTCGGCCTACCGCGCGGGGGTGGCTTGTGGCAGCGCCTGTGGGGGTGCGCGCCTTCGCCTTCGCCGGGTGGTGGGTCGGGGCCGCGCCGGGGGGTGTCCGTCCTCGGAACGTCGCGATGGGGTTGCGTGCCGACCGACTGTTCGTTGACGCGACAACCTCTGCGGGCGGACACCCCCCGACACGTCCCCTTCTCGCCGTACGCGGGCGCCGCAACGTCGTGGCTCGCGCCGCAGGCGCACCGTTCGGGCGCCCGTCTCGCGCGGCTGCGGGCGGCGGGCGCGGCGGGAGGCCCTCTTGGCCCCTGGCTGCGGGCATGCGTACTGCCGCAGCACATCCGCTTCACACCGCACGCAGGCGCGCGTGCCCTCCGCCCTGGCTACGGGCATGCGTGCCGCTGGGGGCGATGGGGGTCCCCCCTGCTCGAGCGAAGCCGAGAGCTTGGGGGAGGGTGGGCGCAGCGGCACCCGCTTCGCCGGGTTGCGGACCCCCCGCCTCGGCAACAACGCCGGGGTGCCGGAAAGCAAACCGCAGCTCAGCCCACCGTCGGCCTCAACGCCGCCGCAGATCCGCCACTCGCGCCCGCTCCGCCCCGGGCCCCTGCTCACCCAGCATCGAGGCAGAAGCAGACCTCAACTGCCCCCCACCCCCCGGCACCTGCCGTCGAGGCCCCGGCACCGGCACATCTCGGCGTTGCTGACGCGCCGGAACGGAATCACCCCCCGGGCCCCCAGCACCCGCCCCGGCCGAACCCCCCTGCCCCCCGGCGACAGCGATCTGCACGCCCTGGTCGGCAAGCGCCTGGAGTTCCGTGGCCGCACGGTCGTCATGGGCGGGCGGCTCGTCCGTGACGAGGCGGGTGATGAGATCCGTGGGCACGGTCTGGAACATGGTGTCGGTGCCGAGCTTGGTGTGGTCGGCGAGGACCACCACCTCCGCCGCGGCCTGCACCAACGCCCGGTCGACGGACGCCGACAGCATGTTGGACGTGGACAGCCCGCGCTCGGCGGTCAACCCGGCCCCGGACAGGAATGCCCGCGACACCCGGAGCCCGTGCAGGGACTGCTCCGCCCCGCTCCCGACCAGCGCGTAGTTCGAACCGCGGAGCGTACCGCCGGTCATCACGACCTCGACCCGGTTGGCATGGGCCAGCGCCTGGGCGACGAGGAGGGAGTTGGTGACGACGGTGAGCCCGGGCACCCGGGCGAGCCGGCGGGCCAGCTCCTGGGTCGTCGTACCCGCCCCGACCACGATCGCCTCTCCCTCTTCCACGAAGTTCGCGGCGAGGTCGGCGATGGCGGTCTTCTCGGCGGTCGCGAGATGAGACTTCTGCGGAAAGCCGGACTCCCGCGTGAAACCGCCCGGCAGTACCGCACCGCCGTGCCGGCGGTCGAGGAGTCCTTCTGCCTCCAGCGCGCGCACGTCCCGCCGTACGGTCACTTCGGAGGTCTGGACGACGCGGGCGAGCTCACGGAGCGACACGGCCCCGTTCGCTCGCACCATTTCGAGGATCAATTGGCGACGTTCTGCAGCGAACACGAAACTGACAGTAACGCCAGCGACCGTCTGCTTTCAGCAGTTTGCGCTGAATAGCAGAAGATGTTCGCACTGGGCAGCGGGAAGTGGTATAGGGCCTAGTCCCGCCGCCTATGCCGTACGAATGGCCGAACACTCCCCGTGACCAGGGAGGAGTCGGTTTCGGACTCAGCCCTCGCCGTTCTCCTTGCGCGTGTGCAACTGCCGTGCCACCTCTGCGATCGAGCCCGACAGGGAGGGATAGACGGTGAAGGCGTTCGCGATCTGTTCGACGGTCAGATTGTTGTCGACCGCGATCGAGATGGGGTGGATCAGTTCCGAGGCACGCGGTGACACGACCACACCACCGACCACGATGCCCGTACCCGGACGGCAGAAGATCTTGACGAAGCCGTCGCGGATGCCCTGCATCTTGGCCCGCGGGTTGCGCAGCAGCGGCAGCTTCACGACCCGGGCGTCGATCTTCCCGCCGTCCACGTCGGCCTGGCTGTAGCCGACGGTGGCGATCTCCGGGTCGGTGAAGACGTTCGAGGAGACCGTCTTCAGGTTGAGCGGGGCCACGGCGTCGCCCAGGAAGTGGTACATGGCGATGCGGCCCTGCATGGCGGCCACGGACGCGAGGGCGAACACGCCGGTCACGTCACCGGCCGCGTACACGCCGGGAGCGGTCGTACGGGACACCCTGTCGGTCCAGATGTGGCCGGACTCGCGCAGCCGGACACCGGCGTCCTCCAGCCCCATGCCCGCACTGTTGGGCACGGCACCGACGGCCATGAGGCAGTGCGACCCGGTGATGACCCGCCCGTCGGCGAGGGTCACCTCGACCCGGTCCCCCACCCGCTTGGCGGACTGCGCGCGGGAACGCCCCATGACATTCATGCCGCGCCGCCGGAAGACGTCCTCCAGCACGGCCGCCGCGTCCGGGTCCTCGCCGGGCAGCACGCGGTCGCGCGACGACACGAGCGTCACCCGGGAGCCGAGTGCCTGGTAGGCGCCGGCGAACTCGGCGCCGGTCACACCCGACCCGACCACGATCAGTTCCTCGGGCAGTTCGTCGAGGTCGTAGACCTGGGTCCAGTTGAGGATCCGCTCGCCGTCGGGCTGGGCGTCTGGCAGCTCACGGGGGTGCCCGCCGGTGGCGATGAGCACCGCGTCGGCCGTGAGGGTCTCCTCGCTGCCGTCGGCGGCGCGCACCACGACCTTGCGCGACCCGTCGAGCCCCTGCATGCCCTCCAGCCGGCCGCGCCCGCGCATGACACGCGCCCCGGCACGCGTCACGGAGGCCGTGATGTCGTGCGACTGGGCGAGCGCGAGCCGCTTCACACGGCGGTTGACCTTGCCCAGGTCGACGCCCACCACCCGGGCGGCCTGCTCCATCGGTGGGGTGTCGTCGGCGACGATGATCCCCAGCTCCTCGTACGAGGAGTCGAAGGTGGTCATCACCTCGGCCGTGGCGATCAGGGTCTTCGACGGCACGCAGTCGGTGAGCACCGACGCCCCGCCCAGACCGTCGCAATCGACGACGGTCACCTCCGCGCCGAGTTGAGCGGCCACCAGGGCCGCTTCGTATCCGCCGGGTCCGCCACCGATGATCACGATCCGAGTCACGTACTCCATTGTCCCGCACGCAACAAGGTGACACCGCCCCGGGGGCCCGCCCGTGCGCCTGTCGTTACACGAGTGACGCCGGACCACCTGCCGTACCCTTCCCCCATGTCGCTCTACGCCGCGTACGCCGGCAACCTCGACGCGCGGCTGATGTCCCGCCGCGCCCCGCACTCGCCGCTGCGCGCCACCGGCTGGCTGAACGGATGGCGACTGACCTTCGGCGGCGAGCACATGGGCTGGGAGGGCGCCCTGCCGACGATCGTCGAGGACCCCCTCTCCCAGGTCTTCGTCTCGCTCTACGACATCGCACCGATGGACGAGGAGTCGCTGGACCGCTGGGAGGGCGTGGGCCTCGACATCTACCGCCGTACGCGCGTACGGGTCCACACCCTCGACGGTGAGGACACCGCCTGGGCCTTCGCCCTGAACGCCTACGAGGGCGGCCTGCCCTCCGCGCGCTACCTGGGCGAGATCGCCGACGCGGCCGAGTCGGCCGGCGCCCCCCACGACTACGTGATGGAGCTCCGCAAGCGCCCCTGCTGAGGGCCGCGCGCGCGACCACTCGTCGGAAACGACAAGACAACGATCGCCACCCCGTGAGCTCTGCCATCTACGCGCGTAGGCAAACAGCGGCTACCCTCATCGGCGTGAACGCATCTCTTCTTCCGGACGACATCCAGGGCGACCCCCACGCGGCCGCCGACGCCGCCGCGGCCCGTCTGCGCGAACTGACGGGCGCCGAGACCCACGACGTCGCCCTCGTGATGGGCTCCGGCTGGGCTCCGGCCGTGGACGCCCTGGGCGCCCCCGAGGCCGAGTTCCAGGTCACCGAGCTCCCCGGTTTCCCGCCGCCGGCGGTGGAGGGCCACGGCGGCAAGATCCGCTCGTACCGGATCGGCAACAAGCGCGCCCTGGTCTTCCTGGGCCGTACGCACTACTACGAGGGCCGCGGGGTGGCCGCGGTCGCCCACGGTGTCCGCACCGCGGTCTCGGCCGGCTGCAAGACGGTCGTCCTCACCAACGGCTGCGGCGGCCTGCGCGAGGGCATGCGCCCCGGCCAGCCGGTCCTCATCAGCGACCACATCAACCTCACCGCCACCTCCCCCATCGTCGGCGCGAACTTCGTCGACCTCACCGACCTGTACTCCCCGCGCCTGCGGGCCCTGTGCAAGGAGGTCGACGCGACGCTGGAGGAGGGCGTCTACGCCCAGTTCCCCGGCCCGCACTACGAGACTCCGGCCGAGATCCGCATGGCCCGGGTCATCGGTGCGGACCTGGTGGGCATGTCGACGGTCCTCGAGGCGATCGCCGCGCGTGAGGCGGGCGCGGAGGTCCTGGGCATCTCCCTCGTCACCAACCTCGCGGCGGGCATGACGGGCGAGCCCCTGAACCACGAGGAGGTCCTCCAGGCGGGCCGCGACTCCGCGACCCGCATGGGCTCCCTGCTCGCGCAGGTGCTCGGCCGCCTCTGAGAGAGGCTTCGGCAGGTCGTCCGGCGGCTGCGTACGCGGGGGCTGGTCGCGCAGTTCCCCGCGCCCCTGAGGGGTGGTAGTCGCCCGCGCGAGAAAGCCGCCGCGGCCGCCCACGACGAGAAGGGGACGCATTCCCGGCCGCCTCGGAAGGGCGATCCCGCAGCCGCGTACGGCGAGAAGGGGACGTGTCGGAGGGGTGTCCGCCCGCAGCGGTTGGCGCGTCAACGGACGGTTAGTCGGTACCCCACCCCATCGCGCCGTTCCGAGGACGGACACCCCCCGGCGCGGCCCCGACCCCCACCCGACGGTCAGGCGAAGACGCGCACCCCCACCACCTCACGCAGACCCACACCACACCGGAGAGGCTGACCCCACACCGTGCACGAAGAACTCATCGCACAGGCCCAGGCGTGGCTCACCGAGGACCCCGACCCGGACACCCGCACCGAGCTGGCCCGCCTCCTCGACGCCGAGGACCACACCGAACTCGCCGCCCGCTTCAGCGGCACGCTCCAGTTCGGCACCGCCGGCCTCCGCGGCGAACTCGGCGCCGGCCCCATGCGCATGAACCGCTCGGTCGTCATCCGCGCCGCCGCCGGCCTCGCCGCGTACCTCAAGAAGCAGGGCCACGACAACGGGCTCGTCGTCATCGGCTACGACGCCCGCCACAAGTCGCGCGACTTCGCCCGGGACACCGCCGCCGTCATGACCGGCGCGGGCCTGCGCGCGGCCGTCCTCCCCCGCCCCCTCCCGACCCCCGTGCTCGCCTTCGCGATACGGCACCTCGGCGCGGTCGCGGGCGTGGAGGTCACCGCCAGCCACAACCCGCCCCGCGACAACGGCTACAAGGTCTACCTCGGCGACGGCTCGCAGATCGTCCCCCCGGCGGACGCCGACATCGCGGCGGAGATCGCCGCCGTCCCGTCCCTCACCACCGTCCGGCGCCCCACCGAAGGCTGGGACACCCTCGACGACAGCGTCCTCGACGCCTACCTGGCCCGCACGGACGCCGTCCTGTCCGAGAACTCTCCCCGCACGGCCCGCACGGTGTACACGGCCATGCACGGCGTCGGCAAGGACGTCCTCCTGGCCGCCTTCGCCCGCGCCGGCTTCCCGGAGCCGGTCCTCGTCGCCGAGCAGGCCGAACCCGACCCGGAGTTCCCGACCGTCGCGTTCCCCAACCCGGAGGAACCCGGCGCGATGGACCTGGCCTTCGCGACGGCCCGCGCTGCCGGGACCACCCCGGACCTGATCATCGCCAACGACCCGGACGCGGACCGCTGCGCCGTCGCAGTACAGGACGGCACCGACTGGCGGATGCTGCGCGGCGACGAGGTCGGGGCCCTGCTCGCCGCCCATCTGGTCCGGCGCGGAGCCAGGGGCACCTTCGCGGAGTCGATCGTCTCGTCGTCCCTCCTCGGCCGGATCGCCGAGAAGGCGGGCCTCCCCCACGTCGAGACCCTCACCGGCTTCAAGTGGATCGCCCGCGCCGAGGGCCTGCGCTTCGGCTACGAGGAGGCCCTCGGCTACTGCGTGGACCCCGAGGGCGTACGCGACAAGGACGGCATCACCGCCGCGCTGCTCATCACGGAACTGGCCTCCGGGCTCAAGGAGGAGGGCCGCACGCTCCTCGACCTGCTGGACGACCTGGCGGTGGAGCACGGCCTGCACGCCACGGACCAGCTCTCGGTCCGCGTCGAGGACCTCTCCCTCATCGCCGCCGCCATGCGCCGCCTGCGCGAGCAGCCCCCGACGGAACTGGCCGGCCTGCAGATCACCCGTACCGACGACCTCACCAAGGGCACGGCCGAGCTGCCGCCCACGGACGGCCTGCGCTACACCCTGGACGGCGCACGGGTGATCGTCCGCCCGAGCGGCACGGAGCCGAAGCTGAAGTGCTACCTGGAGGTCGTGATCCCGGTGGGTTCGCACCAGGATCTCCCGGAGGCCCGCGCGAAGGCGACGGCACTACTGGAGTCGATCAAGCGCGACCTGTCGGCAGCGGCGGGCATCTGAGGCGAAACCCGGCACGACCGCCGACGTGTGTCCGTGGCCGGAGCCGCCGAGCCGAAGCCGGACGACACCCCGGCGGCCGTCCGGGAGCGGAGCCCAGCGGCACCACCCCCACCGTGGCCGCACCATCACCCCGCCGAGGCCGTACCACCGCCCCCGCCGAGCCTCAGGCCCCCTTCCGGGCGGCCTCCCGCCGCTGCCGCTTGCCGAGAGGCGCCTGGGAGAGGTCCTCGGCGGTGGACCTGAGGTTCTTGTAGCCGTAGCCGCGCTGTTCCAGCCACGCCCGCGCCGACGCCTCGGCCCGTTCGGCGGCCTCCAGGATGTCCTCCTCGGCCTCCCCGGAGTCCAGGAAGCGGAAGGTGAAGGCGGGCCGCACGGCCACGTCGTAGGTGAGGCTCCCCTCGGGCGTGAAGGCCGCGCGCAGCACGTCGTGCTCCGCGGCCCGCTCCAGCAGCCCGGCCCGCTGCTCGGCGCTCAGCCCGTCGAAGACGCCTCGCACGGTGACACGGAAGGTACGGGTACTCATGCCCCGAACCTAGGCGGGGGCCGCACCGCCTCCACCGCTTTTTCGCGGCAGCCGGCCGGCGTCTTCCTCAGCGGCAGTCAGCCGGCGCCGTCCTCGCAGGGGTCGGCCACCGCCTTTGTACGGTCGGCCCACCGCCCTTCCGCTGCGGTCAGCCCGTCGCCCTTCCGCCTCGGTCGGCCCATCGCCCTTTCGCCTCGGTCGGCCCACCGCCCTTCCGCTGCGGTCAGCTCGTCGCCCTTCCGCCTCGGTCGGCCCATCGCCCTTCCGCCTCGGTCGGCCCATCGCCCTTTCGCCACGGTCAGCCTGCCGCCCTACGCCCGCAGTCAGCCCGTCGCTCTTCCGCCGCGGTCAGCCATCGCCCCTTCGCGGCGCTCAGCCCATCGCCACCAGGATCAGCACCAGCACGGCCCCGGCGACCGCCGGCGCCAGCACCTCGTAGGCCCACCGCACGGTCACCTCGCCCTGCGCCGACTCCGCCTGGTGACGCGCCTCGTGCAGGCCGCGCAGCTCGTCCATGATCCGGTCGGTCTCGGCCCGTACGGGGCCGTCGGAGACGGAGTCCCCGCCGAGGCCGTCGCCCAGCCCCGCCCGCATCCCGAGCGCGCTGCCGCGGCCCTCGTCCCGGCCCATCTCCCGCCGCGCCTGTGCGGTCGCCCGCATCTCGCGCCGCGCGGCCTTCTTGCGGGCGCGCAGTGAGACGGGCACGGCCCACAGCTGGTACTTCGTACCGGACTCGGTGAGGACCTCGTTCGAGTACGCGGAGCGCAGCGAGGCGACCTGGCCCCAGGGCGCGACGACGAGCCGGAAGGGGTTGCGGATCCGCAGCCGGTCGTCGCCGGCGTACACGGCCGGCCGCAGGGTGAAGGCGACGACCAGCGGCGCGACCAGGAGCAGCACGGCGAGCGCGAGCCACGGCGTGCGCCCCTCCCCCGAGATCACCGCGTCGATCCCGAGCCACCCGGTGATGGCGAGCAGCAGCACGCCACCGGCGATGGCCGGGACCGACCGGTACACCCGGTCCTTGGACTCGGGTTCCGAGGGCTGCGGCGCCGGCGGCTGGGGTTCGGGGCTCGTCATGTCTCGATTCTGCCGGACACGTCCGCGGGCCCCTCATCCGCCCAAGGCAAGCGTCGGATCCGCCCGGGAGAAAACCCGGATCCGCCCGGGAGAGAACCGGGGACTGTACAGCCGCTACGCGCGTAGATATGCTCGTCTGGTGACCATGCCCAGTTCTGCACTCACCGCAGCTCACCCCCTCAAGGACGTCGCCTCGTCCGACAGCGCGCTGCGCCGCTTCCTCCACGGGCTCCCCGGCGTCGACGCGGTCGGACTCGAGGGCCGCGCAGCCTCCCTCGGTACCCGTTCGATCAAGACGACCGCGAAGGCGTACGCCATCGACCTCGCGATCTCGATGGTCGACCTGACGACGCTGGAAGGCGCGGACACCCCGGGCAAGGTCCGGGCGCTCGGCGCGAAGGCGGTCAAGCCCGACCCGACGGACCGTACGACGCCCGCCACCGCGGCGGTCTGCGTCTACCCCGACATGGTGGCCGTGGCCAAGGAGGCCGTCGCCGGCTCCGGCGTGAAGGTCGCCTCGGTGGCCACGGCGTTCCCGGCCGGACGCGCCGCGCTCGACGTCAAGCTGGCCGACGTGCGCGACGCGGTCGCCGCCGGTGCCGACGAGATCGACATGGTCATCGACCGCGGGGCGTTCCTCGCGGGCCGATACTTGAAGGTGTACGACGAGATCACCGCCGTGAAGGAGGCCTGCGGCACCTCCGCGCGCCTGAAGGTCATCTTCGAGACGGGCGAGCTCTCGACGTACGACAACATCCGCCGCGCGAGCTGGCTCGGCATGCTGGCGGGCGCGGACTTCATCAAGACCTCCACCGGAAAGGTCGCGGTCAACGCGACCCCGGCGAACACGCTGCTCATGCTGGAGGCGGTGCGGGACTTCCGCGCACAGACCGGCATCCAGGTCGGTGTGAAGCCGGCCGGTGGCATCCGCACCTCCAAGGACGCCATCAAGTTCCTCGTGCTGGTCAACGAGACCGCGGGCGCGGACTGGCTGGACAACCACTGGTTCCGCTTCGGCGCCTCCTCGCTGCTGAACGACCTGCTGATGCAGCGGCAGAAGCTGGCCACCGGCCGCTACTCCGGTCCCGACTACGTGACGGTGGACTGAGACCCCATGACTATGGAAAACGTGTCTTCGGTATTCGAATACGCCCCGGCTCCCGAGTCGCGTGCGATCGCCGACATCGCCCCCTCGTACGGCCTGTTCATCGACGGCGAGTTCGTCGAAGCGGCGGACGGCAAGGTTTTCAAGACGGTCTCCCCGTCGACCGAGGAGGTCCTCTCCGAGGTCGCCCGGGCCGGCTCCGAGGACGTCGACCGCGCGGTGAAGGCCGCGCGCCGGGCCTTCGAGAAGTGGTCGGCGCTCCCGGGCGCGGAGCGCGCGAAGTACCTCTTCCGCATCGCCCGCATCATCCAGGAGCGCTCCCGCGAGCTCGCCGTCCTCGAAACGCTCGACAACGGCAAGCCGATCAAGGAGACCCGCGACGCGGACCTCCCCCTGGTCGCGGCGCACTTCTTCTACTACGCGGGCTGGGCGGACAAGCTCGGCCACGCGGGCTTCGGCGCGAACCCGAGGCCCCTCGGCGTGGCGGGCCAGGTCATCCCCTGGAACTTCCCCCTCCTCATGCTGGCGTGGAAGATCGCTCCGGCTCTCGCGACCGGCAACACGGTCGTGCTGAAGCCGGCCGAGACCACCCCCCTCTCGGCGGTGTTCTTCGCGGACATCTGCCGCCAGGCGGGCCTGCCCAAGGGCGTCGTCAACATTCTCCCGGGCTACGGCGACGCGGGTGCGGCGCTGATCGCCCACCCGGACGTGAACAAGGTCGCCTTCACCGGCTCCACTGCCGTCGGCAAGGAGATCGCCCGCACGGTCGCCGGGACCAAGAAGAAGGTCACGCTGGAACTGGGCGGCAAGGGCGCGAACATCGTCTTCGACGACGCCCCCATCGACCAGGCCGTCGAGGGCATCGTCAACGGCATCTTCTTCAACCAGGGCCAGGTCTGCTGCGCGGGCTCCCGCCTGCTGGTGCAGGAGTCGATCCAGGAGGAGCTCCTGGAGTCCCTGAAGCGCCGCCTGTCCACGCTGCGCCTCGGCGACCCGCTGGACAAGAACACGGACATCGGCGCGATCAACTCCGAGGAGCAGCTCACCCGCATCACCTCGCTCGTCGAGCAGGGCGAGGCGGAGGGCGCCGAGCGCTGGTCGCCGGCGTGCGAACTGCCGGAGAGCGGCTACTGGTTCGCCCCGACGCTGTTCACGAACGTCACCCAGGCGCACCGGATCGCCCGCGACGAGATCTTCGGCCCGGTGCTGTCGGTGCTGACCTTCCGCACTCCGGACGAGGCGGTCGCGAAGGCCAACAACACGCCGTACGGCCTGTCCGCCGGCATCTGGACGGAGAAGGGCTCGCGCATCCTGGCGGTCGCGAACAAGCTCCGCGCCGGGGTCGTCTGGTCCAACACGTTCAACAAGTTCGACCCGACGTCGCCGTTCGGCGGTTACAAGGAGTCGGGCTTCGGCCGCGAGGGCGGCCGCCACGGCCTGGAGGCGTACCTCGATGTCTGATGCACGACTGTCGGTGTTCAAGACCTACAAGCTGTACGTCGGCGGGAAGTTTCCGCGTTCCGAGAGCGGCCGGGTGTACGAGGTGAGCGACTCGAAGGGCAAGTGGCTGGCGAACGCGCCCCTGTCGTCCCGCAAGGACGCCCGGGACGCGGTCGTCGCCGCCCGCAAGGCGTTCGGCGGCTGGTCCGGGGCGACGGCGTACAACCGCGGTCAGGTCCTGTACCGCGTCGCGGAGATGCTGGAGGGCCGCCGCGACCAGTTCGCCCGTGAGGTGGCCGACGCGGAGGGCCTGTCGAAGTCCAAGGCGGCCGCCGTCGTGGACGCGGCGATCGACCGCTGGGTCTGGTACGCGGGCTGGACCGACAAGATCGCCCAGGTGGTCGGCGGCGGCAACCCGGTCGCGGGCCCGTTCTTCAACCTGTCGTCCCCCGAACCGACCGGTGTGGTCGCCGTCCTGGCGCCGCAGGAGTCGTCGTTCCTGGGCTTGGTGTCGGTGCTCGCCCCGGTGATCGCGACGGGCAACACGGCGGTCGTGGTGGCGAGCGAGAAGTCCCCGCTGCCCGCCCTGTCCCTGGCCGAGGTCCTGGCCACCTCGGACGTCCCGGGCGGCGTGGTCAACGTCCTGTCGGGCCGTACGGCGGAGATCGCGGCCCCGCTGGCGGCCCACCAGGACGTCAACGCGATCGACCTCGCGGGCGCCGACGAGGTGCTGGCGAAGGAACTGGAGATCGCGGCGGCCGACAACCTCAAGCGGGTTCTCCGTCCACAGCCTGTGGATTACGCGGAGACCCCCGGGACCGACCGCCTGACGGCGTTCCTGGAGACCAAAACGGTCTGGCACCCCACGGGGTCACTGGGCGCATCGGGTTCCTCGTACTAGCCCGGCCCCCTCGATACGGAAGCCCCGGCCCTTCTCCGTCCAGGAGGCCCGGGGCTTCTCCGGTCCGCCTCGCCTCAGATGCCGAGCCGCTGCCCGATGCCGTCGAGAACGCAGTCGAGGCCGAATGTGAACTCCCAGGCCCGGTCGTCCTTGCGGGTCGCGCCGAGGGCGTACTGCTCGAAGGCCGGGTAGCGGCCCGTGCCGATCAGGTAGCGCATCTGCGGGGCGAGCGCCTCGCGGGTCTCGTCGCCGCTGGTCCAGCCGTTGCGTTCCTGGTATTCACGCAGGGCGATCTCGGTCTGGGCCGAGCCGTGGACGAAGGAGGTGACGGCCCGGAAGGCGGCCATCATCGAGTCGGCGTCCAGGCCGCACACGGCGAGGGCGGCCAGCTGCCGCTCCGCGACGGCCATCCGTGACGGCGTGAGCATGATGACCGAGGTGGGCATGGCCGCCATCCACGGGTGGGCGAGCATCAGCTCCCGGGCCTGGAGGGCGTAGGAGCGCAGCACCTCCCGCCAGTCCGTCGTGCCCTCCGGGACCGTCATGTCCCGGGAAACCCGGTCGATCATGAGTGCCCACAGGTCGTCCTTGCCGTCGACGTGCCGGTAGGCCGCCATGGGGGCGACGCCGAGCCGGGTGGCGAGGCGGCGCATGGTGACGGCGGCGCCGCCCTCCTCGTCGGCGATCTCGACCGCGGCGGCGGCGATGCGCTCCAGGGTCAGTGAGGCGCGCGGAACAGGGGTGGGCCGCTCCATGCGCTCCCAGAGAGTGGGCTCCCCGGTTCCGCTCTCCTGACCCTCCTTCTTCGCGTTCTTCGCGACCGCCATGCCTCGCTCCTCCCGCTCATTGCGTCGCGTACAGCGTATCTCCAGTAGACGTCGTACACATCCTCTGTGTACGTTGTACGCGACCCGATACGCCGTACACATCCAGGGGGATCCATGCCCGACCACATCGAACCGCTCCGTGTCGCCGTCCTCGTCGGCTCGACCCGCGAGGGGCGCTTCGCACCCGTGGTGACGAAGTGGCTGACCGGCCACATCGAGCAGCGCGACGACCTGACGGCCGACGTCGTCGACCTCGCCGAGACACCGCTGCCGACCGTGTTCCCGGCGTTCGGCCGGCAGCCGGCACCGGACCACCGCGAGCAACTGGCCCTCGTCTCACCGCGCCTCGCCGCGGCCGACGCCTTCCTCCTCGTCACGCCCGAGTACAACCACAGCTTCCCGGCGTCCCTGAAGAACGCGATCGACTGGCACGGCGAGGAGTGGCACGGCAAGCCGGTCGGTTTCGTCTCCTACGGCGGCCTGTCCGGCGGTCTGCGCGCGGTGGAGCAGCTGCGGGTCGTCATGGCCGAGGTGAACGCCACGACCATCCGCAACACCGTCAGCTTCCACGACGCGTGGAGCTGCTTCGACGAGAACGGCGCCTGCAAGGACTCCGCCGCCGACACGGCCGCGAAGGCCCTGCTCGACCAGCTCGCCTGGTGGGGCCACGCCCTGCGGGACGCCAAGTCCCAGCGTCGCTACGTCGCCTGACCACCGACCTCGACACAGGGGGAATCATGGACACGCACACCACGGCGACGGCCGCGGAGGAGTCCGCCCGCCCGGCCGCCCCGCCCTCCCGGCTCGTCATCCTCGGACTGCTGCTCGGCATCGTGCTCGCCACGCTCGACGGAACCGTCGTCGGCACCGCGCTGCCCACCATCGTCGGCGACCTCGGCGGCCTCGACCACCTCTCCTGGGTGCTCACCGCCTATCTGCTGACCACGGCCGTCTCCACCCCGATCTGGGGCAAGATCGGCGACCTCTACGGTCACAAGGGCAGCTACCTCACCTCCATCACGGTGTTCCTGACCGGCTCGGTGCTGTGCGGACTCGCCCAGGACATGGGCCAGTTGATCGCCTTCCGGGCCCTGCAGGGAATCGGCGCGGGCGGCCTGTTCGTAGGGGGGCTCTCCCTCATCGGCACGCTGCTGGCCCCTGCAGAGGCCGGACGCGCCCAGTCTCTGATCGGAGTGCTGCTGCCCGCCGCGATGATCGGCGGCCCGCTGGTCGGCGGCTTCCTCACGGACCACCTGGACTGGCGCTGGGTGTTCTACGTCAACGTCCCTGTCGGCGCCGTCGCGCTGATCCTGATCGGCCATGGAGTCCGGCTGCGCGCGACCCGCGTGAAGGCGCCGATCGACCTGGCGGGGGCCGGGCTGCTCACCGGCGCGATCCTCGCCCTGACCCTGCTGGCGAGCTGGGCCGGGACGACGTACTCCTGGACGTCGCCGCAGATCATCGGGCTGGGTCTGGGCTGTGCGGTGGCGCTGGCCGCCTTCGTGCGGGTCGAGCGGCGCGCCCCGGAGCCGGTGATCCCGCCCCGGCTGTTCAGGGACCGGAACTTCACGGTGGCGCAGGTCCTCAGTTTCGTCACGGGCGCGGCCATGCTCGCGGCGGCGAGCTACCTGCCGCAGTACCTGCAGTTCGTGCGGGACATGTCGTCCACCGGGAGCGGACTGCTGCTGCTCCCGCTGATGCTGGGCATGATCGGCGCTCAACTCGTCATCGGCCGGCGGATCGCCGGCGGCGGACGCTACCGCGCCTACCCGATCGCGGGCGGCGCGCTGGCCGCGGCGGGGGCACTGTCGCTGCTGTGGCTCGGCACGGACACACCGGTGTCCGTCGCCTCCGGTCCGACGCTGGCGCTCGGCGTGGGCATCGGCTGTCTCATGCAGCCGGCGATGCTCATCACGATGAACAGCGCCGAACCCCGCGACATGGGCGCGGCCAGCGGCACCCAGACCCTGCTGCGCACCATCGGCGGCTCCCTGGGCGTCGCCGTGCTCGGGTCCGTCTACACCGGCCGGCTCACGGCTGCCGTGACGGACCGGCTCGGCACCGAGGGCGGGCGGCTCACCGAACAGCAGCTGACACCCGGCCTGTTGCGGGACCTGCCCGAACCGGTCCGGGACGCGTTCCGGGCCGGCGTGGTGGACGGCCTGCACGGTGTCGCGCTCGGCACGGCCGTGCTGTGTGCCGCCGCCTTCGCGGTGGCGTGGCTGGTCCGGGAGGTCCCGCTGCGAGGACGATGAGTTATCGCGAGAGCGGTTCGTCCAGGCGCTCCACCACAGGCATCCCCCCGATCGACGGCGCCTGGGCCACCGGCCCCGTCACCTCCCGGGACGACATCGGCTTGAAGTCGGCGACCTCGGTGCCGACGCTGTTGTCGAGCGGGTCGACTCCCGTACCGGCGAGGGGGTTGGGCTTGAGGCCCGTGATCGCGCCGGTGGTGTGGGCGAGGGTGTCGCCCGCCGCCTTGAGGCCGGCCCGCGGGTCGGTCTTCCCCGCAGAGGTGTGGACGACGTCGAGGGGCGAGCCGGTGCCCGCCGCGGCCGCCGCCGCGCCCGCCCCGAGCGCGATACCGGCGGTCGCGAGGACGGCCAGGGCACGCTGAGCGGCCGGCTTCATGGATGAGTCGTGTCGGGCCATCACTGCCACCTTCTGACGCTGCGGGTAATCAGAACGACACGAAGGGTAGTTGAGATGTGACGCACGCATCAAAGCCGACCCGCGGGGTCGTACGGCGCCCGGTCGATGCCTCACACTGGTGTCCCGTGAGTTCTCCTCTGCCCATACCGACGCGAGTCGTGCTGCTCTGCGGCCCTTCCGGCTCCGGCAAGTCCCTCCTCGCGGCCCGCTCCGGCCTTCCGGTGCTGCGGCTCGACGACTTCTACAAGGAGGGCGACGACCCGACACTGCCCCTGGTGGCGGGGAGCTCCGACATCGACTGGGACCACCCGGACTCCTGGGACGCGGACACCGCCGTCGCCGCGATCACCGGCCTGTGCCGCACGGGCCGTACGGAGGTTCCCGTCTACGACCTCTCGCTCAGCGCCCGCACCGGCGACGAGACGGTCGACATCGGACGGACCCCGCTGTTCATCGCGGAGGGCGTCTTCGCCGCGGAGATCGTCACGCGCTGCGGTGAACTCGGCGTCCTCGCCGACGCGCTGTGCCTGAGCCGGGGGCCGGTGAAGACGTTCCGCCGACGCTTCCTGCGGGACCTGAAGGAGGGCCGCAAGTCGGTGCCGTTCCTGCTGCGCCGCGGCTGGCGCCTGATGCGGCAGGAGCGCACGATCGTCGCCCGCCAGACCGCGTTGGGCGCGTACGCCTGCGACCGCGACGAGGCGATGGGCCGGCTGGCGGCAGCGGCGGCGGGCCGCTGCGAGAGCCTCCGCACGGCGGCTTAGACGGGGGCGGCCGGGGCAGCCCGGACGGCTGAGAGACAAAGAAAGCGGGACTGGACGGACCCCCCGGCCCTCCAGTCCCGCTCCCCTGTTTCCCCCGTGGTCCTCCCCCGAGTCCCCACTCTCCTGCGAAGACGCCCCCCAGCGTCCGTGCAGTTCCCCCGTGGGCCCCCTTGTGGTGCTCCCCCCCCCGGCCTTCAGGCGACGAGCTCGCCGAAGGCGTCCTCCTCGTCACGGCCGAAGCTGAGGACCTCGTCCTCGCGCAGCCGGCGGAGCGACCGCCAGATGCTGGACTTCACCGTGCCGACACTGATGTCGAGGATCTCCGCGATCTCCGGGTCCGTGCGGCCCTCGTAGTAGCGCAGGACCAGCATGGTGCGCTGGAGTTCGGGCAGCCGGGCCAGCGCCTGCCACAGGACCGCGCGCAGCTCGGTGCCGCGCATCGCGTCCGTGTCGCCGGGCGTCTCCGGCAGTTCCTCGGTCGGGTACTCGTTGAGCTTGCGGCGCCGCCAGGCGCTGATGTGCAGGTTGGTCATGGTGCGGCGGAGGTATCCGCCGACCGCGGCCTTGTCACTGATCCGGTCCCACGCCCGGAAGGTCGAGAACAGCGCGCTCTGCAGCAGGTCCTCGGCCTCGAAGCGGTCACCGGTCAGGTGGTAGGCGGTTGCGTACAGGGAGGCGCGGCGCTCCTGGACGTAGGCGGTAAACGCCGCTTCGGCATCTACGGCCTCCGCCATCGAGCGGCGCTCCCCCGAGCCCTCCCCGTACGCGGCTCCCCCGTGAGCCTCCCCCGTCCCCTTGTTCTCCCCCGTGTGTGCGTCGACCACCGTCATGAACCCGGTGTGCTGACGCCCGGTGCCGTGAGCGCACCCCCGCGTGCTCACGGCACCGGACTTCTCGGAACCCCGGTGCACGTCGTGCAGACGCGTGACAACTGCGCTGGTGCTGATGCCGTGCAGCGTGTTCATCTCGCGCCCCCCGTCGTGGACTTCCGATGTGCGGCCCGCCTGTTCGGGCGGGCTTTCTTGCCTGTGCCGAGAAGCTTGCCGCGGCACTTTCATGGCCGTGTCCGCCGACTGTCACAGACCTGTCACAGGGGTCGGCCACAGGCCGGCCACAGCTCCCGCACACCTGTCGGCGGTACCGGCCGCACCGAGTGGGCCCCACCGGTCGAACCCCGGCCCCTCCATGGGCCAGAATGAGCGCGTGCCTTCCCTGTTGCTGATCGAGGACGACGACGCCATCCGGACGGCCCTGGAGCTCTCACTGACGCGCCAGGGTCATCGCGTGGCGACCGCTGCCAGCGGTGAGGACGGTCTGAAGCTGCTCCGTGAGCAGCGGCCGGATCTGATCGTGCTGGACGTGATGCTGCCCGGCATCGACGGGTTCGAGGTGTGCCGGCGCATCCGGCGCACGGACCAGTTGCCGATCATCCTGCTGACCGCGCGCAGCGACGACATCGACGTGGTGGTCGGACTGGAGTCCGGCGCCGACGACTATGTCGTCAAACCGGTGCAGGGGCGGGTGCTCGACGCCCGGATCCGGGCCGTGCTGCGGCGCGGCGAGCGGGAGTCGAACGACGCGGCCAGCTTCGGCAGCCTCGTCATCGACCGCTCGGCGATGACCGTGACGAAGAACGGCGAGGATCTCCAGCTCACGCCGACCGAGCTGCGGCTGCTGCTGGAGCTGAGCCGGCGGCCGGGCCAGGCGCTGTCCCGGCAGCAACTGCTGCGGCTGGTGTGGGAGCACGACTACCTGGGCGACTCGCGTCTCGTGGACGCGTGTGTCCAGCGGCTGCGTGCCAAGGTCGAGGACGTGCCGTCGTCCCCGACGCTGATCCGTACCGTGCGTGGTGTCGGCTACCGGCTGGACGCGCCTCAGTGACACAGGCGCACCAAGGGGGGGCCCACGGCTGGACCGGGGCGCGCAAGGGAGTTCTGTCGCGGCTGCGCTTCACCAGCCTGCGGCTGCGGCTGGTCGTCGTCTTCGGACTGGTGGCCCTGACGGCCGCCGTGTCCGCGTCCGCCATCGCGTACTGGCTCAACCGCGAGGCCGTGCTCACCCGCACCCAGGACGCCGTGCTGCGCGACTTCGAGCAGGAGATGCAGAACCGGGCGGGTGCGCTGCCCGAGCGTCCCACGCAGGACGAGCTGCAGCACACGGCGGGCCAGATGGCGGGCAGCGACCAGCGCTTCAGCGTGCTGCTGGTCGGCCGCGACGCCGAGGGCCGGACCGTCTACGGCAGCTCCGGCGGGCTGAACGGCTTCGCGCTGCGGGACGTGCCGAAGTCGCTGCGCACGGCGGTCAACAGGACGCAGAAGGTCGACGGGGCCAACAAGTCCCCGTACCACCTGTACTGGCAGCGGATAGTCGACCACGACACCCCGTACCTGGTGGCCGGTACGCGGGTGATCGGCGGCGGCCCGACCGGTTACATGCTCAAGTCGCTGGAACCGGAGGCCAAGGACCTCAACTCGCTGGCCTGGTCGCTGGGCATCGCCACGGGGCTCGCGCTGATCGGCTCGGCGCTGCTGGCGCAGGCCGCGGCGACGACCGTGCTGAAGCCGGTGCAGCGGCTCGGGACGGCTGCGCGGCGGCTCGGCGAGGGCAAGCTGGACACCCGGCTGCGGGTGTCCGGGACCGATGAACTCGCCGATCTGTCACGGACGTTCAACAACGCGGCCGAGGCGCTGGAGAAGCGGGTGGCCGACATGGCCGCGCGCGACGAGGCGTCCCGGCGGTTCGTGGCCGACATGAGCCATGAGCTGCGCACGCCGCTCACCGCGATCACCGCCGTGACGGAGGTGCTCGAGGAGGAGCTCGAGGCGGAGACCGGCAGCATGGACCCGATGATCGAGCCGGCCGTCCGGCTGGTGGTCAGCGAGACGCGGCGGCTGAACTCCCTGGTCGAGAACCTGATGGAGGTCACCCGCTTCGACGCGGGCACCGCGCGGCTCGTCCTGGACGACGTCGACCTCGCCGACCAGATCACCGCCTGCATCGACGCCCGGGCCTGGCTGGACGCGGTCGAGCTGGACGCCGAGCGCGGCCTGCACGCCCGGCTGGACCCGCGCCGCCTGGACGTCATCCTGGCCAACCTCATCGGCAACGCGCTCAAGCACGGCGGCTCCCCGGTGCGGGTGTCCGTGCGGGAGGCGGACGACTCGATCGTCATCGAGGTCCAGGACCACGGGCCCGGCATTCCGGAAGACGTCCTGCCGCACGTCTTCGACCGCTTCTACAAGGCCAGCGCCTCCCGGCCGCGCTCCGAGGGCAGTGGCCTCGGGCTGTCCATCGCGCTGGAGAACGCCCACATCCACGGCGGTGAGATCACCGCGGCCAACTCGCCCGACTCGGGTGCGGTGTTCACCCTGCGGCTCCCGCGCGGCACGTCCCCCGCGGAGGAGCAGCCCGCCGAGGACGAGCCGGGGCAGGAGAGCGGCACCGACCGGACGCGGGGCGAGGACTCGAAGGGGGACGCATGATGACCACGCGTCTGGCGGCCGCCTCCCGGTCGCTCGCCGTTGCGGCGCTCGCCGTGCTGCTGGCCGGCTGCGGGATCCGGGCCACGGAGGTGCCGACGAACTTCGGGCCCGCGCCCTCGCGGGTGCAGTGCTCCCTCTCCGAGCCGGACGTCTCCACCCAGGCCACCAGGGGGCTGCCGGTGCAGGTGTTCCTGCTGTGCGGGTCCTCGCTGGTGACCGTCGACCGGACCGTGCGGGTCCCGGACGGCGCGGCCGACTCCGAGCGGCGCAGGCTCGTCGCGCAGGGCCTGCTGAACCAGCTCGCCACGCCGCCGTCGACCGCCGAGAAGGAAGCCGGCTACAGCACGGACGTCCGCGGCGGCATCACGGTCGGGCGGCCGCGCCCCGGTGACCCGGAGGACACGCTGCGGCTGAGCACGGCACCGGCCGGCCTCACCTCGTACGCCCTCGCGCAGATCGTGTGCACCTTCTCCGACTCGGCCGCGGCCGAGGGCGACGGCTCGGTGGTCCTGGGCGGCCCGGGCGCCGAGGGCCCGCGCCGCTACGAGTGCACCGACGAGGTGCGGGCCAGGCCGGGCAGTGCGGAACCGCCGTCGAAGGACGCGGCCGGGGAGTGATCCTCGCGGGCTGTGGCGTATGCCTCACAGGGCCGACGGGGCCCATCCCGGAACCGAAGGCGCCGGAGGCCGCGTCTTGGGGGGCGTGCAGCGTCAAGGCTCCATCGGCGGCAGCGCCGCGTTCCGCATCCGTGTGACAGGAGGTGTCCTCCTCGTCGCACACCTGGCGTTCGTCGCCTGGTTCACGCTGCGGCCGCTGGACGTGCCCTGGGTGATGCCCGCCAATCTCCGTCCGTTCGCCGGTATCCGGGCCGATCTCGCCCTGGGCTGGCCCGAGGCGGCCCGCCGTGTCGGGGAGGGGCTGGCCCTGCTCGCCCCGCTGGGTGTGCTGCTGCCGCTGGCCGGCGGCAGGCTGGTCGTCTCGCCGCTGGCGTCCCTGCTGCGCACGGTCGCGGCCGGGGCGCTGCTCTCCTGGGGCATCGAACTGCTGCAGACCGGCGTGCCCGGTCAGGTCGTCGACGTCGACTCGCTGTTCCTGAACACCGTGGGCGTGGCCCTCGCTCATCTCGCGCTGGTTCCGGCGGGCCGCTCCTGGTTGCGCCGCCGCACCACCGCCCGGCTGCTGCGCGCGCCCCTCCCCCCGGAGGAGCCGGCTCAGGGTCGGACCCCGACGATTCCCAGGGTCGGGATCGCCCCGTGGAGCGACGCTTTGCCCCCTTCGTCTCCGTAGCGTGGAGTGCAGATGGGGTACTCGGACGAGAGGCCTCACGCACCGACACTGAAGGAGTCGCACATGTCCCGCCTCGCCCGCCCCACCCACGGCCGCATGATCGGCGGAGTGTGCGCCGCACTGGCCCGGCGCTTCGGCACCTCCGCGACCACGATGCGGGTGATCTTCCTGATCTCGTGTCTGCTGCCCGGCCCGCAGTTCCTGCTGTACATCGCGCTGTGGATCCTGCTGCCGGCGGAGGACAAGACGCACGGCAAGGCCAGGACGGCCTGGTAACGCCCGTACGTGAGAACGCCGATGGGGCGCACCCGAGACCGGGTGCGCCCCATCGGCGTGTGCGTCCGCCGCGACGGGAGGCTCAGACGGCCGGCACGCCGTTCACCGGCAGGCCCTTGGCCGGGAGCCCGCCGAGCAGCTTGGCGGCCGGGCCGGTCGGACCCTGGGCGAGCACCTGCCCGGCGACCGGCTGTGCGGCGGCGAGACCGGTACCGGCCAGGCTCTGCCCCTGGCCCAGCGCCTCACCCGCGCCCGCCGGCAGCGTCCGGGAGAGCTGCTCCGCCGGGGCCGCCACGGTGACGGCCTCCAGCGTCTGCGCGGGGTCCGGGAGGTTCGTGGCGGCGTTGGCGGCACCCGCACCGGCGGCGGCGAAAGCGGCACCGAGAGCGGCGACACCGAGGGTCTTGGCAGCAGACTGCTTCATGAAATGCGTCCTCGTTACGGGATGACGGGTGTGAGCGGTTCAGCGACCGTAATCAGGCAGCCCGGCCCGCCGCAAACATCGAAATGCGGACGGATGGTGAACACCGCCCGCATTCCCTGTGTGCCGAATACCCCTGATTCAGCCCTAGGAGGCACCAGAACCGCTGGTGGAGGCGGTCTGGCGGAACAGCCATTCGGATTTCAGCTCGGCATATCCGGGCTTGATCACGTCATTGATCATGGCCAGTCGTTCATCGAAAGGAATGAAAGATGATTTCATCGCATTGACGGAGAACCACTGCATGTCGTCGAGGGTGTAACCGAACGCCTCGACAAGGTGCTCGAATTCCCGGCTCATACTGGTGTGGGACATCAGGCGGTTGTCCGTGTTGACCGTGGCCCGGAAGTGCAGCCGGCGCAGCAGACCGATGGGGTGCTCCGCGTACGAGGAGGCGGCCCCGGTCTGCAGGTTGGAGCTCGGGCACAGCTCCAGCGGGATGCGCTTGTCCCGGACGTAGGAGGCGAGCCGCCCGAGTTCGACCCGGCCGTCCTCGTGGACCTGGATGTCGTCGATGATCCGCACACCGTGGCCGAGCCGGTCGGCGCCGCACCACTGGAGAGCCTGCCAGATGGAGGGCAGACCGAAGGCCTCGCCGGCGTGGATGGTGAAGTGGTTGTTCTCGCGCTTGAGGTACTCGAAGGCGTCCAGGTGCCGGGTGGGCGGGTAGCCGGCCTCGGCACCGGCGATGTCGAATCCGACGACTCCCAGGTCCCGGTAGCGGTTGGCCAGTTCGGCGATCTCCAGGGCGCGGGCCGCGTGCCGCATGGCGGTGAGCAGCGCGCCCACGCGGATGCGCAGACCGTTCTCCCGGGCGCGGCGCTCCCCTTCCCGGAAGCCCTCGTTGACGGCCTCGACGACCTCTTCGAGACCGAGGCCGCCCTCCAGGTGCTGCTCGGGGGCGTAGCGCACCTCGGCGTAGACGACGCCGTCCGCGGCCAGGTCCTCGGCGCACTCGGCGGCGACCCGGACCAGGGCGTCACGGGTCTGCATGACGCCGACGGTGTGCGAGAACGTCTCCAAGTACCGTTCCAGGGAACCGGAGTCGGCGGCCTCACGGAACCAGACGCCGAGCTTCTCGGGGTCGGTGTCGGGGAGCTGGGTGTAACCGCGGGCGCGGGCGAGTTCGACGATGGTGCCGGGGCGCAGACCGCCGTCGAGGTGGTCGTGCAGCAGAACCTTGGGTGCCCGGCGGATCTGGTCCGGTGTCGGGGTGTTCGCAATGGTCTGGCTCGTCATTTCCGCACTGTAACGCCTACGCGCGTAGACGGCGCGTTCCGCGACGCTTGACGTTTTCGTCGATACGTAACGGTGACCCCGAGGACGGGTCGAGTACACCCGCGCTTCTGACACTGTTCTGTCATGGCACACCAAGCGACGCCGGTTCGCAGGGCCCGGCTGGGCAGGGCACTCGGTCCGGAACCGACGGCGGTGAGCGGCGTGGTGCTGCTGCTCCCCGGTGGCGACGAGGTTTCCGGCCGCAGACCCTCGTCCCTGCTGGCGGCCGCTTCCGTGCGGGCCGTCGGGCGCCGCCTGGCCCGCGCGGGCCGGGACGAGGGTCTCGCCGCGCACGTCGTGCACTACCGCTGCCGCGGCTGGAACGGCGACGAGGCCAATCTCGCGCAGGACGCGACCTGGGCGGCCGACGAGGCCGTACGGCGGTACGGAGACGTCCCGGTCTGCCTCGCAGGCATCGGAATGGGCGGCCGGGCCGGGCTGCGGGCAGGCGGGCATGACGCCGTCAACTCCGTGCTCGCGCTCGCCCCTTGGCTGCCGGAGGAGGGTTCCGCCGCGCCACCCGAACCGGTGAAGCAGCTGGTCGGGCGCCAGGTGCTGATCGTGCACGGCACGAACGACGGGCGGACGGATCCGGAGCTGTCGTTCCGGCTGGCGGCACGGGCGAAGAAGGCGAACCGGGACGTGTGCCGGTTCGAAGTGCACGCGGACGGGCACGGGTTGCATCAGTACCGGGACGAAGTGCTGGCTCTGGCCGAGGACTTCGTGATGGGGGCGTTGTTCGGGCGGGCGGTGTCGCGGCCCGTGCGGGATGCGTTCGCCGCGCCGCCGCCGTTGGGGTTGCGGATGCCGTTGGCCTCCGGCTTCGGGCGGAGACGATAGCGCCGTAGAGGTCGAGCGTGTCTTCGGAATGCGGGTCGTGCGTGGCTCGTCGCGCAGTTCCCCGCGCCCCTGACGTCCTCTGCCGTTCAGGTGGGCAACAAGCTGCCCCTTCTTGAGAGCAGGAACCTTTTGAAAGCCGCTACCGGGGGTGTGTCCGGGTGGCCTTCCAGCCAGGCCACGCCGATCTCGCGGACGGCTCGCGGTGCCGTGACCGTCAGTTCCACGACGCCCGGGCGGGGGACGGCCGGTGGGGGCAGGAGGGCGACCCCGAGGCCCGCCGCCACCAAGCCCCGCAGTGTTTCCGCCTCTTCCCCCTCGAAGGCGATGCGGGGCTTGAAGCCGGCCTCCTTGCACAGGTCGTCGGTGATGCGGCGCAGGCCGTAGCCGGGTTCCAGGGTGACGAAAGTTTCGTCGGCGGCCTCGGCCAGGCGGATGCGGCGGCGGCCGGCCAGGGAGTGGTCGGCGGGGACGACCAGGCGCAGCTTCTGCTCGTCCAGGCGGCGGGCCACCAGGTCGGGGGCGTCCGGCACCGGGGACGTCAGGCACAGGTCGAGCTCGCCGGCGCGCAGTCGTTCCAGCATGGCTTCGCCGTAGTTCTGGACGAGGCTGAAGCGGACGCGCGGGTGGTCCGCACGGAAGGCGTGCAGGAGGCCCGGGACGGTCTCGGCGCCCATGGTGTGCAGGAAACCGAAGGCGACCTTGCCGGTGGTCGGGTCGGCGTCGGCGCGCACCTCCTCGGCGGCGCGCTCCACCTCGGCCAGGGCGCGCTCCACGGAGGCGAGGAAGGTGCGGCCGGCCGGGGTGAGGGAGACCGTGCGGCCGTGCCGGGCGAACAGGTCGACGCCCAGATCCTGCTCCAGGCGGGCCATGGAGCGGGACAGGGTCGACTGGGGGACGTTCATCTCCTGGGCGGCGCGGGTGACGTGCTCGGTGCGGGCGACGCCCGCGAAGTAGGCGAGGCGCGGCGCCAGCAGCTTCGACATCTCCGGCATGTCTTCTGTGTCACTGCTCGGTGACAGGCGGCCCTGTGAGCTCGGTTGATGCACCATGGGAACGATTATGACCGTTCCATGCATTGGACGGATGAGTGGGGGCTCCGTAGGTTCGAGGCATGTCTCCCGCCAGTACCGGGGCGTCCACCGTCGTGGGCGCCGATGCCTCTGTCCCCACTGCCGATTCCCGTGTGTCCCCGGGCGGCCCCGGCTACCGCCGGATGAGCTTCGCCCTCTTCCTCGCGGGTGTCGCGACCTTCGCGCTGCTGTACTCCACCCAGGCACTGCTCCCGCTGATCTCCGGCGAGTTCGGGGTGGCGGCGAGCGACGCGAGCTGGACGGTGGCGGCCGCGACGGGCGGGCTGGCGCTGTTCGTGCTGCCGATGAGCGCCCTGTCGGAGCGCTTCGGACGCCGGGCGGTCATGACCGCGTCGCTGGCCGTGGCCGTCACGCTCGGGCTGCTGGTGCCCTTCGCCCCCTCCCTCGGCGTGCTGATCGCGCTGCGGGCCCTGCAGGGCGCGGCCCTGGCCGGTCTGCCGGCGTCGGCGACGGCTTACCTCGCGGAGGAGGTCACCCCCAAGGCCCTGGTCACCGCCATCGGCCTGTTCGTCGCCGGCAACAGCGTCGGCGGGATGAGCGGCCGGGTCATCACCGGCTGGGTCGCGCAGGAGTGGGGCTGGCGGGCCGCCGTCGGCGTCGTCGGCGTGATCGCGGTGGCGTGCGCGGTGGCCTTCCGGCTGCTGCTACCCGCCCCGAAGCACTTCAGGGCCGGTTCGCTGCGGCCGCGCGTCCTGGCCCGGACGGTCCGTGACCACCTGTCCAACCCGCTGCTGTGCCGGCTGTACGCGATCGGCGCGCTGTTCATGACGGTGTTCGGCGGCGTGTACACGGTCATCGGCTACCGGCTGACCGAGGCCCCGTTCTCCCTGCCGCAGGGCATCATCGGCTCCATCTTCCTGGTGTACCTGGTCGGCACGGTGTCGGCGTCGACCGCGGGCCGGCTGGTCGGCCGGCTGGGCCGCCGGGGCGCGCTGTACGCGGGCGGCGGCACGACCGCCGCGGGCCTGCTGCTGTCCCTGGCGGGCACCCTGCCCCTGGTCCTGCTGGGCCTGGTCCTGATCACGGCGGGCTTCTTCGCGGGCCACGCGGTCGCCTCCTCGGCGGTGAGCAAGACGGCCACGCACGGCCGCGCCCAGGCCTCCGCGCTGTACCAGTCCGCCTACTACATCGGCTCCAGCGCGGGCAGCACGGTCGGCGCGATCGCCTTCCACGCGGGCGGCTGGGCCGGGACGGTCGGGGTGGGGCTCCTGGCGGTCCTGGGCGTCGTGACGATCACCGTCTTCGGGACCCGGGCGGCCCGGCTGCAGCGCCGCCACCTGGCCGCGGCTGCCTGAGCTTCGGCGCCGATCCCCCTGTTCGGGGCCGGTTGTCAGTGGGTGCGGATACCGTCCGCACCGGCTGACCACCGGACCGAGCAGGGGGATTTTTCATGGAGTTCCGGATCGACCGTACGGAGTTCACCGACGCCGTGGGCGGGGCGGCACGGGCGCTGCCCGGGCGGACGCCGGTGCCGGGGCCGGGGCGCACCGGCATCCGCTCATGTCGGTGAAGGAGTTGGTGTGAAGGCCGCCGGGTCCGTCGCGGCCGGTCTGGATCACCTGCTTCGACCTGCACTCTTGTGCGCTCGAGGGGCCGTTGTCAGTGGGCTGCGGTAGCTTCCGAAGTGCTGGGGCGCAACGGCGCGCGAACAGAACGTCCACAGGGGTGGGTGGAGATGGCGAACGGCACGGCGGCAGCGACGGACCTGGACATCAGGCTGGAGGCACACCGGACGGAGCTGACGGGGTACTGCTACCGGATGCTCGGCTCCTCCTTCGAGGCCGAGGACGCGGTGCAGGACACGATGGTCCGCGCCTGGCGCAGCTACGACAAGTTCGAGGGCCGCTCCAGCCTGCGCTCCTGGCTCTACCGGATCGCGACCAACGTGTGCCTGGACATGCTCACCGCGGGCAACAAGCGGGCCCGGCCCATGGACCTGACCGAGTCCACCCCGCTCGCCCGGGCCGCCCTCTCCCCCCGCCCGGACAACACCTGGCTGGAGCCCATGCCGGACGCCCGTGTGCTGCCCACGACCGGCGACCCGGCCGAGACCGCGATCGCCAAGGAGTCCGTCCGGCTCGCCTTCATGGCCGCCCTGCAGCGGCTCCCGGCCAAGCAGCGGGCCGTGCTGATCCTGCGCGAGGTCCTGGCCTGGAAGGCCAGTGAGGTCGCCGAGCTGCTGGGCACCTCGGTGGCGTCGGTGAACAGCGCCCTCCAGCGGGCCCGCGCCACCCTGGCCGACCGCCGGGAGCCGGGCGCCGACGCGGCGGTCTCGGACCCGCTGGACGAGGACCAGAAGAAGCTGCTGGACCGGTATGTGGCGGCTTTCGAGGGCTACGACATGGCGGCGCTGACGGCCCTGCTGCACGAGGACGCGGTCATGACGATGCCGCCGTTCGACCTGTGGCTGACGGGTACGCGGGACATCACCGGCTTCATGACCACGCTCGGCGCTCCCTGCGCGGGCTCCCGGCTGGTGCCCGTGCAGGTCAACGGCCTGCCGGGGTTCGCCCAGTACAAGCCGGACCCGGACAACGGCGGTTTCATGCCGTGGGCGGTCCAGGTTCTGGAGATCTCAGACGGCCGGATCACCGGGTTCCACTGCTTCCTCGACACCCAGCGCTGGTTCCCGCTGTTCGATCTCCCCCTCCACCTCGAAGCGGAGACCGACCAGGTCGAGCAGGGCGCGTAGGGCCGGGTCGGGGTCGCGCAGCCGGATCCGTCCCCCGGCCCGGCGGGCGGCCAGCTGGAGCCTCGCCAGCAGGTCGACGGCGGCGAGCCCCGGCGGCCCCACTCCCGCGACATCGCACACCACGACCCGGGCACCGCTGCCGTGCAGCAGTGCCCGCACATCGTCGCTGAGCCCTCTCACCTCGTCCCGGGTGACAGGGCCGGGCAGTACGAGCACGGGCGGTGTCATGGCGTCCACGATCGGTAGACCGGGTGGGCGGCTGTAACTCATCGCGTCTGTCCGTCCTGCCGGGCCGCGACAACGGCCTGCGGCGCCGTGAGGATCACATTGACCTGGGCAGCGCCTTCCCCGGAGGGTTGGCTGCATGCTCCAACCATCTCTCCCTGCCACGCTGTCCGACACCTTCTTCGCCGGTGGGGAGGTGCCGTGCGGGGGGTGCTGAGCGGGTTCGCGGTCATCGCCGTCGTCATCGGCGTCGGCTATCTGATCGGCCGCCGGGGGTATCTGGGCGACGGGGGCCGCGAGGTCCTCACCAAGCTCGCCTTCCACGTGGCGTCCCCGGCGCTGCTCTTCACGACCCTCGCGCAGGCCGACCTGTCGGTGATCTTCTCCGACCGGCTGCTGGTCACGGCCATGAGCACGGCAGCGGCGGCGGGTGTCTTCGTGGCGGTGGGTGCGGCGCGGGGCTGGGGCGTGGGCCGGACGACGATCGGCGCGCTGTGCTCCAGCTACGTCAACTCCGGGAACCTGGGCATCCCCATCGCCGTGTACGTGCTGGGTGACGCGTCACTGGTCGCGCCGGTGCTGCTGTTCCAGCTGGTCGGGGTGACACCGGTGGCCCTGACCGTCCTGGACCTGGCGAGCGGTGGCGAGAAGCGGCCGCTGTGGCAGCGGCTGCTGACGCCGCTGCGCAATCCGATAGCGCTGGGTTCCCTGGCCGGGGTGGCGGTCTCGGCGTCGGGCCTGAGGGTGCCGGGCCCCCTGCTGGACCCCCTCACCCTGATCGGCAACATGTCGGTCCCGGCGGTCCTGCTGGCCTTCGGCATCTCCCTGCGCGGCAGCACGCTCCCGCTGCGCGGTGCGGAACGGGCCCCGGTGCTCCTCGCCGTGGCCCTGAAGTCCGTGGTCCAGCCCCTGGTCGCCTGGGCGCTGGCGGCGGGCGTCTTCGGCCTGCACGGTGCCCTGCTGCTCGACGTGGTGGTGACGTCCGCACTGCCGGCCGCCCAGAACCTGTTCACCTATGCGAGCAGCTACCGGGTGGGCGAGGTCCTGGCGCGGGAGGCGATCCTGCTGTCGACGGTGCTTGCGGTGCCGGTGCTGGTGGTCGTGGCGGCGGTGCTGGGGTGACTCAGTTCCCGTCGAACTCGCCGGTGTCGAGTTCGAGGCCGAAGGGCTCGGGCAACGCGATATGTTCCCCGAACTTGCCCGCGTCGAGAACCCGGTAGACGTCCCGTTGCGGTTCGCCGTAGAGCGTGATGGTGGGACCGCCGGGGGCCCAGCCGTCGATGAGCAGGTACAACGGCACACCGGCCTGGGCGTAGCCTGCGGCCTTCTTGATCCGGTCGTGCGCCGCGTTCGACTTGGACGTGATCTCGACGATGAGTTCGGCGGCAGCCGCTGGGATGAAGTTGCCACCCTCGTCACGCAGCACCTGCCTGGGGGCTACCGCGAGATCAGGAATGTAGAGCCCGTCCCGGGACGGGACTGCCGTGCCCAGAGTCTGGTAGATGCCCCAGTGCCTGGGGATGACCTCGTACAGGGCTCGCTGGACCAGGTCGGCGATGTCGTTGTGGGCGTTGGACGGCGGTGGTGCCACGGTGACGATCCCCTCGATGATCTCCACCTTGCAGCCCTCCGGCGCGTCCGTCTCCTGCCAGATCCGGACGAGGTCGTCCCACTCGTGCCCGTTGGCCGGCGAGTGGTCGACGGTGAGTGCGCTCATGGCGGTACTCCAATCAGTGCGTCACCGATCCCAGCATGCCGAACGGGACTGGTGCGGGTCCACCAGCCCCGTTCACCCGAACGAGAAAACCCCAGGTCAGGCGATCCGCTCCAGCACCACCGGCGACGCCGTGAAGTCCGTGCCGGACGCCGCGACGTCGTAGGAGCCCTCGATCGACTGGAGGGCGTACTCGAAGCGCTCGGGCGTGTCCGTGTGGAGGGTGAGAAGGGGCTGGCCTTCGCGCACCGTGTCGCCCGGCTTGGCGTGCAGCTCGACGCCCGCGCCCGCCTGCACCGGGTCCTCCTTGCGGGCCCGGCCCGCGCCGAGGCGCCAGGCGGCGACGCCGATGTCGTAGGCGTCGAGGCGGCTCAGGACACCGGACGACGGGGCCTTGATCACGTGCTGCTCGCGGGCGACCGGCAGGGCCGCGTCCGGGTCGCCGCCCTGGGCCGCGATCATGCGCCGCCAGACGTCCATCGCCGAACCGTCGGCCAGGGCCTTCGCCGGGTCGGCGTCCTTGATGCCGGCCGCGTCGAGCATCTCGCGGGCGAGCGCGACCGTCAGCTCGACGACGTCCGCGGGGCCGCCACCGGCCAGGACCTCGACCGACTCGCGGACCTCCAGGGCGTTGCCCGCGGTGAGGCCGAGCGGGGTGGACATGTCGGTGAGGAGCGCGACCGTCTTCACGCCGTGGTCGGTGCCGAGACCCACCATGGTGGAGGCCAGTTCGCGGGCGTCCTCGATGGTCTTCATGAAGGCGCCGGTGCCGACCTTGACGTCCAGGACCAGCGAACCCGTGCCCTCGGCGATCTTCTTGGACATGATCGAGGACGCGATCAGCGGGATCGCCTCGACCGTGCCGGTGACGTCGCGCAGCGCGTAGAGCTTCTTGTCGGCGGGGGCGAGGCCGTCACCGGCGGCGCAGATGACCGCGCCGGTGGTGTCGAGGACGTTCAGCATCTCCTCGTTGGACAGCAGCGCGCGCCAGCCGGGGATGGACTCCAGCTTGTCGAGCGTGCCGCCGGTGTGGCCGAGGCCGCGGCCCGAGAGCTGGGGGACGGCCGCACCGCACGCGGCGACCAGAGGCGCCAGCGGAAGGGTGATCTTGTCGCCGACACCGCCCGTGGAGTGCTTGTCGGCCGTCGGGCGGGACAGGGACGAGAAGTCCATGCGCTCGCCGGAGGCGATCATCGCGGCCGTCCAGCGGGCGATCTCGCGGCGGTTCATTCCGTTCAGCAGGATGGCCATGGCGAGAGCGGACATCTGCTCGTCGGCGACCTCCCCGCGGGTGTACGCGTCGATGACCCAGTCGATCTGCGCGTCGCTGAGTTCACCGCGGTCCCGCTTGGTGCGGATGACGGAGATGACGTCCATGGCCATGGCTTGGCTTCCTTCCGAGGTTTCCAGAAGCCGTACGGCCCCTCTGAGCCGGTCGCGTGAGCAACTCAGAGGGGCCGCACGGAAATTACTTGCTGAGGTGCTCCGGGCCGAAGGCCTGGGGCAGCATCTCCGAGAGCGGCAGGATCCCCGCGGGGGTCTCCAGCAGCAGATCCGGACCGCCGAACTCGTGGAGCAACTGACGGCAGCGGCCGCACGGGACGAGCGTGTCGCCGTCGCGGTCGACGCAGGTGAAGTGCGTCAGCCGGCCGCCGCCGGTGTTGTGCAGCTCGGACACCAGGCCGCACTCGGCGCACAGTCCGAGCCCGTACGAGGCGTTCTCGACGTTGCAGCCGGAGATGATCCGGCCGTCGTCGACGAGGGCCGCCACGCCGACCGGGTAGCCGGAGTACGGGGCGTACGCCCGGGACATGGCGTCCCGCGCCACCGCGCGCAGCTTCTCCCAGTCGACGTCCGGGCCGGTGCCGGTCACTTGCCCTGCCCCTTCCGGTACGGCAGCCCGTCCGCCTTCGGCATCCGCAGCCGCTGGGCGGACATGGCGAGGACGATGAGGGTGATGACGTACGGCGTGGCGGAGACGACCTGGTTCGGGACCTCGTCGGTGGTCGCGTACCAGGCGAAGACCAGGGCGGCGACGACCGCGGTGATCATCGACGGGGCGTACTTCTTGCGGACCACGAGGAAGATCGCCCCGATGATCAGCAGCAGCGCGCCGAGCAGCAGCAGGGCGTGCACGTTGGAGGAGCCGCCGCGCAGGTTGAGGCTGTCGGTGTAGCCGAACAGGCCCGCACCGAGGGCCAGACCACCCGGCATCCAGTTGCCGAAGATCATCGCCGCGAGGCCGATGAAGCCGCGTCCGCTGACCTGGCCCTCCAGGTAGAAGGGGTTGGCGACGATGGAGAGGAAGGCACCGCCGAGGCCGGCCAGTCCGCCGGAGATGACGACGGCGATGTACTTGTACTTGTAGACGTTGACGCCGAGGGACTCGGCGGCGACCGGGTTCTCGCCGCAGGAGCGCAGCCGCAGGCCGAACGCGGTGCGCCACAGGATCCACCAGGTGCCGGGGACCAGTGCGATGGCGATCAGGGTCAGCCAGGAGACGTTGGTGACCAGGCCGCCGAGCAGGCCGGCGATGTCCGAGATCAGGAACCAGCCGTGGGCGTTGAGGTCCCGCAGGGCGTCGGACAGTCCCGGCACCGTGAAGTTGCCGAGGGAGTCCACCGCCGGGGACTGCTTGGCGGAGCCGCCTGTGTGGCCCTCGAAGGCGAGGGGCGCGAGGTAGCGGGTGGCGCCGAGGGCGAGGATGTTGATGGCCACACCGGAGACGATGTGGTTGACGTTGAAGGTGACGGTCACGAAGGCGTGCAGCAGACCGCCGATCGCGCCGCCGAGGATGCCGACCAGGACACCGGTCCACGGGCCCCACTGGAAGCCGGCCCAGGCGCCGAACCAGGTGCCGAGGATCATCATGCCTTCGAGGCCGATGTTGACCACGCCCGCGCGCTCGGCCCACAGGCCGCCCAGACCGGCCAGGCCGATCGGCACGGCGAGCTGGAGCGCGGTGGACATCTGGCTGACGTTGGTGATGCCGTCGGCGCCCGTGATGATGCGGACGATCGAGGTGAGCGCCAGGCCTGCGGCGATGACGAGCAGCAGGACGGGCCACGACAGGCGGCGGCCGGTCGGCGCCGCGGGCTGCAGCGTGGGCTGGTTGACGTCGGTCGCGGTGGTCATCGGCCAGCCACCTCCTTCGTGTTCTGAGCGCCGAGGACGTGTCCGGCGGCGAGTTCGGCGCCGACGCGACGCTGCTGGCGGCGCAGGCCCCATTCGCGGACGGCCTCGTAGGAGACGACGACCGAGAGGACGATCAGGCCCTGCATGATGACCGCGATCTCCTTGTCGTAGCCGTGGAAGTCCAGCTCGGGCGAGGCCTTGTCGAGCCAGGCCCACAGCAGGGCGGCGAAGGCGATGCCGACCGGGCTGTTGCGGCCGAGCAGCGCGATGCCGATGCCGAGGAAACCGATGCCGGTGGGGAAGTTGAGGTCGTAGGTGTGGCTGTCGCCGAGCAGGATCGGCAGGCCGGCCAGGCCCGCGATGCCGCCGGAGATCAGCATGGCGGTCAGCACCATGCGCTTGGGGTCGACGCCACTGGCCGCGGCGGCGCTCGTCGAGGCGCCGGAGGCACGCAGGTCGAAGCCGAAGCGGGTGCGGTTGAGGACGATCCAGTAGCCGATGCCGAGCAGGGCGGCGAGCAGCACCAGGCCGTAGATCTCACCGGCGTCGCCCAGGCTGATGCCGGGGATCCAGCCGGACTCGGACATCTCGCCCGTGGTGTTGTTGTTGCCGGCCTTGACGCCGAAGACGTTCGGCAGCCACATGTAGGCGATCACGGAGGTGGCGATCGCGTTGAGCATGATCGTGGCGACCACCTCGCTGACGCCGCGGGTGACCTTGAGGACGCCGGCGATGCCGGACCAGAAGGCGCCGGTGAGGACGGCGGTCAGGAGCAGCAGCGGGACCTGCAGGACGGCCGGCAGGTTCACATGGGCGCCGACGACGGCGGCCATCATGGCGCCGAGCTGGTACTGGCCGTCGACGCCGATGTTGAACAGGTTCATCCGGAAGCCGATGGCCACCGCGAGGGCCGCGATGTAGTACATCGAGGCCTGGTTGATGATCAGGACCTGGATGTCGGAGAAGCCCAGCTGCTCGAACATCAGGGCGAACGGCTCGAAGGGGCTCTTGCCCGAGGCGAGCAGCACGATCGCGCTCAGGACGAAGGCCACGGCCAGCGCGATGACCGGTCCGGCCACCGCGAGGAGGAGGCGCTCCTTGTCGAACTTCTTCATCAGCGGGCCTCGTCTTCCGGAGACTCGGGGGCGTCGGCCTTCGAGGTCTCGGGGGTGTCGTCGTGCTCGAGGTGCCCGGTGGCGGCTCCGGTCATGGCCGAGCCGAGCTCCTCGGGGGTGATGGTGGCCGGGTCGGCGTCGGCGACCAGCTTGCCGTTGTAGATCACGCGCAGTGTGTCGGACAGGCCGATCAGCTCGTCCAGGTCGGCGGAGATCAGCAGCACGGCCAGGCCCTCGCGGCGGGCCTCGCGGATGTGGTCCCAGATGGCGGCCTGGGCGCCGACGTCCACGCCCCGGGTGGGGTGCGCGGCGATGAGGAAGCGCGGCTTGTGGCTCATCTCGCGGCCGACGATCAGCTTCTGCTGGTTGCCGCCCGACAGGGAGGCGGCGGTGACGTCGATGCCGGGGGTGCGGACGTCGTACTCCGTCACGATCCGGCGGGTGTCCTGCTGGGCCGCCTTCGGGTCCAGCCAGACGCCCTTGGCGAGGGGCTTCTCGGTGACGTGGCCGAGGATGCGGTTCTCCCAGAGGGGTGCCTCCAGGAGGAGGCCGTGGCGGTGCCGGTCCTCGGGGATGTAGCCGATGCCCTGCTCGCGCCGCTTGCGGGTGGGCCAGGCGGTGATCTCCTCGTCGGCTAGCCGGATGGTGCCGCTGTCGGCGGACCGCAGGCCGATGAGGGCGTCGACCAGTTCGGTCTGGCCGTTGCCCTCGACGCCGGCGATGCCGAGGACCTCGCCCGCGTGGATGGTGAAGCTGATGTCGTCCAGGAGGGCCTTGCCGCCGGGGGCCGCGAGGCGCACCCGGTCGACGGTGATGACCGGGCGGTCGGTGACCGTGGACTCGGCCGTCTCGGGCGTGGGCAGCTCGCTGCCGACCATCATCTCGGCGAGCTGACGGGGCGTCGTCTCCGACGGGACGGCCGTGCCGACGGTGGTGCCGCGGCGGATGACGGTGATCTCGTCGGCGACGGAGAGCACCTCGCCGAGCTTGTGGGAGATGAAGATGACCGACAGGCCCTCGGAGCGCAGTTCGCGCAGGTTGACGAAGAGCGCGTCCACTTCCTGCGGCACGAGCACGGCGGTCGGCTCGTCGAGGATGAGGGTGGTGGCGCCGCGGTAGAGGACCTTGAGGATCTCCACACGCTGGCGGGCGGCGACGCCGAGCTCCTCGACGAGGAGGTCGGGCTCGACGCCGAGGCCGTAGCGCTCGGAGAGCTCCTTGATCTTGCGGCGGGCCTTGGCACCGATGCCGTAGAGCTTCTCGCTGCCGAGGACCACGTTCTCGAGGACCGTGAGGTTGTCGGCGAGCATGAAGTGCTGGTGGACCATGCCGATGCCGCGGACGATGGCGTCGGCCGGCGACGAGAAGGTGACCTGCTCGCCGCCCACGGCGATGGTGCCCTCGTCCGGCTTCTGCATGCCGTAGAGGATCTTCATCAGCGTGGACTTGCCGGCGCCGTTCTCTCCGACCAGGGCGTGCACGGTGCCCTTGCGGACGCTGAGGTGGATGTCGTAGTTGGCCACGACTCCGGGGAAACGCTTGGTGATCCCGGCGAGTTCGACGGCGGTCACCGATTCGTTGACCGCCGCTCCGGCCGGAGGGCTGCTGGACGCGTTGATGGCGCACTCTCCTGGGGACGGGGGCCGTCTACGCGCGTAGCGCCCCTACGGCATGCAAAGGGGCCGACGCCCCGCGGCAACGGGGCACGAGGAGCAGCTCCCCGTACCCCGTCGAGCGGACGTAACCCCGGGGGTTACCGCCTGCTTCGAGGCAGTCGCTCGTCAGCTGCTCTTGACCTTGATCTGGCCGCTGATGATCTTCTCCTTGGCCGTCTTGATGGCTGCCTGGAGCTCGGCGTCGTCCGCGAACTTCGGGTTCGAGTTCGACAGGCTCACCTCGCCGGACTTCAGATCGCCACGAACGATACCGGTCTCGGGCTTACCGTCCTCGACCGACTTCGCCAGGTTGTACACCGCCTTGGCGACGTCCTTCATCGCCGACGTCAGGATGGAGTCCTTGTACTTGGCAAGGGCTTCCTGCTGGTACTGGTCGGAGTCGACACCGATCGCCCACACCTTCTTGGTGGCGGCGGCCTCGATGACGCCCTGGCCGGACAGACCGGCGGCCGCGTAGACGACGTCGGCCTTCTTCTCGATCTGACCCTCGGCAGCCGTCTTGCCCTTGTCGGGGCTGGCGAAACCGCCCTCCTCGGCCGTCTGCGTCAGGTACTGCGAGAGCACCTTGACCTTGGGGTCGGTGTCCTTGACGCCCTGCGCGAAGCCCGCCTGGAACTTGTGGATCAGCGGGATGTCCACGCCGCCGACGAAGCCGACGACCTTCGACTTGGAGGTCTTGGCGGCGGCGACGCCGGCCAGGTAGGAGGCCTGCTCCTCGTTGAAGACCAGGTCGGCCACGTTCTTGGTGTTGATCGTGGCGTCGTCGACGATGCCGAAGGTGGTCTTCGGGAACTTCTCCGCGGCGCCCTTCACGGCGGCGGCGTACGCGTAGCCGACACCGATGACCGGGTTGTAGCCCTGCTTGGCCAGGGAGACCAGGCGCTGCTCCTTGTCGGCGTTCGTCTCGCCCTCGGTGGGCTCCAAGTCGGCCGTCTGGTACCCGAACTCCTTCTTCGCCTGCTCAAGGCCTGCGTAGGCGGCGTCGTTGAAGGACTGGTCGCCCTTGCCGCCGACGTCGTAGGCGATGGCGAGGCCCTTGTCGCCCTTCGAGTCCGACGACCCGGCAGAGGTCGAGGTGCCGCCGCAGGCGGAGAGCGCGAGGGCCAGGGAGGCGGTCGCTGCGCCTGCGACCGTGATCCGGGAAATCCGGCGCATGTGTGGGTGCTCCTGTCGTACAACCGAGGTGCACAGCGCCGGACGGTTCAGCTTCAGCGCTGGCTTCGCCGCAGATTAACGCGCGTAGACCTGCCTGAAAACCCCTTCTGTCCACCTTGTTATGCGCCCGTGGCCAAGCCATCACCCGGGCTTGGCCGGGGCGTTGCCGACCGCAAACGGGGGGTGGCGCTGGGTGATCCGGTTCCGGGAGAGGGCCGGGAAACGCGGAGCGGGCAGGCACCCAGGTGGTGCCCGCCCGCTCCGGCTGGTCAGACCGGCCGGATCACTCGGTGTTGACCTTGATCTTGCCGTCGATGATCTCCTGCTTGGCCTTGTTCACCGCGTCCTGGAGACCCGCGACCTTCGCGAACTGCGGGTTGGACTCCGCCAGGCCCACGCCGTTGACCTTCAGGTCGAAGGTCTGGGTGCCGGTCAGCGGCTTGTCGTCGTGGACCGACTTGGACAGGGCGTAGACCGCGCCGCCGACGTCCTTGAGCGCGGAGGTGAGGATGTAGTTCTTGTACGGCGCCAGGGCGGCCTGCTTGTACTGGTCGGAGTCGACACCGATCGCCCAGACCTTCGCCTTGGCGGCGGCCTCGATGACACCCTGGCCGGACAGGCCGGCGGCCGCGTAGAGCACGTCGGCCTTCTTCTCGATCTGGCCCTCGGCGGCGGCCTTGCCCTTGTCGGGGCTGGAGAAGCCGCCCTCCTCGGCCGTCTGCGTCAGGTACTGCGACAGGACCTTCACCTTGGAGTTGGTGTCCTGCACGCCCTGCTTGTAGCCGGCCTCGAACTTGTGGATCAGCGGCACGTCCACACCGCCGACGAAACCGACGACGTCGGTCTTCGTGGCCTTGGCGGCGGCGACACCGGCGAGGTACGAGGCCTGCTCCTCGGCGAAGACGAGGGAGGCGACGTTCTTGCCCGGGACGACGGAGTCCACGATGCCGAAGGTGGTCTTCGGGTACTTGGCGGCCACGGCCTTCATCGCCGGGCCGTAGGCGAAGCCGACACCGATGACCGGGTTGTAGCCCTGCTTGGCCAGCGACGCCAGGCGCTGCTCCTTGTCGGCGTTCGTCTCGCCCTCGGTGGGCTCGATGTCGGCCGTCTTGTAGCCGAACTCGTCCTTGGCCTTCGTCAGACCCGCGAAGGCGGCGTCGTTGAAGGACTGGTCACCCTTGCCGCCGACGTCGTAGGCGATGGCGAGGCCCTTGTCACTGCTGCCGCTGTCGCCGCTGTCACTGCTGGTGCCGCCGCAGGCCGTGGCGACGAGCCCGAGCGACGCGACCCCCACCGCGACACGGGTCAGTTTGGAAATCCGACGCATCTGAAGTTCCCCATTCTCCAAAGCCCCGCGATGGGTGCTCGGTTCGGCGCACATTAACGCGCGTAGACACTCCTGGGAACGGTTCGCCGCGGGGCCGTTATCCATTCGTGCCGATGGCCGGTTACGCCCTTGTGAACCACGGGATCGAACGGGGTCGAAAGGTGTAGTCGGGAGCGGTCGGGAACACGGCGCGTGTCTACCTCGTGTCGCGGACCAGGCTGCCGTGGGGCTGCGCCGCTCGCAACCGGAGAGCAGGCCGTCGGGCCCGGGGGTGTGGCTGCCCGGGCCGGGGGCGTGGGGGTCGAGGTCGTCGGGCCTGTGCGGCGGCGTCGTGGCTTGTCGCGCAGTTCCCCGCGCCCCCGAGTGGCCGTGCGGCGGCGTCGTGGTTTTCGCGCAGTTCCCCGCGCCCCTGAGTACCTGTGCGGCGGCGTCGTGGCTTGTCGCGCAGTTCCCCGCGCCCCCGAGTGGCCGTGCGGCGGCGTCGTGGCTCGTCGCGCAGTTCACCGCGTCCCCGAAGAGAGGCACGGCCGCCCCTGCCCGGAGGAAGGCAGGGGCGGCCGGGCAGGCGGTTCTAGCGGAGGCCGTTGACCAGGGCCGCGGCCGTGAAGAGTTCCACTCCTACCGTGATGGCCGACTCGTCGACGTCGAAGTCGCCCTGGTGGAGGTCGCGGACCTGGCGTTCGCCGGGGGTGCGGACGCCCAGGCGGGCCATCGCGCCGGGGACGTGCTCCAGGTACCAGGAGAAGTCCTCCCCGCCCAGGCTCTGCTCGGTGCTCTCGACGGACTCGACCCCGCGCCGGGCGATCATCGCGTCGCGCAGCAGCTCGGTGACGCCGGGCTCGTTGACGACGGGCGGCACGCCGCGCACGTAGTTGATCTCCGACTTGGCGCGGTACAGGTTGGCGATCTCGTCGATGGCCGCGACCACGACGTCGGGGGCCTGCCGCCACGCCTCGAGGTCGAGGCAGCGCACGGTGCCGGAGAGCTCGGCGTGCTGCGGGATCACGTTCGGCGCGTGCCCGGACTCGACGCGGCCCCAGGTGATGGCGAGCCCGCTGCGGCTGTCGAAGCGGCGGCCGACCAGCGCGGGTACGTCGGTGACGACGCGGGCGGCGGCGGTGACCAGGTCGGTGGTGAGGTGCGGGCGGGCGGTGTGGCCGCCCGGGCCGTCGAGGCCGATCTCCAGCCGGTCGCAGGCGGAGGTGATGGGACCCTCACGGAGCCCGATCTTGCCGGCGTCCACCCGGGGGTCGCAGTGCACGGCGATGATCGCGCCGACGCCTTCCAGTGCCCCGCACTTGATGGCGTCGGCGGCGCCGCCGGGCAGCACCTCCTCGGCGGGCTGGAAGATCAGCCGGACGGGGCGGGGCAGGGCGCCCCGGCGGTGCAGTTCGGCGAGGACGAGGCCGGCGCCGAGGACGACGGTGGTGTGCACGTCGTGACCGCAGGCGTGCGCACGGTCGGGCACGGTCGAGCGGTACGGGCACTCCGCCTTGGTGTCCGGAATGGGCAGGCCGTCGATGTCGGCCCGCAGGGCGAGCATGCTGGGACCGCCGTCCCACTGCTCGCCCTCCACGCCGATGTCACAGACGAGTCCGGTCCCCACGGCGAGGACGCGCGGCTTGAGGCCGGCCCTCTCCAGCCGCTCCTTGATCGCGGCGGTCGTGCGGAACTCCTGGTTGCCGAGCTCCGGGTGCATGTGCAGGTCGCGCCGGAACGCGATGAGCTCCGCCCGCAGAGCGTCGGGCAGTGCACCGGGAAGCACGGCTCCGCCGGGAAGATCGACCTCGGACTCCAGTGACATCAGTGGCTTCACCCTTTGAAGGGTAGGGCGCCCGGGCGGTCGACCGACCCTGGATCAACAAAACTTCAACCCGATAGGGGAAGAAAATATGATCGCCCGGCGCATAGCTATCAAGTGAGGTGGGTAAACTCGCCTGCCTTTTGGGCCGGACCGGGCCATCCACCCCCGGAGTGTGACTTCAGTCACATCAACGTCACGACTCCGGTATCCATCCATCCTCTCCACGGATACCACGCCGTGCGCGGCGAACACCGGCGTGTTCATCTGCCGGACCCGCTCCCCCACTAGTGTGCGCTTCGTGCGCGCCCCCGATTTTGTCGAGTCCACGCAGGCCTCGTACGACGCCATCGCCGAGGCCTACGCCGCCGAGCACCCCGACAGCCTGGCCGGAAGACCGCTGGAACGGGCACTGCTGTCGGCCTTCGTGGAGCTGGTCCGGGCGCCGGGGACACCCGGGCGGCCGCCGGTCGCGGACATCGGCAGCGGGCCGGGGTACGTGACGGCGCGGCTGCACGAGGCGGGGCTGCCGGTGTTCGGGGTCGACGCGTCGCCCCGCATGGTGGCCCTGGCCCGTCGCGCCCACCCGGAGCTGCGCTTCCACGTCGGTTCGATGACGGCCCTGGACCTGCCGGAGGCGACGCTCGGCGGGATCGTCGCGCTGTACTCGATCATCCATGTGCCGGACGATCACCTGCCGTCCGTCTTCGCCGGGTTCCGCCGCGTCCTGCTGCCGGGGGCGCCGGTGCTGCTCGGTTTCCAGTCCGGGGACGAGGACGGGCATCAGCGCCTGACCGAGCGCTTCGGGCAGGAGATCTCGCTCGACTACTACTGGCGCACCCCGGACACGGTCGCCGGGCACCTCGAGAACGCGGGCCTGGAGACGTACGCCCGGGTGCTGCGTGCGCCCCAGGGTGAGGAGAAGATGCCGCGCGCTTTCCTCCTGGCCCGCAGACCGAGGCCCGCCCCGTCCGATGCCTTTCGGCCAAGCGGTCACGGCTAGGTAGAACTACCGAAGCCCCCACGCCGTGCCCGCCGGTAGAAACGAGGCTCGTCGGTCGCGGAGTGGTGGAAGGACGTTCGCATGCCCCTGCCCGGTCATTCGGTTCACAGTGCGCTGGCCACCAGCCTGGAGGCGGCCCCCGGACAACGGGTGCTCGACCTGGGCTGCGGCACCGGCGGGACCCTCCAGGCCGTGGCTTCGAGAGCGTCCGGCGCGGTGCTGTACGGCTGTGACGTCGACCCTGGCGCCGTGACGGCCGCACGCGCCCTGCTCGGGGAGGACGCCGAGATAGAAGTGCACGACCTCGACAAGCCGACCCGGTACCCGGCCGGGAGCATGGACGCGGTGGTCTGCCACGACGTCCTGGAGTTCCTGCGCGACCCGGGGGCGCTGATCGACGAGGTGGCCCGGCTGCTCCGGCCGGGTGGGAGGGCGGTGATCTCGCACACGGACTACGACGCGCTGGTGATACGCGCCGGCGACCCGGAGCTGACCCGGGCCGTCTGCCACGGATGGGCGGAGTTCCCGGAGGAGTGGATGCGGTTCAGCGACGCCTGGATGGGCCGCAAGGCCGCCTCCCTGGTGCGCAAGAGTCTGCTGCGGCTCGAGCGGGTCGACACGCACGTGACGGTCTGCACCGAGCTGGCCGGGTTCGCCCGGCACCGCGTCGACCAGATCGCCGCGGCTCTGCGGGAGCGGGCGCTGAGCGGGACGGGCCCTCTGTCGGCCGCCGAGGTCGACACGTGGACGGGTGCGGTGGAACAGGCCGCCCGGGACGGGGAGTTCTTCTACGCCGAAACCGCCTTCCTCGTCCGGGCGACCCTGGCCCACGATCCCGTCGCCGTGACGAGTGCCGGAGCTGTCGGGGCATGACGGCCGTCGCACCCGCATCGCCGCACCTGCCCCCGGTCCGAGGCACCGTTCCCGCGCTCGCGGCCACCGTCTGCGCCATGGTCAGCGTGCAGACCGGGGCCTCCCTCGCCGTACTGCTCTTCGACCGGGTGTCGCCCGCCGGGACCGCCTGGCTGCGCCTGAGCTGCGCGGCCGTGCTGCTGCTGCTGTGGACCCGGCCGCGGATCAGCCGTCTGCCGCGGCGGGACCTCGGTGCGGCGGCGGGGCTGGGCGCGGCGAGCGCGGTGATGACCCTGTGCTCGTTCCAGGCGATCGACCGGCTGCCCCTGGGGACGGTGAGCGCGGTGGAGTTCGCCGGGCCGCTGCTCGTCGCCGTGGCGGGTTCACGACGACGGACCGACCTGTACTGGCCGCTGCTCGCGCTGGTCGGGGTGCTGCTGCTCACCCGGCCCTGGGAGGCCTCCGCCGACTGGCCGGGGATCGGGTTCGCGCTCGGTGCCGCGGCGGGACTGGCGGGCTACATCCTCCTGACCCAGCGCGTCGGCGACCGGCTGCCGGGGCGGCAGGGCGTCGCACTGGCCACCGCCGCGGCCGCTCTGTGCACGGGCGTGGTGGCGGGTGGCGGGGCGCGGGCGGACTGGTTCGACCCGGGCGTGCTGGCGGTCACGGCACTGGCAGCCGTGCTGCTGCCCATCCTCCCGCACCTGCTGGAGCTGTTCGCGCTGCGCCGGCTGACGGCGGGGGCGTTCGGAACGCTGATGAGTCTCGAGCCGGCCGTCGCCACCGGCATCGGTTTCGTGGTGCTGTCCCAGACACCCGACGTTCTGCAGGTGGCCGGCGTGGCCCTGGTCTGTGTGGCGGGAACGGCCGCGTGCCGCAGCGGTGGGCGTGACACACGGCCCCCGCTCCAGCCCGCGGATCAGCGCACGACCGCACCCCTCCCCCCGTGCCCGGAGCGCTGAGGACCCGTCACCGCTGATGTGCGAGTGTCACCGTCCCTCGCGCCCCGTCACCGCGCCACCCGTCACGGTCACCCGCCGCCGTCACGCATCACCCATCGCCGTCACGCATCACCCGCCGCCGTCACGCGTCACCCGACTCGCGGCTGCCTCCTTCTCCGTCCTCCGGGACGGAGCGGACGTACCGGGCCACGGCCTCCGCTCGGTTGCGCACGCCCAGCCGGGTCAGCAGCTGGGCCACGTGGGCGTTCACCGTGCGGACGCTGAGGTGCAGTTCGGTGGCGATCTCCCGGTCCGTGCGGCCCCGGGCGAGGCGGGCGATCACTTCCCGCTGTCGTGGGGTCAGCGCGAGCGCCGGTAACGCGCGCGGTTCCGCTCCGGTGTGCCGTGCAGGGCGGTGGACCGTGCGCAGGCGCGCGATCTCGTCGCGCCAGGGCCTTGCCCGCATCGGCTCAGCGATCCGCTCGGCCTCGTCGAGCAGGACCGCGGCGTGGTCGTCACCGGGCTCGTGGCAGGCCGCGCGGCCCAGCAATGCGTGGACGAGCCGGGCGCGGGCGTGGGTGCGGCGGAACACCCAGATCGCGGTCTCCCAGTGCCCCGCCTCCTGTGGGCCGAGCGTGGACGGGTCCCTCGCGCCGGCCGCCCGTGCCACCTCCGCCCTCGCCACCGCCGCGACTCCGTCCGTCAGCTCGTACGGCGCGGCGACGTGGTGACGCACCCGGGCGAGGACGGCCTCCAGGGTCTCCAGCAGCCGGTGCGGCGCGCACTCGGGGTGCAGCATGGGCGGCCTGGCCCCGGTCGTCTGGACGCGGATCGCGCAGGCGAGCGCGTCGACGACGTACAGGCCACTGCTGGGCGGTGCGAGATGGCCGCGGGCCAGTTCCAGCGCACGGCCGGTCAGCTCCTCGACGGCGGCGTGATCCCCGAGCCGGGCGGCGGCGGCGAGGGCGAGACTGAGCAGATAGGCCTCGTGCAACGGGCTGCTGGACGCCACCAGGCGGACGAACGGCGGAGCGGGGTCCGGTTCCCGGCCCCGCCAGGTCAGCAGCCACGACCGTACGAGGGTCTCCTCGACCTCGTTGAGGGAGCCGTGCCGCCCGCCCGGGGCGGGTTCGCCGAGCAGCTCGTCGGCCTCGGTCCAGCGGCCGGCCTCGATCAGGTCCTCGATGAACGCCAGCCGCAGGGTGTTGCCCTCCTCGGTGGCCTGCTCTCCGTGATCGGCCGCGTAGGTCATGCCCGCGCCGCGGATACGGGCGGCGTCGGCGACGCTCCCGGTGCGCAGGTAGGTGGCGCGGGCCTCGTTGAAGTAGGAACGCACGACCAGGTGGTGACGGCCGGACTCGATACCCAGCCGACGGGCCCGCCGGGTGTGCCGCAGGGACTCGTCCAGGGTGCCGAGGGTGAGGGCGGCTTCCGCGACGATCGTGCTCACGAAGGCCTCCAGTGCTCCGTCGCCGACGGCGCGGGCCAGCTCGGCGGCTTCGGCCAGTGCCCCTGCGCCGTCTTCGGTCCGGCCGCGCCGCAGCCGGGCGAGGCCCCCGGAACACAGCACGCGGATCCGTTCCCGCGGCGGCGCGTCGGGGGCGAGCTCGGCGAGGGACTGGTCGAAGTAGTCGTGCTCCCAGCTGGTGCTTCCCGCATCGAGGTAGCGGCCGAGGTGTTCCAGAAGGAGGGCACCGGAGTGTTCCGCCGTGCGCCCGGCCTCGGCCAGCGCCCGCACGGCGATCCGGTGCGCCTCGTCGGCCCGGCCCGAGAGGAAGGCGCGTTCGGCCTGTCTGCGGAGGGTCTCGGCTCGGCTCGGAGCGTCGTGGTCCTCATGTCCGGCCGCTGCCACAGTCCGCCCTCCCGCCGGCGTCTTGCCAGGTCAGAGGGTAGCAAGCCGCAGCGCAGGGCCTCCGGCCGGCCGGGTCGGCCTCACTCTCGGCCCGGGGCCCTCAGACCGCCTGTACCGGCGGCACTGCCTGCACTCCCTGCACCGCCTGCACCGCCTGCACCGCCTGCACCGCCTGCACCGCCGACAACCGGTGCACGTCCCGGGCCGTTCCCGTCACCCCGGACAGGAAGCCCTGGGCGCGCGGGGAGGCGTTCTCGGTCAGCCAGGCGGGGTCGATGTCGCAGACCGCGACGCGTACCTCCGTGCCGGACAGGGCGAGGGGGAGGGTGTGGACGACCGTGGAGGGGAAGCTGAGGATCGTCCGCCCGATGGGGCCGCGGCGGGCGATCAGTTCGAGGGGGAGTTCGGGGCGGACGATCTCCAGGCCCGTCTCGACCGCGAGGCGGTGGAGCTTGTCCGTGCTCTCGCGGCGGTGGGCGAAGTAGCGGGTGGCGCCGTGTGCCCTGGCCAGGGCGTGGACGGCCTCCAGATAGCGGCCGTCGTCCACCACGCCGGTCTCCACCAGGGACGTGCCGACCATGTCGGCGCCCCTGGTGATCCTGGGCGGGCCGAAACGGGCCCGGGTCCAGGCGAAGGTGTTCTCGCTGACCGTGACGCCCGCCGGGGTCTCCTCCATCGGCATGGAGGAGAAGATCTCGATGCGGCGGCTCTCGCCGGGGGTCAGCCGGCGGCGGGCCGAGGCCGACACCGGCGCGAAGACCACGTCCCGCGGGCCGGGGCGGCCGCCCTTGCGGTGCCAGCGCACCAGCCGTTCGCCGCGGGCCAGCTGCCCGACGAACTCCATCGTCGCCGTGCCGTCGTCGACGACGACCAGGTCACGGGCGCGGGTGATCGTCAGCAGCAGCTGGACGTAGCGGGAGAAGGGGTCCCCCAGCACGACGCGGCGTGCCCTGCGGAGCATGCCGGTCAGGCCGCCGATGGTCTGGAAGGGCGCGAGCGGTCCGCCGCGCGCTTCCTCCCAGCGGACCTGGTGGCCCTCGTCGCGGGCCAGGTCGGACATCCGCCGCAGCTGGCCGCGCGTCATCGGGTCGACGGGTGACAGCACCACGAGGGTGAGCCCCACGCCGGGGGCGTGCGCGTGCGCCCACTCCAGCACGTTCAGCAGCTGTACCGGGCTCTCGACGAAGGCGAGAGTGTGGGGGCCGGCGTTCCCGGCGCGGGGGCTCATCGACGTACGACCGTCCCGTCGTAAGGGGGGTTGTGGGGGTGGTGCGTTCAGACGCCGACCGGCTCGCCCGCCGCCGTGGCGATCTCCGCCTCGGCGACCACACCGGCGACGCGGCGCAGCTTCTTCATCGGGCCCAGCTCGGACTCGTAGACCTTCTTGACGCCGTCGCCGAGGGAGGCCTCGATGGTGCGGATGTCGCGGACGAGGCGCGTGAGGCCCTGCGGCTCCACGGACGCGGCCTGGTCCGAGCCCCACATGGCGCGGTCGAGGGTGATGTGACGCTCGACGAAGGTGGCGCCGAGGGCGACGGCGGCGAGGGTGGTCTGCAGGCCGGTCTCGTGGCCGGAGTAGCCGATCGGGACGTTCGGGTACTCCTCCTGCAGGGTGTTGATCACGCGGAGGTTGAGTTCCTCGGCCTTCGCCGGGTAGGTCGAAGTGGCGTGGCAGAGGAGGATGTTCTCGCTGCCCAGGACCTCGACCGCGTGGCGGATCTGCTTCGGGGTCGACATGCCGGAGGACAGGATGACCGTGCGGCCGGTGGCGCGCAGGGCGCGCAGCAGCTCGTCGTCCGTGAGGGAGGCGGAGGCGACCTTGTGGGCGGGGACGTCGAACTTCTCCAGGAAGGCGACGGCCTCGGTGTCCCACGGGGAGGCGAACCAGTCGATGCCCTTCTTCTTGCAGTAGGCGTCGATCTGGCCGTACTCCTCCTCGCCGAACTCCACGCGGTGGCGGTAGTCGATGTACGTCATGCGGCCCCAGGGGGTGTCGCGCTCGATGTCCCACTGGTCGCGCGGGGTGCAGATCTCCGGGGTGCGCTTCTGGAACTTGACCGCGTCGCAGCCGGCCTCGGCGGCGGCGTCGATGAGCTTGAAGGCGTTCTCGATGTCGCCGTTGTGGTTGATGCCGATCTCGCCGGTGACGTAGACGGGGCGGCCGGGGCCGGCCTCGCGCGAACCGAACTTGCGGATGCGGGAGTTGTTGCTCATGGCGAAGAGTTCCTTACTTGGTGAGGGAATCGAGAGAGGGGCCGAGGATCCAGCTGGCGATCTCCCGGATCGCGCCGTCACCGCCGGGGACGGTGGTGACCGCGCGTGCGGCGCCGCGCACGACGTCGTGGGCGCTCGCGACCGCCACGGGCCAGCCCACGAGGGCGAAGCACGGGAGGTCATTGACGTCGTTGCCGACGTAGAGCACGCGCTCCGGCGCGATGCCCTGCTCCTCGCACCACTGCTTGAGGGCGAGGTCCTTGCGGTCGATGCCGTGCAGCACCGGGAGCTTGAGCTTCCGGGCCCGGGCGGCGACCACAGGGTTCTGTTCCGTGGACAGGATCAGCATCTTCAGGCGGCCGCTCGCACGGAGGGCCGCGATGCCGAGTCCGTCCCCGCGGTGCACGGAGACGAACTCCCGTCCGTCGGAGTCGACCAGCACCCGGTCGTCGGTCTGGGTGCCGTCGAAGTCGAGGACGACCGCGTCGATGTCGTCGGCGGTCGGGAGGGCGCCGGGGCGGTCCGCGTCGAAGAGCGGCGCGAGGGCCCGGGCGCGGGCGAGGTCGTGCGGGTCGTCGATCTCCAGCACGCGGGCCGGGTCGGTCCGGACGAGTTCGGTGTGTCCGAAGAAGCGGTGCTGGTGCTTGCGGAAGCCCGCCGCGTCCATCGCGTAGGCGGCGCCGGTCTCCAGCAGGTCCTGGGGGCGGTCCTGGCGGCGGGGCCGGAAGGACTTGTCGTGGTTGACGCCGTAGCCGCCGGTCGCCTCCCCGGAGGTGGCCTCGGTGTCGGCGTCCCTCCAGATGAACCCGTGGAAGGGCGCCACGGTCACCGCGGTGTCGGCGCCGTTCTCGGCGATCGCGCCCGCCACCCCGTCGATGTCCTCGCGGACGATGAACGGGCTGGTGCACTGCACGAGCAGGACCACGTCCACCGGTGCCCCGTGCAGGGCCTCGTGGGCGTCCATGGCGTGCAGGACGGCGGCCTCGGAGGTGGCGGTGTCACCGGCGATGGCGGCGGGCCGCAGCACGACCTCGGCACCGGCCTCGCGGGCGGCGGCAGCGATGGCCTGGTCGTCGGTGGAGACCACGACGTCCGTCACCAGCCGGGTCGACCGGCATTCGCGCACCGCCCGCGCCACCAGCGGGACACCGCCGACGGGCAGGAGGTTCTTCGCGGGCACGCCCTTGGAGCCGCCGCGCGCGGGGATCACCGCGAGCACGCGGCGCACGGAGGCGCCTTTGCCCGCTTGCGGATGGGACATGGGGTCTACTCCTTGGGCTGGGGTCTCGGGGCGGCTCACAGCTCCCCCATCCGCCGGATGACGGGCGCCACGCGCTGCACGCCGTGGCGGTAGGCGCCGCGCGCCGCCCGGCGCACGATCTGCCGGACCGGTCCGGGGTCCTTGTCGGCGGCGGGCGCGCCGGGCAGCGGGGTGCCGTCCGGGCCGAGGTGGTGGCGGGCGAGGATCCCGGGCAGATAGCCGGGCGCGGTGACGGGGGTGTAGTACGGGGTCAGCGGGGGCAGGCCGCCGGGCCGGTCGAGCAGCGCGGCGATGCGCTTACGGGCCGCGTCGAAGGCGGATTCGTACGAACCGTCCGCCGCGACGCCCTGCCGGGAGACCCATTCCTCGTCGGGCACGGGCCGGTGCCCGGCGTCGAGCAGGTCCCAGGAGGCGAGGCAGCCGGAGCCCACGAAGTGGTGGTTGCCGAGCGACTCGCGGATGCCGAGGTCGGTCAGGACAACGGTCGGGATGCGGCGGTGCAGGGACTCCAGGGCGGCCGTGGAACTGACCGTCACCAGCAGGTCGGTCCTGTCGAGGACCTCGCCCATGTTGCCGTACACCAGGCTGAAGTTGGCGGGCGGATCGAGGCGCTGCACCAGCCTCTGATACGGCAACTCCTCGATGTGGGTGGTGTGTTCGCCGGGCTTGGAGCGCAGCTTCAGCAGCACCTCGCGCTCGGGGTGCCGGCGGGCGTGCTGCACCAGCCGGTTCAGCAGGTACGTACGGTCCTTGCGGCTGTCCGGGACGGAGGGCTGGGCGGCGAAGACGACCGTGTAGGGCGTGTGTTCGCCCTCGTAGGCCGCGCCGCCGAGGAACGGCAGGGCCACCTCGGTCACCGCCGAGGCGTCGGCGCCCACTCCCTCGTAGACGGCCCGGAAACGGTCCGCGTCCTGGCGGGAGTTGGCGAGGACCAGGTCCGCGCCGTGCCGCAGCAGCAGGCCGTCGGCGAGCTTCTCGTAGACGACACCGACGTAGCCGGTGACGACCACGGGCCGGGAGGCGCGGTGCTCCCAGACACGTGCCAGGCCGTGCAGCATCGCCTGCACACCGCCGCCGACCAGGGAGAGGACCAGGACGTCGTAGGTTCCCTCGGCCATGGCGCGCAGGAACTCGACGGCGGTGACCTCCCGCAGCGAGTCGGCGCGCACGCCCACTTCCTCCAGCTGGCGCGGGGTGGGCGTCGCCCGGCCGCGCAGCAGGAATCCGTCGAGGAGGGGGCCGGCTTGCGCGGCTTCGCGCGGAGCGGCTTCCATGGACGGTCCCGGGGCGATGCGGTCCGCGGTCAGCGCACCCCATTTCCATCGGGTGTCGCTGTCCGCGAGGACGGCGATTCGCGGGCGCTTCGGTGTACTTGCTGGCACGTCGATGACGCTAGGAAGCGAATCCTAGGTATGGCGGAACCGCGACTCAACGAAAAGTTAACAACAGCCCACCGAGAGCCGAACTGGCCTGCCGGAAGGCCGGAAGTACACGCGGTGCACCGTTCTGACACATTGAGTTCACCCGGTGTACCTTCTTCGGAAAGTTCAGCTGCCGGGCGGCCTCCTAACGTTTTGCGGGTGCCTAAGCTTTCCGTGATCGTGCCGTTCTACAACGTGCAGCAATATGCCCCGGACACCCTCAGAAGTCTTCGGTCGAACGCCGACCGGGATTTCGAGTTCATCCTGGTCGACGACCATTCCAAGGACGAGACTCCGGCCATTCTCGAACGAGCGGCCGAGGAGCTTTCGGATGTGGCCCAGGTGCGGTACATCCGCCACGAGCAGAACGGCGGGCTCGCCACCGCGCGCAACACCGGCCTGGACGCGGCGCAGGGCGAGTACCTGACGTTCCTGGACGGTGACGACTGGCTGGCCCCCGGCTATCTCGCCGAACTGGTGGCCGCGATGGACGACCTGGGATGCGACTTCGTGCGCACCGACCATGTGCAGGCCACCGCGCGCGCCCGTTCCGTGCACCGGGTCCCGGTCGGGCGGCGCTGGGAGGCGTTCGACCCGCGGGAGGCGATCCTGCCCGCCCACCGCTCCACGTCCGTCGACTACGCCTACGCCTGGGCCGGTGCCTATCACCGCCGCCTGGTCGACAAGGGCGTGCTCCACTTCACCGACGGTCTGCGCACGGCGGAGGACCGGCCGTGGATCTGGAAGCTGCACCGTGAGGCGGAGTCGTTCGCCGTGGTGAGCCTGCTGGGCGTGTTCTACCGGCGGGGGGTGGCCTCGTCCCTGACGCAGATCGGCGATGTGCGCCAGCTCGACTTCATCCGGGCCTTCGACCAGGTGATCGAGGAGACGGCCGCGGACCGCGACGCCGACCGGCTGCTGCCCAAGGCGGTGCGGACCTACTGCGCGATCATCGCCCACCACCTCTCCAACGAGGACAGGTTCGAACCGGCCGTGGCCAGGCAACTGCGGTCGATGAGCGCGGCAGCGATCAAGCGCATGCCGCAGGACGCACTCACCGACGCACTGGAGGCCATGGACATGGACCGCTCGTCCAAGCTGCGGCGGCTGCGACGCAGGGTGACCACGACGGGAGCGGCCGCCTGATGCCCGGGACCACTCAGATCTTCTGCGCCTCGACGCTGTACGGTGTCGCCACCCTGGCCGCCGCGATCGACTCCGACCTCTTCGAGGAGCCGGACCGCCGGGTGCTGCTGGTGTTCAACAACTCCACGACGCCGGAGACCACTCCGGCCCTCGACGAGATGCCGGGCTTCGCCCCGCTGCGCGAGCACTTCGACGAGGTGCTGTCGTGGAACGAGGCCATCCGCCCCTTCCACCCCGGGGCCTGGACGCCGCGAGCCGACGACATCCCCCTCTTCGAGCGCTATCTGCGGCTGCTGTGGGGCCTCGGCGACGACCGGGTGAGCCTGGCGCTGGAATCCATCCAGGTGGCGCCCGCCCTGACGGTGGCCCAGCTGTTCACCGACGCTCCCGTCGACGTCTACGCCGACGGGCTGATGAGCTACGGCCCCACCCGCAACAAGCTGGACCCGCTGGTCGGCACGCGCGTGCGCAGGCTGCTGCACCTGGATCTGGTGCCGGGGCTCACGCCGATGCTGCTCACCGAGTTCGGCGTGCCGGCCCACCTGGTGCCGACGGCCGCGTTCCTGAAGGTGCTCGGCGAGGTCACCGAGACCGTGCCCGAACTGCCCGCCCTGCCGGGCGACTCGGCGCTGCTGCTCGGCCAGTACCTGTCGGCGCTGAACATCCTCTCCCCCGAGGAGGAGGAGGACCTGCACGTGCGGATGATGCGGGGCGCCGTCGCCCGCGGCCACCGCGCGGTCGTCTTCAAGCCCCACCCGACCGCACCGGCCCGCTACAGCCGCGCCCTGGAGACCGAGGCGGAGAAGCTGGGCGTCGACCTGACGGTCCTGGACACGCCCGTGCTCGCCGAGGTGCTGTTCGACCGGACCCGGCCCGCGCTGGTCGTCGGCTGTTTCTCGACCGCGCTGTTCACGGCCTCCGCCTTCTACGACCTGCCCGTCGCCCGCATCGGGACCGAACTGCTCCTGGAGCGGCTGACGCCGTATCAGAACAGCAACCGGGTGCCGACCGCTCTGGCGGACGCGCTGCTGCCCGGCCTCGAGAGCGGCAAGGACGGTGACCTCCTGCCCGCCGAGCGGCTGTCCGCCCTCGTCACGGCCCTCGGATTCACCATGCAGCCGCAGATCTACCCGGACCTGCGCCCGCAGGCCGAGCGGTTCCTCGCCCGGCACCTCGGCCCGCGCACCCGGCGCTACTTCAAGAAGCGCCGCCTCACCGCGCTCGGGCTGCCCGGGGGGATTCCGCAGCGGCTGGCGTTCCTGCCGCGCAATTCCACGGCGCGCCGGGTGGTCCGGCGGGCCCGGGCCCTGCGCAAGGCGGTACGCCGCTGAGCCGGGTCCGCCCGGCGGCCCGACCCGCCCCGGCGACATCCAGATGAACCCATGGGGACCGGCAGGCGAAGCCTGTCGCCATCGAACGTAATTGCGTCAACTCTCGTCCTAGGGTGACAGGCGCGCCCGCCCACAGGCGGCTCAGGCAAAGGACATACGAGCCACACAGAGGTTTCCAGCGTGACCGAGACGGTCGTCAGCACCCGCAAGCCACAGCCCGGCGTCGCCGTGCTGGTCGAACCACCGGGCGCCACGACCGTCCCACGGCGCAGAAGCGATTCCGCGGGGCGGCTGCGCGCGCTCGACGGGCTGCGGCTGGTGGCCGCGCTGATGGTGGCGCTGTACCACTACGGCGGGCGCGGCGGCGAGGTCGCGCAGGCCTGGGGCACCTCGCCCCAGGACCAGTTCCCCACCCTGCACGCGCTGTTCGCCTACGGCTGCCTCGGCGTCCAGGTCTTCTTCGTGATCAGCGGCTTCGTGATCTGCATGAGCGGCTGGGGCCGCCCCCTGCAGTCGTTCTTCGCCTCCCGTGTCTCCCGGCTGATGCCGGCCTACTGGGTGGCGGTGCTCCTCGTCACGGCGGTGTTCGCGCTGCCGGTGGTCGCCTACCAGGCCGTCTCACCCAGCGACGCCCTGGTGAACCTGACGATGCTCCAGATGCCCCTGGGCGTGGACCGGGTGCTCGGGGTGTGCTGGACCCTGTGGGCGGAGGTCCGCTTCTACGCCCTGTTCGCCCTGTGCGTCGTGCTGCCCGGGGCGAACCGCCGCCGGGTGGTCATGTTCTGCGCGGGCTGGCTGCTGGCGGCGGTGATCGCCGAGAACGCGAACATGCCGTTGCTCGACATCGCCCTGATGCCCGAGTACGCGCCCTTCTTCATCGGCGGTGTCGGCCTCTACCTCGTGCACCGCGACCGGCGGGACGTCTACGGGTGGGGCATCACGGCCGCCGGCTGGCTGATCGGCCAGCACTACGCGGTGCAGTCGCTGTGGCACGCCCCCGACCCGGAGGCCTTCTCCTACCGCTCCTCGTTCGGGATCGTCGCCGTCGTCACATTCGGCTTCGTGGCGGTCGCCGCGATCGCGCTGGGCCTGCTGGGCCGGGTGAACTGGCGCTGGCTGACGGTCGCGGGCGCGCTGACGTACCCCTTCTATCTGGTCCACGAGCATCTCGGCTGGGTGGTGATCCAGGCCCTGCACCGCGGTCTGGGGCTGGCGTCCGGGGTGACTTTCGTACTGACGGTGGCGTCAATGCTGCTGCTGGCGTGGTTGCTGCACAAATATGTGGAGAAGCCGCTGACGCCCCGGCTGCGGGCGGCTCTGACGAAGACCCGCTGACGCTGTTCACGGGACGTTCAGCCGGCCGTCGATCGGGGCAACGCTCAGAGAGAAGGCTCGTCCCATGACCCACGCACAAGCGACCGACACGCACCCCGGCGAACTCACCGACGTCCCGGGCTGGTTCCCGGCCCTGGACCAGACGCTGTTCACCTGGTTCCTCGAACAGCAGAAGAAGTCCGGCATAAAGGGTGACCTGCTGGAGCTCGGCGTCTACCTGGGCAAGAGCGCGATCCTCCTCGGCCACCACCTCCAGGACGGCGAGCGGTTCACGGTCTGTGACCTGTTCGAGGGCGACGCCCCGGACGACGCCAACAAGGCGGAGTCGGCCAAGTCGTACGCCTCCCTCACCCAGCAGGCGTTCGAGCGGAACTACCTCTCCTTCCACGACACCCTGCCCACGGTGATCACCGGCCCGAGCTCCCTCGTGGACGAGAAGGTGGCCCCGGACTCCTGCCGCTTCATCCACATCGACGCCTCGCACCTGTACGAGCACGTGCACGGCGACATCGGCGCGGCCCACGACATCCTGCTGCCCGAGGGCATCGTGGTCCTGGACGACTTCCGGTCCGAGCACACCCCGGGGGTCGCGGTCGCCGCCTGGGAGGCCGTCCTCAACCGCGGTCTGCGCCCCATCTGCCTCAGCACGCAGAAGCTGTACGCGACCTGGGGCGATCCCGAGCCGCTCCAGGAGGAACTGCTCGCCACGCTCCGGCTGCGCACGGACGTCGGGCTGAGCATGCAGGAGGCGGCCGGGCACCGGCTGATCCGGACCCGTTCCCGGGGTATGAAGCCACCGGCCTTCCCGCCGTCGCGGCACTACGTGGAGCCCGAGCCCGCACCGGTCCGCGCCGCCGAGGTCAGCTCATCGCGTGCGGCGCGTCCTGCCCGGCCCGTCCCGTCGCCGGCCCGCCGGCTCGCCAAGGACCTGCTGCCGCCCGTCCTCACCCGGGCCGTACGGCGGGCCCGCGCGAAACGGTCCTGACGTCGCAGGGTGCGGCACCCCGGCCCGGGTGCGCTACGAACTCGCCAGGGACAGCTTCACCGCGAACCCGAGGAACAGCGCACCCGCCGCCGAGGTCGCCCCCGCCGACAGGCGCCTGCGGCGGCGGAAGGCGGCGGCCAGCCGGGTGCCGCCGAATATCAGCGCGCTGAGGTAGAGCACGCTGGCGAACTGGGCGAGGGCGCCGAGGACGACGAAGGACAGGGCGGGGTAGGCGTACCCCGGGTCCACGAACTGCACGAAGAAGGCGACGAAGAAGAGGATCGCCTTGGGGTTGAACAGGCTGACGACGAAGGCACGGCGGAAGGGCCGCTCCTCGGCGGGCGCGGGCGCCTCGTCACCGGCGATCCGCTCCGCACGCGTCCGCCACATGCCCCACGCCGCCCGCAGCATGCCGATGGCCAGCCAGGTCAGATATCCGGCCCCCGCGTACTTGACGACGGCGAACAGCACGGCGTTCGCCTGGAGCAGCGAGGCGACTCCGGCGGCGGACAGCGTCATCAACACCGTGTCCCCGCACCAGACCCCGGCCGAGGCGGTGTACCCGGCGCGCACACCACGGCGGGCGGCCACGGACAGCACGTACAGCGAGTTGGGACCGGGCAGCAGAACGATCAGGACGAGGCCCGCCAGGTAGGTGGGCAGATCGACGACACCGAACATGCGAATGAGTGTCGCACGCGGGTCCGACATCCCTGCCCGGGCCGCAGGTCAGAAGACGTCGGACGGGACGTACGCCCCCCAGACCTCGCGCAGCGCGTTGCAGACCTCGCCGACGGTGGCCCGGGCTTTGAGTGCCTCTTTCATGGGGTAGAGGACGTTGTCCTCGCCCTCGGCGGCCTTCTTCAGCGCGGTCAGGGCCGCGTCGAGGGCGGGCCGGTCGCGCTCGGCGCGCAGGGTGGCCAGGCGTTCGGCCTGGCGGGCCTCGATGGCCGGGTCGACGCGCAGCGGCTCGTAGGGCTCTTCCTCGTCGAGCCGGAAGCGGTTGACGCCGACCACGACCCGCTCGCCCGAATCCGTTTCCTGGGCGATGCGGTAGGCGTTGCGTTCGATCTCGCCCTTCTGGAAGCCCTGCTCGATGGCGCTGACGGCGCCGCCGAGTTCCTCGACCCGGTCCATCAGGTCCACCACGGCGGCCTCGACGTCGTCGGTCAGTTTCTCGATGACGTAGGACCCGGCGAAGGGGTCGACGGTCGCGGTCACGTCGGTCTCGTGGGCGAGGACCTGCTGGGTGCGCAGGGCCAGACGGGCGGACTTGTCGCCGGGCAGGGCGATGGCCTCGTCGAAGGAGTTGGTGTGCAGCGACTGCGTCCCGCCCAGCACCGCCGCCAGCCCCTGCACCGCGACCCGGACCAGGTTGACCTCGGGCTGCTGGGCCGTCAGCTGCACCCCGGCCGTCTGCGTGTGGAAACGCAGCATCAGCGACTTGGGGTTCCTCGCTCCGAACTCCTCACGCATCACCCGCGCCCAGATCCGCCGCGTTGCACGGAACTTCGCCACCTCCTCCAGCAGCGTCGTGCGGGCCACGAAGAAGAACGACAGACGCGGCGCGAAATCGTCGACGTCCATCCCGGCCGCGAGGGCCGCGCGCACGTAGGCGATGCCGTCGGCCAGGGTGAAGGCGATCTCCTGCGCGGGCGAGGCACCCGCCTCCGCCATGTGGTAGCCGGAGATCGAGATGGTGTTCCATCTCGGGATCTCGGCCCGGCAGTAGCGGAAGATGTCGGCGGTCAGCCGCAGGGACGGCTTGGGCGGGAAGATGTAGGTGCCCCGGGCGATGTACTCCTTCAGCACGTCGTTCTGGATCGTGCCCGTCAACCGGTCCGCGGCGATCCCCTGCTCCTCGGCCACCAGCTGGTACAGGAGCAGCAGCAGCGCCGCCGGGGCGTTGATCGTCATCGACGTCGAGACCTGGTCCAGCGGGATCCCGCCGAACAGCACCCGCATGTCCTCGACCGAGTCGACGGCCACCCCCACCTTGCCCACCTCACCGTGGGCGATCGGCGCGTCGGAGTCGTGGCCCATCTGGGTCGGCAGATCGAAAGCCACCGACAGCCCCGTCGTGCCATGCGCGATCAACTGCCGGTAGCGGGCATTGGACTCCGCGGCCGTACCGAAACCGGCGTACTGACGCATGGTCCAGGGCCGGCCCGTGTACATCGACCGGTACACGCCACGCGTGTACGGGTACGCCCCCGGCTCCCCCAGCCGCTCCGCCGGATCCCAGCCCTGCAGGTCCCCCGGACCGTAGAGCGGCTCGATGGGCAGTCCGGACTCCGACTCACGCGCCATGGTGGGTTGCCTCCCGCAGAGCAGTGACCTCGCTCACCACCATGCCTCCTGGTTCGCGACGGGTCACGCCCGGGGAACATCTCAGGTGACATCCGGGCGTGCCGGTGAGACGAGCGGGGGGCCGTGTGCGTAGTACGGGCATGGGGAGAGCGTTCGCGGCGGGACTCGCCGTACTGGCGGCGCTGACCGGCTGCACGGTGCAGACGCCCGACGGCGAGGGCGAGCGCCGCCCGCCGGTGCACGTCGAGCTGCCCGGCAGCACGCCGTCGCAGGGTCGTACGCCCGCCGGTGGTGGCGCCACGCCGCGTTCCGCGCCGCCGCCGGTCGACGACAAGCCCCGGGCCGCGCCCACCCCGCCCCGCGTGCTGTGGTCACGCGGGGACACCGGCCGCGACGTCCGGGAACTCCAGGCCCGGCTGCGTCAGGTCGCCTGGCTCTTCGAGGGGCCGACCGGGACGTACGACGAGCCGACGCAGCGGGCGGTCAGCGGCTTCCAGGGCAAGCGCGGGCTGCCGCGCACCGGGAAGGCCGACGCCGTCACCTGGCAGCGGCTGCTGGGCATGACGCGCGAGCCGGGGCGCTGGGACCTGTACCTGATGGGCGGCCAGCAGGCCGACCCGCCGGACGCGCGCTGCCGGTCCGGCCGGGTGCTGTGCATCGACAAGACCAGCAGGACGCTGCGCTGGATGGTGGACGGGCGGACGGTGTCGACGATGGCGGTCCGCTTCGGTTCGCAGGGCACGCCGACCCGGGAGGGCGTCTTCTCCGTCTACTGGAAGTCCCGCGACCACGTCTCGACGCTCTACGACTCGCCCATGCCGTACGCGATGTTCTTCAGCGGCGGCCAGGCCGTGCACTTCTCGGCGGACTTCGCCGCCCGGGGCTACGCGGGGGCCTCGCACGGCTGCGTCAACGTACGGGACGAGGCGGCGATCGCACAGCTGTACGCACAGGTCCGCAACGGCGACAAGGTCGTCGTGTCCTGGTGACAGCGGGAGCGGAAGATGGGGCGCGGGCGGGACCGGGGGAACGTGTCCCGCCCGCGCTCGGTGCACGAGCCGTAGGTACGGGGGGAACCCCGGCTCTGTGCGACGGCCGATGACCAGTCGGCTCACTCATTACTGCGCCGGGGCGGCCGAAAACGTCACACCCTCGGCCGAACCATTTTCACGGAGTACGAAACCGCAGGTCACAGCGGTGCGAGAGGGGGCCCGGTCGTCCGGGGCCGGCCACGGTCCGCGTCAGTCACCGTCGTCGCCCCCTTTCCCGGACCGGTTCCGGCCCTTCCGCTCGGCCTCGTCCTGCTTGCGGTCCTGCTCACCGGCCTGCTTGCGGTCCTGCTTGCGGTCCTGCTTGCGGTCCTGCTTGCGGTCCTGCTGCCGGTTCCGGTCCGCGCCCTTGCCCTGGTGGTGTCCCTGGTCCGCGCGCTCGTCGTTCCGGCGCTCCTTCGAGCGGGGGCCGGCCGAGGACAGGACGTCCTTGCAGTACTTCCACACCCGCCGGTCGCCCGCCGCGTCCCGCAGGGCTCGCCTGCGGTCGGGGTCCGGCCGTTTCCCGCCACGCAGGTCGCGGCAGGCTTCGATGATCTCGCCGCGGTGGCCGCCGGAGCGGACCTCGTGCTCGTCCGGCGCCGGGGCGGTGTCGTCGCGCTGCTCGCCGTCGCCCTGAGGAGAGGCCTTGTCGGGGGCGGAACCGCCCTGAACGGCGTCGCTCGGCGAAGGCGACACCAGCGGACGCTCCGGATGGGTGACAGAGGCCGAGACGGAGGCACCGGGCCGGGGCTCGTCGCCGCCGAACGGGGCCCTCAGGACTCCGGTTCCGGCCGCGAGGGCGACCCCGCCCGCCATGCCGACGGCCAGCGCGGCGGCCAGGCCGAGGCGTACGGGGCGGGCCCAGCGGGGTGGCCGGCCGGTGCCGGTGCCGCTGTCACCAGGGGGCCCGATCCGGACCAGCCCCGCGTCGGCGAGCCGGGCGGCGGCCCGTCCCGCGGTGTCCGCGCGGGCTGCGGCGGCGTCGGCGCGTTCCTCGCGGGCCTTGCGGAACGCAGCCACCGCAGCGGCCTCGCCGGGGAGTTCATCGCTGGTCAGCGGGGGTACGGCGGACAGCGCGCCGAGGGTTTCGGCAAGGTGTTGGGCCTGCTGTCGGCCGGCGCCTTCGACAGCTTCGGGTGGCTCTCCGCTCAGCAAACGCTCCGCCGTTTCGCGGTCCAGCCACCTGTACTGCTCGTCGGCCATCACACATCCTTCTGCGTCCGCGCGACGCTGTGCGTCACACCTGCGGACGTCACCGCACCGCCGCGCGGTTCTCTCTGAGGCGGCAGGGCGTCGAGCACCCCGGCCGATTCCGGATCGGCCTGCGGGTCGCCGCCGAGCAGTTCGGCGAGCCGCTTCAGTCCCCGGTGCGCCGCCGTGCGGACCGCTCCCGGGCGTTTTCCGAGCGTCTCGGCCGCCGTCTTCGCGTCGAGCCCCACCACCACACGCAGCACGACCGCTTCGGCCTGGTCCTGCGGCAGCCGGGATATCAGGGAGAACGCGCCGTTCGTGGCGAGCGCCTCCATGGCCTCGCCGGCGGTGTCCGACTCGGCGGCCCGGCCGGTCAGCTCCGTCTCGTCGCCGCCGATCGCGGGCCGGCGCCCGCGCATGCGTATGTGATCAAGGGCACGGTTGCGGGCGATCCGGGCGGCCCAGCCGCGGAAGCGGTCCGCGTCGCCGGTGAACCGCTCCAGATCCCGGGCTATCTGCAGCCAGGCCTCGGACGTCACGTCCTCGGCGTCGGGGTCGCCGACCAGCGTCCGTACGTACCCGAGCAGCCGCGGATGCACGGTGCGGTACACAGTCCGGAACGCGTTCTCGTCCCCGTTCTGTGCCGCGCGCACCGCGGCGGTCAGCTCCGCGTCGTCCCCCAGCACCGCGCGCCCTTCTGCGCCTGAGCCGGCGCCGCTCTCGCGGACCGGGTTCTCGCCGTCGTGGTTGCTCAATTGGTGGTTGCGGTGCCTGGACCGCAGGTGGTTGCGGTGGTCGTACCGCTTTCGCGTTGGCGCGAATGGCACGTTACGACCTGAAACCACTCCCCGTCCATGTCCGTCCAGGATGCAACTAAGCCGTGACGCGGAGGGGTGTGACAGAAAACGCACACCGGACGCTGTAGGGAGTACGGGCCGCCGCGCGGCCCGTACCGCGCGACGGCCGGGGCCTCTCCTGTGGGGGGTGGCGGCCTCGGCCGTCTCCGCGACTCGCGGCGCCCGTCCTCCGGACCGGCCGTGCCGGTCCCGGTGGGCAGCCCGGCATCAGCGGCGCAGCGCCTCCACGGGTGGGATGCGCGACACTCCCCAGGCCGGATACACGCCCGCCGGCGGACCGGCCGCTGGAGCATACTGGCCACGGCTTCGGACAGCAGGTCGCGCACGGCCGGCCGGGACCGTTCGGGACGTCGTGCCGGCGCTTCGTCCACAACAGCAGTGAGGGCTCGCCCAGCAGGGCGCGTGCGACCGCGACGCGCCGGCGTTCGCCGCCCGGCATCCGGGCGCTCACGGGGTCCTCTTCCCGGGACGCTCGGATGCGGTGGTGTGGCGGCGTTCGGCGACGGCGATCAGGGCGAGCGTCACCGCGATCACCGCACAGACCGTCATCACGGGTGTGAGGAAGCCCGGGACGGCCGCCGGGTAGGAACCACCCGGCGACAGGCGGCAGTCGAGGGCGGGCGGCAGGTAGGACACGCGGTAGCCGCTCACCTGCCCGTACAGCGCGGGGTTCGCCTCCTGGCAGGCCTGGGCGGTGCCGCTCTCGTCGAGGAAGAGGGACACCAGGCCCCAGACGCAGGCGACAGCGGCGAGGGCTCCGGCGAGCGCCGCGCCACCGCCCGCCACGGCCCCCCGGCCGATCGCCGGGAGGCCGTATCCGACGAGGCCGACGGCCGCCACGGCGGCGACGACGACGCAGATCAGCAGGGGCAGGGCGGCGGGGTACGAGGTGGTCATGGCTACCACCTCAGCCGCCGGCGAGCTGCCGTACAAGGTTGTTGTACTTATCGAAGATGCGGTAGAGCCCCATCCGCTTGGCGGCGTCGGCCCTGGCCTCGTTGCCGAAGCCCTGGTGGCGGCGGATGTCTTCGAAGATGTCGCCCTCGGTGCAGTCCGGGCTCATGGCGCGCAGCTTGGTCTCGCCGGCCGGGGTGAGGTGACGTGTGAGGTGGGCTGTGAAGGCCGGGCCCGGTGACGAAGGCCCTGTGATGACGTCCGGCCGTCTCAGGGACGGCTGTCGCCGGGCCGGGCGGGCCGCCCCTCGGTCCCCGTCTCTCCGCCGCCGCTGCCGCGCCCGGCCCCCGAGCCGTCGCTGCCGGCAGCCGAACCGTCTTCCTCGGCAGCCGAGTTGCCGCCTCCGGCCCCCGAGCCGTTGCCGGCCTTGGAGCCACTGTTCGCCGAGCCCGGGCCGTTGCCGTTGCCGTTGCCGTTGCCGTTGCCGTTGCCGTTGCCGTTGCCGTTGCCGTTGCCGTTGGCATTGGTGTTGCCGTTGCCGCTGTTCCCGGAGGCTCCCGTGCCCTTCCCCGGTTCGGCTGTACGGCCGGGGCGCGCGTCGGACCGGGCCGCCTGCTCGGCGCAGTACGCGGTGACGCGCCCCTCTCCACCTGCGGCCTCGACGAGGCGCTGCCAGGCCGTCGCGTCCATGGCCCGGCCCCGGCGCCCGGCCTTCTCGTAGGCGCGGCAGTGCGCCTCGGCGTCCTGAGCGGCACGGGGCCGGTCCGGGGCCGCGGAGGAGGAGCCCGGCCCCGCGCCGGAGGGCCCGCCCGCCGGGCCGCCGGGGGCGGGCGGGGAGGTGGACGCGGGGGAACGGCCCGGCTCGTCGGCGCCGGACGGGGAGTCGGACGAGCCGATCGCCGCGACCGCCACACCGCCCAGCGTGAGACTGGCGAGCAACACGGAGAGAGTGGTCTTCAGCGAACGCCCGGTCAGCCTCCGCTCCCGGGGCCGCCAGTCGTCCCGGCGGCGGGAGCGCGCCCGGTGCGCGCCGGAGCCCCGGGCGGCCCGGAACGCGGCCACGGCCCGCTGTTCGGCCTCGCTGTCGATCCGGCCCTGCGTGAGGGCGGCGGCGAGGAACGTCTGCACCTCGGCCTCGTCGAGGACAGCGGCCTGTCCCGGGCGGCGCGGCGGGCTGCCGGGGCCGGCCGTCGCCGGGTCGCCGGGCAGCGGACCGTCGAAGTCCCGTGCCGCCCGGTGGGCGTACGCGGCGTCGCCGAGGTGCACACGCCGACGGCCGGCAGGCCCGCCGCCGCTTTGATGTCCACCCATGTCAGGTTCCGTCCCTGCTCGATCCACACGTCCCGCACGGCCGGCCCGTTCCCGGCGGCCCGGCCGGCCCGAAGTCCCGGGCCTTCTCCATACGTCCCGCCCGTCCGCCCTGTTCAGGGCGGAGGACCCGGCGCAGCCGCCCGGGACGCCGTCGTCACTCATGTCGACTCCCCCAGCGTCCGGGGAGCCTCATCCGTCACACCCTCGCCGCCCAACTGGGCCGCGAGGCGCCTCAGCCCCCGGTACGCGGCCGTCCGCACGGCGCCCGGCCGCTTGCCCAGGACGCGGGCGGCGGCCGGTCCGTCCAGCCCCACCACGACACGCAGCAGTACGGCCTCGGCCTGGTCCTGGGGCAGCCCGCCGACCAGTCGCAGGGCGCGCTCGGTGGACAGGGACTCCAGCGCCTCATCGTGCGTGCTGTGCGGTCCCGGCAGGTCGAGGACGTCCTGTTCCGGCGCGGAGGACTGCGGGCGCACGCGGCGGCGGCGCAGATGGTCCAGCGCCCGGTGCCGGGCGATGGTCGCCGTCCAGCCGCGGAACCCGGCTCCGTCGCCCTTGAACCGCCCGAGGTCCCGGGCGATCTCCAGCCAGGCCTCGGAGGCCACGTCCTCGGCGTCCTCGCCGACCAGTCCGCGCAGATAGCCGAGCAGCCCGGGGTGCACGATCCGGTACGCATCCGCGAAGGCCGCCTCGTCACCGTCCTGGGCCCGCACGACGGCGGCGCCCAGTTCCCCGTCGCGCGCCCGCGCGCGGCGTGGCTCCGCTCCCTGGCCCAAGAACCGTCCTCGTGTCTGTGCCGTCTCCTCCACGGTCATCAGCGCCTGGCTCCTGAGAAGTGTCACAGCGCCGGGCGGGGGCCGGCCGCGGGGAGGCGCCGTTCACCGCCCCGGCCACCAGGACGCCGGCCGGCGGCGCGCGGCCGGACGGCACCCGGTGGGCCGTCCTCCGTTCGCCGGATTTCTCGGGGCGGGCGACCGGACGGCCCCGGGCGGCGGGAATGACGATCAGGACATCACCGCCGCCGCCACCGGACCGGAGACGAGCACCGAATGACACGCCTTCTGCTGCGCACCGCCGTCGCCACGGCCCTGACCCTGGGTGCCCTCGGCCCGTGCCTGCCCGCCAACGCCTCCCCGTCGGACGGTGTGCACACCGTCCGGGTGCCGGACGGCGACCCCCACGACCGGTCGCTCGCCCCGCGCACCACCGAGCCGTTCAGCCTGATCGGCATCACCTGGGACGATCCGGACGCGGTCTTCGACGGCACCGCCCAGGTGCGTACCCGCTCCCGGAAGAACGGCGCGTGGACCGCCTGGCGTCCCCTGGACACCGAAGGCCGTACCCCCGAGGCCGGCCCCGACCGTGACCGGGCCGGCGTGCGCGGCAGCACCCAGCCGCTGTGGACCGGGCCCTCGGACGGTGTCCAGGTGCGCGTGACGGGCTCGCGCCTGCCGGAGGGCCTGCGGGTCGAGCTGGTCGACCCCGAGGCCGGGTCGGATGCCGTGCACACCTCGGCTGCCGGGCCGGACCCGGTGGACACCTCGGCTGCCGGGCCGGACCCGGTGGACACCTCGGCTGCCGGGCCGGACCCGGTGGACACCTCGGCTGCCGGGCCGGACCCGGTGCACACCTCGGCTGCCGGGCCGGACCCGGTGGACACCTCGGCTGCCGGGCCGGACCCGGTCGGGCCCGCCGCCGGCCCGCTCTCGGCCCAGCGTCCCACCGTGACCTCGCGCTCCGCCTGGGGCGCCGACGAGTCCCTGGTGAAGGACCCGCCCACCCTGACGGGCAACACGAAGGCGGTGTTCGTCCACCACACGGCGGGCACCAACGACTACTCCTGCTCCCAGTCGGCGTCGATCGTGCGCGGCGTGTTCCTGTACCACGTGCAGAGCAACGGCTGGAACGACATCGGCTACCACTTCCTCGTCGACAAGTGCGGCACCGTCTTCGAGGGACGTGCGGGCGGCATCGACAAACCCGTCCTCGGCGCGCACACCTACGGGTTCAACACCGCCACCAGCAGCGTCTCGGTGCTCGGGGACTACTCCACGGCGGCCACGAACGCCGCGGTGCGCGCGTCGGTCGCGAAGGTCGCGGCGTGGAAGCTCGGCCTCTACGGCGTCGACCCGACCGGCACGGTCGTGCTGACCTCCGGCGCCGACAACGGCAAGTACAAGCTGGGCCAGAAGGTTACGTTCCACCGCATCTCCGGCCACCGCGACGGCTACCCGACCGAGTGCCCCGGACAGAACCTCTACGACGACCTGCCCGAGATCCGCACCCTGGCCTCGAACGCCGCGACGACGGCCGCGCCCGCCGCCGAGCCGCCCGACGGACCTCCGGCCGGCAACGAGAGCGTGGTCGAAGGCGTCGAGGGCGTCGAGGGCGTTCTCGAAGGCGTCGAAGGCATCGAGGGCGTGGAAGGCGTGATCCAGCGCGTGGACGGGCAGGCCCGCGCGCGCTGACGCTAACGCCGGGGCGCGGTGCTCATCGCGTCCCGGCACAGCAGCCGCAGCGATCCATGACCGCCGTAGCAGCGGCGGGCCTCGTCGATGGGGTCCCACAGGCGCCCGTCGGGGGTGCGGATCCAGTGGTCCCCGCCGGTCGCCCACCACTCGGCGCCGGTCTGACGCGCCATCACCTCACCCGCGTACGCGCCGAAGCCGCGCAGCACCTGCTGGACCGCCGCGTCGGGCGCTCCCTCCCGCCGTATCCCCTCGATCATCCGGTCGATGCTCCACAGGCTCTGCGCCGAGTAGTCGAGGCGCAGCCGTGCACCCTCGCGCATCGTCGCCACCGTGTCCGCCGCCCATCGCAGCGGCTTCGCAGCCGCCGATGGCCTGGTCTCCGCTTGAGTCGTCACATCCCGGAAAGCGCTGGGGCGAAGCGTTTCGTCACCCGGAATCGGCGGCTTCCCCGAAGCGGCGCAGGACCGCCCCACCTCACCCAAGGGACAGTCACAGGACCCTCCCAGGAAGGGGGTTTAGGGCCCCTCGGCGGTCAACGGCGCCGCCCTTCAGCCGCGCTGCCGGCTCCGGCGGGACACCACCGCGCGCAGGACCCGCCGCCCCTCGACCGACAACTCCAGGGCCCGGCGCAGCCCGGCCGGGCCGTGTCCGGCCAGGACCTCCAGGACGGTGATCTGACGGCGCAGTTCGGCGGCGACGAGGGGCGACATGCCCTCCGTACGGCCCTCGCGGCGGGAGTCGACGGACGAGGCCTCGTCCTCGGCGGTGTCCAGGAGCCGGTGGATCTGGAGGGAGGCGACGGAGCAGCCGTCGGCCCACACCCGGACCGCGGCGGCGGACCGCTCGGCGGGAGCGGCCTCGAGCATCCGGAGGGCGAGCGCGGCGGCCTCGTCCCCGGCGCCGGCCGCGTCCAGCTTGCCGCGCGCCTGCTCCAGCCGCTCGCCCCACTCCTCGGCACCGGCGCCGTCGCTGAGACTCGCCCACACCGGCCTGAGGACCTCGTCGTCGCCGCCCAGCAGGGGCACGCACCGATCCAAACAAGCCAGCCCGCTCGCGGCCAGCCCGCGTTCGTCGGCCTGTGCGATCAACTCCACCAGGCTCATCCACGCCTCCCTCCGCGGGTCCTCTCCGGGGCCCGATCAGGCCACGACCGGCCCTCAGCCCTCACGGAACCCGCACTTCCCCTTACTGCGTGCAACGGGCCCGGAGTGTCACAGGGGCACCACGCCCAGTCTGTCGAGGAAGCGGAACAGCAGGTTTTCGGCCAGGGGGTCAGGGTCTGAAGTCAGTACGTCCACGAGCGCCTCGGCGTTCACCTCACGCCCGGCCTCGGCGGCCCAGCGCACGGCGTGCTCGGCGGCGTCGCCCGGCTCCAGGAAGTAGTCCTCCAGCGAGAGGCCCTCCCGGTCGGCCCCCAGGTACCCGGCCATCGCGGTGCGCGCCAGGCAGGTCGTCCACGCCCCGCTCTCCGGGGCCGCGGCCTCCAGCACGACGCACTCGCTGTTCATGACGTACCCGAAGAGCGCCGGCGCCCCGGTCTCCCTGGCGAGGGCGTTCATGTTCCCGATGTCGCCGTCGCTGCTCGGGTACTCCCACACCTGCCATCCGCCCGGCGCCGAGGCGCGCCGCGTCGGACCGTCCCCGGCCCCCGCCAGCGCGTCCAGCTCCGGCAGCGGCCGTTCCCCCCGGCCCACGACGAAATACCCCCAGTAGCCCATGTCCCGGTTCCCCCCGGCATGTTCGATTGCGGTCGCGTCAGAAGACCACCACAGCCGTACGGGAGTTCGCAGCCGTATGCGCCAATTCGTGCCGGTCAGCCGAGCCTGTCCGCCAGCGCCCGGAACTCGGTCCAGGACAGCTCCGGCTCGCCCGGGTCCCAGAGCTTCTGGACGGTCGCCCGCAGCGGCATCCGGATCCCGGCCGCCACCTGGTCCTGCGTCTGGGAGTCCGCGAGGTCGCACCACACCGCGAAGGACCCGCCGAGGATCTGGTCGTCGTAGCGCGCGGGGACGGCCGCGGTGCCGCGCAGCACCCGGGGCGTCCACTGCTTGTAGATCCGCTCCCCCGTCGGGTAGACGAAGGTCTGCGGTTCGCCGAGCACGTAGTACATGAACTCGTCGTTGTAGTTGATCACCTTGCGGCCCGCCTGGAGGTACTCCAGGGGCGCCCGGGCGCCGATCTCCTTGCCGGTCCAGTAGGCGACCTGGATGTCCTTGGCGGCCTGCACGGAGGTGCCGCGGAAGAAGCCGTCGTTCCAGGCGCGCGGGGTGCGCTGGTGCCGCCGGACGGTGTCGGCCCGGTCGTTCAGCCAGCCGGTGGTGAGGTCGGCGACCGTCGCGCCGGAGCCGTACTTCTCCTGGGCGGCGGCGGCCAGCTGCGGGAACGACGCCTCCGGGTTCGACCGGGTCAGCGCCTGGTACTCGTCGCCGCCCAGGTGCCACGGCCCGCCGGGGAAGAGGTCCGCGTACTCGTCGAGCAGGTCGTCGACGATCTCGGCGCTCTCGGCCTTGGAGATGTCGACGGCGCCCTGCACCGCCGAGCCCTGCGCGGTGCGCAACTGCAGGTCGGGGTGGGCGTCGATGACCGCGCCGAGGTGCCCGGGCGAGTCGATCTCGGGCACGATCGTGATGTGCCGGCTCTGCGCGAGGTCGATGATCTTGCGCACCTGCGCCTTGGTCAGGTGCTGCCGCGAGACGATCTCGGGGTGCGAGGCCGACTCGATCCGGAATCCCTGGTCGTCGGAGAAGTGCAGGCCCAACTGGTTGAACTTGAGGTCGCCCAGTTCCCGGATCCGGTCCTCGATCCACCCGGCCGTGAAGTTCTTGCGCGCGATGTCCAGCATGAACCCGCGCTGCGGCTTGGCCGGTGCGTCCTTCACGACACCTTCGGGCGCGGTGCCGCCGTCGTGGGTCTCCTGCTTGAGCGTGCGGGTGCCGTAGAAGACCCCGGTGTCGGTGGGCCCGTCGATCTGCACCCGCCCGTCGCGCACGGTCATCGTGTACGACTCCGGGTTCGCGCCCTTGTCGCCGTTCAGCGCCAGCCGCAGGTCCCCGGCCTTCTTGTCGCCCTTCTCGCCCGCGTAGGTCATCCCCAGCTCACCGGCGACCAGCCGGCCCTCGTCGGCCAGCGCCGGGTCGTCCACGACCACCCTGTCGCCCTTCTCGGGTTTCCAGCCGGGGCCGCGCGCCGGCTCGTGGTCCCGCACGGCGGGGATGGTGCGGGGTGTCTCGGACAGGGGGTAGGAGCGGGTCGGGCTGGGAGTGGGGGCCGCTTCCGGCGCCCTGTCCGGGGGCGCCGCCGCGGTGGCACCCCGGGAGGATCCCGCCTCCTGGCCCGTTGACCCGCCGTCACCCCCCGAGGCCGCCCACAGCCCGAGACTCACCCCGGCCCCGACCACGACCAGGGCTACAGCCATGGCCACGACCAGCACCTGCCGCTGTTTCTCCTGCTTCGCCGAAGTCCGGCGCCTGTGCTGACTCACCCAGCCAACCTAAAACCCGTGGCCGCCCGGCGCGCGTCCACCACGCGTGCCGAAACTCTCCCTCCCGGGTGAAATTCGTGCATCCTTCGGACACGTCACGGTCGTACTCGATAGCGTGACGTCACATCTCTCACAACTTGCCCTGCCGACACACGTGACGCCCACGAGGACCCCCGCTGCCCGCGCACCACGTCCCAGATCTCCCCGGCCGACTCGCCATACCGGTGGAGCACTTCAACGCCGCCTCCGAGGAGGACCTGGAGCAGGCCCTCCTCTCCTGCCTGCGCAGCCTCCGCTGGGCCCGGCGCGTCGCGGCCCACCGCCCCTACCCGGATCTGGACTCCCTGCTGGCCGCGGCGGACGAGGCGGCCTACGACCTGGCCTGGTCCGACCTCACGGAAGCGCTGGCGGCCGAGCCGCTGCCCGCCCTCCCGCCGGACACCTACGCGGCCGCCCACACGGCCCTGAGCGCGGCCCACGCCGCCTACGAGGCCCGCTTCGGACACGTGTTCGTCATCTGCCTGGACGGCCTGTCCCCGTCGGAGACCCTGGACCGCCTCCTGGAGGCCATCCGGTCACGATTGACGAACGATCCGGAGGAAGAGCGGACGGTAGTGGCCGACGAGCTGCGGCACCTGGCGAAGGAACGGCTGGTGGACGCCCTGAGGGGCGCGGGGAACTGCGCGACCGACCACAAGGCACCCGCACCCGGCCGCTGAACGGGACGCCCCACCCCCCTGGCCGCACTAGCCCAGCAGTACCCCTTTGCGTGCCAGTTTGATCACACCCCGGGACCCCGGCGCAGCCCGGCCGCAGCGCCTCGCTACGATGCTGGGGGCCGGTGGACCGTACCCGGCCGGGCCCGACCGACACACCAAGCCGGCGCGGCCCCAATCCCCGCTCCCGGAGGAAACTTCCGTGCCGGCTGGAACGCTGTACCGCGGCCGGGAAGGAATGTGGTCCTGGGTGGCTCACCGAGTCACCGGCGTCCTCATCTTCTTCTTCCTGTTCGTCCACGTGCTGGACACCGCTCTCGTCCGCGTGTCCCCTGAGGCCTACGACAACGTCGTGGCCACGTACAAGACGCCGATCGTCGCGCTGCTGGAGTACGGCCTCGTGGCCGCCATCCTCTTCCACGCGCTCAACGGCCTGCGTGTCATCGCCGTCGACTTCTGGATCAAGGGCGCCCGGTACCAGAAGCAGATGCTCTGGACCGTCGTCGCCCTGTGGGTCGTGCTGATGCTCGGGGCGATCTACCCCGTCCTCGGCCACGCCGCTCGTGAACTGTTCGGGAGCTGACGCACATGTCCACGACTGACAAGACCGCCGCCGGCGTCGGCCCCGTCGAGGGCGGCGCCGTCTACACCGTCGACAACCCGGCGCCCTTCATCGAGGCCCCGCGCCAGCGCACCAAGAAGACCCCGAAGAGCACCCGGGGCAACTTCGAGATGGCGGCCTGGCTGTTCATGCGCCTGTCCGGCGTCGTGCTGGTCGTCCTGGTCCTCGGCCACCTGCTGATCCAGCTCGTGCTGGACGGCGGCGTCTCCAAGATCGGCTTCGCCTTCGTGGCGGGCCGCTGGGCGTCCCCGTTCTGGCAGGTCTGGGACCTGCTGATGCTGTGGCTCGCCATGCTGCACGGCGCCAACGGCCTGCGCACGGTCATCAACGACTACGCGGAGCGCGCGAACACCCGGCTGTGGCTCAAGGGCCTGCTCTACACCGCCACGGTGTTCACCATCCTGCTGGGCACGCTGGTGATCTTCACCTTCGACCCGAACATCCGCTAGGCACGGGGTTGCGAGAATCATGAAGATCCACAAGTACGACACCGTCATCGTCGGCGCCGGTGGCGCGGGCATGCGCGCGGCCATCGAGTCCACGAAGCGCAGCCGCACCGCCGTGCTGACCAAGCTGTACCCCACCCGCTCCCACACGGGCGCCGCGCAGGGCGGCATGGCCGCCGCGCTGGCCAACGTGGAGGAGGACAACTGGGAGTGGCACACCTTCGACACGGTCAAGGGCGGTGACTACCTGGTCGACCAGGACGCCGCCGAGATCCTGGCGAAGGAGGCCATCGACTCGGTCCTCGACCTGGAGAAGATGGGCCTGCCGTTCAACCGCACCCCGAACGGCACGATCGACCAGCGCCGCTTCGGCGGTCACAGCCGCAACCACGGCGAGGCCCCGGTCCGCCGCTCCTGCTACGCGGCCGACCGCACCGGCCACATGATCCTCCAGACGCTGTACCAGAACTGCGTCAAGGAGGGCGTGGAGTTCTTCAACGAGTTCTACGTCCTGGACCAGCTGATCACCGAGGTCGACGGCGTCAAGAAGTCGGCGGGCGTCGTGGCGTACGAACTCGCCACCGGCGAGATCCACGTCTTCCAGGCGAAGTCCGTGGTCTACGCGTCCGGCGGCTGCGGCAAGTTCTTCAAGGTGACGTCCAACGCGCACACGCTGACCGGTGACGGCCAGGCCGCGGTCTACCGCCGCGGGCTGCCGCTGGAGGACATGGAGTTCTTCCAGTTCCACCCGACCGGCATCTGGCGCATGGGCATCCTGCTGACGGAGGGCGCCCGCGGTGAGGGCGGCATCCTCCGCAACAAGGACGGCGAGCGCTTCATGGAGAAGTACGCGCCGGTCATGAAGGACCTCGCGTCCCGTGACGTCGTCTCCCGCTCCATCTACACGGAGATCCGTGAGGGCCGCGGCTGCGGTCCCGAGGGCGACCACGTCTACCTCGACCTCACGCACCTCCCGCCGGAGCAGCTGGACGCCAAGCTCCCGGACATCACGGAGTTCGCGCGCACCTACCTCGGCATCGAGCCCTACACGGACCCGATCCCGATCCAGCCCACCGCGCACTACGCCATGGGCGGCATCCCGACCAACGTCGAGGGTGAGGTCCTGGCGGACAACACCACCGTCGTCCCGGGCCTGTACGCGGCCGGCGAGGTCGCCTGCGTCTCCGTGCACGGCGCCAACCGCCTCGGCACGAACTCGCTGCTGGACATCAACGTCTTCGGCAAGCGCGCGGGCATCGCCGCCGCCGAGTACGCCCAGAAGGCCGAGTTCGTCGAGCTGCCGGAGAACCCGGCGGAACTCGTGGTCGAGCAGGTGGAGCGGCTGCGCGACGCCACCGGCACCGAGCGGGTGGCGGAGCTGCGGCGCGAACTGCAGGAGACCATGGACGCCAACGTCATGGTGTTCCGCACCGAGCAGACGATCAAGACGGCGGTCGAGAAGATCGCGGAGCTGCGCGAGCGCTACCGGAACGTGTCGATCCAGGACAAGGGCAAGCGGTTCAACACGGACCTGCTGGAGGCCGTCGAGCTGGGCAACCTGCTCGACCTCGCCGAGGTCATGGCGGTCTCCGCACTCGCCCGCAAGGAGTCCCGCGGCGGTCACTACCGCGAGGACTACCCGAACCGTGACGACGTCAACTTCATGCGGCACACCATGGCGTACCGCGAGGTCGGCGCCGACGGCTCCGAAACCGTCCGTCTCGACTACAAGCCGGTCGTCCAGACCCGCTACCAGCCGATGGAGCGTAAGTACTGATGGCTACCCCTGTTCTGGACAAGGAAGACGCGGCCGGCAAGCCCGAGCCCGGTTTCGCCGACTCCCCCTACATCACGGTCACCTTCCGGATCCGCCGGTTCAACCCGGAGGTCGCGGCGGAGGCGGTCTGGGAAGACTTCCAGCTGGAGATCGACCCCAAGGAGCGTGTCCTCGACGGTCTCCACAAGATCAAGTGGGACCTGGACGGCACTCTCACCTTCCGCCGCTCCTGCGCGCACGGCATCTGCGGCTCGGACGCGATGCGGATCAACGGCAAGAACCGTCTTGCCTGCAAGACGCTGATCAAGGACATCAACCCCGAGAAGCCGATCACGGTGGAGCCCATCAAGGGCCTCACGGTCCTGAAGGACCTCGTGGTCGACATGGAGCCGTTCTTCCAGGCGTACCGCGACGTCATGCCCTTCCTCATCACGAAGGACACGAACGAGCCGACGCGTGAGCGTTTCCAGACGGCCGAGGACCGCGAGCGCTTCGACGACACGACGAAGTGCATCCTCTGCGCGGCCTGCACCTCCTCGTGCCCGGTCTTCTGGAACGACGGCCAGTACTTCGGCCCGGCCGCCATCGTCAACGCGCACCGCTTCATCTTCGACTCGCGTGACGAGGCGGGCGAGCAGCGCCTGGAGATCCTCAACGACCGTGACGGAGTGTGGCGCTGCCGCACGACCTTCAACTGCACGGACGCGTGCCCGCGCGGTATCGAGGTCACGAAGGCGATCGCAGAGGTGAAGCGTGCGCTGATCACGCGCCGCTTCTGAGCGTTCTGCCGCTTGCTCATGAGGGCCCTGTTTCCGCTGGAAACAGGGCCCTCTGGCATATGCCACACCTTCGAGTGACGAAGCGCGGGACGGACGCGGGGGCGGTGTCCGACCTACGATGATGCCCTCGACACCAGTTCCCAGGAGGCACCTGATGTCCGCAGCTTCCGTCGAGCAGCCCTTCCACGAAGAAGAGCCGGTCACCCTGACGACCATCGCCGACGAGATCATGGAGCGCCATCCGGGCTACCGCGTCGAGATCATCGGAGGCCATCTCCTCGTGACCCCGTCCCCGGACGCACCTCATGCCCGAGCCCTCACCGGCCTCATGATCCCGTTCATCGCCGCCGGCCTGCACGGCGGAGAGACCGAGACTCTCCAGAACGTCGGCCTATGGCTCCCCACCGGCGCCGAGGACTACGCCATCCCCGACCTCGTGGTGGTGGACGCCGACATCGACGACCACCTCGTCGAGAACAACGCCTACGACCCGGCCTGTTTCCGTCTCGTCCTGGAAGTCACCTCCGGCAACTGGAAGGACGACCTCAAGACCAAGGTCGCCGCCTATGCCGAGGCCAAGGTGCCCGTCTACGTCGTCGTCGACCGCAGGCACCAACGCCTCCACGTCCTGACCGAGCCGGTGGGAAGCGGCTACGAAAACCACCGCCCCCACGCCCCTGGCGAACTCGTCACCCTGCCTGACTCCATCGGCGCGAAGGTGACCCTGGACGTGGAGGAGATCCTCAAGGCCGGGCAGGCGAGAACGGGCGACTGAGTCGCCAGGCCTCGGAACCGGCCAGATTCAGGACGGTTCCGGCCACCCGTCGCAGGGCTCCTGTGACTGATGTGGCCGGGCGTGGCCAGACTGACGCCCATGACGCCCCTGAGGAAAGCCACCGTCGCGCTCGTAGCCATGACTGCCGCGCTGCTGCCGGTATCCCCCACCGCCTCGGCAAGTCCCTCCCCGCTCCTCGCACGGGAGACCTTCGACCGCCTTCCCCTCGGCCCGGTCACCGAAGGCCGTGGGTGGACCGCCGACACGTCCAACGGCACGCTGACCATTGCCCGTTCGTCGTCCGGCCACGGCCGCGAAATCCGCATCCGCACCGAGGGCAACGGCCGTGCCTTCCTCGCCTTTTCCGGCCTCAAGCCGCCCGGCAACAGCTTCTGGGCCCGGCTGCGGCTGCGCGTGACCGCATTCCCGACCGCCCCCGACTGGGCGCACTGGACCCTCGCGGAGGCCTCCGGCGCCGACTCCCCCACGCTCGTCCGGCCGCTCGGTGGGCAGTACGCCCCCACCGAGAAGGGCAACTTCTACGGCGTCGGCTCCGACCTCGGGCCGACCGGGGACTGGACGTCCTGGAAGACCTCGGCCCCGGCAAGGGCCGGCACATGGCAGTGCGTCGAGTTCCACATGGACGCCGACGACAACCGTGTCACCGTCTACTTCGACGGCGTGCCCCAGCCCGACCTGACCGTCTCCACCGACCGGCACGGAGGCACGTCGGACCCGTTCGTCTTCCCGACGTTCGACCGGCTCAAGCTGGGGTGGCAGCTGTACCAGGCCGACCCGAACCCGTCGTCGTACGACGTACGGATGGACGACATCGCGGTGAGTTCGCGGCGGGTGGGGGGGGTGTGCGCTCCAGAAGGATGGGCAATCCCGACGGGAAAGAAGAGCGGACTCCATGCCAACGCTTCGTGAAACACGATGAGTTGAAGAGACCTATGTGATGGTGGCTTCTCCGCCTGTCGCTGCGGAGATGTCGACACGTCTTGAACGGAGTGTTCCATGCAGAAGGTCATCGACTACATCGAAGAACATCGGAAGACGTACGAGAACCATGCATTCTTCACTCGCCTGCTCGCCGACGAGTCGCTCCCCGGAGAGAGGCGTCTGGCGTGGGGGCCCAGCGTGGTCCCCTTCATCATGGGCTACTCCGACCTGAACAAATACGTCTTCCGCAAAGACGAAGACAACGCCCGGCCCGATCAGCTGCAGGCCCTTCTGAACGCGCACACGTACGAAGAGGACTTCCACTGGCAGTGGATGCTGACCGACCTCGAGAAGCTGGGGGCCGACAGCAGCATGCCCCTGTCGGACGCCACGCGGGTCCTGTGGAGCGCCGACTTCAGCCACTCTCGACGTCTCTGCCTGGAACTGGCCGCGCTCGCCGCGGGCGCCCCCACGTACGCCGTTTTCGCGATGGTCGAGTCCATCGAGGCTGTCTCCATCACGATCTTCACCCACTGCCGGGGAATCACCCTGCGGGACGGCCGCGAATGTGAGTTTTTCGGCACCAAACACTACATGGCGGAGGCGTCGCACAGCATAAAGTCGCCCGAGGTGGAAGAGAAAAGCCTGCCGTCCCTCGACGACGCACAGCGCGAGGAAGCCAAGCGGGTGGTGGACCGCACGTTCTCGCTCTTCGACAACTGGTCCGACTCGCTCCTGCGGTTCGCTCTCGAAAGCGGGGACCACGAGCGCACGTACGAGAGGGTGATCCAGGAGAGCAAGGACCTGCTGCCGGAAGCCGAGGCAGCGGCCGCTGCCGCCTTCTAGCCTCGATCGTTGCAGGTCGACTGCAGGCCCCGGGGAGAGTCACGTTCGCCGGTTGAGCATGTGACGCTCTGAGCCGGGTGCCTGACCCGCGTGATCCCCGGGGTGTGCGATACCGGCCGGCGACGCTACGCGCGGTGGGCGTGTGTGCGATGACCGCGCGGGGCACAACTCACTGACCGCGATCGCGGAGTGGGCAAGACACTGCGACCAAGCGGTACTTGCGGCACCTCGGCTGTCCCTGCGATCCGCTCGCCGGCCGCTTCACAGCTCTCGGCGAGCGGACCTTGCGGGACGTTTTCGGCAAGGTGGACGCCGCCGCGCCCACCCAGGCCGGCTTCGCCCGCCCGACGGCCCTGACGCCCTCATCCCCCTGCGCCACGGCACCGGACGGTGTCCGTGAGCGGGAACAACGGCGTGCGCATCGGACCGCCGCACCGCAACAAGGCGACGTTCGGCCGCCGCGACGGGCGTTCGCGGTGGATGGAAGCCCCCGGAAGACCTCCGGCGGACGGGCGTTGCACTCCGCGACCCCCAGGACCACCCGGCGCCGGATCAGTTCCCTTACGGTCAGCCGTTCTTCGGCGATCTCCAGCCGCCAGGCCGTGCGCCGCTCCCCTGCCGTCGTCTCGTCGACGAGGCACCACTGACAATCGCCCCGGCACTCGTATTGAACATGTTCAAAAGTAGGTCTAGAGTCATCCCCGACAGCGTTTTGAACGTGTTCAAGAAGGGTGGGGCTATGGACCGCACGGTCATCGCCTACGTCATCTACTTGCTGGTCAGCATCGGTCTGACCGTCTGGGTGGCCCGCACGCTCAGCCGTAACGGGAGGGTCTTCCTCGCCGACGTGCTGCACGGCAACGAGAAGCTCGCCGACGCCGTCAACCACCTGCTGGTGGTCGGCTTCTACCTGGTCAACCTCGGGTTCGTCGCGCTGTACCTGAGCGGCGACGGGACCATCAGCGACGCCCGGGGGATCTTCGAGGCCCTGTCGACCAAGCTCGGCGTGGTGCTGCTCGTGCTCGGCGTGATGCACCTGGCCAACGTCTACGTGCTCAACCGGATCCGGCGCCGGGGCGCCATGGAGCCGGAGCAGGTGCCGCCGGTCCCGCCGCAGGGCTGGGTCGCCCCGCAGGCTCAGGCCTGAGCGGAGACCCACGTGAACGCCACCGGCACCAGCACCAGCACCAGCACCAGCACGACCGGAATGAACGCCACCGGCTCACGCGCGGCCACCCCGGTCCGCCGGCTCACCGTCCTGTACGACGCCGAGTGCTCCCTGTGCGCGTTCCTGCGCGACTGGCTCCAGCGGCAGCCGAAGCTGGTACCGCTGGAGCTGGTCCCGGCCGCCTCCGAGGAGGCCCGGCGGCGCTTTCCCGGCCTCGACCACGGCGCCACCCTCGACGAGATCACCGTCGTCGGCGACGCCGGGCAGGTCTACCGGGGCCCGGCCGCCTGGGTGGTCACCCTGTGGGCGCTGCGCGAGCACCGCCCGCTCGCCCACCGGCTCAGCACCCCGTCCGGCGCCCTCCTCGCCAAGGGCGCGGTGCTCGCCGCCGCCAAGTGGCGCGGCGCGCAGTGGCAGAGGGTGCAGGGCGGCGGGACGCAGTGGCAGAGGGCGCAGGGCGGCGGCGCGCAGTGGGGCGGGCGGGTCTACCGGCGGGCGGACGGCTGGTCGTACGACCCGGACAGCGGCTGGAGCTACACCGCGCCGGGCTGCGCCGACGGCACCTGCGCCCCCCGGTAGCCGCACCCATCACCGCACCGACAGCCGCAGCGGTGCTGACGTTAGGCTCTCTTTCCGTGTCCGCGAAGAACGACGGCCCCGACGACGGCGCCCTTCCCAGCAAGTCCGAGCAGACCCGCGCCCTGATCCTGGAGACGGCCATGCGGCTGTTCCAGGAGCGCGGCTACGACAAGACGACGATGCGGGCCATCGCCACGGAGGCCGGGGTCTCCGTCGGCAACGCGTACTACTACTTCGCGGGCAAGGAGCACCTGATCCAGGGCTTCTACGACCGGATCGCCACCGAGCACCAGGTGGCGGTCCGGGAGATCCTGGACCGGGAGCGCGACCTGGAGGCCCGGCTCGCGGGGGTGCTGCGGGCCTGGCTCGACATCGCCGCGCCCTACCACGAGTTCGCGGTGCAGTTCTTCAAGAACGCCGCCGACCCGGACAGCCCGCTCAGCCCCTTCTCCCCCGAGTCGGAGCACGCGCGCGAGGAGGCCATCAGCGTCCACCGGGAGGTGCTCGCCGGGGCCACGAAGACCAAGGTGCCCGAGGAACTGCGGGACATCCTGCCCGAGTTGATGTGGCTGTCCCAGATGGGACTCGTCCTGTACTGGATCTTCGACCGCACCGAGGGGCGCGAGCGCAGCTACCGGCTGGCCGAGCGTGGTGCCCGGCTCACCGCGCGGGGTGTCGCACTGGCCCGCTTCCGGGTGCTGCGGCCGCTCGTGCGCGAGGTGCACGAGCTGTTCACCGAGTTCCTGCCGGGCATGACGAACGCCATCCCCGATCCGGCGGCCCGTCGGCGCTCCGACTCCTGACGTCAGAGGGCGGTGAGGCTCCACAGGCGGAACACGCCCGTGCCGTCCGAGAGGTACTGGCCGCCGCCGACGTCCTCGGTGGCGACGACGTACTCCTTGGCCTGCCACAGCGGCAGCACCGGGACGTCCTCGGCGACGGTGTCCTGCACCGAGCGGAAGTCCCGCTCGGCCTCGGTCCGTTCGGCGAAGCGCCGGCTGTCCTTGATGAGCCGGTCGACGGTCTTGCTGCTGTAGCCGGTGTTCATGGCGCTGCCGGTGCCGACGAGCGCGGCGCCGAAGGTGTCCGGGTCGGGGAAGTCGGCGACCCAGCCGACGGCGTACGCGTCGAGCTTGCCGGTCGCCCACTGCTTCTGGAAGGCGGTCCACTCGTAGCCCTTGAGGGTGACCTGGAACAGGCCGCTCGCCTCCAGCTCCTTCTTGATCTCGGCCGCCTCCTGCTCACCGGCGCCGCGCCCCTTGGCATAGCCGTAGGTGAAGTGCACGGGCAGGCTCACGCCGGCCTTCGTGAGAAGTTGCCGGGCCTTCTGCGGGTCGGGCTTCGGATAGTCGTCGAAGAACGAGGCGGTGTGCCCGGTCAGGCCCGCCGGGATCAGGGAGTACAGCGGGTCCACGGTGCCGTCGTAGACGGTGGCGGCCAGCGCCTCGCGGTCGATCAGCCAGGCCATGGCCTGCCGGACCTTCGGGTTGTGCAGCGGCTTGCCCGAGCGGGTGTTGAAGTACAGGTTGCGGGTCTCCGAGCCGTCCGCCTCGTAGACGTGCTGGGCGGGGTCGCTCGGGTTCAGTCCGGCGAGGACACCGGGCGGCAGCTGGTCGGTCGCCACGTCGACCTGCTTGTCCTTCCAGGCGGTGTCCAGGGCCTGGGGGGTCGCGTAGTAGCGCATGTCGACGGGCCGGCCGGTGCCGGCGGCGGCGCCCCGGTAGTGCGGGTTGGGCGCGAGGACCGCCTCGTGGTCCTTCGTGTACGAGGTGAGGGTGTACGGGCCCGTCCCGTCGACACCGGCGTCGGTGCGGAGCTTGACGGCCGAGTAAGCGGTGTGGTCGACGATCGAACCGGCGCCGGTGGCCACCTTGAAGGGGAACGTCGCGTCCGGCGAGGTCAGGTGGAAGGTGACGGTCATGCCGTCGGCGTCCACGGAACCGAGTGTGCCGAGCAGGGACGCCGGGCCGACGGGGGCCTTGATCCGCAGGATCCGGTCGAAGGAGTACTTCACGTCCTCGGCGTTCATCGTCCGGCCGCTGGGGAAGGTGAGGCCGTCGCGCAGCTCGCAGCGGTAGGTGGTGAGGTCTCCGTGCACGAAGGCGCAGCTCTTCGCCGCGTCCGGCACGGGGGCGGTGCCGCCCGGCGCGAAGGTCAGCAGCGACTGGAAGACGTTGCTGAACAGCGCCCAGGAGCCCGCGTCGTAGGCACCGGCGGGATCGAGCGAGGTGACGCCGTCCGTCGTACCGACCGTGATGGTCTTCCCGTCGCCCTTCGACGGCAGGAACTGCCAGGCGCCCACGCCCGCGGCGGCCAGGACCAGCAGCCCCGCGAGTATCCGTATGCGAACCGATCGCATCGGCTTTGCCCTCCCCAGACCCCTGAAGGCCCTTGTGCGTATGCCGCACCCCTTTGCGGCGGGCTCACCCAATCACAGGAATTTGCGCAGGGGGAAGGGAGATCTTGTGAGTTGGGAAAGAACTTACCGATGCGCCTTTCGGTCCGGTTTCACAGTGTTCCCACAGGGTCCTCGTGGTCAGGCCTGCTTCGACGCGAGCTCGATGACGGTGATGTCCGACGGTGCGCCCACGCGGGTGGGCGGGCCCCAGGCTCCGGCGCCGCGCGAGACGTAGAGCTGGGTGTCGCCGTAGCGGTCCAGCCCCGCGAGGGTGGGGTTGGCGGCGGAGGCGATGAGGTTGCCGGGCCAGAGCTGGCCGCCGTGGGTGTGGCCGGAGAGCTGGAGGTCGACGCCGTGCTCGACGGCGTCGTGGATCTGGACCGGCTGGTGGGCGAGCAGCACGCACGCGCGTGCGGTGTCGCGGTCGCCGAGCGCCTTCGCGAAGTCGGGGCCCTGGCCCTCGTCCTCGCCCGCGACGTCGTTGACCCCGGCGAGGTCGAAGTACGGCATCTCCCTGCGGGCGTTCTCCAGGGGGGTGATGCCCAGGCGGCGGACCTCCTCGACCCACTGTTCGGCGCCGGAGAAGTACTCGTGGTTGCCGGTGACGAAGTAGGAGCCGTGACGGGCCCTCAGCCGGGCGAGCGGGGCGGCGGCGGGGCCGAGGTCCTTCACACTGCCGTCGACCAGGTCGCCGACGACCGCGATCAGGTCGGGCTGGGTGCCGTTGATCGTGTCGACGACCTTCTGCGCGAAGCCGCGTCCGAGGACCGGGCCGAGGTGGATGTCGCTCACCACGGCGATGCGATACCCGTGCGCGGCGCGCGGCAGTTTGGCCAGCGGCACGGTGACCCGCTTCACCTCGGGCCCACGCAGCACACCGTAGGTGCCGTACCCGACGGTCCCGACAGCAGCGGCGGCGGCCGCCCCGGCGACGACCCGGGAGACGAAGAGGCGGCGGGAAGGGCCGGCGGGAGCGTCGGGTGCGGGGTCCGCGGTGGTGGGCCGCTGGGGCACGCCCTCGGTGCCCTGTGCGCCGTCGATGCCGGGCACCCCCTCGGTGCCAGGTGCGCCGTCGGTGCCGGGCGCGCCCTCGGCGCCGGGTCCCCGGTCGGTCTGCGAGGGCGGGGGCGTCGCGGGGGCGCCGGGCCGGGAGGCGGCCGCGGGTGCCGTCGCGGGCTCGGGTGCGGGCGTCTGGGCCGTCGGTGCGGTCGTCGCGGCCGTGGGTGCGCCGGTGACGGTACCGCTCTCGTGCAGGGCCTGCTCCGTCCGCCCGGCCCGGTGTTCGAGGAAGCGGCGCAGCAGCGGGCGGACGATCTCGCCGGCCACCACGGCGAGCAGCAGGTATATCGACAGGGCCAGCCACAGGAAGCCCGGCCAGGCCAGCACCTGCTGGAGCCGGAAGGGGGCGCCGGAGCGTTCGGCGACCAGGGCGGCGATCGCGAGCACCCAGCCGCCCGCGATGAGGACCGCGCCCGCCCGGCGGACGAGGCCCGGGCCGCTGGTCGTGTCGCGGAACAGACGGCGCCACACGTACCAGTTGGCCGTCACGACGACGGCCAGGACCAGCACTGCGACGAGTACGAAAACGATGACCACGGTGCCGTGTCTCCCGATCGCCCTATGACGTCCGGCGCAGTGCGCGCAGACCACGCAACCCGATGGCCCCGATGACCGTCCCCAATACGAAGGAAACGACGGCGAGCAGCAGGTGCACCCAGAAGTAGGCCGTGGGACGACCGTCGTCGAAGGCGAGCCCGCTGCCGTCCTTGACCAGGTTCTTGACGAAAGTGATCCAGATGACCCAGCTCCACACCCCGAAGGCGAGCAGGAACCAGGAGACGGGGCGGCTGAGCTTCATGCACCCAGTATCGCCAGGCCGTGTCCGGTTCCGTTCGCGGGGTGGGGCCGGAGACGGGACTTCCCCCCGTACGGCATGTACGTTTCCGATCGTGCCCGCTCCGAACAAGACCACCAGGCGATCCCTACTGGTCACCTCCGCCGTCCTGTCGTCCCTCGCCCTGGCCGCACCCGCCGCCGTCGCCGCGCCGAAGCCCTCGGACAGCCCGTCGGCGAGCGCGAGCCCCTCGGCCACTCCGCCGGCCTCGATGTCGAGCGTGGGCGGCGCCCGGCTCGGCAAGCCGGGCACGCAGGTGAACCTGGCGGCCGGCGTACCGGCGCTGCCGAAGGACGTGAGCGCGCGCTCCTGGATCGTCACCGACGCCGAGTCCGGAGACGTGCTGGCCGCGCACAACGCGCACTGGCGTCTCGCCCCGGCGAGCACGCTGAAGATGCTGTTCGCGGACACGCTGCTGCCGAAGTTCCCGAGGGACACCAAGCACAAGGTCGTGCCCGCCGACCTGGCCGGTATCGGAGCGGGCTCCAGCATGGTCGGGATAAAGGAGGAGGAGACGTACACGGTCCACGACCTGTGGCTGGGCGTCTTCCTGCGCTCGGGCAACGACGCCGTGCACGTGCTGTCCGCCATGAACGGGGGCGTCGACAACACCGTCAAGGACATGAACGCGCACGCCGAGGAGCTCCAGGCCCTCGACACGCACGTCGTCAGCCCGGACGGCTACGACGCCGAGGGGCAGGTCTCCTCCGCGTACGACCTGACGCTGTTCGCCCGCTCGGGGCTGCAGAAGAAGGACTTCCGGGAGTACTGCTCGACGGTCAGCGCCAAGTTCCCGGGGCAGACGAAGAAGGGCAAGAAGGGCAAGCAGGTCCGCGAGTCCTTCGAGATCCAGAACACCAACCGGCTGCTCGCCGGTGACTCCGACGTGCCGGTATACCAGGGCATCGCGGGCGTCAAGAACGGCAACACCACCAACGCGGGCGCCACCTTCACCGGTGTCGCCGAGCGCGGCGGCAAGGTGCTGCTGGTGACGGTGATGAACCCGGAGAAGCCCGAGCACAACGAGGTCTACAAGGAGACGGCCCGGCTGTTCGACTGGGGCTTCAAGGCGGCCGGGAAGGTGCAGCCGGTCGGCGAGCTGGTGCCGCCCAAGGGCGCCGAGCAGGCCGAGCCCGGAGCGAACCCCTCGGGCGAGGCGGGCGGCTCCGGGGACGGCGGCAGCGGCACGGCCGGGACCGGTTCGAAGCCGGTGGCCAGTGCCCCGGCCGCGGACGGCTCCAGCGGCATCGGGACCGCGCTCGGCATCACGGGTGGGGTGCTGGTGCTGCTCGCGGGCGGCGCGTTCCTCGTCAACCGCCGTTGGCCGCTGCCGGATCTGGTGCGCCGCCGTACTCGTCCCTGATCTCGGGGACCTCGTCCTCTTTGCTCTGCGTCGCCGTCCAGGCGGCGCAGAACAGCACCAGCTTCGAGGTGAAGTTGATCCACAGCAGCAGCGCGACGGGCACCCCGAACGCGCCGTACATGCTTTTCGCCGCCACGCCCTGCAGATAGCCGCTGAGCAGCAGTTTCAGCAGTTCGAAGCCGATCGCGCCGGTCAGCGCCGCCACGAACAGGCGGTGGCGGGTGGGCTCGACGCCGGGCAGCAGCGTCAGGACGTAGAGCAGGAGCAGGAAGTTCGCGAGCACGGCGATCAGGAACGCGGCGATGTGCAGCAGGACCCCGCCCCAGCCGCCCTCGTCGATGCCGGCTTCTTCGGTGATCCAGCCGATCATCGCGGAGGCGACGGCGGAGGCGGCGATGGTGACGAGGAGCGCGCCGCCGAGGCCGATCAGGACGCCCGCGTCCTTGCCGTAGCGCAGGACGGGGTTCTCCTCCTCGTCGGACAGCTCCCACACCGCCCGCAGGCACTCACGCATCGAGCCGGCCCAGCTGACGCCGGTGAAGAACAGCAGGGCGCCCGCGATGAGCCCGATGGTGCCGGCGTTGTCGACCAGTCCGGCGATGTCGAGCTGGTCGGAGATGCCGGGGACCTGCTCGGCGAGCTTGTCCTGAAGCTGGTGTTCCTGCGCTGTGCTGAGCGTGGCGGCGGCGATGGTGGCGGACACCGTCAGCAGCGGGAACAACGCGACGAAACTGGTGAAGGTCATCGCGGCGGCCAGCCGTGTCCACTTCACACGGTCGAGCCGCTCGTACGACCGCCACGCGTGAGTGATCATCAGCCGCTCCGCCCACGGCCCGACCACCGGGATTCTTTTCAGCCAGTCCATGATCCGACTCTGCCCTCCGCCCGGAACACCCATGTACGGGTACCCCAGAACCGCAGGACTGTGGCCAGCGCCATACCGACGACCGCGCCGGAGACGGTGTCCGCGCGCTGCGAGGTGAGGCCGAGGCCGTAGTGGCTGACGGCCAGGCAGAGCAGTTGCACGGCGGCCCCGGCGAGGTTCACCGCGAAGAACACGGCGTACGCCCGCAGGCCCGGTGCGTGTGCGGTGCGGTAGGTGCCGAGGGCGTTGCCCGCGTAGGCGACCGTGCAGGCGGCCAGGAACGACAGGGACTTGGCGGTGATCGGGTCGAGTCCGGCGGGGCCGCGCAGGGCGGTGAACAGGGCGAGGTCGACGGCGTAGGCGAGGAGACCGACGCCGGCGAAGCCGAGCAGTTCCCGGCGGTCCGGGAGCGGGGTGCTCCGCCAGGTGCGCGTGGTCACCAGTTGGCCACGGCCAGGCCGTACATCGCCACCCAGGCGACGCCGATGAGCGCGAGGGCGCGGTCGCCCAGGACGACGTCCTCGGGTTCGCCGGCCGTGCCCCGGTCGGCGAAGACGGCGTAGCGCAGGATCGCCAGGATGAAGGCGACCATGGACAGTTGGCGCCAGGGCAGCACGCTGGTGTGCGGGACGCCGCCCTCCTCCATGGCCCACAGGCAGTAGCCGAGGACGGCGACGCCGGCCGCGAGCTGCCAGACGAAGCGGAGGTAGCCGGTGGTGTACTCGGTGAGCAACGCGCGGGTGGCGCCCGCCTTTCCGGCCATCTGGACGGCTTCCGAGTAGCGCTTGGCCGACACCATGAACAGCGCGCCGAAACCGGTGGTGATCAGGAACCAGCGCGAGAGCGGGATGCCGAGGGCGAGTCCGCCGACCATGGCCCGCATCAGGAAGCCGGTGGTGATGACGGCGAGGTCGACGACCAGGACGTGCTTGAGGCTGACGCAGTAGGCCAGTTGCATGGCCAGGTAGGCGGTCAGCAGGCCGGCGACGGCCGGGCCGCACAGCCAGGCCGCGGCGGCGGGCGCGAGGACGCCCAGGCAGCCGCCGACGGCGTAGGCGACGGGTACCGGGACCTGCCCGGCGGCGACCGGGCGGTGCCGTTTGACGGGGTGGGCGCGGTCGGCGTCGGCGTCGCGGGCGTCGTTGACGAGGTAGACGGCTGCGGCGCAGGCCGTGAAGAGGCAGAAGACGAGGGCGAGTCGGAGCAGCGCGTGCCGGGAGAAGAGCTCGCCGGCGGCGGCCGGGGCGGCCACCACGAGGACGTTCTTGACCCACTGCTTGGGGCGCGCGGTCCTGAGGAGACCGGCCGGGAGACCGCCCTTGCGGGGTGGTGCGGGCCGCTCCTCGTGGGTGCGCTGCCGCAGGACGGCCGTCTCAGCCATGGTGGACGCCCTCCCGCATCCAGCGGGCGCCGAGCCGGGCCGTGAGGGCGCCGAGGGCCGCCCCGGCGGCGATGTCCGTGGGGAAGTGGACACCGGCGACCAGCCGTGAGACGCACACCAGGCCGGCGAGCGGCGGGACCGCGTGGGCGCCCAGGGCGCCGAAGGCGACGGCCGCGGCCGCCGCGGAGGCGGCGTGCGAGCTGGGGAAGGAGTGCCGGCCGGCGGTGCGCACCAGGGGCTCGACGTGCGCGGGGCGCGGTCTGCGCACGACCCGTTTCACCCCCATGCTGACCAGGTGCGCGCCCGCGGTCAGTGCGGTGCCGCGCAGCCACGCGCCGCGTCGCCCGCCGTCGACGGCGGCTCCGGCGAGCCCCGCCGCCAGCCACAGTGCCGCGTGCTCCCCCGCCCAGGACAGGGCACGAGCGGCGCCGGCGACGCGTGGGTCGGTGCCGCACTCCCTGAGCGCCGTAACGATCCGGTGGTCCATGTCGTGCAGGTCGTCGAGGTCGTCCATGTGGACTCACTGTTCACGCCCTTCAGGCCTGAACTCCGGCAATATTGGGCGACATCCCATTAATCACCCATTTCGGGGAGGGATGCCATGTTCGCTAACTATTCGCTCTCATCGGGGCGATACGGTCACGGACATGTCTGCCGACACCGATTCCGACCCGGACGTCATGGGCCTGGACCACACCACCGTCACGGGCTGGGGCCGCACTGCCCCCACTGCCGCATGGGTGGTCCGCCCCCGGACGTACGAGGAGGCCGCGGCCGCCGTCCGGGACTGCGGGGCGCGCGGCGGGATCCCCCGGGGCCTGGGACGGGCGTACGGGGACGCGGCGCAGAACGCGGGCGGGTCCGTGCTCGACATGACGGGCCTGGACCGGGTGCACGCGATCGACGCCGACGGCGGCACCGTGCTGTGCGACGCGGGCGTCTCCCTGCACCGGCTGATGGAGGTGCTGCTGCCGCTCGGCTGGTTCGTGCCGGTCACCCCCGGCACCCGCTACGTCACCGTCGGCGGGGCGATCGGCGCCGACATCCACGGCAAGAACCACCACGTCTCCGGCTCCTTCGCGCGGCACGTGCTCGCCCTCGAACTGCTCACCGCCGGCGGCGAGATCCGCACCGTGGTCCCCGGCACGCAGTTGTTCGACGCGACGGCCGGCGGCATGGGCCTGACCGGCGTGATCCTCACCGCGACGATCCGGCTCCAGCCCGTCGAGACGTCGCTGATGTCCGTCGACACCGAGCGGGCGACGGACCTGGACGACCTGATGGCCCGGCTGGCGGCCACCGACCACCGCTACCGCTACTCGGTCGCCTGGATCGACCTGCTGGCCCGGGGCGCCGCCACCGGGCGCGCGGTTCTCACCCGCGGCGACCACGCCCCCCTGGACGCGCTCCCCGCCCGCCTGCGCCGGGACCCGCTCGCCTTCCGCACCCCCCGCCTCCCGGCCACCCCGGCGGTCCTCCCCGAGGGCCTGCTCAGCCGGACGACGGTGGGCCTGTTCAACGAGCTCTGGTACCGCAAGGCCCCCCGCGCCCGCACCGGCCGGCTCCAGCGGATCTCCGGCTTCTTCCACCCCCTGGACGGCGTGCCCCACTGGAACCGCGTCTACGGCCGCGGCGGCTTCGTGCAGTACCAGTTCGTCGTCGGCCACGGCCGGGAGGACGCCCTGCGCCGCATCGTGCGCCGCATCTCCGAACGCCGCTGCCCGTCCTTCCTGGCCGTCCTCAAGCGCTTCGGGGAGTCGGACCCGGGCTGGCTGTCCTTCCCCGTGCCGGGCTGGACGCTGGCCCTGGACATCCCGGCTGGCCTGCCCGGCCTCGGCGCGTTCCTCGACGAACTGGACGAGGAGGTCGCCGCCGCGGGCGGGCGCGTCTACCTCGCCAAGGACGCCCGGCTGCGCCCGGAACTCCTCGCGGCCATGTACCCGCGCCTCGACGACTTCCGCGAGCTGCGCGCCCGGTTGGACCCGCGCGGGGTGTTCGTGTCCGACCTGGCCCGCCGCCTCAGTCTCTGAGCAACCCCTAGGAGCTGCTGTCATGAAGGACGCCTTCGGCCTCCCCCAGTCCCTGCTCGTCCTCGGCGGCACGTCGGAGATCGCGCTGGCCACCGCCCGCCGCCTGATCGCCCGCCGCACCCGCACGGTCTGGCTGGCCGGCCGCCCCTCCCCCGCCCTGGAGGAGGCCGCCGGGCAGCTGCGCGGGCTCGGCGCCGACGTGCACACCGTCGCCTTCGACGCCCTCGACCCGGCCTCCCACGAGGCCGTGCTCGGCAAGGTCTTCGCCGAGGGCGACGTCGACATGGTGCTGCTCGCCTTCGGGCTGCTCGGCGACCAGGCCCGCGACGAGCGGGAGCCCGAGGCGGCGGTGCGGGTCGCCCAGACCAACTACACCGGCGCGGTGTCGGCGGGTCTGGTGTGCGCCCGCTCGCTCCAGTCCCAGGGGCACGGCTCGCTGGTCGTGATGTCGTCCGTCGCGGGCGAGCGGGCCCGCCGCGCGAACTTCATCTACGGCTCCAGCAAGGCCGGTCTCGACGCCTTCGCGCAGGGCCTGGGCGACGCGCTGCACGGCACGGGCGTGCACGTCATGGTCGTCCGCCCCGGCTTCGTGCGGACGCGGATGACCGCCGGGCTGCCCGAGGCACCGCTGGCGACGACGCCCGAGGCGGTCGCGACGGCCGTGGAGCTGGGGCTGCGGCGCCGCTCGGAGACGGTGTGGGTGCCGGGGACGCTGCGCGTGGTGATGGCGGCGCTGCGGCACCTGCCCCGCGGGGTGTTCCGGCGGCTGCCGATCTGACCGCCGGGGTGCCCCGGCGACCGGCCGTCGGGCCGGCTGGGTGTTCCTGCGGCTGCCCGTCCGGCAAGGTGTCCCGGCGACCAGCCGTCGGGCCGGCTGGGTGTTGCGGCGGCTGCCCGTCCCGCCGGCAAGGTGCCCCGGCGACCGGCTAGGTGTTCCTGCGGCTGCCCGTCCGGCAAGGTGTCCCGGCGACCAGCCGTCGGGCCGGCTAGGTGATCCGGCGGCTGCCCGTCCCGCCGGCAAGGTGCCCCGGCGACCGGCTAGGTGCTCCTGCGGCTGCCCGTCCGGCCGACCAGGTGATCCGGCGGCTGCCCGTCCCGCCGGCGGGATGTTCCGGCGGCCGGCCGTCGGACCGGCGAGGGGTTCCGGCGAGCGGCGGCGGCTCAGCGGGTGGGGACCGAGCCGCGCTCCACCCGTCCGGCCTGCGGGGGGACCACCGAGCCGCCGAAGGGGAAGTCACGGAGCTTGCGCCAGACGCCGTCGGCGCCCTGCTCGTAGAGGGCGAAGCCGGTGCAGGGCCACTCGGCCTCGTAGCCGGAGAGCTCCTCGAAGGCGCGGTCCATGGCAGCCTCGTCGATGCCGTGCGCCACGGTGACGTGCGGGTGGTAGGGGAACTGCAGTTCGCGGGGGGCCGGACCCGCGGGGTCGCGGACCTGCTGCTGGAGCAGCGTGCAGGCCTCGGCACCCGCCGCGACCCGGACGAACACCACCGGCGACACGGGCCGGAAGGTGCCGGTGCCGGACAGCCGCATGGGGAACGCGCGGCCTGCCGCGGCGACCTCGGCCAGATGCGCCTCGACGGCCAGCAGGGCGCTCTCGTCGACCTCTGTCGGCGGCAGCAGGGTGACATGCGTGGGGATGCCGTGAGCAGAGGCGTCGCCGAAGCCCGCGCGCAGCTGCTGGAGCTCGCTGCCGTGAGGCTCCGGGACCGCGATCGAGACACCGATCGTTACGGTCCCCACGTCGTCTCCCGTCGTGTCAGTGTGGCCGTTGATACGACCACCCGGTTATCGACTGTACGGCCACGACCGGGTTACGGGCAGGCGCAACCGGAGTGATGTACAGCGCTGTTCGGTGGTACGGATGTGTGCCGGAGGCCGGTTCAGTGCTTGGCGGGCAGGAAGCCGACCTTGTCGTACGCCTGCGCGAGAGTCTCCGCGGCGACCGCGCGGGCCTTCTCGGCGCCCTTGGCGAGGATCGAGTCCAGCGTCTCGGGGTCGTCCAGGTACTGCTGGGTGCGCTCCCGGAACGGCGTCACGAAGTCGACCATGACCTCGGCGAGGTCCGTCTTGAGCGCGCCGTACATCTTGCCGGTGTACTTCTCCTCCAGCTCGGCGATGCTCTCGCCGGTGAGGGTCGAGTAGATCGTCAGGAGGTTGCTGACGCCCGGCTTGTTCTCGGCGTCGTAGCGGATGACCGTCTCGGTGTCGGTGACGGCGCTCTTGACCTTCTTGGCCGTGGCCTTCGGCTCGTCGAGGAGGTTGATGAGGCCCTTCGGCGTGGACGCCGACTTGCTCATCTTGATCGACGGGTCCTGGAGGTCGTAGATCTTCGCCGTCTCCTTGAGGATGTACGGCTTCGGCAGGGTGAAGGTCTCGCCGAACCGGCCGTTGAAGCGCGTGGCGAGGTCACGGGTGAGCTCGATGTGCTGGCGCTGGTCCTCGCCGACCGGGACCTCGTGGGCCTGGTAGAGCAGGATGTCCGCGACCTGGAGGATCGGGTACGTGAACAGGCCGACCGAGGCGCGCTCGGCACCCTGCTTGGCGGACTTGTCCTTGAACTGGGTCATCCGGCCGGCCTCGCCGAAGCCGGTGAGGCAGTTCATGATCCAGGCGAGCTGGGCGTGCTCGGGGACATGGCTCTGCACGAAGAGCGTGCAGCGGTCCGGGTCGAGGCCCGCCGCGAGGAGCTGGGCCGCGGCCAGGCGCGTGTTCGCGCGCAGGTCCTTCGGGTCCTGCGGGATGGTGATCGCGTGCAGGTCGACGACCATGTAGAACGCGTCGTGGGTCTCCTGCAGAGCCACCCACTGGCGGACGGCGCCGAGGTAGTTGCCGAGGTGGAACGAGCCGGCGGTGGGCTGGATCCCGGAGAGCACGCGAGGTCGGTCAGAGGCCATGCTCACCATTCTCTCAGGTCCCGGGGGCCGATCCGGAACCGGCCGGAAACAGACGAGGTCCCGTTCGGCCCCGGCGGTGTAACAAGAGGTTGAGGCACAGGACCGCCCCGGGCGTCCGGGGTGGGGCGGATGCGGAGGGGGACCGATGCGGGCGCGAGGTGGGGCGGGCAGAACACGGTGTCGTCGCCGGGTGGGCCGGGCACGGTCGTGGGGCCGGGTCGTGCGGTGGGGGCTGGCGCTGGCCGTGGCGGGTGTTCCTGCTGTGGGTGTGGCGGGGACGGCGGCCGCCGCCCTCCCGGTGCGGGGGCGGGACGTGCCCGACGTGGCGATGGTCGTCGCGGGCGGCACGGGGCGGACCGCCGCCGTGCGCTCGGGGCAGCGTGACTTCGCCCGGCTGTGGCAGCTGCTGCAGCCCACGCACATGGAGACCGAGCGGGTGCCGGACGACTGGGCGGAGGGGGACTTCCCGCAGGTGCGGCTCACGGTGCTCTGGGGGCTGTCCGGGGTCGGCGGCTGGCCGAGCACGAACCGGCCGCCGGGCGGGGACGTGGCCGTCGCACGCCAGGACCAGCTGCTGGTGGCCGAGGACGGCACGCCCTGGGTGCGCTCGGACCCCAGTCCCACCGTGGAGGACGACGACATCCGCTGGCACCGGGCGCCACGTTCCGTGTTCGGCCGGTTCGACCTCGCGCGGCTGATCGGTGACGCGGAGGGCGGGCCCGTCGGGAGCACGGCCGCCGCCGGGGACCTGGACGGTTGGGTGCGGGACGACGTCCGGTGGGCGGTGACGGCGGGGGCGCTGGGGCTCGCGTCCGGAGCGGGCGGCACGCTGCTGATACGGCGCGCGGCGGCCCGGCGGGAAGCCGGACCGCCGCGGGAGGAGCCGCGTCAGGTGCTGATCGACCTGGACGACTGACGGGCCGAGGGCGTCGGGCCGCGTCCTCGACGAGTGACCTGCGAAGGTGTCGGCCCGAGTCCCTGGACGGGTGACGGGCCGCGGGCCTCAGCCCAGGTCGATCTCCGGGTAGAGCGGGAAACCGGCCACGAGGTCGGTGGCGCGGTGGGAGATCTCGTCGGCGATCTTCGCGTCGAGGACGTGGGACGCCTTGGAGGGTGCTCCCGACTTGGTCGTGCCCGGCTCGGCGGTGGTGAGGACACGGTCGATGAGGCCGGCGACCTCGTCCATCTCGGCGGTGCCCAGGCCGCGGGTGGTCAGGGCGGGGGTGCCGATGCGGATGCCGGAGGTGTACCAGGCGCCGTTCGGGTCGGCGGGGATGGCGTTGCGGTTGGTGACGATGCCCGAGTCGAGCAGCGCGGCCTCGGCCTGGCGGCCGGTGAGGCCGTAGGAGGAGGCGACGTCGATCAGGTTCAGGTGGTTGTCCGTGCCGCCGGTCACCAGGGTCGCACCCCGGCGCATCAGGCCTTCGGCCAGCGCTCGGGAGTTGTCGACGATGCGCTGGGCGTAGTCCCGGAAGGACTCCTGGCGGGCCTCCGCGAGGGCGACGGCCTTGGCGGCCATGACATGCGGGAGCGGGCCGCCGAGGACCATCGGGCAGCCGCGGTCGACCTGGTCCTTGAGCGAGTCGTCGCACAGGACCATGCCGCCGCGGGGGCCGCGCAGCGACTTGTGGGTGGTGGTCGTCACGATCTGGGCGTGCGGGACCGGGTCGAAGTCGCCGGTCAGGACCTTGCCCGCGACCAGGCCGGCGAAGTGCGCCATGTCGACCATGAGCGTCGCGCCGACCTCGTCGGCGATCTCCCGCATGATCCGGAAGTTCACCAGACGGGGGTAGGCGGAGTAGCCGGCGACGATGATCAGCGGCTTGAACTCGCGGGCGGAGGTGCGCAGCGCCTCGTAGTCGATGAGGCCCGTGGCCGGGTCCGTGCCGTAGGAGCGCTGGTCGAACATCTTGCCGGAGATGTTCGGGCGGAAGCCGTGGGTGAGGTGGCCGCCGGCGTCCAGGGACATGCCGAGCATGCGCTGGTTGCCGAAGGCCTGGCGGAGCTCGGCCCAGTCGGCGTCGGTGAGGTCGTTGATCTGGCGGACGCCGGTCTTCTCCAGGAAGGGGACCTCGACGCGGGCGCCGAGGACGGCCCAGAAGGCGACGAGGTTGGCGTCGATGCCGGAGTGCGGCTGGACGTAGGCGTGGCGGGCGCCGAAGAGTTCCTTGGCGTGCTCGGCGGCGAGGGACTCGACGGTGTCGACGTTGCGGCAGCCGGCGTAGAAGCGGCGGCCGATGGTGCCCTCGGCGTACTTGTCGCTGAACCAGTTGCCCATGGTCAGGAGCGTGGCCGGGGAGGCGTAGTTCTCGGAGGCGATCAGCTTGAGCATCTCGCGCTGGTCGGCGACCTCCTGGCCGATGGCGTCCGCCACGCGGGGTTCGACGGCGCGGATCACGTCGAGGGCGGCGCGGTAGGCGGTGGAAGCGGGGGTGAGCTCTGCTGACATGGGGACCTCCGGACGTTGCGTTCAGCGTTCACGGTACGGCCCAGGCGCACGGCTCTGTCTGCTCGGGCCGCTCCCCGATGGTTCGTCCCATCCCAGCGCGCCAGTCACGGCCCATTGATCAGGGTACCGGCTGGGTTCGGGGAGCGTCTGCCTGGTTGCTCTTCGTTGCCGAGTGCGGGTGGTCTGTGGTTGATCGCGCAGTTCCCCGCGCCCCTATAGGGACGTGACCCTGAGCCCCGACTAGAGGATCACGTGGGGCAGGAATCTTGCGTACTCGTCCGTTATCAGGCCCGAGGACTCGCGGATGCCCAGGCCCGCCGACTCGTTCTCCACCACCCAGGCGCCCAGGACCACCCGGTTGCCGTCGAAGTCGGGCAGCGGGGCCAGCTGCTGGTAGACGCAGGGCTCGTCGCGGAGGGTGGGGGCGGCTCCGGGCTCGTGGATCGTGACGCCCGCGCCCTCGCGGCCGAGGAGGGGCTTCGCCACCCAGCCCGTGGAGGACGGCAGGTCCCGGGGGCCGTCCAGGTACGCCGGGAGGAGGTTCGGGTGGTCCGGGTACAGCTCCCAGAGGATGGCCAGCAGCGCCTTGTTGCTGAGCAGCATCTTCCAGGCCGGTTCTATCCACAGGGTGGAGCCCGTGCCGCCGCCGTTGTCGAGGGTGTCCAGGACATGGTCGGCGAAGCGGTCGGTGGTGAGCCACTCCCACGGGTAGAGCTTGAAGACGCTGCGGATGAAGCGGAGGCGGTTGTCGACGAAGCGGCCGGAGAGGCGGTCCCAGCCGATCTCCTCCATGGCGATCCAGTCGGTGGCCAGGCCCGCCTGCTCGGCCGTCTCCTTGAGGTAGGCGACCGTCATCATGTCCTCGCCGAGTTCGTCGGCGGAGGAGTACGCGAAGTACAGGGGGCTGCCGGGCGGCAGGAGGGCGGCCTGCTTCTTCCACGCGTCGATGAGGCGTTCGTGGAGGGAGTTCCACTGGTCGGCGCCGGGGAAGCGGTCCTCCATCCAGAACCACTGGGGTGACGCGGCCTCGACCAGTGAGGTGGGGGTGTCGGCGTTGTACTCCAGGAGCTTGGCCGGGCCGGTGCCGTCGTAACGGAGGTCGAAACGCCCGTAGACGGAGGGGAGTTCGGCTCGGCGCTGCCAGGCCTCGGCGACCGTGCGGACCACCCGGGGGTCGGTGATGCCGAGGTCGGCGAAGCGGTCCTCGGTGACGATGTGGCCGGCCGCCGCCAGGCACATGCGGTGGAGGTCCTCGACGACCTCCTCCAGGGCCTCGACCTCCTCCAGCGAGAAGACGTAGTACCCGCTCTCGTCCCAGTAGGGGCGCAGGGAGTCGTCGGGGTAGCGGGTCAGGGGGTAGATCAGGCCCTGTTCCTCGACGGTCTGCTGCCAGCCGGGGCGGGGTTCGACGGTTCTGCGTTCCATCTGCCGTGTCCGCCCGTCAGCCGCCGCCGCTGCCGGAGCCCGAGCAGCCGAAGCCGCCCCGGTCGACGGCCTCGCTGCGGCTGAAGGTGCCGTGGTCGGCGTAGCCGCTGCTGACGTCGGCGTCGTAGTACCAGTCGGCGTCGGCGGTCCTGGTCTTGCCGGTCTTCTTGCGGCCCTTGCCCGAGGAGGACGTGCCGGACGAGCAGTTCTTGTCGGCGACGATCTTGTAGCCGTTGATGTAGTCGTAGCTGTCCCGGTCCACGCAGCGGCGGTCCGGGTCGGAGCCGCAGGCGGACAGGGCCGCCGCGAGGACGCCCATGCCGCCCAGCACCACCGTGCTCGAGCGCAACCGTCGCCGTGTTTCAGCCATGTGCGTGTCTCCCCGTGTCTCCCCGTCCGTGCACTGACAAGCGGTCAGCCTAGAGATGGGTGAGGACGGGCGCGCATGGCCCCCCGTTCACGACCGCTCGCCTACTGTCGGTTTGTGATTTTTGGAATGGTGTGCGCCCTTGGTGCGGCCGTCTGCTTCGGTACGGCGACGGTGTTGCAGGCGATCGCCGCGCGGTCGGCGGCGGCCACCGGGCCGGGCGGGGACGTGGCGCTGCTGTGGCGGGCGCTGCGGCAGTGGCGGTACCTCGCCGGGCTCGCGCTGGACGGGATGGGCTTCGTGCTGCAGATCCTGGCGCTGCGATCGGTGCCGATCTACGCCGTGGGAGCCGCGCTGGCCGCGAGCCTCGCGGTGACGGCGGTGGTCGCGGCGCGGCTGCTCAAGGTGCGGCTGAGCCGCGTGGAGTGGGCGGCGGTGGCGGTGGTGTGTGCCGGGCTCGCGCTGCTGGGGCTGGCGTCGGGGGCGGAGGGCGACGAGTCCGGGCCGGGCTGGCTGCCGTGGGCGATGCTCGGGGCGGCGGCCGGGGTGCTGCTGCTCGGGGCGTTCGGCGGGCGGCTGCCGGAGCGGGGGCGGGCGCTGACGCTCGGGCTGGGGGCGGGGCTGGGGTTCGGGGTGGTGGAGGTGTCGGTGCGGCTGATCGACGGGTTCTCGCCCGGTGAGCTGTTCCCGAATCCGGCGACGTACGCGCTGCTGCTCGGCGGCGGGGCGGCCTTCCTGCTGCTCACCACGGCCCTGCAGCGCGGGTCGGTGACCACGGCGACGGCCGGGCTGGTGCTCGGGGAGACCGTCGCGCCCGCGCTGATCGGAGTGGTGTGGCTCGGGGACCGCACACGGCCGGGGCTGGGGTGGCTGGCGATCCTCGGTTTCGCGGTGGCGGTGGCGGGGGCGCTGGCGTTGTCGCGGTTCGGGGAGGCGCCGGTGGAGGCGGAGGAGGGCGCCGTGGCGCCACGCTAGGGGCGGGTTTCCGGCTGTCGAAAGTCCGTACCTTCGGGGGTGATCTTGCGAACGGCCGGAAAATTGTTTGTTGAAACTTGAACGCGGGGTGAGCGCTTTCCGTACGGGACGGCGTGACCAGTAATCCCGTCACGGTCACCGTGGCCTATCGCGTGTCGCCGGGCCGTGCGGCCGACTTCCATTCCTGGGGGTGGGCCATGCTGGGCGCGACCGCGCGGCAGCCGGGATTTCTGGGGGGTGGGGTACTTGTCGACGGAGGGGCGGAGTGGCATGTCGTCTATCGCTTCGCCAGCGAGGGTTCGGCCCTGGCCTGGGAGAAATCAGACTCCCGGGAGCGGTGGGACGCCCGGCTGGAGGGGGTCGCCCGGGAGGCGGAGCGCCGGAGGGTGCCGGGCGCCCGGGCCTGGTTCGACGCGCAGACGCTGACACCCGCGCCGCCGGCTCCGCCGTCGAAATGGAAACTGTGGTTCGTGAATATGAGCGCGGTTTTCCCGCCGGTGCTCCTGTTCAATCTGACGGTTCTCCCCTATCTCGGTGACCTCAATGCACTGTTTCGCACACTGTTGCTGTGTCTGTGTGTGACGGCCCTTGTCACCTGGATTCTCATGCCTCGGCTCCAGCGTTTCTTCAGGAAATGGCTGTATCCGTCGCTCCAGGCACTGCGCGGCCGGCACAAACGCCGGGCCACATAGGCCCGCGAACGAACAGAGGGAGGTGGGCGGGTGAAGACCCTGCTCATCGACAATTACGACTCGTACACGTACAACCTGTTCCAGCTGATCGCCGAGGTCAACGGAGAGGAGCCGGTGGTGGTCCGCAACGACGCGCCCGTCGACGACCTCCCCGATCTCCGTACGTTCGACAACCTCGTGGTGTCCCCCGGACCCGGGCACCCGGGCGAGGCGCGTGACTTCGGCATCGTGGGCAGGCTGCTCGCGGCCTCCCCGGTTCCGGTGCTCGGGGTGTGTCTGGGGCATCAGGGCATCGCGCTCGGGGAGGCCGGCCGGGTGGGGCCCGCTCCACAGCCGCGGCACGGGCATCTGTCCACGGTCCGGCACGACGGACGGGACCTGTTCCACGGGCTGCCGCAGCACTTCACCGCCGTCCGCTACCACTCGCTGGCCGTGCGCGAGCCGCTGCCCAAGACGCTGGAGGCCACGGCCTGGTCGGAGGACGGCGTCCTGATGGGGCTCCGGCACCGCACACGGCCGCTGTGGGGAGTGCAGTTCCATCCCGAGTCGGTCCTCACCGAGTACGGGCACCGCATGCTCGTGAACTTCCGCAACCTCACCGCCGAGCGGGCCGGCAAGCTGCGCCCGAAGAACACGTCCGTGCCGTCGCACGTGGGAGTACGGCGGCGGCCCGGCGTCCCGGAGTGCGACATGGGGGTGTGGCGGGCGGGGACGGGCCTGCCGGACACCGGGCGCCCGCGCAAGCCCGCGACGGCGGCCGTCTTCCAGGTCGCCGCGGTCTCCCAGAGGGCTGTCGTCCCCCTCAGCACGGCGAAAGCACCGGGCGGGACCGCTTCCGCGAACATGGGCGGTCCGGCCGCAGGGCAGGGCGGGGCCGCTTCGGCGCGCATGGGTGTCCCGGCCGCAGAGCAGGGCGGGACCGCTACGGCGCACACGGGCGGCTCGGCCGCAGGACAGGGCGGGACCGCTACGGCGCACACGGGCGGCTCGGCCGCAGGACAGGGCGGGACCGCTACGGCGCACACGGGCGGCTCGGCCGCAGGGCAGGGCGGGACCGCTACGGCGCACACGGGCGGCTCGGCCGCAGGGCAGGGCGGGACCGCTACGGCGCACACGGGCGGCTCGGCCGCAGAGCAGGGTGCGTCCGTCGGTGTCGGTGGGTCCGCCGACGTGCACGGGCCCTCCGTCGGCTTCCCACGGCCCCGTCGTCCCGGGCGGGCCGGTTACCGGCTGCACACCCGGCGGATCAGCGGTGCCGTCGACACGGAGGCGGTCTTCGGGCGGATGTTCGCGGGGTCGCCGCGATCCTTCTGGCTGGACAGTTCGCTGGTCGAGCCGGGGCGGTCGCGGTTCTCGTTCCTCGGGGACGACCAGGGGCCGCTCGCCGAGTTCGTGCGGTACGACGTCACCGCCGGGCGGTGTGAGATCGAGCGGGCGGGCCGGCCGGTGCGGCGGGTCAGAGCGAGTGTCTTCGACTACCTCAAGCGGCAGCTGACCACCCGCCGGGTGGACGCGACCGGGCTGCCGTTCGACTTCACCGGCGGCTACGTCGGCTACTTCGGCTACGAGGTGAAGGCCGACTGCGGGTCGGCCAACCGGCACCGCTCCCCCGCCCCGGACGCCGCCTGGCTGTTCGCCGACCGGGTGATCGCGGTGGACCACGAGGAGGGCTTCACCTACGTCGTGTGCCTGGCGGAGGACACCCCGCAGGCCGCGAGCGAGGCCGCCGACTGGCTGGACGGTGTGCTGGCCGGCCTCTCCTGCGTGGCGACGGAGCAGCCGCCGCTGCCCGGGCCGCCGGCCCCGGCCGACCCCGGCGCCGCCGAGCCGTGGCTGGTGCGCGACCGGGCGACCTATCTCGCGGACATCGAGGCCTGCCGGCAGGCGTTGCGGGCGGGCACCAGCTACGAGGTCTGCCTGACGAACGCCGCCCGGCTGCCCGCGCCGCCCGACGCGCTGGAGTTCTACCGGACACTGCGCCGCGACAACCCGGCCCCGTACGCGGCGTTCCTGAGGTTCGGGGAGCTGGAGGTGGCCGGTTCCTCGCCCGAGCGGTTCCTGCGGATCGGCCGGGACGGCACCGCCGAGGCCCGGCCCATCAAGGGCACCGCGCCCCGGGGCGAGGAACCGGAGGAGGACGCCCGGCTGCGGGACGCGCTCGCGGCGGACGCCAAGACCCGGGCCGAGAACCTGATGATCGTCGACCTGCTGCGCAACGACCTGGGGCGGGTGTGCCGGACCGGGAGCGTACGGGTCTCCCAGCTGATGGCCACGGAGACGTACGCCACCGTGCACCAGCTGGTGTCGACCGTCGAGGGCAGGCTGCGGCCCGGTACGGACGCGGTGGACTGCGTGCGGGCCTGCTTCCCGGGCGGGTCGATGACCGGCGCGCCGAAGCTGCGGACGCTGGAGATCATCGACTCGCTGGAGACCGAGGCCCGCGGCGTCTACTCCGGAGCCCTCGGCTACTTCGGGTGCGGCGGCGGAGCGGACCTCAGCATCGTGATCCGTACCGCCGTCTTCGCCGACGGCCAGGTGCATCTCGGGGCGGGCGGCGCGATCGTGCTCGGCTCCGACCCGGAGGCCGAGTACGAGGAGATGCTGCTGAAGACGGCGGCCCCGATGCGGGCCCTGCACCGGCACACCGCCGACCGGATGCGCCGGCAGCCCCCGCCGGGGCAGAAGGCCGGTGCGGCCGGGGAGGCCCGGCGATGACCAGTCCACAGGCCACGCTGAGCCCGGCCGGGACCGGAGCGCCCGGGAACCTCGCGGCGCACCTGGCGGAACTCGCCGAGCGGCGCGGATGGACCGCGCGGACCGCCTTCCACCAGGGGCACCGGGCCTGGACCCACGGTGAGGTGCACGGCCTCGCCGCCCGCGCGGCCACCGTGCTGGCCGGCCACGGGGTGCGCCCCGGCGACCGTGTGCTGCTCGCGCTGCCGGACTCCCCGGCCTGGGTGACGGCCTTCCTCGCCACCGCCCGGCTCGGGGCCGTCGCGGTCCCGGTCAACCCCGAACTCCCGGCCGCCGACCACGCGTTCCTGGCCGAGGACACCGACGCCGTGCTGTGTGTGACGGGGCCGGGCCTGGAGGGGCGGTTCGCCGGCCGGGCGGGGCTCGGCGCCGACCAGCTGATGGCCCTCGCCCCCGCCGCCGATCCGGCCCCCGCGCACCGGGTCGACGCGCACAGCCCGCTCTACGTGCAGTACACCTCCGGCACCACGGGCCACCCCAAGGGCGTCGTGCACACGCACGGCGATCCGCGCACCTACCACGACCTGGTCGGGCGGCGGGTGCTGCGGATCACGGCGGAGGACGTCACCCTGTCGGTGTCGAAACTGTTCTTCGCCTACGGCTTCGGCAACGCGTTCGTCTTCCCCCTGTTCTCGGGCTCCTCCGCAGTCCTGGTCGACCGGCGGCCCTCTCCGGCCGCCATCGACGAGCTCGCGGCCCGGCACCGGGTGACGCTGCTGTACTCCGTGCCGTCGGCGTACGCCGCGCTGGTCGCCGAGCGGGGCCACGGGCACGAGGGCTGCTTCGCCTCGGTGCGGGCCGCCGTGTCGGCCGGTGAGGGGCTGCCGGAGGCACTGGCCCGGCAGGTGACCGCGCTGCTGGACGCGCCGGTGCTGGAGCAGATCGGCTCCACCGAGGCCGGTCACGCGTTCTGCGCCAACGGCTTCGCCCACAACCACCCGGGCACCGTGGGGCTTCCCGTCCCCGGCTTCGAGGTGGAGCTGCGCGACCGCGACGGGCATCCGGTGCCGGACGGCGCCGAGGGCGAGATGTGGGTGCGCGGGCCGACGGTGACGCCCGGCTATCTCGGCCGGCCCGAGGAGACCGCCCGGGCCCTGGTGGGCGGCTGGCTGGCCACGCGGGACCGGGCCCGCCGCGAACCGGACGGCACGTACCGGCACCTGGGGCGCGTCGACGACATGGAGATGGTCGGCGGCATCACCGTCTCCCCGCTGGAGGTGGAGGCCGTGCTGCGCGGCCATCCGGCGGTGCGGGAGGTGGCCGTCGCGGCGGTTCCCGACGGGCGCGGCGCGAGCCGCCTGCGGGCCTTCGTGGTCCCCGCGGCGCCGGTACGCGACGGTCTGGCCGACGAGTTGACCGGCCTGGCGCGCGAGAGCCTCGCCGCCTTCAAGGTCCCCCGCAGCGTCAGCTTCGTCCCGTCGCTGCCCCGCACTCCGACCGGAAAACTCCGCCGCCATCTGGTCCGCGAGGGCGCCTGGTGAACACCACGGAGAGGACGACCCCATGAGACAGCACCTGCTCGCCGACCGAGGGTTCTATCTGGGACCGGTCTTCCGGCGTGCGGCCGACCGGCACGGGCCGGTCTTCGTCACCCTCGACCGGCCGCTGGACGTAGCCCCCTCCCTCGGGGCCGACCTGAGCTACACCGTGCTGGCCGAGGTGGTGGAGGAGGTCTCGGGGCGGTTGTGGGAGGCGGGGGTACGGCCCTCGGAGCAGGTCGTGGTGCACAAGGCGGACAATGTCGACATCATGCTGCTGACCTGTGCCGTCTCCCGTATCGGGGCCGTGCCCGTGCTGCTGTCGCCGACGCTGGCCCCGGAGGTGGCGGGGCAGCTCCTCGCACGGCTGCGGCAGCCCTGGCTGGTCACCGACGCCGCGACGCTGGACGGCCTGAAGGGCATCGCCCTGTCCGGTCTCGTACGGCGCACCCTGTCCGTGGACGACGCTCCCCGTGCCGAGCCCCTGGCGAAGTACACCGGCGCCGAACCGCCCCCGCCCGTCCGGCTGCACCCGCGCGAACCCGCCCTGATCACCCACAGTTCGGGCACCACCGGCGTCCCCAAGCTGGCCGTGCACTGCGCGCGGACCATGTGGAACCGGCTCGTGCCGCAGCAGGCGATGGGCCGGCCCACCCGGGGCGAGACCGCCGCGCTGCACATGTCGTTCGTGCATTCGCGCTTCTACCATCTGCTCGGCGTGCTGCTGCACTTCGGCAGCCCGCTCGTGCTGATCACCGACCCGGATCCGGCCGCGGTGGGCCCGCTGCTGGCCCGGCACCGGCCCGGCATCGTGGAGACGCACCCCAACACGTTCGTGCTGTGGGAGGAGCTGGCCGACGCGCCCGGGGCGCCGCTGTCCCGGGTCCGGTCGTACGGCTCGACGTTCGACGCGATCCATCCACGCACCGTGCGGCGGCTGCTGGACGCCTCGCGGCGCCGTACGCCCTGGCTGATCCAGCTGTACGGGCAGAGCGAGACGGGCCCGGTGGCGTTCCAGGTGGTGACCCGGCGCAGTGCGGCCCGGGCGGACGGCCGCCGGGTCGGCTACGGGATACCCGGTTTCACCCGGGTCCGGGTGACCGACGCCGAGGGCGCGCGGGTCCCGCCGGGCACCCCGGGCCGGATCGAGGCGCGCACGCGGGGCCGGATCCTCACCTACCTCGGCCTGCCGGACCGCTACGACCGTCAGCTCACCGACGGCTGGTGGGAGATGGGCGACATGGGCTACCGGGACCGGCTGGGGGCGCTGTACCTGATCGACCGTGAGGTCGACCGGATCGACGCGGTGCACAGCAACCTGGAGGTCGAGGACACCCTGATGTCCCGGCTGGAGGAGCTGCGCGAGGTCGTGATCGTGCCGGGGGCGGACCGCGAGCCGGTGCCGGTGGTGTGCGTGCGCGGCGAGCGGCCCCTGGACCCGGAGCGCTGGCGGCGGGCCACGGCGGGGCTGCCGGCGATGGCCGAGCCCCGGCAGTGGCGGTTCGAGGAACTGCCGATGACGGCGACCTGGAAGGTGAAGCGGGTGGAGATCGCCCGGATGCTCACCGAGGGTGTGCGGGCATGACCCCGGTGGTGGTCGTGGGCGCCGGGCCCGTGGGCCTGTCGGCGGCCCTCGCGCTGCGGGCGCACGGCCTGCCGGTGACGCTGCTGGAAGCCGACCCGCAAGACCGTGAACGGCCGGGCAGCCGGGCCCTGTTCGTGCACCGGGAGACCCTCGCCCTGCTGGACGCGATGCTGCCCGGCCTCGCCGCCGAGATCACCTCGTTCGGGCGGACCTGGCACACCAGGCGCACCCTGTACCGGGGCCGTGAGGTCTACGCCCGGACCTTCCCGCCCCCGTCCGGCCCGCCTCCCTTCACCAGCCTGCGCCAGACCGACACCGAGCGGTTCCTGCGCGCGGCCTGTGAGCGGGCCGGGGTCGACTTCGTGTGGGACGCCCGTGTGACGGGCGTGCACAGCACGGCGGACGGGGTCCGGCTGACGGATGCCGCCGGGCGGGAGTGGAGCGCTTGCCGTGTCGTCGCCGCCGACGGGGCCCGCTCCGCGGTCCGGCGCGCGCTGGGCATCGAGCTGGAGGGCACCCGGGGCGAGGGCTTCCACGTCGTCGTGGATGTCGCCGATGTGCCGGGCGCCGAACTGCCGTGGGAGCGCATCTTCCACTACGAGCATCCCGGGGCCGGCGGGCGCAGTGTGATGCGGGTGCCGTTCACCGGGGGTTTCCAGGTCGACCTGCAGTGCCGCGACGCGGACCGGCCGGAGGAGTTCGGCACCGAGGAGGCCGTACGGCGCTGGCTGCCCGCGGTCGTCGGGGAGGGCTACGGCGAGCGGATCCTGTGGGTGTCGACGTACCGCTTCGTGCGCAAGGTGGCGGCCTCGTTCACCGACCCGCACCGGCGGGTGCTGCTGGCCGGCGAGGCGGCGCATCTCTTCCCGCCGTTCGGGGCGCGCGGGATGAACAGCGGGATCGCGGACGCGGCGGCCGCCGCCGAGGCGATCGCCGCCGGGACCGGCGAGGCGGTCGCGCACTTCGCGGAGGTGCGGCGCGCTGCGGGGCTGTTCAACAGCGCCGCGGCCGGTACGGCCCTGGAGCATCTGCGGCCGCGCCGCCGGGCCGTCCGGGTCAGGCAGCGGGCCGCGGCGGCCCTGGCGCCGATGCTGCCGTGGTGTGGATCCTGGCTGGAGCACGCGCCGTACGGGCCCCGGCACGGGGCGCCCGCGGTCGCGGGCCGCACGTACTGAGGAGGGCAGCGTGGTGACGGGACCGGAGGTGGCGCGGGCCGCGCGCGTACCGAGGAGGGCCGCGTGGTGACGGGGCCGGTGGTGGTGGAGGGACTGTGGGCGTGGACACCCGACGGCGGGCTGGTCCCGGCCCCGGGCCCCGAGCGCACGGACGGGGGACGGCTGCTGGTGGCGGACTCCTGGCTGCTGCGCGAGGGCCGGGTGCGGGCCTACGCCCGGCATCGGGAGAGGTTCTCGCGGTCCTGTGGCGACTGCGGCGGGCCCGGGCCGCGCCGGCTCGCGCAGTTCTGGCGGGACGTGACCGCCGCCCTGCCGCGCACCGGGGTGTGGTTCCCCCGGGTGGAACTGGCGGCGGGTTCCATGGAGTTGCGGCTGCGCCTGCGGCCCGCTCCGCCGCTCGGCAGCGGGGTGCGCCTGTGGGCGGCGGGCCAGTCCGATCCGCGGACCGTGCCCCGCCGCAAGGGCCCGGACCTGGACACCCTGGCCCGGGTGCGCCGCCGGGCCGCGGGCGAGGGCGCGGAGGAGGCGGTGCTGATCGCCCCCTCGGGCACGGTCCTGGAGTCGGCCACCGCGGCTGTCCTGTGGTGGGAGGGCGACACCCTGTGCCTGCCCCCGCCGCGGCTGCCCGTCCTGCCGAGCGTGACGGCCGGGCTGGTCCAGGAGCGGGCGCTGCGGTCCGGGTTCCGGATCGCGCACCGGGAGCGGACCGTGGCCGAGCTGGACGGCTGTGAGATCTGGCTGCTGAACGCGTTGCACGGCATCCGGCCGGTGACGGGCTGGATCGGACGGCCGATGCGGATCCCCCCGGTGGAACGGGCCGCGGAGTGGCGGGCATGGCTGGACGGCATGATGGAGCCGCTGCCGGCCGATTGAATTGCGCGGGAAACAGCGACGCCGGGCCATATTCGACCCGGCGGGCTTTTCCTGCTGCCTTCTTCAGTTTTTCGGGACCATGCGGGTCGATATCGCGATGCGGTTGTACGCATTGATGACGGTGGCCGCCCAGATGAGGGCCGCGATCTGGTTCTCGTCGAACACCGCGGCCGCCTCGGCGTAGACCGCGTCGGGGACGCGGCCGTCGTGGACCAGTGTCACGGCCTCGGTCAACGCCAGAGCGGCACGCTCGCGTTCGGTGTAGAAGGGCGCCTCCCGCCAGGCGTTCAGGGTGTGCAGGCGCCGCTCTTCCTCGCCCTGCGCGCGGGCGTCCCTGGTGTGCAGGTCGAGGCAGAACGCACAGCCGTTGATCTGGGAGGCGCGGACCCTGACCAGTTCCAGCAGTTCCGGTTCGAGTTTGGCGTCCTGGGCCGCGGAAACAGCGGCGGCATGCAGGGAGCCCATTGCCGCGGAGACGTCTGGGGTGATTTCCTTCAGGGCGACGCGGGATATGGGGGAGCGTTCATTCATGGGGTGACCATATCCTTCGGGCGGCATTCCGGAGGGGAATTCACGCGATTATCCGGGAAGTACCGCACACAGCGCGTCCAGCGCCCCCGACCAGGCGTGGTCCGGCGGTGTGCCGTATCCGACGACCAGGGCGTCGACGGGCTCGGCCCGCGCGCCGGGACGGGTGTAGCGGGCGAGTCCGTGGAGCGCGAGACCCCTCCAGTGCGCCGCCTGGACCACCGGCTGCTCGGTGCCCGGCGGCAGCCGCAGCAGGACGTGCAGACCGGCCGCGATGCCGCTGACGCGGGCTTGTGGGGCCCGGGCCGTGACGGCGGCGACCAGGGCGTCCCGGCGGCGCCGGTAGTGCAGGCGGACCGCCCGGACGTGCCGGTCGTAGGCACCGGACGTGAGGAACTCGGCCAGGGTCAGTTGATCCAGCACCCCGCACGTGTCGACGCCGCCCTTGGCCGCCGCGACCTCCTCCGCGAGGCCCGGCGGCAGGACCGCCCAGGCCAGCCGCAGCCCGGGCGCGAGGGACTTGCTCGCCGTGCCCAGGTGGACCACGCGGTCGGGGTCCAGGCCCTGGAGCGCGCCGACGGGCTGCCGGTCGTAGCGGAACTCACCGTCGTAGTCGTCCTCGATCACCAGCCCGCCGGTGCGCCGCGCCCAGTCCACGACGGCCGCACGGCGGTCGCGGTGCAGGGGCACGCCGATGGGGAACTGGTGGGCGGGGGTGAGGAGGACCGCGTCGGCCCCGGACAGCCCGGCCGGGTCGGTGCCGAGCCGGTCGAACGGCAGCGTGGCGGTGTCCAGACCGGAGCCGGCCAGGATCCTGGCGTGCACGTCCAGCCCGTACGACTCGACCGCGACGGTCCGTGCCCCGCGGGCCCGCAGGACCGTGCCGAGCAGCTTCAGGCCGTGCGCGAACCCGGCGCACACCACGATCCGTTCGGGGTCGGCACGCACGCCCCGGGCCCGGGAGAGGTACCCGGCGAGCGCGGCCCGCAACTCGGGCCGGCCCCGCGGGTCGCCGTAGTCGAGGGCGTCGTGAGGGGCGGCGTTCAGGGCACGGCGGGCCGCCTTGAGCCACTCCGCGCGGGGGAAGGAGGTGAGATCCGGGCTGCCGGGGCGCAGATCGTAGGCCGGGCGGGCGGGAGTGCGCGGGTGGGGTGCGGTGCCGGCGGGCGGGACGACCCTCCGCTCGGCGACCCGGGTGCCCGAGCCCTGCCGGGCGGTGAGCCAGCCCTCGGCGACCAGGTCGGCGTAGGCGTCGGCGACGGTGTTGCGGGCGATCCCCAGGTCGGCCGCGAGTGCGCGGGAGGACGGCAGCCGGGTGCCGGGGGCCAGCCGCCCGGAGCGCACGGCCTCGCGCAGGGCGTCGGTCAGCCCCCGGCGCAGGCCCGGCCCGCTCGGCTCCACATGCAGGTCGAGCCCCAGAGTGGCCCAGGATTCCGCCATGGAAATGGACCATACCCCTGGGCTGCTTGCCTCCTAGGGTCGAGGGCATGACGACGCACACCGACGAAACGACGGCCCCGGAAAGCATGGAGTACGCCCCCGAACGGCCCGCCCGTCTGGAGTGGGCCACGCACGTGCCCGAGGTCTACAAGGCGATGGTCCGGCTCGACGTGGCGGCCCGGCGGGGCCTGGACCCCAAACTGCTGGAGCTGGTGAAGATCCGCGCCTCGCAGATCAACGGCTGCGCGTTCTGCCTCGACATGCACAGCAAGGACGCCCTGGCCGCCGGGGAGAGCGTCGAGCGGATCATCCAGCTCGGGGCGTGGGAGGAGTCGCGGCACTTCTACACCGCGAAGGAGCTCGCGGCGCTGGAGCTGACGGAGGCGGTGACGGTCCTGACGCACGGTTTCGTGCCGGACGAGGTCTTCGACAACGCCGCGAAGCACTTCGAGGAGGCCGAGCTGGCGCAGGTCATCGCCGCGATCACGGTGATCAACGCGTGGAACCGGTTCGGCGTGACGTGCCGTATGGCGCCGGGGCACTACGAGCCGGGGCAGCACAAGTGACGGCCGGGGCTGGGCGTACGACGGACAAGGCCGGGGTGTTCCGCGCCCTGCACCACCACCGGGCGCCCGGCGATCCGCTCGTGCTGCCCGGGCCGTGGGACGCGGCCGGCGCACGGGTGTTCGCCGAGGCCGGGTTCCCCGCGCTCGCCACGCCCAGCGCGGGGGTCGCCGCCTCCCTGGGCTACGAGGACGGGCAGGTCCCGGCCGACGAGATGTTCGCGGCGGTCGCCCGGATCGTCCGGGCCGTGGACGTGCCGGTGTCGGCGGACGTGGAGGGCGGTTACGGGCTCGCGCCGAAGGACCTCGTGGAGCGGCTGCTGGAGGTGGGGGCGGTCGGCTGCAATCTGGAGGATTCCGCGGACGGGGTGCTCAAGGACCCGCGGGCGCACGCCGATCGGCTGGCCGAGGTGCGGGAGGCGGCCGGTGACCGGCTGTTCGTCAACGCCCGCATCGACACCTTCGCCTGCGGGGTGGACGACCCCGGCGCGGCCATCGAGCGGGCGGCGCTGTACGTCGCCGCGGGGGCCGACTGCGTGTACCCGATCGGGGTCCCGCCGGACGTTCTGCCGCTGCTGCGGGCCGGGATCCGGGGGCCGATCAACGTCGGGGCCCTGACGGACGACGGCCCCTCGCCCGCCGAACTCGGCGAACGAGGGGCCACCCGGATCACCTTCGGGCCGGGACTCCAGCGACAGGCCACCCGCGCACTGCGGGAGATCGCCGCCGGACTCCTGGCGTAGGAAGGCTCAGGACAGCCACTTCTTCCACGTGGACTTGTGGCTGTCCACCCACTTCTTCGCCGCGTCCTCCGGCGTCATCTTCTTGTCGGCGATCATCAGGGAGACCTCGTTCTGGTCCTCGGTCGTCCACTTGAACTTCTTCAGGAAGGCCGCCGCCTTGCCGCCCTTCTTCGCGAAGTCCGCGTTGAGGTACTTCTGGAGCGGGGTGTGCGGATAGGCGCAGGCGATCTTCTCCAGGTCTGCGTCGCAGCCCTCCTTGTACGGCGGCAGCTTCACCTCGGTCATCGGGACCTTCTTGAAGAGCCACTGCGGGGAGTACCAGTAGGTCAGGAAGGGCTTCTTCTCCTTGGCGAACTGCTTCATCTGCGTGATCTGCGCCGCCTCGGAGCCGGCGAACACCACCTGGTAGTCCAGCTTCAGGTTCTTCACCAGCGCCTTGTCGTTGGTGACGTAGGACGGCGAACCGTCCATCAGCTGGCCCTTGCTGCCGCTCTCCGGGGTGCGGAACTGGTCGGCGTACTTGTTGAGGTTCTTCCAGTTGGTGATGTCCGGGTGCTTCTTGGCGAAGTACGTCGGGACGAACCAGCCGATGTGGCCGGTGACGCCGAGTTCGCCGCCGGGCGCGATCGTCTTCTTGTCCTTGACGTACCGCTGTTCCTGCTCGGGGTGGCCCCAGTCCTCCAGGAGCGCGTCGACGCGGCCCTGGCTGAGTGCGTCCCAGGCGGGCACCTCGTCGACCTGGACGGTGTCGACGCGGTAGCCCAGCTCGTGCTCCAGGAGGTACTGGGCGACGGCCACGTTGGACTGGGCGCCCACCCAGGACTGCACGGACAGGGTCACGGTCTTGGAGCCCTGCGCGTTGGCGAAGGGCGACGCCTGCTTGGTCATGTCGGCCGCGCCGCAGCCGGTGAGCAGGGCCAGGGAGCTCGCCGCGGCGATCACGGCAGTCTTGCGGACTCGCATGTCACGCTCCCTTCTTCGCACGGCGTTCGGTGGGCTGGGTCACCCGGTCGAGCATCAGGCCGAGGCAGACGATCGCGCCGCCCGCCACCAGACCGGTCGCCAGGTCGCCCTGGGCGAGGCCGAAGACGACGTCGTAGCCGAGGGCGCCACCGCCGACCAGGCCGCCGATGACGACGACGGCGAGGACCAGGACGAGGCCCTGGTTGACGGCGAGCAGCAGCGCCGGGCGGGCCAGCGGGAGCTGGACCTGACGCAGCTGCTGCCAGCTGGTCGCGCCGAGCGAGCTGGAGGACTCCAGCGCGGCCGGGTCGACCTGGCGCAGGCCCTGGGTGGTGATCCGGACGACGGCCGGCAGGGCGTAGACGATCGCCGCGGCGACGGCCGGGGCGCGGCCGACGCCGAACAGGGCGACGACCGGGATCAGGTACACGAACTGCGGCATCGTCTGGAACACGTCGAGGACCGGGCGCAGCGCCCGCTCCAGCCGGTCGCTGCGGGCCGCGGCGATACCGACGGCGAAGCCGACGACCAGGGTGACGGCGACGGCCGCCAGGACCTGGGAGAGGGTGTCCAGGGACGGCTTCCAGACGCCGAGGACGCCGATCGCGGCCATGGCGAGGACGGCGGTGAGCGCGGTGCGCCAGGTGCCGATGACCCAGGCCAGGGCGGCGACGATCAGCAGGACGCCCCACCAGGGCAGCGCCTGCAGGCCGCTGCGCATCGGGTCGAGGACCCAGGTGGTGAAGTGGCCCGCCCAGTCGGCGGTGCCACCGACGACGGGGACGCCCGAGTACAGGTGCGCGGTCATCCAGTCGACGGCGCGGTTGACGGGCTCGGCGATGCCGACGACCCACGACTCGGGCCAGTCGAGGCGGCCCGCGAGGCGCCCGGCGACCGCCACGACGACGACGCCGGCGAGGGCGTAGAGCCAGCCGCGGCCGCTGTTCGGCTCGGGTTCGGCACCGAGCTTCTCCCCCGCCGCGCCGGTGACGCGGTCCAGGACCACGGCCAGCAGCACGATCGGGATGCCGGCGGCGAGCGCGGCACCGACGTCGACCGAGGCCAGGGCCTGGTAGACGCGGTCACCGAGACCGCCCGCGCCGATGACGGCCGCGATGACGGCCATGGACAGCGCCATCATGATCGTCTGGTTGACGCCGAGGAGGAGTTCCTTGCGGGCCAGCGGGATGCGGGCGGTCAGCAGGCGCTGGCGCGCGGTGGAGCCGAGCGACTCGACGGCCTCCAGCACGCCCTGGTCGGCGCCGCGCAGACCGAGCGAGGTCAGACGGGCCATGGGCGGGGCGGCGTAGATGACGGTGGCCAGGACGGCCGCCGGCACGCCGATGCCGAAGATCAGCACGACCGGCAGCAGATAGGCGAAGGCGGGCAGCACCTGCATGGTGTCCAGGACCGGTCGCAGGACGCGGTCCATCCGGTCGGACAGCCCTGCGGCGAGCCCGAGCACCACGCCGACGAGGACCGACGCGAGGACCGCGACGACCATCAGGGCGAGGGTCTGCATGGTCGGCACCCACATGCCGAGCAGCCCGCAGGCGAGGAACGCGGCGGCCGTGCCGAGCGCCAGCTTCACGCCCGCCACGCGCCAGGCGACCAGCGCGCCCAGGGCCGTGACGCCGGCCCAGCCGACGGCCAGAAGGGTGAGGTAGACGGCCCTTACGGCGATGACGACGACGTTGCTGACGTGGCCGAAGAAGTAGAGGAACAGCGGGTGGCTGTCGCGGTTGTCGATGATCCAGTCGCTGGCCTTGGCGAGCGGCTGGGAGAAGTCGACGGTCAGGGCGCCGGGCCAGCTGCCGCTCGCCCAGCGGGCGTTGGCCAGGGGGACGAGGATCGCGGCGGCGACGGCGAGCAGCAGCAGCTTGTGGACGGCCCGGTGCTTGAGGAAGGCGGGCACGCCGACGCGCGGCGGGGACGCGGTGATGGTCGCCATCACACCGCCTCCTTGGGCTGCCGCGTCCCGGGCGGAGCGGGCTGCTCCGTCCCGGCGACGACACCGAGGAGCGTGTCGGAGTCGACCACGCCCACGCAGCGGCCCTGGTCCACGACCCGGGCCGGAGCGCCGGCGCGGGCGACCGCCTCGATCGCCTCGGACACCGTCGCGTCGGGGCGCACGGCCGGTCCGCTGCCGTCCTGGTCCGCCGCGGGGCGGCGCATGGCGGTGCGGACGGTGAGGACCTGCTCGCGCGGGACGTCCCGGACGAACTCGCGGACGTAGTCGTCCGCGGGCGCGCCCACGATCTCCTCGGGGGTGCCGAGCTGGACGATCCGGCCGTCGCGCATCAGGGCGATGCGGTCGCCCAGCTTCAGGGCCTCCTGGAGGTCGTGCGTGATGAAGACCATCGTGCGGCCCTCCTCGTGGTGCAGCCGGATGACCTCCTCCTGCATGTCCCGCCGGATCAGCGGGTCGAGCGCGCTGAACGGCTCGTCGAAGAGCAGCACTTCGGGGTCTGCAGCGAGCGCGCGGGCCAGACCGACACGCTGCTGCTGGCCGCCGGAGAGCTGGCCGGGGCGGCGGTGCTCCATGCCCTCCAGGCCGACCTTGGTGACGATCTCGGCGGCCCGCTCGCGCCGCTCGGCCTTGCCCATGCCCTGGATCTCCAGGCCGTAGGCGACGTTGTCGAGGACCGAGCGGTGCGGCAGCAGACCGAAGTGCTGGAAGACCATCGCGGCGCGGTGGCGGCGCAGTTCGCGCAGCCGGGCGCGGTCCATGGCGCGGACGTCCTCGCCGTCGATGGCGATGGTGCCGGCCGTGGGCTCGATCAGCCGGGTCAGACAGCGCACCAGCGTGGACTTGCCGGAGCCGGACAGGCCCATGACGACGAAGACCTCGCCCTTGCGCACGTCGAAGCTGACGTCCCGGACGGCGGCCGTGCAGCCGGTGCGCGAGCGCAGCTCGGCGGGGTCGAGCGCGGTGAGCTCGGGGTCGCCGGGAACGCGCTCGGCCTTGGGGCCGAACACCTTCCACAGGTTCTCCACGGAGAAGACGGGGGCGCTGTCCATGGTCTGCTCCGTCGGGGGTTCGAGGGTCGCGGTCACTTGGAACCACCACCGATCAGCTCGGCGGCCTTCTCACCGACCATGAGGACTCCGATCATCGGGTTGACGGTGGTCATCGTGGGGAACACGGAGGCGTCGGCGATGCGGATGCCCTCCAGGCCGCGGATGCGCAGCTCCGGGTCGACGACGGCCGACCCGTCGTCGGCGGCGCCCATCTTGCAGGTGCCGGCGGGGTGGTAGACGGTGTGCGCGACCTTGCGGGCGTACTCGCTGAGCTCCTCGTCACCGGTGACGTCCGGGCCGGGAGCCACCTCGCGCTTGAGCCAGCCGGCCAGAGGCTCGGTCCTGGCGATCTCACGGGCGATCTTGATGCCGTCGACGAGGGTCCTGCCGTCGTAGTCGTCCTCGTCGGTGAAGTAGCGGAAGTCCAGCGCGGGCTTGACCTCGGGGTCGGCGCTGGTCAGGTAGAGCCGGCCGCGGCTCTTCGGCTTGGGGATGTTCGGGGTCATGGAGACGCCGAACTCCGGCCGCTGGTAGCCCAGTCGCTCCGGGTTGTCCGTGAACGGGATCTGGTAGAAGTGGAACATCAGGTCCGGGTGCGGCTGTTCGGGGTCGCGGCGCACGAACAGGCCCGCGTCGGAGTCCATCGCGGAGTTCTCCGGGATGGGGCCGTTGGTCTCCCAGACGATGACCGACTCGGGGTGGTCGAGCAGGTTCTCGCCGACGCCCGGCAGGTCGTGCGTGACGGGGATGCCGAGCTTCTCCAGGTCCGCCTTGGGGCCGATGCCGGAGTGCATCAGCAGCCGGGGCGAGTCGACGGCACCGGCGCACAGCAGCACCTCGCCGCGCGCCTTGACGAGGATCTCCTCGCCGTCCTTGGTGCGCACGTGCACGCCCGCGGCGCGGTTGCCGTCGAGCTCCAGCTTGTACGCCCAGGTCTCCAGCAGGATCGTCAGGTTGGGCCGCTCGTCCATCACCGGGTGGAGGTAGGCCACCGAAGCGGAGGACCGCTTGTTGTTCTCGGGGTGGTAGGCGAGGTCGAAGAAGCCGACGCCCTCGGTGAACGGCTTCTTGTTGAAGCCCTCCACGCGCGGCACGCCGAGCGCCTCCTGGGCCGCGTCGACGAAGTCGCGGGCGATGGCGTTGCGGTCCTTCTCGTCGACCGGGACGATGTTGTTGTTGAGCCGGGCGAAGTACGCCTCCATCTGCACCGCGCCCCAGCCCTTGGCCCCGGCGGCCTCCCACTCGTCCCAGTCGGCGGGCAGCGGCTTGAAGGCGATCAGGGTGTTGTGCGAGGAGCAGCCGCCCAGGACGCGGGCCCGGCTGTGCCGGATATGCGAGTTTCCGCGTGGCTGTTCGGTGGTCGGGTAGTCGTAGTCGAGCTCGCCGCCGAGCAGGCCCATCCAGCGGCGCAGGGTCAGCACGTCATCGCGTCCGACGTCGCTGGGGCCGCCCTCGATGACGGCGACGGTGACGTCCGGGTTCTCGGTCAGGCGGGAGGCGATCACGGAACCAGCGGTTCCGCCGCCTATCACGACATAGTCGTACTCATGACTGGTGTGGGACATGGCGTACTTGCTCCAGTGGGGATGAAGTGAACGAGCTCGGGGGACGGGGACGTTCAGCCCGGGGTGTGGGGGTCAGCCCGGGATGAGGTCGGCGGCCCGGCGGGGGCGGGGGTCAGCCCGCGAACCAGCGCACCGGCTTGGGAGCGAGGTTCTGGTAGACGTGCTTGGTCTCCCGGTATTCGGCGAGGCCGGCGGGGCCCAGTTCGCGACCCACTCCGCTCTTGCCGAAACCGCCCCACTCCGCCTGCGGCAGGTAGGGGTGGAAGTCGTTGATCCAGATGGTGCCGTGGCGCAGCCGGCCGGCCACGCGGCGGGCGCGGCCCGCGTCGGCGGTCCAGACACCGCCCGCCAGTCCGTACTCGGTGTCGTTGGCGAGGGCGACGGCCTCGTCCTCGGTGCGGAAGGTCTCGACGGTGAGGACCGGCCCGAAGACCTCCTCCCGCACGACGCGCATCTCGCGGTGGCAGTGGTCGAGGACGGTCGGCTCGTAGAAGTAGCCGTTCTCCGGGCGCTGCGGGGACGGCTCGGGGCGCTTGCCCCCGGAGCGCAGCACCGCGCCCTCCTTGAGGGCGGACTCGACGTACATCTCGACCTTGGCGCGCTGCTGCTCGGAGACGAGCGGGCCGCACTCGACGCCGTCCTCGGTGCCGCGGCCGAGGCGGATCTTCTCGGCACGCCGGGCGAGTTCGGTGACGAAGCGGTCGCGGACCGACTCCTCGACGATGAGGCGGGCGCCGGCCGAGCAGACCTGGCCACTGTGGATGAAGGCGGCGTTGAGGGCCTGGTCGACGGCGGTGTCGAAGCCCTCCTCGGTGGCGCAGGCGTCGGCGAAGACGACGTTGGGGTTCTTGCCGCCGAGTTCGAGGGCGACCTTCTTGACGCTCGGGGCGGCGGCCTCGGCGACCTTGGTGCCGCTGATCAGGCCGCCGGTGAAGGAGACCAGGTCGACGTCGGGGTGCTCGGACAGGCGCGCGCCCACCGAGTGGCCGGGGCCGGTGACGATGTTGGCGACACCCTCGGGGAGACCGGCCTCGACGAGCAGGTCGATGAGCGCGATCGTCGTCATCGGCGTGATCTCGCTCGGCTTGATGACGAAGGTGTTGCCGGCGGCGAGGGCGGGGGCCACCTTCCAGCTGGCCTGGAGCAGCGGGTAGTTCCAGGGCGTGATCATCGCGCAGACGCCTATCGGCTCGTGCACGACGACGCTGTGGATGTCGGGCGAGCCCGCGTCCACGACCCGGCCGGGGGCCTCGCCCGCGACCAGGTCGGCGAAGTAGCGGAAGGCGTCGGCGACACAGTCGATGTCGACGCGGCCCTCCTCGACGGTCTTGCCCGCGTCCTGGGCCTCCAGCCGGCCGAGCTTCTCGCGGTCACGGACCAGGAGATCGGCGACGCGGCGCAGCAGCGCGGCCCGCTCGGTGACGGGCGTGTGCGGCCACGGGCCCTCGTCGAAGGCGCGCCGGGCGGCGGCGATCGCCAGATCGGTGTCCTTCTCGTCGCCCTCCGCGACCACGGCGAAGGGCAGGGCGTCCGCGGGGTCGAGGATCTCACGGGTGGCCCCGGAGGTGGCCGCCCGCCACTCTCCTCCCGCATGGATGGTTTCACGCGCCTGAAGTTCGGTACTTTCCGCCATGATCGCTCTTCGCCTTCCGTTCCTGATCAGCGCCCTTGTGTCACATTCGTGTCACTAAGAGACCGGGTTCGCCTGCCCTCCTCCCGCAATTGCATGCGCACCCATGGCCGAAAGTGCGCTGCGTCACGGGAGATGCGGGCAAATCGCTGCAAACCATCCATGAATCAGGTACCTGGACGTCACTCCGTGCAAGGCCGGAAGACGTCCGGGCGTGGAAAGCCCGCAGGCCCCGCACCGGAAGCAACCGGTACGGGGCCTGCGTACGAACGCGGAGAGGCTCCGGTCAGATGAGGCCGAGGCCGCGGACCGCCTCGCGCTCCTCCTCGAGCTCCTTGACGGAGGCGTCGATGCGGGTACGGGAGAACTCGTTGACGTCCAGGCCCTGGACGATCTCGTAGACGCCGTCCTTGGTGGTGACGGGGAAGGAGGAGATCAGGCCCTCCGGGACGCCGTAGGAGCCGTCCGACGGGATGCCCATGGAGGTCCAGTCGCCCTCGGCGGTGCCGTTGACCCAGGTGTGGACGTGGTCGATGGCGGCGTTGGCGGCCGACGCGGCGGAGGACGCGCCACGGGCCTCGATGATCGCCGCACCGCGCTTGGCGACGGTCGGGATGAAGTCCTCGGCCAGCCACTTCTCGTCGTTCACGGTCTCGGCGGCGTTCTTGCCGGCGACCGTGGCGTGGAAGATGTCGGGGTACTGGGTGGCGGAGTGGTTGCCCCAGATGGTCAGCCGCTTGATGTCGGCGACCGTGGTGCCCGTCTTCTTCGCGAGCTGGGTCAGCGCGCGGTTGTGGTCGAGGCGGGTCATCGCGGTGAAGCGCTCGGCCGGTACGTCCGGCGCGGCGGCCTGGGCGATCAGCGCGTTGGTGTTCGCCGGGTTGCCGACGACCAGGATCTTGACGTCGTCCGCGGCGTGGTCGTTGATGGCCTTGCCCTGCGGCTTGAAGATGCCGCCGTTGGCCTCCAGGAGGTCACCGCGCTCCATGCCCTTGGTGCGGGGCCGGGCGCCGACGAGCAGACCGACGTTGGTGCCGTCGAAGGCGACGTTCGGGTCGTCGGTGATGTCGATGCCCTGAAGGAGCGGGAACGCGCAGTCGTCCAGCTCCATGGCCGTGCCCTCGGCCGCCTTCAGGGCCGGCGTGATCTCCAGCAGGCGCAGCTTCACCGGCACGTCCGCGCCGAGCAGCTGACCGGAGGCGATGCGGAAGAGCAGGGCGTAACCGATCTGGCCGGCCGCGCCGGTGACGGTGACGTTCACGGGAGTGCGGGTCATGGCGTTCTCCGTATGACAGCTGGCGGTGGGGCGGGGTCCCTGCCCCGGACGTTTGATCGATCTCTTGGCGTCAAGAGATCCATCCAGCCGTCAGGCTATCGCGCATCCGGGATCCCGGACGTCCGGGTCGGTGTGGCCCAGCCCACAACGCCGTCCCGGCCCGTACGCATGTGCGCGCCCCCATGCAAGAGGCGGCCGCCCGTCCGGGAGAGGAGGACGAAGGCGGCCGCCTGGGGGGATACCGACCGTGCCGGACTCCCGTGGGGGTACGGTTCACGTGCCCCGGATTCCGGCGGGCATTCCACCCTTTCGGAATTTCTCCACCCGGTCCTGCTCAACGGGCACGGCCCCGCCGCCCCCTCAGCCGGTGCAGCCCTTCTGTCCGGCCGCCAGCGTCGCGCAGGCCTTGGCGTCGGCGGCGCTCTTCACGGCCACCATCGGGGTGTAGGCGATGCTGTCCCCGGTCTCGGTGATGCTGCCGGTCTGCTTCGCCTTGCCCGAGCTGATCCGGACCTCGTCACCCTGGGCGGCCTGCGTGATACGCCCCCAGGCCGCCTTGCAGGTCTTGCTGTAGCGGACCTCGACCGTGGTCGGGCCGACGGTCGCCGTCTGCGCGGTGGCCACCAGGTCACCGCTGCACCCCATGGCCTCCGCGTCCTTGCCGGTGCAGCCGGCACCGCTGCACTTCACCCCGGGCGGCAGCTTCGGGTCCCTGCTGACGGTCGGCGAGGGCGAGGGCGCGCCGCCCTTGGCCTCGTCGTCGCCACCACCGCCGGTGAGGTAGAACGCTCCGGCGATCACCACGAGCACGCCCACGACACCCGCGACGAAGGTCACCGTCCGCTTCTTGCCCGCGGCGGCGGAGGCGGAGGCCATGGGGCGATTCCCCCCTGCGCCGCCGGCCCCGCCCGACCGGGACGGGACGGCGTCCTGCGGTTCGCCGTACGGCTCCGCCCCCGCACCGGGGGTCCGGCCGGGGCCGCCGGGCGACCCGGTGGAGGTTCCGGGACCCGAGCCGGGCCGGGATCCCCTGCCCGCGCCGGTACCGGCGGAGCGCCCGCTCGTCGGCGACGGGCCCTGGTACCCGGCCAGCCCCCACGAGTTGACCTCGGGCTCGGCGCTGCGGCCGCTCTCCCGCAGATCCGAGCCGGTGGAGTCCTGGACCTCCGGAGCCGTCGGCTGGGGCGGCACGGTCGGGGCCACGCCGGCCGGTCCCGCGATGCCCGGCGTGACCGTGGTGCCGCCGCTCCTGCGGGCGGGACTGCCGCCGCCCGCGGAGGCCGCTCTGCCGTCGCCCGCCGAGGCCGACTTGCCACCCGCCGAGGCCGACTTGCCACCGGCCGACGCCGACTTGCCACCCGCCGAGGCTGCCTTGCCACCGGCCGAGGGGTCGCCGAAATCCTGCCCGCCGAACTCCCCGAGCGCCGCGCGCGCCTGGGAGATCCGGATGGCCTCCATCGTCATGTCGTGCCGCATCTCCGAGCGGCTCCAGGCGCGCTCGGCGAGCTCCCACATCGTGGTCAGGTGCACCGGGTTGGTGCCGGTGACCTCCGCCAGGGCCACGATCGCGCCCTTCGGGGCGAGCAGCCGGCCGTTCAGGTAACGCTCCCACGACGTCTTGCTGTAGCCCGTGCGGTCCGCGACCGACGCGATGCTCAGACCACCGCGGTCCACCAGCCTGCGCAGCTGGCTGGTGAACTCCCTGATCTGTGGATCGAGCTCATCCGGCAAGGCCTTCCAACGAGGCATTGCTCCCCCTCTTCCCCCCGAAACGTGCTGATATTTCTCGCGCTGCTCGCCCCCCGCGCGGCGGCCTCGGCCGAGTCCCCGTTCTGGATACCCACAGGGATGCGCCCAGTCAGGATCTCAGTTCCCCGACGAGGGGCGCACAGGAGCATGGTGACCGCGCGCGATACACCCTGGACCGTCCCGATTGTCCATGCCGACCCGGCTGTCGCACCACTTTGTGTGGTATTGGAAGCCAGACGTACCGGAACTGTCACTTCCGTGCCACAGCGCACTGACAGCCGTTGAACAGGCCGTTCGCGGTGCAGGAAGGTGGGGCGTGGCGGCGGCCCGTCCTTCCTCGGGGGAGAGGACGGACCGCCGTCCACGTCATTCGTTGGTGACCGTGAAGTGCAGGGTGTCCTTCAGGAACGGGATCTGCAGCCACGGCTTCGGCTGTGCCATCAGCGCCAGCATGACGATCACCAGGCCGAGCAGGCCGTAGGTGACCATGTCGGTGAAGCGGGAGCGGACGGCGAGCATGCCGACGTCCGGCAGCAGCCAGCGCAGCGCACCCCCGCCCAGCAGGGCGACGCCGATCAGCAGCGTCCCGAGCCGGAACTGGCCGAACGCGGTCACCAGGAGCCCGGCCCCGGCCAGCCCCAGCACGGCGAGCACGGGCCACTGCCGCGCCGGTGCGGGGGCGCCCCCGGGCGCTGCCCGGCCACCGCCCTCGGGCCGCGCGGTGTCCCTGGTGAACAGCGGGAAGCGCCGGGTGACCCGCCGCGGTCGCCCTTCGGCGTCGGGCGCACTGACGGGGTCCCGGACGGTGAGGTCGTCCGGGGTGTCGTGCCCGCTCCGCGCCTCATGCGTGTCCCGGGTGGCGCGCCCACCGGCTTCGTGTGCCGTGCGCCCGCCGCCGGACTCCTGACGGTCCGGGGCCGTGCGCCCGCCGGCCTCGTGCCTGTCCGCGGCGGTGTGCTCACTCCCGGCCTGTTGCCCGCCCGTCGGCTCGTGCCCGCGCGTCGGCTCGTGCCCGCGCGAGGTCTCGCCCCCGCCCGGGGCATCGTGCCCGCTCGACGCCTCGTGCCCGCTCGACGCCTCGTGCCCGCTCGGGGCCTTGTGCTCAGCCGGCACTGCGCTCCGCCGCCTCGACCACGTTGACGAGCAGCTGGGCACGGGTCATCGGGCCGACTCCGCCGGGGTTCGGGGAGATCCAGCCGGCGACCTCGGCGACGTCGGGGTGGACGTCGCCCACGATCTTGCCCTCGGCGCTGCGGGAGACGCCGACGTCGAGGACGGCCGCGCCGGGCTTCACGTCCTCGGCACGGATCAGATGGGCGGAGCCGGCCGCGGCGACGATGACGTCCGCGCGCTTGAGGTGCGCCGACAGGTCACGCGTGCCGGTGTGGCACTGCGTCACGGTGGCGTTCTCGCTGCGGCGGGTGAGCAGCAGCGGCATCGGCCGGCCGATGGTCACGCCGCGTCCGACGACCACGACCTCGGCGCCCTTGATCTCCACGCCGTAGCGGCGCAGCAGCGTCAGCACGCCGTTGGGGGTGCAGGGCAGCGGGGCGGGCTCGTTGAGGACGAGGCGCCCCAGGTTCATCGGGTGCAGCCCGTCCGCGTCCTTGTCGGGATCCATCAGTTCGAGGATGCGGTTCTCGTCGATGCCCTTCGGCAGCGGCAGTTGCACGATGTACCCGGTGCAGGCCGGGTCCTCGTTCAGCTCGCGGACGGCCGCCTCGATCTCCTCCTGGGTCGCCGTGGCGGGCAGTTCGCGCTGGATGGAGGCGATGCCCACCTGCGCGCAGTCGCGGTGCTTGCCGGCGACGTACTTCTGGCTGCCGGGGTCGTCCCCGACCAGGATCGTGCCGAGGCCGGGCGTGACGCCCTTCTCCTTCAGCGCCGCCACGCGGGCGGTCAGATCGGACTTGATCGCGGCTGCGGTGGCCTTGCCATCGAGAATCTGGGCGGTCATGTCCCCATCCTCGCGGATGACCCCGCCACGGTTCCAATCCGACCGCAATACGGGCACCGCGGGGTCCGCCGTCCCGTATCCGCCCATGATCGGCGATGTTGCACTTGCACAACACATCGGGAATGCGGCTGGACAAGCCGGTCAGTGGTGAAGAACGATGAGCCGACAAGTGCCGCGGGCAGTTCAACGGGGGGACGGTCGCAATACTGAAGGTTTTCCTCCGTGCGGATGTCACGCGTCGTCCCCGCACTCGGACCAACGGAGGAAAGTCCCCCATGAGCTACGGCGACCCCAACAACCCCTACGGCGCTCCCCAGGGGCAGCAGCCGCAGCAGCCGGGCTACGGTTACCCGCAGGACCAGGGGCAGGCTCCCGGTTACGGCTACCCGCAGGCCCCTCCGGTCTCCCCCTACGGCGGCCCCGCCGCGCCGACCACGATGCCCGGTTCGGTGGGCGCGGCCCGCGTGATGATGTGGGTCATCGTCGGCCTCCAGGTCGTCGGCATCGCCGTCTTCGCCTTCGCCGCCGCGGCCCTGAACGCCGCCAAGGACAACGAGTCCCTCAAGGACGACACCGCTTTCCAGGACCTGGTCGGCAACTCGACCGGTGTGATCTGGGGCTACGTGGTGTTCGGCCTGGCCTGGCTGGTGTTCGCGGCCGTCCTGGCGACGAAGTTCAAGAACGGCGGCAACGGCGCCCGGGTCACCATCCTGGTCTTCGCCATCATCACGGCGGTCCTGGGTATCTACCCGTTCCTCCTCGTCGGCCTGGTGCACACCGTCCTGGCCATCCTGGTCGCGGTGTTCGTCGGCAACGCCAACGGCAAGGCCTGGTTCAACCGCCCCCGCTACTGAGGGGGCCCGGTCGACAGGACCGGTTCACGCCAAACACTTCCAAGGGCCGTGTCTCACCCGTACGAGGGGGGCACGGCCCTGGTGCGTCGCCCTAGTCTGACGGTGGTAGCTGTTCAGGCACGGGGAGAGCACCTTGTACAGCATCATCGTGGTACCTCCGCCGACCACGGAGGACGAGCGAAACCGCACCCCCCTTCACACCACACCCGGTGAACGACCCGCCCCGGGCGCATGCGCACGCGGCGCCTCCGGGTTCCTCGGCCGGCCCGGCCGGGCCGGAGCGATCCGGTGACCGAGGCGTACGCCGTGCCCGTGCCCAGGGGCTACCGGGTCGGCGTCTGGGAGGTGCGCGAGCCCATCGCGACGGGCGCCTTCGGCAGTGTGTACGCGGCCCGGCGCGTCGGTGACGGCACCGGCGCCCGGCTGCCGACCACGGCCGCGCTGAAGTTCCTGCCCACCGGGACGGCCACGCCCCGCCGACTGACCCACCTGCGCGAACTGATCGAGCGGGAGGTCGAGCTGTACCGGCGGCTGCGGCATCCGCGGCTGGTGCGGATGTACCAGACGCTGACGGTCGACGATCCGGCCCACCCCGACCTGGACGGCGCCACCGTCCTCGTCCTGGAGAAGGCCGAGGGCTCCCTGTCGGCCCTGCTCGCCGCCGCTCCCCGGCCCGCCGCCGGCCCCGCGCTGCTCGCGCAGATCGCCGAGGGCCTCGCCCAGCTGCACGACGCGGGGTGGGTGCACGGCGACCTGAAACCGGCCAACGTGCTGCTGATGGCGGACGGTTCGGTGCGCCTCGGCGACTTCAACATGGCCGCCGAACTGGAGGGCACCCACGCCTACACGCCGGCCTTCTCGACCCCCGACTACACCCCGCCGGAACTGCTGTGGACCGAGATCGGCGAGCGCGGCCGCCGTATCCGCCCGTCCGCCGACATCTGGGCCTACGGTGTCCTCGCCCATCTCGTGCTCACCGGCTCCTTCCCGCTGCCCGGAGCCACCCCGGCCGCCCGCCGCGACGCGGCCGCCGCGTACGCCCGCGGTGCCGACGAACTGCGGCTGTCGCCCGAACTGCCCGACACCTGGCGGGAGATCGTGCGCGCCTGCCTGACCCGGACGCACGCGCAGCGCATCGGCGGCGCCGCGCTGCTGCGCCGGGTGACGTCGGCCGCCGGCCCGGGCGGTCGCGCTGTCCGTCTGCCCCGTCTGCACCCCGGCCGCCGCCTGCGGAGAAGGTCCGTCGCGGCCGTCCTGGCCGGGGCGCTGACGGCCCTGGCCGCCCTCACCTACGGCATCAGCGTCTGGGCCGGGGCCGGGAGCAGCGCCGGCAGCGGCTCCGGCGCGACCGCGCACGTCTCCGCGGCCGCGTACGGCGCGTCCGAACTCCGCACCGACCGGGGTGTTCCGCCCGCCTACCGGCTGCTGATCGTCGAGACGGCGCACGACTGCGACCAGAGGGAGGTCACGCCGGTCCTGATCGCCGCCATGCTGAAGGTGGAGAGCGACTTCGACCCGGACCTCTCGGACCCCGACAACAACGAGTACGGCATCGCCCGTTGGACGCCGCGCGTCCTGCGCTGGTGGATGAACGAGGACGGCACCCCCGGCGAGACGGTCCCCCAGCCGCCCTTCCCACCCGCCGAATCCATCCCGGCGATGGGCCGCTACCTGTGCTGGATCGCCCCGCGTCTGCACGAGGGCCTGCCCGGTGACCGGCGGGTCCTGATCGCCGCCGCCTACCGCACGTCGTACCGGACGGTGAACGCGACGGGCGGCGTGCCCCCGGACGTACGCACCTACGCCGGCCGCGTGGCCCACTTCCTGAAGGAGTACGCACCCGAGGGCCGGAAGTGACCCCACCGGGTCATCGGCCGACGCGTGCGGAGCGGGCCGGCGAGGTCACCGCGGCCCGCTCCGTCACCACCGGGATCAGTGGAAGAAGTGCCGCGTCCCCGTGAAGTACATGGTGACGCCGGCCTTCTGCGCGGCCTCCACCACCAGCTCGTCACGGACCGAACCGCCGGGCTGGACCACGGCCTTCACCCCGGCGGCGGTGAGGATCTCCAGGCCGTCCGGGAACGGGAAGAACGCGTCGGAGGCGGCGTACGCGCCGGCCGCGCGCTCGGCGCCCGCCCGCTCGACGGCGAGCTTCGCGGAGTCGACGCGGTTGACCTGTCCCATGCCGACGCCGACCGAGGCGCCGTCCCTGGCGAGCAGGATCGCGTTGGACTTCACCGCGCGGCAGGCCTTCCAGGCGAACGCCAGCTCGGCCAGCTCGTCGGCGTTCAGCGCCTCGCCGGTCGCCAGCGTCCAGTTGGCCGGGTCGTCGCCGTCGGCCTGGAGACGGTCGGTGACCTGCAGCAGCGCGCCGCCGTCGATCGGCTTGACCTCGACCGGGGCGGCGGGGCCGTCGGCGCAGCGCAGCACGCGGATGTTCTTCTTCTTGGTGAGGGCCTCCAGGGCCCCGTCCTCGTAGCCGGGCGCGACGATGACCTCGGTGAAGATCTCCGCGACCTGCTCCGCCATCTCCTTGCTGACCGGGCGGTTGACCGCGATCACGCCGCCGAACGCCGACAGCGGGTCGCACGCGTGCGCCTTGCGGTGCGCCTCGGCGACGTCCGCGCCGACCGCGATACCGCAGGGGTTGGCGTGCTTGATGATCGCGACGGCCGGCTCGGCGTGGTCGTACGCGGCACGGCGCGCGGCGTCCGTGTCCGTGTAGTTGTTGTACGACATCTCCTTGCCGTGCAGCTGCTCGGCCTGGGCGAGGCCGCCCGTGCCGGAGACGTAGAGGGCCGCGGGCTGGTGCGGGTTCTCGCCGTAGCGCAGGGTGTGCTCGCGCTCCCAGGTGGCGCCGAGGAAGTCGGGGAACTGCGACTCGTCGACGGGCGCGTAGGAGGAGGCGAACCAGGAGGCGACGGCCACGTCGTAGGCGGCCGTGTGCTGGAAGGCCTCGGCGGCGAGCCGCTTGCGGGTGGTGAGGTCGAAGCCCCCGCTCTGGACGGCCCTGAGCACGTCGGCGTAGCGGGCCGGGCTGGTGACGACGGCGACCGAGGGGTGGTTCTTGGCGGCGGCGCGGACCATCGAGGGGCCGCCGATGTCGATCTGCTCCACGCACTCGTCGGGCGAGGCGCCGGAGGCGACGGTCTCGCGGAACGGGTAGAGGTTGACGACGACCAGGTCGAACGGCTCGACCCCCAGCTCGGCGAGCTGCTGCTGGTGGTCCTCCAGGCGCAGGTCGGCGAGGATGCCGGCGTGGACCCTCGGGTGCAGGGTCTTGACGCGGCCGTCCAGGCACTCGGGGAAGCCGGTGAGCTCCTCGACCTTGGTGACGGGGACGCCGGCGGCGGCGATCTTCGCGGCGGTGGAGCCGGTGGAGACGAGCTCGACCCCGGCCTCGTGGAGCCCGCGCGCGAGGTCCTCGAGCCCGGTCTTGTCGTAGACGCTGACGAGCGCCCGGCGAAGGGGCCGCTTGTTGCTCTCGGCGGTCACTGGATAACTACCTTTCGTCCCTCAATGCGATAGCCGTTGCGGGCGAGGCGCCCCACGACCTCGACGAGCAGCCTTCGCTCGACTTCCTTGATGCGCTCGTGCAGAGCGCCTTCGTCGTCCTCGTCCCGGATCTCCACCACGCCCTGCGCGATGATCGGCCCGGTGTCGACGCCGTCGTCGACGAAGTGGACGGTGCAGCCGGTGACCCTGGCGCCGTACGCGAGCGCGTCCCGTACGCCGTGGGCTCCCGGGAAACTGGGCAGCAGGGCGGGGTGGGTGTTGACGAACCGCCCGCCGAACCGCGCGAGGAACTCCTTGCCGACGATCTTCATGAACCCGGCGGAGACGACGAGGTCGGGCTCGTGCGCGGCGACGGCCTCGGCGAGGGCGGCGTCCCACTCCTCGCGGCTTCGGTGGTCCTTGACCTTGCACACGAAAGTGGGCAGCCCCGCGCGCTCGGCACGCGCCAGCCCCTCGATGCCCTCGCGGTCCGCGCCGACGGCCACGACCTCGGCCCCGTACTCCGGTGCGCCGGCGGCGGTGATCTCGTCGAGCAGCGCCTGCAGGTTGGTGCCTGATCCGGAGACCAGCACGACGAGGCGCTTGGCGCGCGGGGCCACGGGCTTGGCGGCCACGGTGGAGGCCTTTCTCGGGGGAGCGTCTGTCCAGGTGGCCGGCAGGTGGCGCCTCGTACCTTCAGGCGCCTTGTGCGTTCATACGAATGCTTTGCGTCCCCGGATACGGGGAAGCCTACGAACCGGCCGGCCGTCAGCAACGATACCGGCACTCCGGACGGCCCCCACGGGACGGGGGCGGGGCCGGAAGGTAGCGTCTGGACGGAGCCGGTTCGGGAACGACGTCCGGACGTGGTGCGTTCAGGAGGTGACGGACCCGGGTCCCACGCCGTTCCGTTCTGTCCACTCATTCCTCCTCACCAACGGGAAGACGCTCACTTGATGCCGGACCGCAGCCTGCGACTCCTCACGTTCCCCCAGCTGTCTCCGCAAGGAGGGGAGCGCGGCGCCGTGCTGCTGCGGGAGCGCCCCAGCTCACCGCCCGACGCACCGTCGGGCGGCGACGGCGGACAGGGGCGGGACCGCGGGTCCCAGGAGGACAACCCCTTCGCCCCGCCGCCCGAGGGCACGCCGGACCGGCCCTGGCAGCCGCGACGCCCGTCGGGCGAGGACTCCCCCGACTCCCAGGACGGCGGCGGGCGGGACCGCTCGCCCTGGGGCAGCCAGTGGAGCGACCAGCAGCCCGGCCGTTCCTCCGGCGGTTTCGGTGACCGTCCCCGCGGCGGGTCCGAGGGCCAGGGCGGCGGCCCTCAGGGCGGTGGCCCGAACATGCGCTGGGACCCGACGGACCCCGCGCAGCGCCGGGCGCGCTACGCCCTGCTGTCGGGCATGTGGGCGTTCTTCTTCGCCCTCTTCAGCTGGCCGTACGTGGCGCTGCTGCTCGGCGCGCTCGCCCTGTACTGGGCCATCAGCTCGCTGCGCGCGGGGCCCCGCAAGGCCGACCCGGACTCCCCCGCACCCCAGCAGCAGGGCGGCGGCCGCCCCCAGACGACGGCGGCGGTGAGCGGCCTGGTCACGGCGTCCCTCGCGATCGCCCTGGTCGCCGCGTCCTTCACGGCGCAGCTGGTCTACCGCGACTACTACACGTGCACCAGCGACGCCCTCACGAACGAGGCGAAGCAGTCCTGCTCCAAGCTTCTGCCGGAGGAACTCCGGGGGTTCCTGGGGACGGACGGCTGACGGGTCAGGGGGACTCGGGCGGGGCGGACCGGTCGGGCGGGCGCGGGGTGTCATGCCGGCCGGGACCCGGGGTGCCGTACCGGCGCGGGCCCGGGTCCGGCGGCAGGAAGTCGTAGGGCTCGAAGCCCCTGTCGCGGTCCGGCAGGACGTCGTACTCGTAGGACGCGTAAGGGGCGTAGGGAGCGTAGAGCACGTCCGGAGTGGGGCTCGGGGTGTGCGGCACCGGCGTCCCGTCGGCCCTCGAAGCGCCACGCCCGGTGCGTCCGCCGCCCTCACCCCTTCCGCCGTCACCCCTTCCGCCGTCGCCCGACGCATCGACTCCCCGAGCGCCGTCGGCGGCCTCCGGGCCACCCGCCACCCCCGCGACGCCGGCCACTCCGGGGTGTGTGAACAGGTCGCGGCCGTCGCCCTTCCGGGTCTGCCGCCGCTCCCGCGCGACGTCGCTCGTCTTTCTCCACTGTTCGCCGATCTTCGGCTCCTCCGAGCGGGGCGTCCGGCACAGCCAGGCCCGGGCTCCCACCGCCGTGGGGATCGACAGCACGCCCAGCCAGGCCAGCGTCGCGGCGGCGACCTGCCACCAGTGCGGGCCGAGGCGGGACAGCACGGCGGTTCCGAGCGGGCCCCCCGACAGGGCGGCCAGTCCCGCGAGCACGGCCGCGCACAGGACCGACGCCAGGGCGGCGGCACGGGCGGTGCGGCCGGCCGGCCATGACGCGGCCCGCGTACCTCCCGGTCGCGTCCCGCCGCGCTCCCCGGACGCCGCCCCCTTCGCCACCGTCCAGCCCACGACCACTCCGGCGGCCAACGGCACCACCCCGGTCGCCCAGTGCAACGGCGTGCCCTCCCCGGCGTCCGGCACCGCCGCCAGCAGCGGAAACGGCGGCAGGAGCGGGGCCGGCGCCGAGGACAGCGGGCCGACCGCATGGCCCGCGCCGAGGGCGAAGCCGGGCCCGAGGGCATAGGCGGCGCCCCACACCGCCGCGTTCGGGAAGAGGGCCACGCACAGCAGCACCACGGCGAACCGCCCCGACCACCCCTCGGTCAGGCCGAGCAGCCCCGCCCAGGTCGTCGCACCGTGCCCCACCAGCGACACCATCACCAGCAGCGCACCGCCCCCGAGGAGCGCGGCCACCCCGGCCGCCGCGGCCCGGGCGGCGGTGCCCGGGCGTCCGTCCGGGCCGGGCACCGGCGGGCGTGCCCCGGACGGCGGCGCGCCCAGCAGCAGCCGCAGCGGCCGGCGGGGGCGTCCGTACGCCGACCACACGCCCGCCCCCGCCGCCACGACGGCGACGAGCGGGACGCACACCCCCGCGCCCACCCACGACGGCCGCAGGACACCGCCCGCGGCATAGAGGGCGGCGGGCACGGCGACGGCCAGGTAGCCGAGAACCACGCCCGCCCATGCGGTGCGGGGGGAGACCAGGGGCGGACCCGCGATCCTCTCGGCGTCCTCCTCGTCGTCCTCGTCCCCGCCTCCGCCGTCCGTGACGTCCCGTGCCGCCCGGTGCAGCAGCCACACCGGCAGTGCGACCAGCAGCAGGGGCGGCAGGCCGACGGGGGCGGGGACGCCGGAGAGCGTGTCGGTGCGGACCAGCTCGGCACCGTGGGCCAGCAGCCACAGCGCCGCCGCCACATGCATCGCGCCACCGGGTCCGCTGTCCGGGTACGGCGAGCTGATCCAGAGCAGCGTCATGAGCAAGGCGAACGACGCGAGCCCGAGGCCCGCGGCGATCGCGCCCCCCATGAAGCCGTCGCCCAGCCCGGGCGAACGGTCGCGCATCCGGGTGAGCAGGGGTGACGGCGAACGTCGGCGAGCGGTCATCTCGATCACGACCGACATGCTCCCAACGACACGCGCTTTACCGGCGTAACAGGCTAACCCTCGCTGTGTCGCTAAAAATACGCTTATGTACTTTTCTGGACGGAGGCGAGCCCTGTGACGCAGAGCCCTGCCCTACCGCTCCCACCGCCCAAGGAACGCCGACGCCTGCGCGAGGCCGCCTCGCTGACGCGCGCTCAGCTGGCCTCCCGGGTGGGCGTGACCACTGAGACGGTGCGCGGATGGGAGACCGGCCACTCCATGCCGCGCGGCCGCAAAGGGGAGAAGTACGCGAGGCTGCTCCACTCCCTGGGCGAGGAGACGGAGGTGACGCCTTGCCAGGAGAGCGCCGCCGACTCCGACGACCCGGAAGCGTCCGCCGGGACCGCGTCCGCGCGACGGTCCGCGCGCGCCCGGCGCAAGGCCGCGGCCACCGGCCGCAAACGCCCCGCCGCGAAGGACCGGGGCCGAGGCCCCGTCACCGTCCCCGGCCGGAGCCGCACCCCCGTCCCGCACGGACACCGCGTCATCCTCGCCGAGCGCCCGCGGACGAAGCCGCCGCGCCGGCCGGACGAAGCCGTCACCGCGCTGACGCCCGCTCAGGCCTTCGACGCGCTGTACGCGTTCTGCGCGCCCGCGCTCGTCCGGCAGACCTATCTGCTGACCGGCCGCCGCGAACCGGCCCGGGAGTCGGTGGAGCGGGCCTTTCAGATCGCCTGGCAGCGCTGGCCCGAGGTGGCCCGCGACCGCGACCCGGCGGGCTGGGTGCGCGCGATGGCGTACGAGTGCGCGCTCTCCCCGTGGCACCGGCTCCGGCCCCGCTTCCGGCTTCCCGAACGGCCCCCGCCCGACGCGTTCGACCGGGCACTGAGGGACGCCCTGCTGAGGCTCCCGCCGTCCTACCGCCGCACGCTGGTCCTCTACGACGGGGTCGGACTCGGCCTGCCGGAGACGGCGGCGGAGACGGAGGCGAGCACCCGTGCTGCCGTGAACCGGCTGGTGCACGCGCGCGAGGCGCTGGCCGAACGGCTGCCGGAGCTCGCGGACCCGGAGACGCTGCACTGGCGGCTGGTCGAACTGGCCTCCGTCGAGCGGCTGCGGGCCGCCAAACCGCCGGTCGTGCGCAGGGGCGCGGAACGCCGGGCCCGCTTCTGGACCCGGGCCGCCATCGCCTTCACGGTCGCCCTGATCGGCACCACGGCCCTCACCGTCCGCACGGCCCCCACCCACTACGAGCCTCCGGTGCCACCGGGAGCGACGGTCCAGGGCGTCCCACCGCCCGTCGCACCCGGCCCACTGTCCGAGAAGGAGCGGAAGCTACGCGCCAAGCTGCGCGAGGAGCAGCAGGGAGGTCCGGACAGGCTGCTTCCGCTGCCGCGGTGACGGCGGTGACGGCGCTGGAGGCGCTGGAGGCGCTGGAAGCAGGGATGGCGCGGCCGGGGGGGGGATGGGCACACGGTGATGGGTGCGCGGAGAGGGCCGCGGGGGGAGGCGCACGGCGATGGGTGCGCGGAGAGGGCGTGAGGGCTCGGACACGGCGGTGGGCCCGCTCCCTACGGGGAGCGGGCCCACCTGTGCGCTACGGCTTCGTTCAGCCCGTAGGGCTGTTCTCAGCTGCCGAGAATGGCGCGCGCCAGCTTGGCCGTCTCGGTCGGCGTCTTGCCGACCTTGACGCCGGCGGCCTCGAGGGCCTCCTTCTTGGCGGCGGCCGTGCCGGAGGAGCCGGAGACGATGGCGCCGGCGTGGCCCATGGTCTTGCCCTCGGGCGCGGTGAAGCCCGCGACGTAGCCGACGACCGGCTTCTTCACGTTCTCCTTGATGAAGGCCGCGGCCCGCTCCTCGGCGTCGCCGCCGATCTCACCGATCATCACGATCAGGTCGGTGTCGGGGTCGGCCTCGAACGCGGCGAGCGCGTCGATGTGCGTGGTGCCGATGACCGGGTCGCCACCGATGCCGACGGCGGACGAGAAGCCGATGTCACGCAGCTCGTACATCATCTGGTACGTCAGCGTGCCGGACTTCGAGACCAGACCGATGCGGCCCGGCTTGGTGATGTCGCCCGGGATGATGCCGGCGTTGGACTGGCCCGGCGTGATGAGACCGGGGCAGTTCGGGCCGATGATCCGGGTCTTGTTGCCCTTGGACACGGCGTAGGCGTAGAACGCGGCCGAGTCGTGGACGGCGATGCCCTCGGTGATGACGACCGCGAGCGGGATCTCGGCGTCGATGGCCTCGACGACGGCGGCCTTGGCGAAGGCCGGCGGCACGAAGAGGACGGACACGTTGGCGCCCGTCTTCTCGATCGCCTCGGCGACCGTGCCGAAGACCGGGATGTCGTTGCCGTCGATGTCGACGGACGTACCGGCCTTGCGGGGGTTCACGCCACCCACGATGTTCGTGCCGTCGGCCAGCATGAGCTTGGTGTGCTTCATGCCCGTGGCACCGGTCATGCCCTGGACGATGACCTTGCTGTCCTTGTTGAGGAAGATAGCCATGGCTGTTTAGTCCCTCGTCCCTTACTTCGCAGCCGCGAGCTCGGCGGCCTTGTCGGCCGCGCCGTCCATGGTGTCCACGCGCTGCACCAGCGGGTGGTTGGCGTCGGAGAGGATCTTGCGACCCAGCTCGGCGTTGTTGCCGTCCAGACGGACGACGAGGGGCTTGGTGACTTCCTCGCCCTTGTCGGCGAGCAGCTGCAGCGCCTGGACGATGCCGTTGGCGACCTCGTCACAGGCGGTGATGCCACCGAAGACGTTGACGAAGACGGACTTGACGTCCGGGTCGCCGAGGATGATCTCCAGGCCGTTCGCCATGACGGCGGCGGAGGCGCCACCGCCGATGTCGAGGAAGTTGGCCGGCTTCACGCCACCGTGGTTCTCACCGGCGTACGCGACGACATCCAGGGTGCTCATGACGAGACCCGCGCCGTTGCCGATGATGCCGACCTCACCGTCGAGCTTGACGTAGTTGAGGTTCTTCTCCTTGGCGGCGGCCTCGAGCGGGTTGGCCGCCTCCTTGTCCTGGAGGGCCTCGTGCTCCGGCTGACGGAACTCGGCGTTCTCGTCCAGGGAGACCTTGCCGTCCAGGGCGATGACGTCACCGGAGGCGACCTTGGCCAGCGGGTTGACCTCGACGAGGAGGGCGTCCTCCTCGATGAAGGTCTTCCAGAGGGTGACCAGGACGTTCTCGACCTTGTCGGCGACCTCGGCCGGGAAGTTCGCGGCCTGGACGATCTGGCGGGCGACCTCGGGGGTCACACCCACGTTGGCGTCGATCGGCGTCTTGGCGACGGCCTCGGGGCGCGTGGCCGCCACCTCCTCGATCTCCATGCCGCCCTCGACGGAGGCGATGGAGAGGAAGGTGCGGTTGGCACGGTCCAGGAGGAAGGAGACGTAGTACTCCTCCACGATCTCCGGAGCCGTCTCGGCGATCATCACCTTGTGGACCGTGTGGCCCTTGATGTCCATGCCGAGGATGTTGGTGGCGTGCTCGACCGCCTCGTCGGCGGTGCCGGCGAGCTTCACGCCGCCGGCCTTGCCACGGCCGCCGACCTTCACCTGGGCCTTGACGACGGACTTGCCACCGAGGCGCTCGGTGGCTGCGCGGGCCGCCTCAGGCGTGTCGATGACTTCACCGGCCAGCACCGGTACATCGTGCTTGGCGAAGAGGTCCCTCGCCTGGTACTCGAACAGGTCCACGCGCTTCCGTCCCTATCAGTGATCTCGCGGTTCGTTGTCTGCGTGGGCGTGCCGCGAGGGCAACGTGACGTCCGCTGTCTGTCACAAGGGAGGCGCACACGGTGTCCGAGCGCGCGGCATGTCCGTCTCGCAGGTTATCTCTGCTTGCGGGAGGCCTCTAAATCGAGGGTCACACCTGAGCGGTGATACCTGTCACATGATGCCGCGCTCTCTGGCACGGCGTGCCGGAGGTGAGGGGCCTCACCGGGCTGGGGTTGACCCGGTGAGGCCCGTCCGACGCCCCCGAAGGAGCACGAAGGCCCTGTTCAGGGCCCGCTCTCCGGGGCCGCGGGCCGGGTGGTCCCCACCCCTATGGGAACCACCCGACCCATCCACGAGGTTTTCGGCCTCGGACCGCCGACGGCTTTCGGCCGTCCGGGCGTGACGCCTCGTGAAGCATGAGGAGGGGGAGAGCGCAGGGGGTGCTCCGGGCACCCGGGTGGGTCGGCCTGCGGCCTCTCCCCTTGCGGCCGGGTCCGGCATGGCCTCCCGCTGCGGCAGCGACGCCCCGGCGGTCCGTCCGCTGCCGACCCGGGAAGGGCCGCTAACCGGGGAAGAGGGGGATGTCCCGGCGGGTGCGCCGGGCGCCCGCCAGGTCCGTCCGGGCCACGGCACCGGGCACGAGCCCGAGCACCGCCCGGGGGCCGGGGGTGACGGCGTGCGCGTCGCCATGACGGGACGAGCCGCTGTCGGCCACGGACCGGTTGCCGAGCACGCCGTCGGGTCGGCCGCCGGGCGAGTGGCCGGCCCGGGCGGGCCCGGCGTGCGAGGGCGGTCTCGGGTGGCTGGGGTGGGCTTGGTGGGCCCGGTGGACGCTGTGGCTGAGGTCGTCGGCGTGGTGGGCGTGGCCGACGCGGCTCGTATGTCGGGCGGTGTGACTCTGGCGGCCGGTGTGGCTCACGTTTCCGCCGCGGTACGGGTGAGTGACGGAGAGCAGCGGGCCTGCGGGAGCGGCTTGCAGCTCCGGGCCCTGGACCGGGGTGTACGGCACCGGCAACGTCGTCCCGCCCGGCTGCGGATCGGCCGTGACCGGCGCGGGGAGGGGGCGGCCGGGGAGCGTCTGGTTGCCGGGGAGCTCGGGGAGGGGGAGGGAGGCGGGGAGAGGGAGAGCGGGGAGAAGGGGCGTTCCGGGGAGCGCGAAGCCCCCGGGCGCGATGGCCGGACCTGGCAGGTCCGGCAGAGCCTGCTGACCCGGCAGAGCCTGCTGGTCCGGCGGCAGCGCGAAGCCGGGCAGGTCCGGCAGCAGTACGCGGCCGGGCAGGTCCGGCAGGGCCTGGCAGTGGACCGGCTCCGGCAGCGCGGACGGCTCCGCGTGCGACAGATGCCTGGGCGGCTCTGACAGCTCCGGCGTTCTCGCAGGCTCCGGCCGCTTCACGTGCGACAGCCGCTCCATCCGCGACAGCCACTTCACGCGCGACCGCCGCTCGGGCGGCCGTGACTGTGACCGCAGCCGTGAGGACGACGATGGCGGCACCTTCGCCCGGGCGTGAGCCGGCCCCTTGCTCACCGGCTCCGCCGCACCACCGCCGGACCGAACGAGCCGGTCTCCCGCCCCGGCCCCCGGGACGGGCACACCGCTGACCACCTGCCCTGCCCGGCCCTCCGGCAGCGCCCCCGCACCGTTCTCCGCGGACGCCCGCTCCCCCCACAGCACCCCGAGGACCAGCAACCCGCCCACCATCAGGGCCAGTTGCAGCGCACGCCACCCGGCCGCAGTGCGCGGCAGGCGCAACGCGGCATCGGGCAGGGCTGCTGACCAGGCCAAGAGGGGAAGCTTCCTCCCGTGCGACGGAAGCGGAACCGCCCGCCGGCACACGCGCCGTCAGGCAGGCGCCGATCCTCGCACGGGAGTGCGCACGTCGCGCAAGCCCTTACTGCCGATGGACCGTCATGTCCGTTTTACTGCCGCACGTCGGACGACGCTGGGTCGACAAGTCGTCATCTTCCCCTTCATGCCGGGCCCTTCATGCCGCATCCGGTACCGGGAGCGGCCGTTTCTCGATAGCCGCCGCCATGACTTCCGGAAACAGATCGGGCGTGCACGCGAAGGCCGGTGCCCCCAGCGCCGCGAGTGCGGCCGCGTGCTCCCGGTCGTACGCGGGCGCCCCCTCGTCCGAGAGCGCCAGCAGCGTCACGAACTGCACGCCCGACGCCTTCATAGCGGAGACCCGCTTGAGCATCTCGTTGCGGATGCCGCCTTCGTAGAGGTCACTGATCAGCACGACCACCGTCTCCGCGGGGCGCGTGATCTGCGACTGGCAGTACGCGAGCGCCCGGTTGATGTCCGTGCCACCGCCGAGCTGCGTGCCGAACAGCACGTCGACCGGGTCGTCCAGCTGGTCGGTGAGGTCGACGACCGCCGTGTCGAAGACGACGAGTCGCGTGGAGATCGTCCGCATCGAGGCGAGCACCGCCCCGAACACCGATGCGTACACAACGGACGCCGCCATGGATCCCGACTGGTCGATACAGAGGATGACCTCCTTCTTCGTGGATTGGGTCGCCCGCCCGAATCCGATGAGCCGCTCCGGCACGATCGTCCGGTGCTCGGGCAGGTAGTGCTTGAGGTTGGCCGCGATGGTGCGGTTCCAGTCGATGTCGTGGTGCCGGGGCCGGTTGATCCGGGCACTGCGGTCGAGGGCGCCCGTGAGGGTGGCCCGGGTCCGGGTGGCCAGCCGCTTCTCCAGGTCCTCGACGACCTTGCGCACGACGGCCCGGGCCGTCTCCTTCGTCGTCTCGGGCATCGCCTTGTTGAGGGACAGCAGCGTGCCGACGAGGTGCACGTCGGCCTCCACCGCCTCCAGCATCTCCGGCTCCAGCAGCAGCGTGGCCAGGCCGAGCCGGTCGATGGCGTCGCGCTGCATGACCTGTACGACGGAGGAGGGGAAGTAGGTCCGGATGTCCCCGAGCCAGCGCGCCACGGACGGCGCCGATGCCCCGAGCCCCGCCGAACGGTCCCGGCCTCCCTGCGACCTGCCGTCCTTCCTGCCGTAGAGCGCGGTGAGCGCCCCGTCCATCGCGGCGTCCCGCCCCGACAGCGCGCAGCCCGTACCGTCCGCCGTGTCGCCCCCGAGGACGAGCCTCCATCGCCGCAGCCGCTCCTGCGCCGGGTCCGTCGATCCGGACGTCATCCCCGTCCTCCCTGGTGAGGCCGTTCCCACAGCGGGATCACCGGGGTCGTCGTGGGCCGCCCTTCCGTCCGGAGCCCGCCCGTCCCGGTGCGGCTCGCCTGCGGACTCGTCCGCTCCCGCAGTGCCTCGGTCGTCATCCCGTCACCCCCGCCAGATGGTTGCCGGTGTTCTCGTCCACTTCGTCCAGCCCGAGCAGCAGCCGCACGACCGGCAGCACGGCGTCCGCGCGTGCCAGGTCGAGAGCGGCCGCGAAGCCCGGTGTCACCGCGCCGGCGGCTGTCCCGCCGCCCCCGGCCCCCGGTCCGCGTCGGACCAGTTCTCCGAGGGTCCGGCGCACGCCGGGCTCGTACGCCGAGAACGTCCGCCGCAGCAGGGGCAGTACGTCCGTGAACGCCTCGGCCGGCACCCCCGTCAGCCACGCGTCGACCAGGCCGAGCAGCCGCTCGTCGTGGACCAGGAGCATTCCGCCTCCCGATCCCCCTCCGACGAAGCCCTCGATCCACGCGGCCGCGTCCGGCGGCGGTGTGCCCGGCGACAGGGCGAGTCCCATCAGCAGGGCCGCCTCGTCCTGGGCCAGCTCCCCGTCGTCCAGCAGAAGCCGCACGGCCCGCCCCCGGACGATCCCGGGCACGGTGTCCCGCCCGGACAGCACGCGCAGCACCGACTGCCAGCGGCTTCTCAGGCTGCCGTGTCCTGCGGCAGGGGCGTCGCCCAGGAGGCCCACGGCTCCGTGCACCGCGTCCACGTGGCGCCTCATCTCCTCGGCGGCGTCCGCGTCGAGCGCGGCGCAGGCCGGGGGGAGGCCGACGAAGACCCGCTCGGCCAGTCCCGCGGCGACTTCCGCCAGAGCAGCGGTGTCGGTGCCGCGGACATCGCCGTAGCGCAGGGAGCGGACCAGGGCCGGGAGCGCCTGGGCGAGGTGGCCGACGTCGGTGTCGAGGGCCGCCCGGTCGGCGAGCACCCGCATCACGGTCGGCAGCGCATCGGGCAGTTCGGCCAGGAGGCAGTGCTCGGCGAGCGCGGTGACGTCGGCGAGGCCCTGCGCGGTGACGGCGTCCGATGCGGTCTTGGCGGTCGCGGCGGACAGAACGGTCGTCCCCCACACTCCGGCCTCGGCGATCCGCACCGACAGCTCGGGTTCCCAGCGCAGCCGCCAGGTTTCCCGGAAGGTGCCGGTGCTGCCGCGTGAGACGGCCGGTTCGCCCCATGCGATGCCGAGCAGCCGCAGCCGGTGCAGCAGTCTGCTGCGGGCGGCGTCGTTCTCCTTGCGCAGGTCCAGCTCCACCTCCCGCTCCAGCGCCTCCGGCTTCAGCCGCAGCCGGCGTTGCAGCCGGGTGAGGTCCCGCTGCAACGGCACCGCCGGCGCCGACGAGGGCACCTCGCCCAGCACGTCCCCCACGACCAGCCGGTCCCTCACCAGCTCCAGCGGCACGTCCGAGCCCTCGCACATCACCGCCCGCACCGCGTCGGTCGTCTCGCTCAGGCCGGGCAGCGGACGGCCGCGCATCGCGGCGAGCGTCTCGGCCAGCCGCACCGCCTCGATGACGTGCGCGGAGGAGACGATCCGGTCCTCGGCGCGCAGCAGCCCCGCCACCTTGGTCAGCCACCGCTCCACCGGCCGGTCCGGGGCGCTGAACAAGTGCCCGTACCAACCCGGGGAGTCGATGCCGGCCCCGTACCCGCTCACCCGTGACAGCCGGCGGTGGGTCCACGGCACCCAGGTCATGTCCGCCTTGACCTTCGGCAGCCCCCTCAGCAGTGCCCTGTCGGCGGCGACGGTGGTCTTCTGCCGCAGTGCGGGCACGTGCCAGGCCCCGCAGACCACGGCGACCCCGTCCTCGAACTCCCGTTGCGCCGCCCGCACCTGGAGCCGCATGTACGCCTCCCGCACCGGGTCGCGGTCGTGCCCTCCGCTGCCGTAGGCCTCCCGCAGCGCGCTCATGGCCTCCTCGAGCGCGGTGAACGGCGCGAGGGCGTCGCCCTCCCCTGCGCCGCGGTGTTCCACCACGTCCTCCCACCAGCGCTCCGGGTCGTCGTAGCCGGCGGTTTCGGCGAGCACTGCGATCGGGTCGATCCGCGGGTCGGCCGGGCCGGGGCCGGTGTCGCCGTCCGCGGCCGTCTCGGCGTCCGGAGAGCGCTCCGCACCCGCGTCGTCCTCCTGCCTCCCCCAGGCCAGCGTGTGCGTGGCCGGCAGGTCGATGAAGCGGGCCGGGACGTCGTGTTCCAGGGCCCAGCGGATGGCGACCCACTCCGGGGAGAACCCGGCCAGCGGCCAGAACGCCGAGCGGCCGGGCTCGTCCACGGCGTGGGCGAGCAGAGCGACCGGTGGCCGCATCTCCTCGTCGGCGGCGAGCGGGACCAGCGCGTCGGCCTCGGGCGGGCCCTCGATCAGCACGACCCGCGGCCGGATCCGCTCCAGAGCCGCCCGCACCGCCCGCGCGGACCCCGGCCCGTGGTGCCGCACCCCGAGCAGCGCCGGGCCCGCTCCGGCCCCCTGGCCCGCGGCCCTTTCCACACCGGTCATTTCACCCCACCCCCCGTCCCGCACGTCCTGTCGCGTCCCTCATGTCGCGCACGTCCTGTCCCGCGCCGCGCGTCCCGCACGTCCTGTCCCGGACCGACCGGTGGCCGCCGTCCCGCCCACCCGCGTCCTGGCCGGCGACCGAGACCGCCCCCGCCGTACCGGGCGGCCCGGTTGCCGACGGGCCCGCTCCGTCCCGCGTCGTTCACCCGCTCACCTCGCGGCAGGCCCGGTAGAAGTCCTTCCAGCCGTCGCGCTCGCGGACCACCGTCTCCAGGTACTCCTGCCAGATGACCCGGTCCGCGGCCGGGTCCCGGACCACCGCGCCGAGGATGCCCGCGGCGACGTCGCCCGGCCGCAGCACGCCGTCGCCGAAGTGGGCGGCGAGCGCGAGGCCGTTGGTGACGACGGAGATCGCCTCGGCCGTGGACAGCGTGCCGCTGGGCGACTTCAGCTTCGTCCGGCCGTCGGCCGTGACCCCGTCACGCAGCTCGCGGAAGACCGTGACGACCCGGCGGATCTCGGCGAGCCCGTCGGGCGCGGCCGGCAGGTCGAGGGAGCGGCCGAGCTGGTCGACGCGCCGCGAGACGATGTCGACCTCGGCCTCGGGGCTCTCCGGCAGCGGCAGCACCACCGTGTTGAAGCGGCGGCGCAGGGCGCTGGACAGGTCGTTGACCCCGCGGTCGCGGTCGTTGGCGGTGGCGATCAGGTTGAAGCCGCGGACCGCCTGCACCTCCTGGCCCAGCTCCGGTATCGGCAGCGTCTTCTCCGAAAGGATCGTGATGAGCGTGTCCTGCACATCGGCCGGGATGCGCGTCAGCTCCTCGACACGGGCCGTCATGCCCTCCGCCATGGCCCGCATGACGGGGCTGGGCACGAGGGCCTTCCGGCTCGGGCCGTGGGCGAGCAGCTGCGCGTAGTCCCAGCCGTAGCGGATGGCCTCCTCGGGGGTGCCGGCGGTGCCCTGCACCAGCAGCGTGGAGTCGCCGCTGACCGCAGCGGCCAGGTGCTCGGACACCCAGGTCTTCGCGGTGCCCGGCACACCGAGCAGGAGCAGGGCGCGGTCGGTGGCGAGCGTGGTGACGGCGACCTCGACGATCCGGCGCGGGCCGACGTACTTCGGGCTGATCACGATGCCGTCCGGCAGCGTCCCGCCGAGCAGGTACGTCGCGACGGCCCACGGCGACAGCTTCCAGCGGGCCGGGCGCGGACGGTCGTCCTGGGCGGCCAGCGCGGAGAGCTCCGCGGCGAAGGCGTCCTCGGCGTGCGGTCGCAACGCCTGGGTCGATTCCGTCTCCCCCGCTTCGACGGACGTCGGCTCCACGGACACAGTCATGGCAAAGTCCCCCTCCAGCTCGGCCGGTTCGGATCTGGCACCAACGTTGCACCACACCACTGACAATGCGTTCCGACCTGCGAAAACGCCCCGCCGGAGTCGCTCGCGGACCCGATTGTCAGTGGCGGGATCTAACGTCGTCGGCATGACTCAGCAGGGGGTGCGCTGGACCGCGGACCAGGTGCTGGCACTGGCACCTGACGCGGCATCACGCAAAGCGGGAAGCAAACTCGGCGCGGCGGGGCCGTGGTCCGAGGCGGGGTGTGCCGGCGAGGGGACGGTGTGGGGGCTGTGCAAGGGCAGCGGAAGCAAGCCGTATCAGACGATCGTCGACATCGCGGACGCCGCGGGGCCCGCGTACAAGTGCACGTGTCCGAGCCGCAAGTTCCCGTGCAAGCACGCGCTCGGGCTCCTTTTGCTCTGGGCCGCCGACGACGCGGTGGTGCCACCGGGGCAGCCGCCGGAGTGGGCGGGACAGTGGACGGCGGGGCGGCGCAGGCGCGCGCAGGAGAAGGCCACGGACGGCTCCGGGGCGCCGTCCGGATCCGCTGATCCGGAGGCGGCGAGACGGCGGGCGGAGCGCCGGGCCGAGCGGGTCACGGCGGGCGCGGCGGAGCTGGAGCAGCGTCTGGCCGACCTGCTGCGCGCCGGCCTGGCGACCGCGGAGCAGTCGGGGTACGGACTGTGGGAGGAGACGGCGGCCCGCATGGTCGACGCCCAGGCCCAGGGCCTGGCAGGCCGGGTGCGGGAGTTGGGGGCGATCCCGTCCACGGGTCCGGGCTGGCCGGTGCGGCTGCTGGAGGAATGCGCGCTGCTGCATCTGCTCGGGCAGGGCTGGCTGCGCCGCGAGCGGCTCCCGGGCGGCCTCGCCGCCACGGTCCGCTCCCGCGTGGGCCTGCCGGCCTCCGCGGACGGCCCGCCGGTGCGCGACCACTGGCTGGTTCTCGCCCAGTACGACACGACGGACCCGCGCCTGACGACCCGCCGGATCTGGCTGCACGGCACCGGCTCGAACCGCACCGTCCTGCTCCTCTCCTATGGCGCCGCGGGCCGCGCCCCGGAGCAGACGCTGCCGGTGGGACTGGCTCTGGACGCCGAGGTGTCCGCGTACCCGGGCGCCGGGCAGCCACGGGTGGCCCTGGGCGGGCAGTTCGCCCCGGCCGTGCCCTCGGCGATGCGTCCGCCGGGGATGACGACGTCCCAGGCGGTGGCGCGGTACGGCGCCGCACTGCGCGACGACCCGTGGCTGGAGTCGGTCCCGGTGACGCTGGACCGGGTCGTTCCGGCCCCGGACGGCGACTCCTGGCAGCTGGTGGACGCCGACGAGGACGCGGCGTTGCCGCTCACCGCGGCGGCGCGTTCCCGCCCGGGTCTGTGGCGGCTGGTCGCCCTGTCGGGCGGCGCACCGGTCACGGTCTTCGGTGAATGCGGCCACCAGGGCTTCACCCCGCTGACGGCGTGGCCGGAAGGCCCGGGTGAAGCGGTCGCGCTGTGCTGAGCCCGCGGCCGAGGCTCGGCCCTCGGCACTTCGGCCCAGCGCCCTCTCGGCAGTGAGGACCGCGAGGCCGGCGGCGGCCGGAGTGGCCGGAGTGGCCATCACGGCGGCGGGCCGCAGGCGCCGCAGCTGCCGACGCAGCCCGCCGCCCCGCCCGACTCCCCACTCACAAACTCACTCGTCCCACAGACTCACGCATCTTTCAGGCATCACGGGACAACCGGTAAGGGCGAGCCTTCAACTACCGGGCGCCCCGCGGAAAGGAAGCTCATGGCCAGGACCTCCGCTCCTGTGGACGCGCCCGGCGCGAACGCCTGGGAGGGGCTCGTCACCACCGCCCTGCTCGGCACGGACCGGCGCACGCCGCCGGGCACCGCACCGGGCCCGGCCGCACCCACGGCCCTGCTCGACGCGGCGGCGGTGGAGACCGTACGGCGACGGGCCGGTCTGCGCCCGGCACGGGCGGCCGAGCGGCCGCAACCGGCTCCGCCGGACACCCGCCCGGCACTGCCGCCGGCAGCCGCCCGCAGGCTCGCGATGCTGCTGGCCGACCGCCCCGGCCCGTCCGGCGGCGGCCGGCGGGGCTCCGCGCCCGACCTGACGGAACTGCTGCCCCAGTGGCTCGCGGTGGCGAACGCCCGTGGTTTTGCACCGCCTCCGCAGCTGCTTCCGGCGCTGCTGGACGCGGCCCGGGGGCGTACCGACCTGCGTCCGGCGGCACTGGAGTTCGCGGGGCCCCGGGCCCTGTGGCTGGCACGGCTGAACCCGGACTGGCGGTTCGCCCTGCGAGCGGCCCCGGGCGGCGGCACGGCCATGCCGCACCCCGAGGACGACGACAAGGTCCGGCAGCTCTGGCAGGAGGGGCTGTTCGCCGAACGCGTCGCCCTGCTGTCCGCCCTGCGCTCCCGTGAACCGTCGGCCGCACGCGACCTGCTCGCGACGACATGGGCGACGGAACGGGCCGAGGACCGGCTGATGTTCCTCGATTCGCTGCGCGCGGGCCTGGGACCGGACGACGAGCCCTTCCTGGAACGGGCCCTGGCCGACCGCAGCCGCAACGTCCGGGCGACGGCGGCGGAACTGCTGTCGGCCCTGCCGGGTTCGGCGCTGGCCGCGCGAATGGCGGTCAGGGCGGAGGCATGTGTGGCCATCGACCACATGCAGCCGCCGCGGCCCCTGCGCATCGGCCGCGAGGACCAGGGGCCCGGCGGGCCTGAAGGGACCGCACCGGCCCCTTCGGCCGACGGGGCCGGTGGAGTCAACGGAGTTACCGGAGCCAAGAAGCCCGGAGCTGTGGGCCCCACCGGAGCCATGGAAACCGTGGGAGCGACCGGAACCGTCGGAACCACCGGAACCGTAGGAACCACCGGAACCGTGGGGGCCACCGAGGCCACTCCGACGATCGCCGTCGAGGCGCCGCACGAGTGCGATCCGGGCATGGAACACGACGGCGTCGTGGCGAAGGCCCCGGCAGGACGGGGTGAACGGTCCTGGTGGCTCGGCCAGTTGGTGGAGGCGGCACCGCTCGGGACCTGGTCGCGGCGGCTCGGCGGCCGCACGCCCCGGGAGATCGTGGCGCTGCCGGTGGCGGACGACTGGCAGGGCGAACTGCACGCGGCGTGGTGCCGGGCGGCGGTACGCCAGCGGGACGCCGAGTGGTCACGCGCGCTGCTCGGCGATCCTTCGGCGCCGGAAGCGGGCGGTCCGGGTGCCGTGTCCCTGGCCGAACGAGCCAAGCTGCTGGGCACGCTGGGCGCCACCGAACGGGCCGAATGGGTGGCCGGCTTCATCGGCACGCACGGCCTGTCCGAAGCCTTCCAGTTGCTCGGGGTGTGCGTGGTGCCCTGGGGGCCGCCGCTCGGCCGGGCCGTGGTGGACGCCCTCAACATCGCTCGGGACGCGGGGAGTTATCCATGGAGTTTCAGCGGAGTGATGGGACTGGCCGAGCGGTGCCTGGACCCGTCCGAGGCCGCCCGGCTCGACGCCCTGCTGGCCGTGCCCGACGAACCGGAGAACGCCTCTCCGGGAGCCGGCGGCTACTGGGCGGAGGCCTTCCAGCGCCTGGTCACGACCTTGCGTCTGCGCGCGGCGATGACCGAGGAGCTCGCAGCGGCCTGACTCGCGCTCCCGTACGTGGCGACGGGCGCGACATCCCTCCGGCCGACGGAGCCCACGCGGCATCCGGCGAAGCACGCGAAGCCACCCCCGCCCACGGGCGCCCGACCGGCTACGGGCGCATCCCCGCCTCCGGGCGCCCTGAGGAAGCCGGCGACGGGTTCCCTCGCGCGGCCGGTCACCGCCGAGCAGGCCGGCGGCCGGGACGGTCACCGGCGGCAGCCACTGCCGCACCACCGCCGAACCAGCCCCCCGGGCCGCCCCCGGCCGGACGGGGACGTCCGAGCCGGTCCGCCGGAGGCCTACGCCTGTGCGGGCTGGCGGGCGTTCGTACGGACCCAGTCCACGATGGACGCGGTCGTCGCGCCGGGCGTGAAGATCTCCGCGACGCCCTTCTCCTTGAGCAGCGGGATGTCCGCCTCGGGGATGATCCCGCCGCCGAAGACCAGGATGTCCTCCGCGTCCCGCTCCCTGAGCAGATCGATCACCGCCCCGAAGAGGGTGTTGTGCGCTCCGGAGAGGATGGACAGCCCGATCGCGTCGGCGTCCTCCTGGATCGCCGTGTCGACGATCTGCTCCGGAGTCTGGTGGAGGCCGGTGTAGATGACCTCCATACCGGCGTCGCGCAGGGCCCGCGCGATCACCTTGGCCCCGCGATCGTGGCCGTCGAGCCCCGGCTTGGCCACCACCACGCGGATCGGACCGGCTGCCACACCCATCACTGCCTCCATGAAGCGACTACATCCATCCGTACCGACAAGTACCGCACACATCGGGCAAGCCGTACACGCCGCACCGCACGGACACCCCACCCCGAACCGTCCGGGCAAGTGAACGAACGTTATCTCCAGGATCCCGTAACCGGCAGTTTCGCGGTGGATACCGAGGGGGAAATCACACGATGGGACAAGCGCAAGGGGAGTCGCATCGAGGTTGCCGTCCCGCCGCGTCGACCAGACACCGCGGCGGCAGGGCGCCTCGGCGAAGGCACGCAGGGCAAGCACCGCACACACAGCACGCAAGGCAGACACGGCGCACCGGCGGGGAACCTCGTCACCCCACCGATCGGGGACCCCCGTCGCACCACCGGCGTCACACACGCCACACGCCGCGCTCTGCCCCCGCAGCTCACGCGGCTCACGCCGCTCTCGCGGTCACGGCCGACCGTCTTCGCAGCTGCTTTCCACGAGGGCACACGGGGGGCGGAGCCGTCCTGCCGCGTGCCGACAGGAGGTCGGCCATGAAGGTCACCAGGGCTGCTCTGCCCTTTCTGCCGCTCTGCGAGCGCCTGCTGCCGGTCCTGCCGGCGAGAGTCTCCCTGGCTCTCCTGAAGGCCACCGCACTGGAGATCGCGATCCTGGCCGGGCATCTCCTCCTCTATCCGTCCGGCATCACCCAGGAGCGGCGCGCCCCCGTCCCGGCGCCGCCCGCGGACGGCGCCGCTCAACTGCCCACGCAGGCCAAGCCACCGGTCCTCCTGCTGCACGGCTTCATCGACAACCGCTCGGTCTTCGTCCTGCTGCGCCGCAGCCTCGCCCAGCACGGCAGGCGACAGATCGAGTCCCTCAACTACTCGCCACTGACCTGCGACATACGCGCCGCCGCCGAACTGCTCGGCCGGCGCGTCGAGGAGATCTGCGAGCGCACGGGTGCCGGGCAGATCGACATCGTCGGGCACAGCCTGGGCGGCCTGATAGCGCGTTACTACGTGCAGTGCCTCGGCGGCGACAGGCATGTGCGGACCCTTGTCACGCTCGGCACGCCGCACTCGGGAACCCGAGTGGTGCCCTTCGCGAACGCGCACCCCATCGTGCGCCAGATGCGCCCCGGCTCACCGTTGCTCGAGGAGCTCACCGCGCCCGCCCCTGACTGCCGTACGCACTTCGTCAGCTTCTGGAGCGACCTGGACCATGTGATGGACCCGCTGGAGACGGCCTGCATCGACCATCCGGATCTGATGGCGCAGAACGTGCGCGTGACCGGCATCGGCCATCTCGCCCTGCCCGTGCACCCCGCCGTCGCCAACGGCGTACGGCAGGTTCTCGACACGGCCCTCCCGGGTGAACCGTCCGCCGAACACACCGACGATCTGACAGTCGCCTGAGACTCGTCATACAGCGATCAGCCGACGCCGCCACACCGATCAACCTCGAACAAACTTCGAACACAGGGCCAAACCCGTGCCCGCCGTCCGCCAAAACACGGCCGAATGCCCGTTTCCTGCGCGCGCGAAACCTGCCGAAGATTGTCGTGCCCGCGTACCGCCGGGTACAGTCGCCGCACTGCTCTGGCAGCCCCTGTTGTCGAGGCGAAAGAGAAGTTGGTGAACGACCGTCACCCGTCGGGGACCATGCCCCCGGCTCCGGCTTCCGACGCCGCCTCCGCGCACTACGCGTCGTACAACACCCAGGAAGCCCAGTACGGCGACTTCACCACGTACGGCGACTACACCGCCACCGGATTCGACGCCACCGGTGCCGCCGCGACCGGTACCCACGGCAGCGGGTTCGACGCCACCGGGCACACCACCGCGACTTTCGCGACCGACCCCCTCTTCGGCGACATGCCGGGCAGCGGCCACGACCCGGGTACGTACGACACCGGCCACTGGCCCACGGGCACGCACGAGAACGTGCACTACGACGCGTACGCGGCCCAGCACCACGCCGCCTACGACACCGGTGTCTACGACACGACCTCCTGGACGGCCGAGCAGCAGTTGATGCCGGCCGTCCCGTCCCAGGCCCCGTCCCCGGAGGCCACCGGGCAGTGGGAGACCGGCGCCTGGCTCCAGCCCGACCAGTCCGGCAACCCGGCCGACCACACCCAGCAGTGGGAGTGGGGCACGCAGACCTTCGACACGGGCGCCTACGACGCGACGCAGTGGAACTCCGACGGCACCGCCGCCCCCGTTCCCGACGCCTACGAGCACCCTGCCGAAACCTTCGAGCAGCACGAGACCGCGGCGTTCGACCAGCTCGAGACCGCGACCTTCGACCAGGTCACGTACGACGAATCCGCCGGGACGGACTACCGCGACCCCGCCGCGGACGGCGGTGAGCCGACCGCCACCGGCGAACTGCCCGTCGTCGCCCCGCTGCTGGACGGCCAGGAGGACGTCACTCCGGCCCCGTCCTCACGGGCGGCCTCGCGTGCCGGCTCCCGCTCCCGCCGCCGCACGCCCCCCAAGCGCTCGGCGCTGATGACCATCGCGGTGCCCTCCGCGTGCGTGATGGGTGTCGCCGGGATCGCCGCCGCCTCCGTCGGCACCTTCACCGACGACAGCGCCGCCGAGGCGCAGACGACCGCGGCGGACGCGCAGCCGGTCAAGCCGGCCGCGGCCAACAACAAGCTGGACACGCAGCTGCAGAGCCTGTCCGCCGGCGCCGACGACTTCGCCGACCGGGCCAGCCGCACGCAGGAGCGCATCGACCTCAAGGCCCAGCAGGTCGCCGAGAAGAAGCGGGCGGCGGAGGAGGCGGCCCGCAAGGAGCGGCTGCGCCCCAAGTTCGCCCTGCCGGTGGCGCGGCACGGACTCAGCGCCACCTACGGCCAGTCCGGCATCAACTGGATGTCCCTGCACACCGGCATCGACTTCCCCGTCTCGTACGGCACGACCGTCATGGCCGCGACCGACGGCACCGTGCGCACCCAGTGGAACAGCGCGTACGGCAACATGCTGATCCTGACCGCGAAGGACGGCACGGAGACGTGGTACTGCCACCTCTCCACCTACACGGTGCCCTCGGGTACGACCGTGAAGGCCGGCGATCCGATCGCCCGCTCCGGCAACTCCGGCAACTCCACCGGTCCGCACCTGCACTTCGAGGTGCGCCCGGGCGGCGGCTCGGCGATCGACCCGCTCCCGTGGCTGCGCAGCCACGGCATCGACCCGACGTAACACTCCGGCAGCAGCCCCGCCCGTCGTCCGGCCCAACGCCCCGGCATCCTTCGCCCGTCGCCTGACATACGCCGCTGCAGCCCCCTACGTCGAACGACGCAATCCCGCGAGCCCTCGCCCGTCGAACGAGCAGGGGCACGCGGGCTCACCTCACCGGCGGACTACAGCTTCTCCACCGGCGCGTACCGCAGCAGCAGCCGCTTCGGCTTGGTGTCGCCGAAGTCGATCGTCGCCTCGGCGTTGCCGCCCGTGCCCTTGACCCCGACGACGGTCCCGAGCCCGAACTGGTCGTGCGTGACGCGGTCCCCGACCGCCAGCGACACCACCGGCTTCTCGGAAGTACGGCGCGTGGCGAAACCGGAGGCACCCGACGCCGACGAGCGCGAGCGGGACGACGACAGCGAGGCCGCCACAGCCGAGACCGGCCCGGAGGACGCGGGCGCGGTCGCTCCCGTCCGCTTCCACTCCACGTGGGTGGGCGGGATCTCCTCCAGGAAGCGGGAGGGCGGGTTGTACGACGGCTGGCCCCAGGCGCTGCGCAGCGTGGACCGGGTCAGGTACAGCCGCTCCCGCGCGCGGGTGATGCCGACGTAGGCCAGGCGCCGCTCCTCCTCCAGCTCCTTGGTCTGGCCGAGGGCGCGCATGTGCGGGAAGACGCCGTCCTCCATGCCGGTCAGGAAGACGACCGGGAACTCCAGGCCCTTGGCGGTGTGCAGGGTCATCAGGGTGATGACGCCGTCGCCGTCCTCCTCGTCGGGAATCTGGTCGGAGTCGGCGACCAGCGCGACCTGCTCGAGGAAGTCGGACAGCGAGGCCTGCTCGTCCTCACCGCGCTCCTGCTCGAACTCCATGGCGACGGCCGCGAGTTCCTGGAGGTTCTCGATCCGGGTCTCGTCCTGCGGGTCGGTGGAGGCCTGGAGCTCGGCGAGGTACCCGGTGCGTTCCAGTACGGCCTCCAGCACCGTGGCCGGCCCGGCGCCGGCCTCGACGATGGTGCGCAGGTCCTCCATCAGCGTGTTGAACCGCTTGACGGCGTTGGTGGAGCGCGCGGCCATGCCGTACGCCTCGTCGACGCGCTTCAGGGCCTGCGGGAAGCTGATCTTCTCCCGCTGGGACAGGGCGTCGATCATCGCCTCGGCGCGGTCGCCGATGCCCCGCTTCGGGACGTTGAGGATCCGGCGCAGCGGCACCGAGTCCTCGGGATTGGACAGCACGCGCAGGTAGGCCAGGACGTCCCGGACCTCCTTGCGCTCGTAGAAGCGGACGCCGCCGACGACCTTGTAGGGCAGGCCGACGCGGATGAAGATCTCTTCGAAGACACGGGACTGGGCATTGGTGCGGTAGAAGACGGCGACGTCGCCGGCCTTGGCCTTGCCCGCGTCGGTGAGGCGGTCTATCTCGTCGGCGACGAACTGCGCCTCGTCGTGCTCGGTGTCGGCGACGTAGCCGGTGATCTGCGCGCCCGTGCCCGCGTTGGTCCACAGGTTCTTGGGGCGGCGGGACTCGTTGCGCTCGATGACGGCGTTGGCGGCGCTGAGGATCGTCTGTGTGGAGCGGTAGTTCTGCTCGAGCAGGATCGTCGTGGCGTCCGGGTAGTCCTCCTCGAACTGGAGGATGTTGCGGATCGTCGCGCCGCGGAAGGCGTAGATCGACTGGTCGGCGTCGCCCACCACGCACAGCTCGGCAGGCGGGACCTCCGCCTCGGGCGGGACGTCGACGGGGTGCTCGAAGGTGCCGACGAGCTCGCGGACCAGAGCGTACTGGGCGTGGTTGGTGTCCTGGTACTCGTCGACCAGGACGTGCCGGAAGCGGCGGCGGTAGTGCTCGGCGACGTCCGGGAAGGCGCGCAGCAGGTTGACCGTCGTCATGATCAGGTCGTCGAAGTCGAGGGCGTTCGCCTCGCGCAGCCGCGACTGGTACATCGCGTAGGCCTGGGCGAGGGTCTTCTCGAAACCGTCGGTGGCCTGGGCGGCGAAGTCCTCCTCGTCGATCAGCTCGTTCTTCAGGTTGCTGATCTTGGCACTGAAGGACTTCGGCGGGAAGCGCTTGGGGTCGAGGTCCAGGTCGCGGCAGACCAGGGCCATCAGGCGCTTGGAGTCGGCGGCGTCGTAGATCGAGAAGGACGAGGTGAAGCCGAGCTTCTTGCTCTCGCGCCTGAGGATGCGCACGCACGCGCTGTGGAAGGTCATGACCCACATGGCGTTGGCGCGCGGGCCGACGAGCTGCTCGACGCGCTCCTTCATCTCGCCGGCGGCCTTGTTGGTGAAGGTGATCGCGAGGATCTGGCCCGGGTGCACGTCCCGCTCGGCGAGCAGGTGGGCGATGCGGTGCGTGAGCACACGGGTCTTGCCGGAGCCGGCACCGGCCACGATGAGCAGCGGGGAGCCGGAGTGGACGACGGCGGCGCGCTGGTTGTCGTTCAGCCCTTCCAGCAGCGCGGCGGAGTCGATCACCGGGCGGGGGGCGCCGTCGCGGTAGTAGGCGTCCCGGTCCGGGGGCACGTCGAACTTCCCGCCGAACAGATCGTCCGGGATCGGCTCCGGAACGTGATCGTCCTCGGGCGGCGGCGGGGGCTCGTCCGCGGGGCCCCGCTGGGCCTGGAGGTTCGCCAGGAAGCTGTCGTCAAAGAGGCTGCTCATCGCTCTCCGAGTCTAGGGCGCCCCACTGACAGCCCGCCGCCGCCCTGAGAACATCGCCGCGCGCCCGGGTCCCGCCGACCGCCCGGCGGCGCGTTGTCGCCCTCCATGACGGCGCGATCACGCCCTGCTACACAGCCGGCATGTACGGATTTTCCCTGACCAATCCCCCTTGATCGTTCACTCTCGGCAACGCTCAGGAATAAGGTCACGAAAATGTATCGGGCATATCACCCATCAACCTTCACACGGACCACACGAGTTGGCTACGGTGCGACCAGGCCGCATGACCCCCACCGGCGAACGTCGCCGGGCCGCGCGGCCTCCGCCGAGTCCGGTGTGCCGCAGCGGCAGCCGGAGCCGGGGACCCAACCGTGAACCTGGGGTGAATCGGCCCGACTCCCTGTGCGGAGAAGGCCGTAGGGCAAACCTTCCGAACCACCCGCCCGAACCCGACAGCTAACCCGGTAGGCGGAACATGGAAGGAGTCGCCTCCCTTGGCGTCGCACCGCAAGTCGCGTCCTACGGGTACGCGCATGGCAGGCATACGGACCCCCGCCCTCGCAACGGCGGCCCTCACCTCCGTGGCCCTGCTGTCCCAGTCGGCCAACGCCGCCCCCGAGGCCGACGACAAGCCCAGCCTGGAGGAAGTCGAGAAGAAGGTCGACGACCTGTACCGCCAGGCCGAGTCGGCGACCGACAAGTACAACGCGGCCAAGGAGAAGACCGCCAAACAGCGCAAGCAGGTCGACACCCTCCTCGACGACGTCGCCCAGCGCACCCAGAAACTCAACGAGGCGCGCGAGGAACTGGGTTCCTTCGCCTCCGCCCAGTACCGCACCGGTGCCGCCGCCCCGGACACCGCGACGTTCCTGCTCGCGGACACCCCGCAGGACTACTTCGACCAGACCCAGCTGATGGACCGGATGACCGGCCGTCAGAAGGTCGCGGTCGACGACTACGTCACGCAGCAGTCCGAGACGATGAAGAAGCGCCAGGAGGCCACCGAGAGCCTCGAGACGCTCACCGACTCGCAGGACGGCCTGAAGACGGCCAAGGCCACCGTCCAGCGCAAGCTCGCCGACGCCCGCGAGCTGATGTCGAAACTGACCGCCGAGGAGAAGGCCCGGCTCGCGGCGATCGAGAAGGAGAAGCGGGCGGAGGCCGCCCGCAAGGCCGACGAACTGGCCCGGCAGCAGGCCGCGCAGCAGCAGGCGCAGGAGGAGGCCGCCCGGCAGCAGGACGGCGGCTCGGCCTCGTCCGGCTCCTCCGGCTCCTCGGGTTCCGGCTCGCCCTCCTCGACCGCCCCGGCCGACTCCTCGTACGCCACCAAGGCCGACAAGGCGCTCGCCTTCGCCCGCGCCCAGATCGGCAAGCCGTACGTGTGGGGCGCCGTCGGACCCGGCTCATACGACTGCTCGGGCCTCACCCAGGCCGCCTGGAAGGCCGCGGGCGTCACCCTGCCCCGTACGACGTACGACCAGGTCGACGCGGGCACCACGGTCCCGCTCTCCCAGGCCCGACCCGGTGACCTGGTCTTCTTCTACGACGACGTCACCCACGTCGGGATCTACATCGGCAACGGCATGATGATCCACGCGCCGAAGCCCGGCACGTACGTGCGCGAGGAGTCGATCTACTACGACGGCGAGTCGGCGATCCACAGCGTGGTGCGCCCCGCCTGAGTGAGGCCTCAGGGCCGGTCGCGTCACGTTTTTGAGGGGCACGCGCGCGTGCCCCTCTCGTGAGGCGTGCGCCGCTCTCTAGCATCGGCACCATGTCCGGTCCCTCCCCGTTCGCCGCCTGGTGGGCGACGTATGCGCTGGCGACCGGCATCGTGTCGGCCGGCCTCGACTCCGCTGGGTACGCGATCCCCTCCCGTATCGCCCTGGCCCTGGCCTGCGCGGCCTGGCTGGCGGCGGCCGCGGGCCTCGTCCAGCGGACGCACGGCGAGTGGCGGGTGGAGACCCCGGCCGCGCTCACCACCGTCGCGGCGACCGCCATCCTGGGCACGGGCTTCTCCGCGGCCGGGCAGCAGCCCGTGGCCGAGGCGCTGCTGGCGCTCGCCATGGTGCTCTGGGCGGTGCTCCTCACCGCGGAGGCCGAGGGGCGGCGCGGAACCGTGTTCCTGCGCTGCGTGGCCACCCAGGGGCTCGCCGTGCTCGGCGCCACGCTCGCCGCGGCCGACGCGGTGGCCTGGCTCGCCCACGCGGCCCTGGTGCTGTTCTGGCTCGGGCTCGCGCTCTACTGCTTCGCCCTGTTCCGCTTCCAGCCGCGGCAGGTGGAGGAGGGGCGCGGGGACCACTGGCTCGCGGCCGGCGCCCTCGCCGTCTCCGCACTGGCCGGGGCGAAAGTCCTCGGCGCCGACAGCGCGCGCCTGTACCTGTGGAACGAGGAGAACGCCGACACCCTGCGCACGACCACCGTCACACTGCTCGTGCTCGCGCTGATCGCCTGTGTGGCCCTGTTCCTCGCCGAGCTGTTCTGGCCCCGGCACCACTACGACGTGCGGCGCTGGGCGACCGTGTTCGCCGCGGTCGTGACGGCGGCGGCCACCCTCGCGGTCGCCGCCGCTCTCGACGTCCCCTGGCTCGAGGTGGCCGGGGAGGTGCTGCTGTGGATCGCGGTGGCCGTCTGGCTCGGGTGCACCACCTGGGCTCTCGCCTCCGCCCGGGCCGGCACCCGGCGCTTGCCGGTCAGGTCCAGAGCACGGCGATGAAGATGTTCGCCGTGGTCAGCAGCCCGACCAGGCCGAAGAGACCCTTGTCCACCTTCTCGTCGTCCCGCTTCACATAGACGAGGCCGAGGATCACGATCAGCAGGGCCAGCTTCACGCCGATCTTGATGTTGTTCACCGTCTGGTCGTCGGCCTGGTTCAGGCCGACCAGGATCACACCGGTGACCAGCATCGTGAGCGCGCCGTGCAGCATCGCGGGGGTGAAGCGGGCGGTACCCGCGCCCATCGCCTTCATCTGGGTGAGGAAGCCGCCCAGGAGCGAGGCGATGCCGATGATGTGGAGGCCGACGAAGAGGTGGATGAGTACGTCCATGAGGCCGGAGCCTAATCAGGGGCTCCGAGGCCACCCGACACCGGCCCAGGGGTGCACAAATGCACCTCATAGCACCCGATCACGGTCACTCGCTCACGATTCGACGCATCGGTCATCACGCTGAGTTGAGCAGACGGCGCCGAGGGCGGGCCACGGTCGCATACGGTCACCGCCGGTCCTCTCCCGACACTTCCGCACACCCACCCCCGGCCCACCACGGCGACGCTTAGCGTCCTCCACCAGGTGCCCGGCTCCCCACCGCCGCCCGGGCCAGGGGCGGCAGTCGGACACCACCGCCGAAAAAGTCCGGCGGCGTGCCCGCTCCCCCTGTGCGGACCGTCGCCGGACGCGCAGGCCGCCCGTCCGCTCCCCCGGCGGCCGCACACATCCCCCGGCGGTCGAGGAAAGGACGTGGCCTCCAGGTGGCAGCGCACCGCAAGCCCCGACAGCGCGCAATGGGTGGCGGCAAGGCCCGTACTGCCGCCACGATCGCCCTCGCGGGCGCGGCGACGGCGACGGGCTTCGACGGGACCGGACACGCCGAGCCCCAGCTCACACCCGGCCAGGTCAAGGCCAAGGTGGACCGGCTGTACCAGCAGGCGGAGGCCGCCACCGAGAAGTACAACGGCGCGAAGGAGAAGGCCGACGCGGCCGGGCAGCGGCTGAAGGACCTCCAGGACGAGGCGGCCCGCAAGGAGGAGCGGCTCAACTCCGCCCGAGACGCCCTGGGCTCGGTCGCCGCCGCGCAGTACCGCGCCGGCGGCCTCGACCCGGCGGTGCAGCTCGCCCTGTCCGACGATCCCGACCGGTACCTGGAGAACGCCGAGTTCGTCGAGCGGGCCGGCACCCGGCAGAACGCCGCCGTCGCGGGTGTGCGCAGGCAGCTCCGGGAGATCGAGCAGCTGCGCGGGGCGGCCCGCATCGAGCTGACCTCTCTGAAGTCGCGGCAGGCGGAGCTGAAGCGGCACAAGAAGACGATCACCGGCAAGCTGGGCTCGGCACGGCAGCTGCTGTCCCGTCTGGACGCGCAGGAACGTTCCCGGCTGGGCTTGTCGCAGGACCGCGCCTCGCGCGCGACGGGCGCCCGGGACGCTCTCGCAGCCCCCGGCTCCGCCTCGTCCCCGGCGCCCGACTCCCGTGCGGCGGCCGCCGTCTCCTACGCCCACCAGAAGCTCGGCAGCCCCTACGTCTGGGGCGCCACCGGCCCGAACGCCTTCGACTGCTCGGGCCTCGTCCAGGCCGCGTACCGCGCCGCCGGCGTCTCCCTGCCCCGCACGACGTACTCCCAGATCGCCGCCGGCCGCCGCGTCTCCCGCTCCGAACTCCTCCCCGGCGACCTGGTCTTCTTCTACGCCGGCATCAGCCATGTCGGCATCTACGTGGGCAACGGCCGCATGATCCACGCGCCGAACCCCTCCGCCCCGGTGCGTGTCGCCCCGCTGGACGAGATGCCGTTCGCGGGGGCGACGCGGGTGGTGTGAGCGCCGAGGTCAGACCAGCCGTCGAGCCGTCGCCCACCGCGTCAGCTCGTGCCGGTTCGACAGCTGGAGCTTGCGCAGGACCGCCGAGACATGCGACTCGACCGTCTTGACGGAGATGTACAGCTGCTTGGCGATCTCCTTGTACGCGTAGCCCCGCGCAATGAGCCGCAGCACCTCGCGCTCGCGCTGGGTCAGGCGGTCCAGGTCCTCGTCGACGGGCGGTGCGTCCGTGGAGGCGAAGGCGTCCAGGACGAACCCGGCCAGCCGGGGGGAGAAGACCGCGTCGCCCTCCTGGACACGGAAGATGGAGTTCACCAGGTCCGTGCCGGTGATCGTCTTGGTGACGTAGCCGCGGGCCCCGCCACGGATCACGCCGATCACGTCCTCCGCCGCGTCCGACACGGACAGCGCGAGGAAACGGACCGGCTGCTCGGCGTCGCCCATCAACGGGGCGCAGCGGCGCAGCACTTCGACGCCGCCCCCGCCCGGCAGGTGCACGTCGAGGAGCACCACCTCGGGGCGGGTCGCGGTGATGACCGTGACGGCCTGGTCGACGTCCGCGGCCTCGCCGACGACCTCGACACCGGTCTGCCCGGTCTGTCCGATCTCCGCCTGGACGCCGGTGCGGAACATGCGGTGGTCGTCGACGAGGACCACGCGAACATGACGCCCGGGGCCGCCGCCCTCCTGCCCGGGCCCCGCCGCCTCCGCCGATCCCGCCGTACCGTTCGCCTCGGTCGGGTCGCTCATGACGTCTTCTCCGCCCTCTCCATCTCCAGCTCGACCTCCGTGCCGCCGTCCGGCACCGCGCGCAGCCGCGCCGTGCCGCCGTTGCGCTCCATGCGGCCGATGATCGATTCTCTGACACCCATCCGGTCGGCGGGTATCGAATCGAGGTCGAAGCCGGGGCCGCGGTCCCGGACGGACACGAAGACCGTCGTCCCCTCGACCTCGGCGAAGACCTGCACGGCGCCGCCCTCGCCACCGTACTTGGCGGCGTTCACCATTGCTTCCCGCGCGGCCTGCATCTGCGCGGCGATCCGCTCGTCGAGCGGGCAGTCACCCACGACCACGACCTCGATGGGCACGCCGTGCTTGTCCTCCACCTCGGCCGCGTTGCGCCGGACGGCGTCGGCGAGGGTGGTGGGCTCGTCGGCCTCGTCCTTGCCGGTGCCTTCGGGCTTGTAGAGCCAGGTGCGCAGGTCGCGTTCCTGGGCGCGGGCCAGGCGGCGGACCTCGCCGGCGTTCTCCGCGTTGCGCTGTATCAGGGTCAGGGTGTGCAGCACCGAGTCGTGCACATGGGCGGCGACCTCCGCGCGCTCCTGGGCACGGATGCGCATCAGGCGTTCTTCCGAGAGGTCCTGGGTCATGCGCACCAGGTACGGCCCGGCGAGCAGCGTTATCCCGACGAGGACCGCGAGGGCCGCCTGCAGGACGGAACCGAGGTGTGCCGCGGAGCCCTGGAGGACGAAGATGCCGGAGACGCCGGCCGTCACCAGCAGCACCCCGCCCACCGAGCGCAGCAGCGTGACCGTGCGCCGGCGGCGGCCGACCTCGGCCCAGCGCGCCCGGCGGGCGTTGTCCGCCTGCCGCCAGACCAGGGCGACGCCCGCGCCGACGAGCACGGTCGGCCAGAGGTAGGCCCGGGCCCCGCCGCTGAGGTTCACGTTGCCCACGAAGACCAGGGCCACCACGACCATGAGGAGCAGGGCCACGATCTGGCCCTTGTCGGGCCTGCGCGCGACGCGTCTGCGGCGGCCGTCGGGCGAGCTCTCCGAGGTCACCGGCGACGGAGGCTTGAGCGCCTCGACCCCGCCGACGCCGAGCGGGACGAAGAACCAGAACGCGGCGTACAGCAGCGCGCCGAGGCCGTCGGCCATGAACAGGCCGACGAAGACGAGCCGCACCCAGATCACGGGCAGCCCGAGATGCCCGGCGAGGCCCCGCGCCACGCCCCCGAGCCAGCGTCCGTCACTGCTGCGGTAGAGCTTGCGCGGCGGCCGCGGCTCGGCGAGTGGCGCTGCTGCGGCTTCCGACATGCCATTGATGGTCACACGTGCGGGAGGCGGGAGCATCAGGGTCGGCCCCTGAGGCTCCCCTGATCTCCACGGGCCGCCCCTCGAACGCTTCCCGAGCCGCCTCTCAGGGCCGATATCAGGGTCCGGCCAGGGTCGTTCCGACTCCCGCCGGGGCGCCGCGCCCGTCACCATGGACCCATGACCGATCACGAGCACGCCGCGACGGGTCCGGGACCCGGCTCCGGCCCGCGCCCCGCACCGGGCGCAGGGCCGCAGGGTGCCGCGCCCGCCGCGGGCTCCGCACCCGGGCGCGCGGACGCGGCGGGACAGGAAGGAGCACCCGGTACGGCCGCCCCCGCCGACGAAGCCGTCCCGGCCGGCCCTCCCCACGCGTTCCGCCGCGACCGCCGTCACAAGACCCTGGCCGGTGTCTGCGCCGGGCTCGGGCGGCAGTGCGACATGGACCCGGTGATCTTCCGCATCACCCTCGCCGTGCTCTCCGCCACGGGCGGCCTGGGTCTCATCTTCTACGGCTTCGCCTGGCTCTTCGTCCCGTACGACGAGGAGGAGAACGAGGTCCGCAAGCTGCTCACCGGCCGCGTCGACGGCCAGGCCCTGGCGGCCGTGCTGTTCGCACTGGTCGGCTGCGGGGTGTTCCTGACGATGCTGAACAACGGCGGGGTCCTGACCTTCGCCGTCGTCCTGTCCCTCGTCCTCGCGGGTGCCGGGTACTGGTCGCGCCAGCGCGGCGCCCCCGGCCCCGACCCCCTGGCCGCCCAGGCCGTCGCGGACGCCCCGCCGGAGCCCCAGGCGCCGCCGGTGTTCCTCACCACCCCTTCCTGGTGGCGCGACCCGATCGTCAAGGACGGCACCCACATCGGCGGCACGGGCTACCTGTGGGGCCCGCGCGACACCCGCGACCTGGACGCCGCCGCAGCCGTCAACATCGGCCTCGGCGTCCGGCCCCGCGCCCGCGAGGAGATACCCGCCGAGCGCCCCCGGCCACCCCGGCCGCGCGGCCCCCGCTGGATCGGCGGCTGGGTCTTCCTGCTGGCCCTGCTCGCGGGAGCTCTGGGCACGAGCCTCACCTGGGAGGGCCGTCCGCTCGGCACCAGTCTGCAGACGGGGCTGTCCTGCGCGCTCGCCGTTCTCGGCCTGGGCATAGCCGTCAGTGCCTTCCTGGGCCGGACCGGCGCGGGGTCGGTCTTCCTGGCGATCATCACGGCCGGTCTGCTGGCCGGTGCGGCGGCCCTGCCCAAGAGCGTCGACACGCACTGGGTGCGCACCACCTGGCAGCCCGCCGCCGTGGCGGACGTACGCCAGCGCTACGACCTGGGCACCGGCGTGGGCACCCTGGACCTCAGCAGGCTGGACGTGTCCGGGAAGCAGACGGTCACGACGCGGGCGGAGGTCGGCGTGGGCAAGGTCCGGGTGGTGGTGCCCGACGACGTGACGGTCCGGCTGGACGTGGAGGTGGGCGTCGGTGACCTCCAGCTGCCGGGCGACGACCCGAAGGACGTGGACGTGCAGCCGGGACGGCACAAGCGGATCACCCTCTCCCCCGCCGGGGGCGTCGAGAAGTCCGGCACCATCGACCTGGACCTCCAGGTCGGCATGGGACAGGCGGAGGTGGCCCGTGCTGCGTCATGAGGTCCAGCCCGGGAAGCTGGTCGCCGGCACCGTCCTCGTGGTGGCGGGAGTCCTCTACGCCGGTGACGCGGGCGGTGCCTGGCGGACCCCGTGGTTCGTGGTGCTCCCCCTCGTCACGGGCGGGCTGTGCCTGGCGGGTGCCGTGGCGCTCCTGACGGGCCGTGTGCGCAGGCGCCGTCGGGGAGGCCGTACGGGCGCGGACCCGGCCTGACGGTGAGCGGCTCCCTACTGGTAGCCGCCGCGGTTGCGTCGTCGTGACCGCAGCGCGGCGTCGAGGGACAGCAGGGGCGCACCCGCCAGGATCAGCGGGGTCCAGGCCATGAGGTAGGCGAGGTCGTTGCCGTAGTAGTACGGGTCGGAGGCCCAGCTCACGGTCAGCCACAGGCTGAGGGAGATCAGCGCACCGCCGAGTGCGGCCAGACGGGCGAGCAGGCCGAGCAGGGTGCCGATACCGACGGCGAGTTCCCCGAAGGCGATGGCGTAGCCGAATCCGACGGGGCTCTTCAGGGAGAGGTCGACCAGGGCGGGAATGGCGGAGGAGTCGCGTACGGCCCGCATCATGTCGCCGATCGACCCGGTACCGGAGTCCCTCATGAAGGCGCTGTCGGTGAGTTTGTCCAGGCCGGCGTAGATGAAAGTGACGCCGAGGAAGATGCGCAGCGGCAGCAGGGCGTAGCGGGTGGCGTTGTCGCGCCAGCCTCCCCCGTTGCCGAAACGGGGGGTGTGCGTGTCCGTTCGCATGCTGTGCGTCATCGCTGCTAGCCGCCTCTCGCCCGCCGGTGCCGAGACCCCCTCAACAGACGATACGTACGGCGGCGGGGCCGCGCTCAATCATGGGCGAACTGCTCAGGCCGTCCTGCCGGGGCCGGGTGCCTCGGGGGCGCGGTGCCTCAGGGGCGGGATGCCTCAGGGGCGCGGTGCCTCAGGGGCGGGATGCCTCAGGGGCGGGATGCCTCAGGGGCGGGGTGCCTCAGGGACGCGGGCGCGGTCGCGGCTGCCCCGCCAGGCCGAGCCGCCCGCCGCCCCACCGGCCGCACGGTCGCACGGCCGCACCGGCCGCAGCAGCTCTCACTCCGTCACGTCGACCGCGTACCGGTTCGTCTCCACCCCCGCCGCGGTGACCACCTGCACCTCCACCCGCCCCGGTTCCACGTCCGCCGGCACCGGCACGGTCAGCAGCGTGTCCGTGGGGTTGCGAAACCCGCCGGGCACCGGCACCAACGGCACGTGGACGTGCACCGCCCCCACGCGCACGACCATCCGGGCCAGCCGGTCGGCGCCCTGCGCCCCGGGCGGCACGAACCCCGCACCGCGGATCTCGATGTCGTCCCCGGTGCGGATCGGCCCGTCCAGGTCACCGGCCTCCCGGGACCGGACCACGGAGAGGATGACCGGCCGACCGCCCTCCGCGTACTTGCCCGCCAGGTAGGTCCCGCCCGAGACCAGCACCACCACCGCCAGTCCCCACGGCAGGTCGGGCAGCTGCTCCGGGTGCCTGGCCAGCCGTACCGCCGCGAAGACCAGGGCGACCGCGCTGATCGCGACGTACTGGATGTCGGCGAAGGTGCCCCGCCCCGCGTCGTCGGTCAGCAGGTCGGCGGCCCGGGGCCGGTCGGCGCGCACCTTCTGCAGCCGCTGGCCCAGCACCCGCAGCCCGACCACCCGCCGCACGAGCACGGCGATCCCGCAGACCACGGCGAGCACGGTCACGAGCCCGGCGCCGCGGGCGATGTCCAGCCCGGACAGCAGCGTGTCCCGCTCCCCCTGCCGGGAGGCGGCGGCCAGCCGGCCCGCGAGGACGAGCACCGAGTAGGCCACGAAGAGCACCCACGCCGCGGCGACCGTACGGGAGGTGGACAGCCGGTTGTCCTCACCGATCAGGGGCGCCAGCACCCCGCCCTTCGCCCGGTGGAACCAGGACGCGGCGGTCAGCGACAGGGCCGTCACCAGCGCGGCGGCCAGTCCGGCCGTGCGCGCCGCCGTCCAGCCCGCACCGACCGCGGTGAGGGCCTGCCCGAGCAGCAACAGCACCACGGCGGCGCCCACCACACCCGCCGTGCGCCGCCACAGGCCGGTCAGCCAGGCCTGCCCCTCGGCCCGCCCCCGCTCCGCGACCTGCTCGGCGGACTGGGCCAGTTCCTCCGAGATCCACTGGCGTGAGGCCGACGCGGAGTGGGCCACCGCGGCCGGCAGTCCGTGCCCGGCGGCGAACTCGTCCCGTCGGCGCAGGAACGCGGCCACGGCCCGCCGGTGCCCCTCTCGCGCCCCGTGCGGGCAGTCCCCGCAGGCACAGCCGCCCTGGTGTGCGCCGCCGGACCCGACCGGGTGGCCGGCGAGGCGGCCCCCGCCGTGGCCACCCGCGTACTTTGCGGCACAGGCGCCCGCGTCCGCGCCGCCCTGCCTCGCCTCTCGCACCGCCACGCCCGACGCCCGCCTTCCCGCGACCCAACCACCGCCGGCCTTCCGGATGCCGGAAACGCCGCTGCGCAACTCCCGTGCGACGACAGCGAATTGTGCCCTACATCAACCGGTTCACGTCGGCTCGGCGTGGTCAACACGGGTGAAGTCCGGCGCGCCCTGTTGACGCCGCCGGGAGCGTTCCCCTATAGCCGAGGATCATCCGGTGTGACGGCACCTGCTGCCAGGGAGCGGGCCTGCGTGGTGAAGTGTGGGCCTCTGACAACCCGGACAGCAGGGAGCGCTTCTCCGATGACGGCACAGCCCGCACACCCTGAGCGCACCGGCCCCGGGACCGCCCCGGTCACGGATGTCTCGCCGTTCAAACCTGCCCTCGTGAAAGCGGTGTTCCGGGACGTGAGCCCGCTGCACGTCTCGCGGTCGGCAGCGTGGGCCGCCGCGGCGGTGACGCGGACCGTGCTGACGGAGATCATCGACGGGGCGAGGAGAGCGGCGGCGGAGGAGGCCCGGAGGAAGCTGGTTCCCGGGGACCTTCGCTCGGCGATCGGCCGGAACGTCGAGCTGGAGGTGGGGAGCCAGTGGTACGGCCACAGCGCGACGTTCTACGGCAGGCGCAGCAGGTCACGCAAACCGAGTGCCGTGGCCGGCGCCCACAGGTTCGAGGCCGCGGTCAGGAAGCTGCTGCGGAGCCAGGGGGCGGCGGCCGTCCCGGTGACGGTCCGCGACCTGGACGGAATCGCGAGCGCGTTCCTGACGGACCTCGCCCGGGACGCGGCCATGGTCGTCCGCGAGGGCGGGGTCAAACGATTCGGTACGGTCATCCTGGAGACACCGGGCGAACCGACCTCGCCGCCGCCCCTCGATGATTCCCTTCTGGCCCTGTCCGTCCGCAGCGGGGACGTGCGGACCATCGGCAGGGACGACGTCCTGGCCGCCACCACGATCCAGTTGTTCGGCGGCGTCAGGCAGCGAGCCCTCACCGAAGCACGCGAGGCGGCACAGAACACGTCGGCCGGCTGAGCGGGGGCGACCGACATCGCCGCCCGCGCCCTCATCCGCCACCGCGGACCCGCCACAGGAAGTGGCCTCTAGGCCAGCAGGCCCGGTTCGCTGCGGCTGACGTCCTCCCACATGGGCTGGTAGTTGATCCACGCCACCAGGTCGCCGCCCAGCTGCTCCCGCGTCGCGACCGCCATCCGGTGGTCGATGCGGACCGGCCGCCCGGCCGCCTGCGCCGTCAGCTGCACCTGGCAGGAGCGCTCCATCGACACGAACCACCAGGCCGCCGCGTCCACCGAGTCACCGACGGTCAGCAGCCCGTGGTTGCGCAGCACGAGCGCCTTGCGGGAGCCGAGCACCTCGGCGATGCGCCGCCCCTCCTCCGCGTCGACGGAGACGCCGGTGTACGTGTCGTAGAGGGCGTGGTCCTCGTAGAAGGCGCAGCTCTCCTGGGTGATCGGCTCCAGGAGTTCGCCGAGGGCCGCGAGCGCCCTGCCGTGCACCGAGTGGCAGTGCGCGACGGCGACCACGTCCGGCCGGGCGGCGTGGACCTGGGCGTGCACGGTGAAGGCGGCCTGGTTGACGTGGTAGGCACCCTCGACGACCTGACCGTCCTGGTTGGCGAGCACGAGGTCGCTCACGGTGACGTGCCGGAAGGGCATCCCGAACGGGTTGACCCAGAAGCAGTCGGTGAACTCCGGGTCGCGGGCGGTGATGTGCCCGGAGACGCCGTCCTCGAAGCCGAGCCGCCCGAAAATCCTCAGGGCGCCCGCGAGCCGTTCCTTGCGGTGCCTGCGCTCGTCCTCGACCGACTCGTGCATCGGCGGCATGGCGAACCGCAGCCGGTCGGTGGGCAGGGGCAGGGGCGGCGTGGGCCCGTGCATAGGTCCTCCAGCAGTGGTTCTGCGTACGGGCGGAAATTACCGTCCGTGAGGCCGGGAAGAACAGAAGCGGTTCGTGAAGATGCCACGAGCGCCCCTGTGAGCACCCTGTGCCCATGCGTGTGCCCCCTGGCTCCCACACCCCACGAATAGCCGACAAAAGATGTCGGAATTCGGCGCGACACTCTTCCCATGACAGCGAACTGGGCGGCTTTCGCCGCGGCCGAACCGGATCTGGCCGGCACCGTCGAGAAGCGATTCGGCGCCTGCACGCACCACGTCCTGGCCACCCTCCGCAAGGACGGCTCGCCCCGCACCAGCGGGCTGGAGGTGCGGTTCCTGAACGGCGAACTGTGGCTCGGCATGATGCCGGACTCCCTCAAGGCCCTTGACCTGCGCCGCGACCCGCGCTTCGCGCTCCAGACGAACCCCGGGGAGGGCACGGGCATGGGCGGCGGCGACGTCCGGATCAGCGGCCGGGCGGTCGAGGTCGACGACGTGGAGACCAAGGCCGGATACGTCGAAGAGGTGGAACCGCCGGAGCCGTTCCACCTCTTCCGCACCGAGCTGACGGAGGTCGTGAGGACCTACGTCGAGGACGACACGTACCTCGTCGTCCAGGTCTGGACGCCCGGCGCTGCCCTGCGCACGATCAAGCGCACGTAGGAGCCGGCTCCGGGATCACTCCCACTCGATGGTGCCCGGCGGCTTCGAGGTCACGTCGAGGACGACCCGGTTGACGTCCTTGACCTCGTTGGTGATGCGCGTGGAGATCCGGGCGAGGACCTCGTACGGCAGGCGCGACCAGTCGGCCGTCATGGCGTCCTCGGACGAGACGGGGCGCAGCACGATGGGGTGGCCGTAGGTGCGGCCGTCGCCCTGGACGCCGACACTGCGGACGTCGGCGAGCAGGACCACCGGGCACTGCCAGATGTCCCGGTCGAGGCCGGCCGCGGTGAGCTCCTCGCGGGCGATGGCGTCGGCCTCGCGCAGCAGGTCCAGGCGCTCCTTGGTGACCTCGCCGACGATGCGGATGCCGAGGCCGGGGCCGGGGAACGGCTGGCGCTGGACGATCTCGTCCGGCAGGCCGAGCTCCTGGCCGACCATGCGGACCTCGTCCTTGAACAGCTGGCGCAGGGGCTCGACGAGCTCGAACTCGATGTCGTCGGGGAGGCCGCCCACGTTGTGGTGGGACTTGATGTTGGCCGTGCCGGTGCCGCCGCCGGACTCGACGATGTCCGGGTAGAGGGTGCCCTGCACGAGGAAGGCGACCTCGGGGCCCTCCTCCTGGAGGATCTCCAGCTGCGCCTGCTCGAAGACCCGGATGAACTCGCGGCCGATGATCTTCCGCTTCTGCTCGGGGTCGGAGACCCCGGCCAGCGCCTTGAGGAACCGCTCCTCGGCGTCCACGACCTTCAGCTGCACGCCGGTCGCGGCCACGAAGTCCTTCTCGACCTGCTCGGTCTCACCCTTGCGCATCAGGCCGTGGTCGACGTACACACAGGTCAGCTGGGAGCCGATGGCCTTCTGGACGAGGGCCGCGGCGACCGCGGAGTCCACGCCGCCGGACAGGCCGCAGATGGCGCGCCGGTCACCGACCTGCTCGCGGATCGCGGCGACCTGCTCCTCGATGACGCTGCCGGTCGTCCAGTTCGGCGTGAGGCCCGCGCCCCGGTACAGGAAGTGCTCCAGAACCTGCTGCCCGTGGGTGGAGTGCATCACCTCGGGGTGGTACTGGACGCCGTAGAGCTTCTTCTCGTCGTTCTCGAAGGCGGCGACCGGGACGACGTCCGTGGAGGCCGTGACGGAGAAGCCCTCGGGGGCGGCGGAGCAGGCGTCGCCGTGCGACATCCAGACGGGCTGCTCGGCGGGGGTGCCCTCGAAGAGGGTGGAGGACACCTTGGAGACGTGCAGGTCGGTGCGGCCGTACTCGCGGGCGCCGGTGTTGTCGACGGTGCCGCCGAGGGCGCTGGCCATCAGCTGGAAGCCGTAGCACATGCCGAAGACGGGGACGCCGGCCTCGAAGATCTCGCGGTCGAGGCTGGGCGCGCCCTCCGCGTAGACCGACGAGGGACCGCCGGAGAGGATGATCGCCGCGGGGTTCTTGGCGAGCATCTCCCGGACCGGCATGGTGCTCGGCACGATCTCGCTGTAGACCCGCGCCTCGCGGACACGACGGGCGATGAGCTGGGCGTACTGCGCGCCGAAGTCGACGACCAGGACGGTGTCGGCGGCGTTGGCAGCGGGAGTCGCTGATGACACGGGGTGCCTTCCGGCGGTGGGGCGGGGGTCTTGTGCCACCCGATTCTACCGGGGGGCCGCCGGGCTCCTTCCGTGTACCGGACGACCACCCCGTCTCAGGATGCGAACCGGCTTGGACGGCCCCGGGGCGGGGTGCATACTTGGCCGCATGTTCCAGCAGCAGACGTTCGTCTTTACCTATGGCATCCGGCCCGCCGGACGCCATGGTCGTGCTGCTTGAGCAACTGACGAGCGACTTCCCAGGCGCCCCGGGCCGACAAGGCCCGGGGCGCCTGTCGTCGTCCGGGCCGTGTCGCCCCGGGGCGGCCCCCGACGACGAGGAGCCCCCTATGACCGCCACCGACACCACGACCGCCATCGACGTGACCGGCGCCCGCACCCCCGAGGCCGCCGACGTGATCACCGGCGCGCGCGAGCGGATCGACGCGCTCGACGACCGGATCATCGGCCTGATCCAGGAACGGGTGGCCGTCTCGGCCGTCATCCAGCAGGCACGGATCGCCTCCGGCGGCCGGCGTGTGAATCTCTCCCGCGAGATGGACGTCCTCGGTCACTACAGGGACGCGCTGGGCAAGCCGGGCACCGCGCTCGCGATGACCCTGCTGGAGCTGTGCCGCGGCAAGATCTGAAGCCCCAGTGGACCGGGTCCCCGTTCCAGGGACAGACGTACGCACCTCTCTCACCCGTACGGCGCGTGACCGCCCCCCGCACCGCGTCGTTGTCCCGTTGTCCGTGCCAGCCAGGGGCGGGCCCGAAAGAACCACGCGTGGCTCACTGGGGCGATGAGACGCACGGATCGTGCCGTGCGTCGTGGGACCTCGCTCCAGGGAAGTGACCGGACGGCAGGGGACAGCAGCCCGGTCACCCATGAGAACGGTCGGCCCCGGGGACGCCCGGGGCCGACCGGCGGACCCTGCATAAATGCACAAGTCTGGGTCAAACGGTTGCGGGCGCCGCGTTCATCCAGCACGATGCGTACACAGCCCAAGTCCCCCCGCGGACACCCGCATTGCCCCACTGCCAGAGGTACGGACCAGCGGCGCAACCCCCCGGCGCCGCTTCCAGGCACCGGCGCTGCCCTGACGTCGGTGCTGACGAGAAGAAGGGCCCCGCGGCTCCACCCCGCGGGGCCCTTCGCTCTGCCCCGGTGCCGGTCACCGTCCGGCAGGCCAGGTCCGGGTCAGGTCAGGTCCGGGTCAGGTCAGGTCCGGGTCCAGTCGGGTCCGGTCAGGTCCGGGTCCGGTCAGCTCCGGCTCCGGTCGGGTCCGGTCAGGTCCGGGTCCGGTCAGCTCCGGCTCCGGTCAGGCCGGGTCGCGCGAGGTCAGGTGCGGGTCACCCTCCCGCAGTGCCCACCGTCGCCGTGGTCGATGTCCTTGCTCCGGTCGTACGGGTCCGTCGCCGGGCCGCTCGGGTCCGGGCCCGCGGACCGGCTCGACGGGAACCCCGGGTGCAGGTAACCGTCGTAGGCGTCGCAGGAGGAGTTGCCTATCTCCTGGTCGTACTTCACGAGCAGCAGCCGACCCGGCGTGACCCGGTACCGGGCGGGGTCGGCGAGTTCGACGTCGAGAACTCGGCGCACGATGGTGCGGGCGACCTCGGGAGGGCCGTCGGCCCGCACGACGGGGTAGACGAAGGTGTAGTCGGCGCGCACCGCCACGCCCCCTTGTGTGCCCTTCTTGAACGTCATGCGCCCGCGGACCTTGATCACGTCGCCGGCCGGCCGGACCTCGTCGGGGTCGAAGCGGCTGAACAGCGTCACCGGGTCGTGCTCCCTGCTCGGGGAGCGCAGCCCGGTGTCGAGGTCCTCGAAGAGCTCGGGCTGCTTGGGGTCGAGCACGGAGAACGCGGCAGCGGGGCGCGCGCCCCGTACGGTCTTCGGGTCGAGGTTGGCGCCCACGAGCAGCTTCTTGGTCAGCTTCAGCGCCTCTTCCACCCGGCCCGCGGGGACCGCGCCCACGGCCTTCGCCTCCGGCAGGACGATGCCGGCCTCGCCGTCGGCCCAGCGCAGGGCCGGGGAGCCGGCGAACGGCCGGTCCAGGGTGGGTGTTTCCGGGTCCGACGCACCGGGCGCGGCGGTCGGCGCCGCCGTCTCCGCGGGCAGGGGTGAGGCCTCGGCGGTCCCGGACCCCCCGGTGCCGAAGGGGTCGCCGGGCAGCACCGACGGCTTCAGGGCGACCAGCACCAAGCCCGCCGCGACGGTCACACCGAGCACGGCCCACAGCTTGCGGCGGCGGGTGGCGCGACCGTTCGTCTCCTGCAACGCCGGGCCGGTACGCCACCCGGGAGGCTGCTCGCCCCGGGCGTCCTGTGCACGCAGGCGCTCGGTCACCATGCGGGCCCGCGCGGAGGGCTCCTTCGGGGCGGAGGAACGGATGTCCCGCTCGGTGTCGCGGATGAACTGCTCCCAGACGTCGTCGGGGAGGCCGGAGGCCGACGACGAATCGCCGGACGGTTTCTCAGACACGAACCCAAGATCTAAGCGGGTGGCGAGCGCCTTCACAAGAAGGTCTTGGATGTGACTCAGCACACATAAAAATCCTGTGAATGGCAGCACAACCATTCACAGGTTTCACGGATCAAACCTGCCGAACCACGGGCCACTCCCGCGCCCCACACGCGGAGGCCTCCCCCAACGTTCGTACCGCATCCCGCGGTACGCCGGACTCTCCGAGGTCTTCATGAAGCTTCGCCGCGCCATGGCAGCAGCGGCCGCCACGGCGGTCATAGCCCCGGTGGCACTGCTCGCGGCACCGGCCGCGTACGCGACCGACGAAACCACGCCTACGCCGAGCACGTCCGTGAGCGAGTCCGCTCCCGAGACGTCGGCCTCGCCCTCCGCTTCCGAGTCCACGCCCGCCGCGAGCACCACGCCGGCTCCGAGCACGTCCGCGAGCGCGTCCGCTCCCGAGACGTCGAGCTCGCCGAGCGCGTCCGCGAGCGAGTCCTCCCCGTCGCCGAGCGCCTCCGAGCCGGAGGAGTCGGAGTCCCCGGACCCCGAGCCCTCGGTGTGCGAGGACACCAAGGTCGACGTCGGCATCACCGGCCTGCCCGGCAAGATCGCGGCGGGCAGCGGCTGGCACAAGTTCTCGCTCAACGTGCTGAACAACTCCGACTCCACCCTGAACGACCTCGACTTCTTCGCCGGGGCCTCCCCCGACAAGAACGGCGAGGAGCTGTTCACCAGCAAGCAGGTCCGGCTCCAGGCCTGGGACCCCCAGGACAAGACCTGGGTCGACCTCAACGAGGGCGGCTACGCGGTCGGTTACGTCGGCTACACCGACGAGCTGAAGGCCGGCTACGAGGTCGGCATCCCGCTGCGCCTCAACGTCAGCAAGTCCGCCCCGGTCGGCTCCGGCTTCTCGCTCGGCGCGACGATCTACGGCGACAACGACGACGAGTGCACCGGCTTCGGTGACGTGTCGTACAAGTTCCAGATCGTCTCCGCCGGTACGGACACCGACGGCACCAAGCCGCAGGAAGGCGGCAAGGCGCCCGTCACCGACGAGAAGCCGAGCGGCAACACGCCGGAGGTCACCGGCAGCCTCGCCGAGACCGGCTCCAGCTCCGCCCTGCCGATGATCAGCCTCGTCGGCGGTGCCGCGGTCGTCGCCGGTGCCGGCGCGATCTTCGTGGTCCGTCGCCGCAAGGCCGGCGCCCAGGCGTAAGCCACAGCGGCCGCCAGGCCGAAGCACCAAGCAGAAGAGGGACCTGCGCTCGGAGGGGGGTGCAGGTCCCTCTTCTGTGTGCCGGGTCGGGTTATTTCCTCGGCGGTACCGCCGGCATCCCCAGGAACGGCAGCCGCAGCGCGCCGAACGCCTCGGCCGGGACCGCCGGGGACTTGGGCTCGACGGGCTGGAGACGCTCGTAGGCCGTGCCCTGCTTCGGGCGCGGGTCGGACTCGCCCTTGTTGGGCCAGTACGACATCGCCCGCTCGGCCTGGGCGGTGATCGTGAGGGACGGGTTGACGCCCAGGTTGGCGGAGACCGCCGCGCCGTCGACGACCGAGATCCCGGGGTGGCCGAAGAGGCGGTGGTACGGGTCGATCACGCCGGACTCGCGGGAGTCTGCGATGGGGCAGCCGCCCAGGAAGTGGGCGGTGAGCGGGGTGCCCATCAGCTCCCCGACGTTGGAACCCGCGAAGCCGTTGATCTCGGCGGCCAGTGCCGACGCGCCCTCCGTCGCGGCCCTGATCTGCTTGGGGTTGGGGGCACCATGGCCCTGCCGGGCGGTGAGCAGGCCGCGGCCCGCTCCCGACGGCTTCAGGTACGTCGTCAGGGAGTTGTCCAGCGACTGCATCACCAGGCCGATGATGGTCCGCTCCGACCAGCGGCGGATGGACAGCGAGCGCAGCACCAGTAAGGGGTGCTTCGCCGCGTGGGCGAGGAAGCCCAGGACCCGTGACGGGCCCGAGTCCGTCCCGGCGTAGGGGACCTGGAGGATGGACAGGCCGCCCATCGAGTTGGAGCCCTTGCCGTAACGGACCGGCTCGATGTGGGTGTCGGCGTCGGGGTGGATCGAGGACGTGATGGCCACACCCCGCGTGAAGTCGGCCTTCGGCGCGCCGTGCGCCTTGCGGTAGCGCCGGTCGTCGGTCTGGGCGCCGACCAGGGCCTCGGAGTTGGTGCGGGTCAGCTCGCCCAGGCGGTCCGAGAGGTACGGCAGCTGGCCGCCCGCCTTCATGCGGTGCAGCAGGGTCTGGGTGCCGTAGGTGCCGGCGGCGAGGACGACTTGGCGGGCCGTGAAGGTGCGGCCCTTCTTCCTGCCGCGGTCGTCGGTGGGCAGGGTGGCCACCGCGTAGCCGCCGCGCGAGTCGTCGGTGACCGAGACGACCGTCGTCATGGGATGGACGACGGCACCGGCCTTCTCGGCGAGGTGCAGGTAGTTCTCGTTGAGGGTGTTCTTCGCGCCGTGCCGGCAGCCGGTCATGCACTCACCGCACTCCGAGCAGGCCTTGCGGGACGGGCCCGCACCGCCGAAGTACGGGTCGGGCACCTCCTGGCCCGGTTTCGCCGTCGCTGAGCCGTCGGCGTCCTCGCCGTCGCCGAAGAAGACGCCGACCGGGGCCATGTGGAAGGAGTCGCCGCACCCCATCCGCTCCGCCGCCGCCTTGAGATGGACGTCGGAGGGGGTCATGGTCGGGTTGAGCCGTACCCCGAGCATGCGCCGGGCCTGGTCGTAGTACGGCGCCAGCTCGTCCTGCCAGTCGGTGATGTCACGCCACTGGGGATCCTCGAAGAACGGCTTCGGCGGGACGTACAGGGTGTTGGCGTAGTTGAGGGAGCCGCCGCCGACGCCCGCGCCGGCCAGGACCATGACGTTGCCCAGCAGATGGATGCGCTGGATGCCGTACATGCCGAGTTTCGGGGCCCAGAGGTAGTTCCTGAGGTCCCAGGAGTTCTTCGGGAGGGACTCGCGGGTGAAGCGGCGGCCTGCCTCCAGGACGCCGACCTTGTAGCCCTTCTCCGTGAGGCGCAGGGCGGTCACCGAGCCGCCGAAGCCGGAGCCCACGACTATGACGTCGTAGTCGTAAACGTCCTGAGGCACGTGCCGTCTCCCCTTTGAGTGTCCGTGCGGGCCGTCAGTGGTGTTCGCGCAGTTCCCCGCGCCCCTGGAAGAAGGTCGGCTACCGGAACCGGAATGCCTTCATGAGGCGGAGGCTGCGGCTCATGAACTGGGCGTACTTCTCGTCGTCCATGCCCAGGGACGGGGCCATGGGGAGGACACGCTGGTGGGCGACCGTCTGGGCCTCGGTGTACTTGAGGATGCCCTCGGAGCCGTGGCGGCGGCCGAGGCCCGAGTCCTTCATCCCGCCCATGGGCGACTGGGCACTGCCGTACGCGGGTGCGTAACCCTCGTTGATGTTGACCGTGCCGGTGCGCAGACGGGCCGCGACCTCCTGGCCGCGGCGGCCGCTCTTCGTCCACACCGAGGCGTTCAGGCCGTACGCCGTGGCGTTGGCGCGCTCGACGACCTCGTCCTCGTCGGTGAAGCGGTAGACCGAGACGACGGGGCCGAAGGTCTCCTCCCCGCAGACGGACATGTCCGTGACGACCCCGTCGAGGATCGTGGGCTCGAAGAAGTACGGGCCGACGTCCGGGCGTGCCACACCGCCGGCGACGACCTTCGCGCCCTTGGCGACCGCCTCCTCCACGTGCCGCGTCACCGTCTCCAGCTGGCGCTCGCCGACCAGGGAGCCCATGTCGGCGCCGTACGCCAGGGACGTGCCGAGGCGCATCGCCTTCGTGCGGGCGGCGAAGCGCTCCAGGAAGGCGTCGGCGATCGACTCGTGGACGTAGAGCCGCTCGATGGAGATGCAGAGCTGGCCGGCCGAGGAGAAGCAGGCCCGGACGGCGCCGGCCGCGGCCTTCTCGATGTCGGCGTCCTCCAGGACCAGCATGGGGTTCTTGCCGCCGAGTTCGAGGGAGACGCCGATCAGCCGGGCGGCGGCGCCCTGGGCGACCTCGCGGCCGGTGCGGGTGGAGCCGGTGAAGGAGACGTAGTCGGCGTGCCGGACGACCTCGGGGCCGACGACCGGGCCGTCACCCAGGACGACCTGGAAGACGTCGGCGGGCAGACCGGCCTCGATGAGCAGGTCACGGGCCCACAGGGCGGTGAGGCAGGTCTCCGTGTCCGGCTTCATGACGACGGCGTTGCCCGCGGCGAAGGCCGGGAGCGCGTCGCCGACCGACAGCTCCAGGGGGTAGTTCCAGGGGGCGATCTGGCCGACGACACCACGTGCGTGGCGCAGCTCGGTGACCTTGGTGAGGGTCGGCATGGCGCCTGCGTGCCGCTTCGGGCGGAGGTAGGCGGGGGCCTTGCGGCCGTAGTGCCGGGCGGCGACCGCGACGGCCTGGACCTCCTCGTGGGCGTGCAGGCGGGCCTTGCCGGTCTCCAGCTGGATCAGGTCGAGCACCTCGGCCTGGCGCTCCAGCACCAGGTCGTGGAAGCGGAGCAGGACGGCGGCACGCTCCCGTACGGGGGTCTGCGCCCACACGCTCTGGGCGGTGCGGGCCAGTTCGAAGGCCCGCGCGACGTCCTCGGGCGTCGACTCGGGGAGGTCGGCCAGCTTCTCACCGGTGAAGGGCGTGTGGTTGGCCGTCCGGCCCGAGCCGATCACGCCCTTGGTGAGCTGGGCGACCAGCTCGGGCGTCACCACGTCCGCGGCGGTGCGGGCGCCCTCCGGGGCGGGGGCGAGGGGGTTCGTACCGGCCTGAGCCGTGCCGGTCTCTGCCGTCTTCTCGGCGGCCTGCGCGTCCGTCATGAGGCGCAGGGTATGCCGCGACGCAGGCTTTGGGTACCCGTCGGTAATACGGCTTCACCGACTGCACACACGACGCCAGTGACTGCTGGCAACAAACGTGCTGATCAGGACGTTGTGCGGTGGCGGACGCGTGTGATTCAGCCTTTTACGATCCCGAGCCGCTCCCGGGCCCCCTCGAACACCGAGGTGCCTTCCTGCTCCTGCGGTGTGCCCCTGGGCATGTCGACGCGCAGCTCGTACATGCGGTCGTCGTCGGTCCGGACGACCGCCCGCATGAGCCGCCTGGAAAGCTCGCCCCGGCGGTAGGCGGTGTCGGCGAGGGCGGCTTCGTGGCCCTGGACCCTGGTGCGGGTGTACCGGGTTTGTCCCCCGGCGTCGTGCGTTCTGGCCTGCTCCATCGGTGCGCCCGGGGCCTTGTCCCAGACGAGCAGGCGGACCTGGATCGCGCCCGTCGGCTCGTCGCCGTAGAGGGCGGTGCGGGGCTGGTCGGCCGTGCCGCCGGTCCGGCCCAGGGGCCGGTAGTGGCCGGGGAGATGGAGGACCGCCGCCATGTCCGGCTCGGCGTGCGGGGTCCAGGCGTCACTCACGTCGGCGGCCTGTCCGGCACTCTCCGCGCTGCTGGTGTCGGTGAGTTGGGTGACGGCCCCTATGCCACCGGCGAGCAACGCGGAGAGCAGGGCGAGGGGGCCGGGGCGAAGGAGGCTCTGGCGCTTCGGGGGCAGTGGGTCCTGCTGTGCCGGGGGATGGGGGTGTTGCTGCGCGAGGGGTATGGAGTCGTGCTGTCGCGCGGCGTCCGGTCCGGCGCCCGCAGCCTCGTCCGAGCCCACCCCGACCCCCGCGGGCACGGGACCGGAGTCCGCGACGGGCGCCGGAGCGGGCGGGCCGGAGTCCGCGGCAGAAACCGGGGCGAGCAGGCCGGAGTCCGCGTCAGACACCGAAGCGAGCAGGCCGGAGTCCGCGGCAGAAACCGGGGCGAGCGGGTCGGAGTCCGCGGCAGGCACCGGAGTGAGCCGCGCGGCCGGCGTGGAACCGAGTGGCGCGGCAGGCGTCGAACCGAGCAGGGCGGCACGCACCGGCGCGGGCTGTCGTGCGGTCCGGTCGGCGGGGTGGTGCCCTGTGTGCTCGGCCGCCCGGGGTGACTCGGTCCGTGCCGGTCCGGCCACCGCCTCCAGTTCCTTCGCCACCTCCTCCGCGTCCGGTCGCCGTTCCGGGTCCGGCACCAGCAGCCGGGCGATCAACGGCCCGAGGGGACCGGCCCGCGTCGGTTCGGGCGGTTCGGCTGCGAGGACCGCGGCGAGCGTGGCCTCCGGCGTGGTCCGCAGGAAGGGGGACGAGCCCTCCACGGCCGCGTACAGCAGCGCGCCCAGGGACCACAGGTCGGACGCGGGTCCGGCCATCCGGTCCGACATCCGCTCGGGCGCGACGAACTCCGGCGGGCCGGCGAACTCCCCGCTCCCCGTGCGGGGGTCCTCACCCTGCCCGTGGCCGATGCCGAAGTCGGTGACGACCACGCGCCGGTCCGAACCGAGCAGCACGTTGGCGGGCTTCACGTCCCGGTGCACGATGCCGACGGAGTGCGCCGCCCGCAGGGCACCGAGGACGGCGAGGCCGATCCGGGCGGCTTCGGGCACGTCGACCGGACCGCGCCGGAGCCTGTCCCGCAGGGACTCGCCGTGGACCAGCTCCATGACGATCCACGGCATCCCGTCGAGCGCCTCGGCCGCGTCGAGCTCGTCGGGGCCGACCGGGCCCGGGCGTTCGTCCCGCTGCTCCGGCTCGACGACCACGTCGTGGATGGTGACGGCGGCGGGGTGGTCGACGCGGGCGGCGGCCCGGGCCTCGCGGTGGAGCCGGTGGGCCGCCCGCCGGTGGCTCTCGTCCTCCGGTCCGCCCGGCAACCGGGGTTGCCTGACGGCGACTTCACGCTGCGCGTGTTCGTCGAGGGCCCGCCAGACGGTGCCCGTGCCGCCGGAGCCGATGCGCTCGATCAGCCGGTACCGCCCGCCGACCGTCCGGCCCCGGGCGTCGTCCGTCCCGCCCCCGTCGTTGCTCATGCCCCATCAGTACCCCGCGGGACGCTTTCTTGTCGACGCGGGGCGTCTGCGTGGGAGTTGGAGCAGCGCAATCAGGTCGTGCCGATGTCCGGGTCCTCGTCGCCGCGCTCACCGGCCCGCGTCCCCCGGCCGCTGATCGCCGCGCTCGCCGGCCCACACCCCGCACGTGTGCTGCGGCACCGTGGGGGCCTGTGCGGTACGGATCCGGCGGTCACGGGGTGGGAGCGGACGTGCTCGGGGAGGCCTGCCGGGTCGCCGGGGTCTTCGGCGTGGCCGGTGCGCTGCTCGTCGGGACGGGGCCGACGTCCCCGTCGCTCCCGTCCCTGAGCAGCGCCGCCGCGGACACCCCGGCTCCCGCCATCGCCGCGACCAGCAGCGCCGCGATGAGGGCGCGCCGCGCGGGCTGCCGGAGGAAGGGTTCCTCCGGCTGCTGCGGACCGCGCGGGTCCACCGGCGGCACGGGGGGCTGCCGGACGGGGAGATCCGGCGGTCGTCTGCGCGGTGCGGCCCCCACCGTCGGCGCGTATCCGGGTGGCGGCATCGGCGGCATACGGCCCGTGTCACGGAAGGCCCGGAGCATCCGCTCGGCCCGGCCCGCGTCCAGCCGCCGGTCGGGATCGCGCTCCAGCAGACCGCGTACGACGGGCAGGAGCGGTCCGGCCTGGGCGGGCGGCTGGATGTCGCCCACGACGACGGCGTGCAGGACGCCGCCCAGCGAGTCGCGGTGGAACGGCGACTCCCCGCTGAGGGCCGCACACAGCAGCGCGCCCAGTGACCACAGGTCGGACTCGGGCCCGGTCCTGACCCCCGACATCCGCTCCGGCGCGGTGTATTCGGGCGAGCCGACGAAGGCTCCGTTCTCGGTGAGCGTGGGGGTGCCCGCGACCTGGGCGATGCCGAAGTCGGTGAGGACGACGCGGTCGGTGCCGGTCTCCAGCAGCACGTTGTCCGGCTTGAGGTCGCGGTGCAGCACCCCGGCCGCGTGCGCGACGCCCAGCGCGCCGAGCAGGGCGATGCCGATGCGGGCCGCTTCGGCGGCGTCGACCGGGCCCTGGTGGGCGAGCCGGTCGGCGAGGGAGCCGCCCTCGATCAGCTCCATGACGATGTAGGGACGTTCACCGTCCTCGACGACGTCGTGGACGACGATGATGTGCGGGTGGCTCAGCTGGGCCACGGCCCGGGCCTCACGCAACGTGCGGTCCCGCTGCCGGCGCGCCTGCGCCGCGGAGAGCGTCTCGTCGTAGGGGAGCTCCTTGACGGCCACGCTCCGGCCGAGGAGCTGGTCGGTCGCCCGCCAGACCACTGCCATGCCGCCGCGACCGAGCCTTGCCTCCAGGCGATAACGCCCCGCGACCACACGGAAGTCGGCTCCCTCGGTCCCCATGCGCCCCATCATGCCGCAGACGGCGACGGCGCCCACGAAATCCGGTCGCCGCCCGGCACGCCGGTGTGCCTACCGGGGCTGTTGCCACCCCTGCAGTACCCACTTGAACTGCTTGCTCGTCCTCGCCCAGTCCTCTTGCGGTGAGGACATGTAGATCGCGTACTCGACGCCGTCCCGCGAGAAGTACGTCTCCTCGATGGCGTGGCGCGGGCCGGCGACGTAGGGGGGATCCTTGGCCAGCGCCGTCCAGGTGTACTCCCACAGCGAGCCCTTGCGGTCCCGGTAGGTGTTGTCCTCCATGGTCACCCGCTTGTAGTTCACCAGCCTCCGGACCTGCTGCTCGAGGTCCTCCTGGTGGGAGCGGGCGTCGGCGAAGTCCGGTGAGGTGTCGATGGCGATGCGGACGAAGTGCCGGCCGCCGTCCGGCGAGTAGTCGATCTGCTTGAGCTCGCCCTGCGGGCCGAAGGGCTTGCGCTTCCAGCCCTTGGGCAGGTAGAGGCTGAACCCCACGGGATCCTCGTAGCGGATCCAGCTGTCCGGAACCGATCCGCCGGCCGCCTGCGTGCTCGTGGACGTCGTCGAGCCGGATCCGTCGCCCTGCTGCGGTCCGTTCCACTGCTGGAGCACCACGGCCGTGCCCCCGCCGATGATGGCCGCGAGCGCGACCACCAGGGCCAGGGTGCGCAGCCGGCGGCGCCTGCCCGGACCGGTCGGCTGCTGTCCCGCCGCGGGGCCGACCACGGTGGGGCCGTAGGGCGGAGTTCCGGCCGTGGACGTGCCCCCGGCCGGGTTGCCGGCCAGGGGCGGGAGCGGCGTCCCGGTGTGCGACCCCGAGCCGGTGCCGATCGAGCCCGTGCCGGTCGTGCCGGTGGCCGTACCGCCGGTGGCCGTGCCCGTTCCGCTGTGGTGGTCGCGGTACGGCGTCGTCCCCGCGTACTGCGTCGGCACGTACGCCTGCGCCCCGTTCGGCCGCCGCCCCTCCGCCGCCTCGGCGAGCATCTGCTCGGCCTCGGGCACGTCGGGCCGGGTGGCCGGATCCTTGCGCAGCAGGGCGGTGATGACGGGGGCGAGCGGACCGGCGTGCCGGAGCTCGGCGGCCTCCTCCTCGACCACGGCCTGCATGGTGGTGAGCGGTGTGGTGCGGCGGAAGGGCGAGCGGCCCTCCACGGCCGTGTAGAGCGTCGCGCCGAGTGCCCACAGGTCGGAGGAGGGGCCGGGGTCGTGGCCGCGCACCCGCTCGGGCGCCAGGTAGTCGACCGAGCCGACGACCTCTCCGGTGCGGGTGATGGTCGTGTCGCCCTCGATCTGGGCGATGCCGAAGTCCGTGAGCAGCACGCGCCGGTCGCTGCCGAGCAGGACGTTGCCCGGCTTGATGTCGCGGTGCAGGACGCCCGCGGTGTGCGCGGCGCGCAGGGCCCGCAGCACCCACAGGCCGATGCGCGCCGCCTCGCGCGGCTCGACGCGCCCCTCCTCCTTGACCGCGTCGGCCAGGGAACGGCCCTCGACCAGTTCCATCACGATCCAGGGGCGGCCGTCGTGTTCCAGCACGTCGTGCACCGTGACGACCGCGGAGTGGTTGATCCGCGCGGCTGCCCTGGCCTCGGCCCGGGTGCGCGCCAGCAGGATCGCCTGCTCGCTCTCGGAGACGTAGAGGGCGGCGGTCAACTCCTTGATGGCGACCGCCCGGTGCAGCACCTCGTCATGCGCACGCCAGACCCGGCCCATGCCGCCACTGCCGATGGATTCGGCCAGCCGGTAGCGGCCCGCGACGAGCAGGCCCTGCATCTGATTCACGTTGCCCCGCAATGGTCTTGACAGGGTCAGCGTAAGGACCCGCCCTCACCCAGGGAACAAGCGGGGTACCACGGTGACCGCACTGTGACGGTTGTCGCCTGCCGGGACAGGAGGCAACCAGAGTGTGAACTGCGGCGTACAGGCGGCGCGCCGGTCGCTCACTTCGTCGCCTTGTACGTCGCCGCCGCCTGCTCGTAGAGCCGGGTCACCTCGTCCCGTTCGGCCTCCGGGCCGCGCACCTGGACCACGTGGTAGCGCCCCCCGACCAGCATCGCGAGGTTGCGGACGTACAGCTCGCCGCCGTCGCCGCCGGTCCAGGTGAACTGCCCCTCGGCCATGGTCCGTCCGCCCACCTCTATCGTCTTCAGCCCGGTGGAGGTGGCCCAGCTGGAGTCGCGGTACGGCTGCAACTCCGGCTCCTTCTCCCTCTGGTAGGCCATCGGATCCCGGCCGTGCTCGGACGCGCTGTCCCGGCCCGGTACGACGATGAGCTCGAAATCGCCCTTGGAGTAGACGACCTGGCCGCTGCCGCCCCGCACGGCGCGGCCCCAGCCCTTGGCGACGGCGACCTGGAAGCCCGCGGGGTCCTTGCGCAGGGTGAAACCGTCGCCGGCATCGGGCCCGGTGGTCTGCGTCTCGGTGGTACCGGCCGACGACGAGGGGCTCTTCCCCGGCTCGGGCGAGGTCTGCTCGGGCCGCGGCTCGCTGCTGGCGTCCGGCTCGGGCGCCTGACTCACCTCACCGGCGGCACCGGTGCGGTCCGTGCCGTCCGCGCCCTCACTGTCCGACTTGGGCATGAAGAGCATGGCGTAGGCGATCGCCGCGGCCATCGCGAGCAGGACCAGCAGGAGCAGGGTGCGGCCGAGGCGGCGCGGCGAACCGGACTCCTTCCTGGCCCGCTTGTGCCGCCCGTGATGCGCGGGCAGCCCTGCCTTGCGCCGGCGCACCAGCTCCCCCCGGCGCCGTACGACGGGCAGCCGGCGGGCGTCCACGGGCGGCGCCGGGACGACGTGCACCCCGGCCTCCGGCTCGGGCGCCGAGCGCACCAGCGAGCGCAGCCAGCCCCGCACTTCCTCGAAGTCGAGGCGCTCGGTGGGGTCCTGGCGCAGCAGCGACTCCACGACCGGCCGCAGCGGCCCGCACTCCTCGGCGTAAGCCGGCGGTTCCGCGCACACCATCTGCACCAGCTCGGCCGTCGACTCCTCCGGGTAGGGCGCATGCCCCTGTACGGCCCTGAAGAGCAGCGCGCCGAGCGCCCACAGGTCGGTCGCGGGGCCGATCGGCGCCGCCAACTGCCAGTTCTCGTGCACGGGTCCGGCCTGCTCCGGCGCCCAGCGCTCGGTCACCGGCCCGACCACGGCCATCCGCGCCTGCCGCGCCCGTTCGGCGGCCAGCGCCGTGGCCGGACCGCGCCGGGGGGCGTGGGTGTCGGCTACCAGGTCGTCCCACCGGGTGGACTCGCCCTGGGCCGCGGTCCCGGGGGCCGGTGGGAGCGCCGCATGCTCCGCCCCGCGCGGCGCCGGAGCGCCACCGGTCGTGCCGCGAGGCGTGGCGCCATGCCAAGCGGCCGGCCGTGGACCGCCGCTCACGCCGTAGGGGTCCGCGATCCGCCCCGGCGGTACGGCGCCAGGGGCCGTGCCCTGCCCGGGGATGTACGGCGGCTGCGACGATCCGCTGCCGTAGGAAGCCGCGTCGCCGTCCGGGGCGGGCCGGGCACCGGGCAGGGCTGCCCGCCCGCCCTGCTGAACCTCCTGCACCCGTGCGGCGGCCCGGGCACCCGCCCGGTAGGCCGCGATCGCCCCGGCACGCGCCGCTCGTGGGTCGCCGCCGCCCTCCACCGGTCCGCGCGCGGGCACCACCGGTGCACCGCTCGCGGAGTCACCTCCTGCCGAGGGCAGCCCCCTGGCTTCCCGGGCCTCTATGGCAGCGCGCCGCGCGGCCTCGGGATCACCCGCGCCCCCGATGCCACCGGCCGGCCCCGAACCTCCGGGAGCGCCGGCGCCGCGGACCGGCCCGGCCCCGCCGCCCTCCTGCCCCGACGGCTGACCGGACTCCTCGAAGGCCGGGTCCGGAACCGGGTCGTATCCGCACAGGGCCTCCTCGGCGGCACCCACCGCGAGCCCGGTCAGCATCACCCGGCCGTCGTCGCAGACGAGCACCGTCCGCGCGGTGATGTTCCGGTGCACCCAGCCGTGCGCATGCAGGACCCGAAGGGCCATCAGCACGTCGGAGGCCACCTCGGCCGCCCGGTACGGCGTCAGCGGTTTCTCGGCGAGCAGCGCCGCCAGCGGCCGCGCGGCCACCAGCTCACTGACGATCCACAGCGAGCCGCCTTCGGCGAACACGTCGAAGACCTGGTCGAGGCGGGGGTGGTCGGGAATGGCCGCGGCTGCCTGCGCCGCCTCCACCGCGCGTCGCACCACCGGGTCCGCGGGCCGCCGGGTGCCACCGCGTCCGCCGGGCCGCCGCGCGCCGCCGTCCCGGGCCGTGAAACCGTCGGGCAGCCCCTCCGCGTCGAGCACCTCGGCCTCGACCACCTCGGGCAACGGGATCTGCCGGACCAGGACTTCCTGTCCGCTGTAGGTGTCGAAGGCCCGGGTCTCGGTGAGTTCGTACTCGTCGGACGGAGGCAGCGGCAGGCGGTAGCGGTCGGCCAGCACCCGACCCGCGTAGTCGTCCACGTTGCCTCCCCCGGCAGCCCGGTCGGTCACATCCGTTCGCCCCACGGCCCGCTCCGACTGCGCACGGTCCGCAAATATTTACGATACGTGCCGCAGGCAACCCGCAACGGCGGGATGACCAGATCTCACTCCCCAAACCCCCGGGGCCTCATACTCAGGACTTGGGTTCGAACGTCTTCGTCAGGGTCCGCCACGTCTCCTTGCGCAGCGCGCCGTCCCAGTCGGACGCCTTCGCCGTGTACATCAGCGCGTACCCCTGCCGGTCGTCGACCACGAAACCCCGGTCGATCGTCCGGTACTTGGTGCCGCCGTCGCTGTAGGTGAACTCCCAGTCGGCCGCGTTCCAGCCGCGGTAGTCCACCTTCTCTATGCGGATCTTCCTGTACTGAGCGCGCACCATGTAGCGCTCCTGGTTCTTCCAGTCCGCCACCGGGTCGCCCTTGGGCGTGGACGTCCAGGCGATGAGCAGCTTCTGCCCGCCGGGGCCGGTGAAGCGGTCGCCCGCCGCGCCCGTGGACCCGAACTTCCAGCCCTTCGGCAGACCGATCGAGTACCCCTGGTTGCCCTGGTGAGTCGACTCCGCGGCGGTGCCCTTCCCGCCGGTGCCGCCCTCGTCCGGCGAACCGCTCGCCTTGCCGTCCGGCTTGCTGTCCGAGGCGGCTCCGGACGGCGCCGCCTGGCTCTCCGTGCCGTCCGTGCGCGTGCCGTCGCTCGCGTCGCCCTTGGTGTCCGCGCCCTTGCTGTCCGCGCTGTCCGACGCCGTGGCGACGGTCTTGCCGCCGCTCTTGCCGGAGGCCCCCTCCGAGCCCTTGTCGTCACCGCTGAGCGCGATGGCGAGCACGACGCCGATCACGGCGAGCACCACGAGCACCACGATGATCATCAGGGTCCGCCGCGGCACCACGTCGGTGAGCGGCGCCCGGGGGACCGGCCTCGGCGGCAGGTCCGGCGGCGGCACCACGGGCCATCCTGAACTCCGGCCTCCGGAAGCCGTCTTCGACTCCGGCGCACCCTGCTCACCGGCGCCCGCAGCGGCGGCGGACGCGGCCGAGCCCGAGGGCGCCACGGACGCACTCGCGGCGCCGGCCCGCCCGGCACCGCTGTCCGACGCGGAGGAGGCCGTACCCGCCGCCCCGGAAGCGGCCTCGTCGGCACCGGACCCCGCCGAGCCGGACTTGGCGGAAGCCGACTTGGCGGAAGCGGCCGTCGATCCCACGGCCGCGGATCCCGCCGCGGCCTTGCGCACGGAACGCAGTGCCCCGCGCAGCCGCTCCCCGGCTTCCTCGCCGCGCTTGCTCCCCGCGCCCGCCGAACTCCCCTTGCGCGAGGACCGGTCCGGCTGCGCGGGCAGCGGCACGACCTTCGTCGCGTCCATCGGCTCCGGCTCGGCAGTTGCCGGCGCGTGCAGCACCGAGTTCAGCATCGCCCGGGCGCCCGCGTCGTCGAGCCGCTGCGCGGCGTCCTTGGTGAGCAGCCCGTGGATGACGTCCGTCAGCGGACCGGCGTTCTTCGGCTCCTCCAGCGGCTCGGTCATCACGGCCGTGAGAGTCGCTATGGCCGACCCCTTGTCGTACGGCGGCGCGCCCTCCACCGCCGCGTAGAGCAGCCCGCCGAGCGACCACAGGTCGGCCGCCGGGCCCGGCTTGTGCCCACGCGCCCGCTCCGGGGAGATGTAGGAGGGTGCGCCGACGAGCATGCCGGTCGAGGTGATGGACGGGTCGCCCTCGACCTGGGCGATGCCGAAGTCGGTGAGCACGACCCGGCCGTCCTCGGCGATCAGCACGTTCGACGGCTTCACGTCGCGGTGCAGGATGCCCTCGCGGTGGGCGGACCGCAGCACGTCGAGGACGGCGAGACCGACCTCCGCGGCACGCTTCGGGTCGAGGAGACCGTCCTCCCGGATGACCTCGGCGAGCGACTTGCCCTCGACGAGTTCCATGACGATCCAGGGCCGGTCGTCCTCCTGGACCACGTCGAAGACCGTCACGGCGCTGTTGTTGCGGATCCGCGCGATCGCCTTGGCCTCGCGCAGCGTCCGCGTGATCAGCCGCCGCTTCTCCTCCTCGTCGATGTTCGACGGGAACCGCAGCTCCTTGACGGCGACCGTCCGCCCGAGGGTCTCGTCCTGGGCCCGCCACACCGTGCCCATGCCGCCGCGGCCGAGCACCTTGCCCAGCCGGTAGCGCCCCGCGAGGAGACGCTCCCTGTTGTCCTGACGAGTGTCCTGACGAGATGTGCCCGCCCGCTCCGCCTCCGACATGCGTCCCCTCATACAACCCGCCCTGACAGAGCCTCCATTGTCTCTCACCCGGCAAGTGCCCGGCGCCCAGGGGCCCCCTGGTGGACACCGGCGGCCCCGCCCCCGGCGAACCCGGGCGCGGCAGGCCCCACGCCGCCTTGCATGATGGGCTCTGACCTGGGAGGAGCCCGTATGCCACCGATTCGGACATTGCTGGCCCTGCCGGTGGCCGCCGCCCTGTTCGGTCTGCCCCCGGCCGACTCGTCGGCCCTCTCGATGCCGCCCACGGACGCGGTGCTGCCCCTGCTGGTGACCCAGGGCAGGGCCCCGGCCGCGGCCCTGCTGGCGCATGAGGGCACCACCGCCCGCTATGCCGCCGCCGGTTCGGGAATCGCCCGGTCGGACCACTTCCGCGCCGGCAGCATCACGAAGACGTTCATCGCGACGGTCGTGCTGCAACTGGCCGCCGAGCACCGGCTGTCACTGTCCGACACGGTGGAGCAGCACCTGCCCGGCCTGGTGCGGGGAGCCGGCAACGACGGCCGCGCGCTGACCCTGCGCTCCCTGCTCACCCACACCAGCGGCCTGCGCGACTACACCAAGGACACCGGCGGGACCGCGCCCGTCACACCCCGTCAGGCCCTGAACCTCGCTCTCACCCACCCTCCGGCCGAACGCGGCCGCTTCTCGTACTCGAACACCAACTACGTCCTGCTCGGCCTGGTCATCGGGCAGGTCACCGGCCACTCGTACGCCACCGAGGCCGAGCGCGGCATCATCACTCCCCTGCGTCTGACGGGCACCTCCTTCCCCGGATCCCGCTCCTCGCTGCCCTCCCCGCACGGCCACGCCTACGCCGCCGACGGAACCGACGTCACCGAACTCGACCCTCGGGTGGCCGGAGCCGCGGGTGAGCTGGTGACCACGCTCGCCGACCTCGACCGCTTCTACGGGGCCCTGCTCGGCGGTCGGCTGCTGCCCCCGCACTGGCTGCGCGAGATGCTCGACACCCGTGCCGCACACGGCGCGTACGGCATGGGGCTCTTCCCCGAGAAGCTTCCGTGCGGCACGACGGTGTGGGGACACAACGGGCACATATCCGGCAGCTACGTGCGCAGCGCAGCCACCGTCGGCGGCCGACGTGTCCTCACCTTCCGCGTGAACACGGACGCGATAGCCGATCCCGGTCTCGAACCCGCGGTACTCGCGGCCGAGTTCTGCCCCCGCACCTCGTAGAACGACCCGTCCCCGAACGAAGATCCCGCTTCCCGCCACCCGTTCGAGTGACATCCGCAGGAGCCCCGCCGTCGATCTGCGACGGCCGGTCTACAACGGCACGATGTCCGGCGCCCCCAGCCGTGCCGCGTCCGCCGTCAGGTCGTCCGGCTGCCGCTGCGACTCCCGCTCGGCCTCCACCCGCTTCTGGTAGTGCTCGACCTCGCGCTCGATCTGGCCCTTGTCCCAGCCCAGCACGGGTGCCATCAGCTCGGCGGCGTCCCGTGCGCTGCGGGCGCCCCGGTCGAAGGTCTCGATCGAGATGCGCGTCCGCCGGGTCAGCACGTCGTCCAGATGCCGGGCCCCCTCATGGGAGGCCGCGTACACGATCTCGGCGCGCAGATAGTCGTCGGCCGCGGCCAGTGGCTCGCCCAGCGACGGGTCCTCGGCGATGAGCTGGAGCAGCTCCTCGGTCAACGTCCCGTAGCGGTTCAGCAGGTGCTCGACCCGCACCACGTGCAGTCCGGTCCGGGCGGCGATCCGGGCCCGCGCGTTCCACAGTGCCCGGTAGCCCTCGGCGCCCAGCAGCGGCACGTCCTCCGTGACGCAGTCGGCGACGCGCATGTCGAGCCCGTGCACCGCCGCGTCCACCGCGTCCTTGGCCATGACCCGGTACGTCGTGTACTTGCCGCCCGCCACGACGACCAGCCCGGGCACCGGGTGCGCCACGGTGTGCTCGCGCGACAGCTTGCTGGTGGCGTCCGACTCCCCCGCGAGCAGCGGTCGCAGGCCCGCGTACACGCCCTGGACGTCGTCCCTGGTGAGCGGGACCGCCAGCACCGAGTTCACATGGTCCAGCAGGTAGTCGATGTCCGCGCTGGACGCCGCCGGGTGGGCCTTGTCGAGGTCCCAGTCGGTGTCCGTGGTGCCGACGATCCAGTGCCGGCCCCAGGGGATGACGAACAGCACGGACTTCTCCGTGCGCAGGATCAGCCCGCTCGTGGAGTGGATCCGGTCGCGCGGCACGACCAGGTGGATGCCCTTGGACGCCCGGACGTGGAACTGGCCCCGCTCCCCGACCATCGCCTGGGTGTCGTCAGTCCAGACGCCGGTGGCGTTGACGACCTGCTTGGCCCGGATCTCGTACTCGCCGCCGCCTTCGACGTCCTGCACCCTCGCTCCGACGACCCGCTCGCCCTCGCGCAGGAAACCCGTCACCCGGGCGCGGTTCGCGGCCTTCGCGCCGTAGGCCACCGCCGTACGCACGAGGTTCGTCACGTAGCGGGCGTCGTCCATCTGCGCGTCGTAGTACTGAAGCGCCCCGACCAGCGCGTCCTTCTTCAAGCAGGGAGCCACGCGCAGGGCGTGAGAACGGGTCAGGTGGCGGTGCATCGGCAGGCCCCGGCCGTGCCCCCGGGCCATGGACATGGCGTCGTACATGGCGACGCCCGAACCCGCGTACAGCCGCTCCCAGCCCTTGTGCTGCAACGGGTACAGGAACGGCACGGGCTTCACCAGATGCGGGGCGAGCCGCTCCAGCAGCAGGCCGCGCTCCTTCAGGGCCTCGCGGACGAGTGCGAAGTCGAGCATCTCCAGATAGCGCAGGCCGCCGTGGATGAGCTTGCTGGACCGGCTGGAGGTGCCGGACGCCCAGTCACGCGCCTCGACCAGACCTGTGGACAGGCCCCGGGTCGCTGCATCGAGCGCGGTTCCCGCGCCCACCACGCCTGCACCCACGACCAGCACGTCCAGCTCGCGCTCGGCCATGGATGCGAGTGACTCGACGCGCTGCGTCGGTCCGAGTGTCGCTGTCCTCACCGCTGCCTCCCGCTCATCGGTCGCACCGGCCGCACCCGTCGGACGCGGCCCCGTCCGTATCCCCCTGCCCAGATTCTGACCGGGTTGCCCGACTTCAGCCACCACGGGCCCGCAGCCTGTGGACAACGCACACGGAACACTCACCGAAACTCGGCCGCGCAATCCCGCATATCGGTCATATTTACTCCTAGTCTGACATTGCGCTCGCCCGTCCTGTCCACAGGGCTTGCGCACCTGTCCCACTTCGGCTACCGGGAAGGACGGCCGCCATGCCCGCAGATCTCGCCGTCATCGGACTCGGCCCGTACGGCCTGCCGCTGGCCCAGGCCGCCGTCGCCGCCGGCATCCCCACCCTCGGCTACCGGACCGGCCCGGAGACGGGCTCGCTGAGCCCCGCCGAACTGCGCCGGATGCTCTCGGGGGGCTTCCGGCCGGCCACCGACCCGGCCGAGCTCGGCAGGGTACGCACCGCGGTCGTCTGCGCGCCGACCCCGCCCGGAGCGGACGGCGGGCTCGACCTGAGCCAGCTGGAAGCGGCCGCCCGCACCCTGGCCGGCCACCTGCGCCCGCACACCACGGTGATCCTGGAGTCACCGGTGTACCCGGGGACGACGGAGAAAATCCTGCGTCCGCTCCTCGAAGAGGGCTCCGGGCTGCGTGCGGGCCGCGACTTCCACCTCGCGTACTCCCCCAGCCGCGTCGACCCCGGCAACCGCGACGTCACGCCGGCCACCACTCCCAAGGTCATCGGCGGTCTCACCCCGGCCTGCACCGAGTCGGCCGCCGCCTTCTACGGGCGGCTGACCGACAAGGTGGTACGCGCGCGTGGGCTGCGCGAGGCGGAGACGGTGCACCTGCTGGAGACCAACTACCGGCACGTGAACATCGCCCTCGTGAACGAGATGGCCGTCCTCTGCAACGACCTGGGCGTCGACCTCTGGGACGTCGTCCGCTGCGCGGAGACCAAGCCGTTCGGCTTCCACGCCTTCCGCCCGGGCCCCGGCGTCGGCGGCCACTCCGCCCCCCAGGACATGACCGCCCCCGGAGGCCGCGGACTGCGCATGGTGGAACTGGCCCGGCAGGTCAACGACCGCATGCCGGGCTACGTCGTCCAGCGCGCCGCGACCCTCCTCAACGAACACGGCAAGTCCGCCCGGGGCGCACGCGTGCTCCTCCTCGGGGTCACCTACAAGCCCGACCTCGCCGACCTCGAGGGCACCCCGGCCCGCGAGATCGCCCTGCGGCTGCGGGAACTGGGCGCGGCGGTCAGCTACCACGACCCCTACGTCCCGGCCTGGAGCGTCCTCGACCACCCGGTGCCCCGCGTGGACTCCCTCTACGAGGCAGCGGCCGACGCGGACCTGACCATCCTCCTCCAGCAGCACCGCACGTACGACCTCCAGGGCCTGTCGGTGAAGGCCCAGCTCCTGCTGGACACGCGGGGGGCAGCGCCCATGGGGGCGGCGCATCGGTTGTGAAGGGGGGTGCGCGGGGTGCGTGAGCCCAGGCAACTGGTGGCATGAGGCACGCGGCGCGGGTACCTTACGGACACAGGTGGAGCCCACCGCAGCGGTCACTGCGGCAGGCTCCTGGATGGATCAGGGAGTGCCCGCCCCTAGTTCTCGTGGGGGCGGCCGCTCACCATCCGAAAATTCGCAAGATCCACCTCCTCCGGCACTGCACCATCCACGCGCCCCTTCACGCCCACTTGGGCACACAAAAGGGCCCGGCCACTCCCCCGAGTGACCAGGCCCTTTCAATCGGAGCGGACTACCGCCGGTGCTGCGAGTCCGCCACCGTCACCTCGACGCGCTGGAACTCCTTGAGCTCGCTGTAGCCGGTCGTGGACATGGCGCGGCGCAGGGCGCCGAAGAGGTTCATCGAGCCGTCGGGGGTGTGGGACGGGCCCGTGAGGATCTCCTCCAGGGTGCCGACCGTGCCGAGGGCGACCTTCTTGCCACGCGGCAGCTCCTCGTTCACCGCCTCCATGCCCCAGTGGTGCCCCTTACCCGGGCCGTCGGTCGCGCGGGCCAGCGGGGAGCCCATCATCACGGAGTCCGCACCGCAGGCGATCGCCTTGGGCAGGTCGCCGGACCAGCCGACACCGCCGTCCGCGATCACGTGCACGTACCGGCCGCCGGACTCGTCCATGTAGTCACGGCGGGCGGCGGCCACGTCCGCTACCGCCGTGGCCATCGGGACCTGGATGCCGAGGACGTTGCGCGTGGTGTGCGCCGCGCCGCCGCCGAAGCCGACCAGCACACCGGCCGCGCCGGTGCGCATCAGGTGCAGGGCCGCCGTGTACGTGGCGCAGCCGCCGACGATCACCGGGACGTCCAGCTCGTAGATGAACTGCTTCAGGTTCAGCGGCTCGTGCGCGCCGGAGACGTGCTCCGCGGAGACCGTCGTACCGCGGATGACGAAGATGTCCACGCCCGCGTCCACGACCGCCTTGGAGAACTGGGCGGTGCGCTGCGGGGAGAGCGCGGCGGCGGTGACGACGCCGGAGTCGCGCACCTCCTTGATGCGCTGCCCGATCAGCTCCTCCTTGATGGGAGCCGCGTAGATCTCCTGCAGACGGCGGGTCGCGGTCTCCGCGTCCAGGCCGGTGATCTCGTCGAGCAGCGGCTGCGGGTCCTCGTAGCGCGTCCACAGGCCCTCGAGGTTCAGCACGCCGAGGCCGCCGAGCTCGCCGATGCGGATGGCCGTGGCCGGGGAGACGACCGAGTCCATGGGGGCGGCCAGGAAGGGCAGCTCGAAGCGGTAGGCGTCGATCTGCCAGGCGATCGAGACCTCCTTCGGGTCCCGGGTACGGCGGCTGGGGACGACGGCGATGTCGTCGAATGCGTACGCCCGGCGGCCGCGCTTGCCGCGCCCGATCTCGATCTCAGTCACGTCTGTGGCCTTTCCCTGATGCGTTGCAGCGTCTTCCAGTATCGCCGACGGGCACGACGAGGGCGGCCCCGGATGCCCCGGGGCCGCCCTCGGAAGGCCGGGCCGCTACTTGCTGCGGCTGTAGTTCGGTGCCTCGACCGTCATCTGGATGTCGTGCGGGTGGCTCTCCTTGAGGCCCGCGGAGGTGATCCGGACGAAGCGGCCCTTGGTCTCCATCTCCTCGATGGAGGCGGCGCCCACGTAGCCCATGGTCTGGCGCAGGCCGCCGACGAGCTGGTGCAGGACGTTGGCCAGCGGGCCGCGGTAGGGCACCTGGCCCTCGATGCCCTCGGGCACGAGCTTGTCGTCGGAGCCGACCTCGGCCTGGAAGTAGCGGTCCTTGGAGTACGACCTGGCCTGGCCGCGGGACTGCATCGCACCGAGCGAGCCCATGCCGCGGTACGACTTGAACTGCTTGCCGTTGATGAACTGCAGCTCGCCCGGGGACTCCTCACACCCGGCGAGGAGGCTGCCCAGCATCACGGTGTCGGCGCCGGCGGCCAGGGCCTTGCCGATGTCGCCGGAGTACTGCAGGCCGCCGTCGCCGATCAGCGGGATGCCGGCCGGGCGGGCCGCGAGGGACGCCTCGTAGATGGCGGTGACCTGCGGGACGCCGATGCCGGCGACCACGCGGGTGGTGCAGATGGAGCCGGGGCCGACGCCGACCTTGATGCCGTCGACACCGGCGTCGATCAGCGCCTGGGCGCCGTCACGGGTGGCGACGTTGCCGCCGATCACGTCGACGCCGACGCTCGACTTGATCTTCGCCATCCAGCTGAGCGCGTTGCTGTTGTGGCCGTGCGAGGTGTCGACGACCAGGAAGTCCACACCGGCGGCGGCGAGCGCCTGGGCGCGCTCCAGGGCCTCGGGGCTGGCGCCCACGGCCGCGCCGACGAGCAGCCGGCCCTCGGAGTCCTTCGCCGCGTTGGGGTACTGCTCGGCCTTGACGAAGTCCTTGACCGTGATGAGGCCCTTGAGGACACCCGCGTCGTCGACCAGGGGAAGCTTCTCGATCTTGTGGCGGCGCAGCAGCTCCATGGCGTCCGCGCCGGAGATGCCGACCTTGCCGGTGACCAGCGGCATCGGGGTCATGACCTCGCGCACCTGACGCGTACGGTCCGACTCGAAGGCCATGTCGCGGTTGGTGACGATGCCGAGCAGCTTCTTGTTGCCGTCGGTGACGGGGACGCCGCTGATGCGGAACTTGGCGCACAGGGCGTCGGCCTCGGCCAGCGTCGCGTCGGGGTGCACCGTGATCGGGTCGGTGACCATGCCGGACTCGGAGCGCTTGACCAGGTCGACCTGGTTGACCTGGTCCTCGACGGAGAGGTTGCGGTGCAGCACGCCGACGCCGCCCTGGCGGGCCATCGCGATCGCCATGCGGGACTCGGTCACCTTGTCCATCGCCGCGGACAGCAGCGGGATGTTCACCCGGACGTTGCGGGAGATGCGGGACGAGGTGTCGACCGCGTTGGGGAGCACCTCGGATGCGCCCGGCAGCAGCAGCACGTCGTCGTAGGTCAGCCCGAGTGTCGCGAATTTTCCGGGCACTCCGTCGACGTTGGCAGTCATGACACCTTCCCCAAATGGCCTTGATCGGTGCGGATGTCCATGCTAACGGGAAGCGCGGCTGTCTCATTCCACGGATCCGGCCCGCACCGGGCTTCGTATGTTCGTACGGAAGCGGCGCACCGCCTGTTCAACGAAGGGCCGCTGAGGGCCTACTGCTCGGCCAGCGCCCGCAGTCGGCTCAGCGCCCTGTGCTGAGCCACCCGGACCGCGCCGGGTGACATTCCCAACATCTGGCCGGTCTCCTCGGCCGTGAGTCCCACCGCGATCCGCAGCAGCAGCAGCTCTCGCTGGTTCTCGGGGAGGTTGGCCAGCAGTTTCTTGGCCCATTCCGCGTCGCTGCTGAGCAGGGCGCGCTCCTCCGGACCCAGGGAGTCGTCGGGACGCTCGGGCATCTCGTCGGAGGGGACGGCCGTGGAGCCGGGGTGGCGCATAGCCGCGCGCTGCAGGTCGGCGACCTTGTGGGCGGCGATGGCGAAGACGAACGCCTCGAAGGGGCGGCCGGTGTCCCGGTAGCGGGGCAGTGCGAGGAGCACCGCCACGCAGACCTCCTGGGCGAGGTCCTCCACGAAGTGCCGGGCGTCGCCCGGCAGACGGGACAGACGGGTGCGGCAGTAGCGCAGGGCCAGCGGGTGGACATGGGCGAGCAGGTCGTGCGTGGCCTGCTCGTCCCCGTCGACGGCGCGGTGGACGAGCGCACCGATCGCGCCCTGGACATGGGCCGCCTCGTCGTCGCGCATCGGTCCATGGTGCCTTGCGGCCGCAGGGTCCGCGGCACCGCGCCCGTTGTTGTGCACCGAAGCGTTATGAGCAGGTGCGCCGGCACTCATCCCCTGCGCCCTCCCCTTCCGCTCGACCGACTCGTCCCCGAGGAACTCCACACCCTCAAGGATGCGGCATCCGCGGCGAAACGAGCAGCGGGCCTCCGGCGGACCCCCGGCCCACCCGCGCCCACCTGGCTTTCCGTGCCCTCACGACCACCGCTGGGACCTGCCGTTCGAATCAGCCCGGGGGCGTGGGCCCCCGACTGTGCCCTCCCGGGCTCTCGACCCCGCTCGGGCAGGGACGGGCCCCCGACGGAACTGTCGTCGGCGGCCGACTCCGGCATGCGCGGTCGCGGCTCCCGCGGGGGCATCCGCATGCCCCCGCTCACCGGCAGGGGCCGGAGCCCCCGCCTCGGAGCCGGCCCGATCCGAGGGACGGGCGTGATCCGAACAACAGGCCCTAGCGCACCAGACCCCACCGGAAGCCGAGCGCCACGGCGTGGGCCCGGTCCGAGGCGCCGAGCTTCTTGAACAGGCGCCGGGCGTGGGTCTTGACGGTGTCCTCGGAGAGGAACAGCTCGCGGCCGATCTCGGCGTTCGAGCGGCCATGGCTCATGCCTTCGAGGACCTGGATCTCACGCGCCGTGAGCGTGGGCGCCGCGCCCATCTCGGCCGAGCGCAGCCGGCGCGGGGCGAGCCGCCAGGTCGGGTCGGCCAGGGCCTGGGTCACCGTCGCGCGCAGTTCCGCGCGGGAGGCGTCCTTGTGCAGGTAGCCGCGGGCACCGGCGGCGACCGCGAGGGCCACGCCGTCCAGGTCCTCGGCGACGGTGAGCATGATGATGCGCGCACCGGGGTCGGCGGACAGCAGCCGCCGGACCGTCTCGACGCCGCCCAGTCCGGGCATGCGTACGTCCATCAGAATCAGGTCCGAGCGGTCGGCCCCCCAGCGGCGGAGGACTTCCTCGCCGTTGGCCGCCGTCGTCACGCGCTCTACGCCGGGCACGGTCGCCACCGCACGACGGAGCGCCTCTCGGGCAAGCGGGGAGTCGTCGCAGACGAGGACGGAAGTCATGACCGCCCTCCGCAGCTGATGCACGTCACCTTGAGCCTCCAGGCTGGTACGAAATCGTCACCTGTGCGGTCGACCGTCTCGGACGCAGGTCCGAGCACTTGTTCCTTCAACCGCCTCGCACTCTCAACGACGGTCACCCGAAAGAGTTACGGGGGCGGCTGCCCTCTTCGGCACTCTACGTGAGGGGGCGGACACGTTGGAGATATGCACAGCAGACCCTCGAACTTTCATCACAAGCTATGCCCCATTCAGACCTATTTCTTCCGCTTTGCCAGTGTCTGGAGCTAGATTCGCAATGAGTCATATTTTCATCTCCTTAGATCGTAGTTGTACGGTCGTAGACACCGGATCCGGACAAAACGGCTGCAAGGGGTCACGTAATGGCAGATTTCTCCCGCCTTCCCGGACCGAACGCGGACCTGTGGGACTGGCAGCTGCTGGCTGCCTGTCGCGGGGTGGACAGCTCGCTCTTCTTCCATCCGGAGGGTGAGCGCGGTGCGGCGAGGAGCGCTCGTGAGAACTCGGCCAAGGAGGTCTGCATGAGGTGCCCGGTACGCGCGGAGTGCGCCGCTCACGCCCTGGCGGTGCGTGAGCCGTACGGCGTGTGGGGCGGGCTGACCGAGGACGAGCGCGAAGAGCTGATGGGGCGGGCGCGCAACCGGCTGGTGTCGGCATCGGCACCGGGCGGGCACACCGCCTCGAACACCTGAAGGAACGTTTCTGCACGCAGGCACGCGCACGCGTGCCGTTGGTTTTGACGCGAGTGGGCCGCTACTGGCGACGGGCGGCCCGGGCCAGCTGGTCGAGTGTCGCCGCCACGGCCGGGACCTGTGCGAGGTCGGGCAGGGTGAGCGCGACGATCTCCCGCCGCACCGCCGGTTCCAGCCGCACGGCGCGCACGCCCCGGGGCCGGACCGACTCGACGGCCAGCTGGGGAAGGACGGCCACGCCCAGGCCGGCCCCGACGAGACCGACGACCGCGGGGTAGTCGTCGGTCGCGAAGTCGATGCGCGGGGCGAAGCCGGCCGCCGAGCACACCTCGACCAGCTGTCCGCGGCAGCGCGGGCAGCCCGCGATCCACGGCTCCTCGGCGAGCTCGCCGATCGCGACGGACCGGGCGCCCGCGAGCCGGTGGCGCTCCGGCACGAGCGCGACGAGCCGGTCCGACAGCAGCGGTCGTACGACGAGGTCGTCCCACTCCTCAGCCCCTACCGCCCCCTCGTAGCGGAAGGCGAGTGCCACGTCGCAGTCGCCCTCGCGCAGCAGGCCCACGGAGGCGGGCGGCTCGGCCTCCTCCAGGGAGACACGGGTGCCGGGGTGCGCGGCGCGCAGTGCGGCCAGGGCCGTGGGGACGAGGGTGGAGCTGCCGCTGGGGAAGGAGACGAGCCGGACCCGTCCGGCGCGCAGCCCGGCGATGGCGGCAACCTCCTCCTCCGCCGCCGTGAGCCCGGCGAGGATCCCGGCGGCGTGCCGCACCAGGGCCTCGCCGGCCTGGGTCAGGCGCATCTCGCGTCCGGTGCGGATCAGCAGCGGCGTGCCGACGGACGTTTCCAGGGCCTTCATCTGCTGGCTGACGGCGGGCTGGGTGCAGCCCAGCTCGCGGCCCGCGGCGGAGAAGGAGCCGGTGGTCGCGACGGCGCGCAGGACGCGGAGATGGCGAGCTTCGATCACTCTTCGAGGATAAGCGACCCTTTGATGACTTTGCGAATAATGCGTCGACGCTTTGGGGGCGGTCGCTTACCGTGCGGTGCATGAAGCTTCTGTCTGTGAATCTGGGCCGTGCCGAGGCCGTGCCGTACGCGGACGGCCCCGGGGGCGTGACCGGGATCGACAAGCGGCCGGTGGACGGGCCGGTGCGGGTGTCCGCGCCCGGGCCCAAGGGCGTCGGCGGGAGCGGTCTCGCCGGGGACGCGGTGTGCAAGCTGGAGCACCACGGCGGCGACGACCAGGCGGTGTACGCCATGGCCCGCGAGGACATGGACGCGTGGGAGCGCGAGCTGGGCCGGACGCTGCCCGACGGCGCGTTCGGCGAGAACCTCACGACCCGCGGGCTGGACGTGTCCGGTGCCCTGATCGGCGAGCGCTGGCGCATCGGCCCCGAGGTGGTGCTGGAGATCACCTCGGGACGGATCCCGTGCCGTACGTTCCAGGGCCATCTGGACGAGAAGGGCTGGGTGAAGCGGTTCACGCAGCGGGGGGCGCCGGGGGCGTATCTGCGGGTGATCGAGTCCGGGGAGATCCGCGCGGGCGATGCCGTCGAGATCGTGCACCGGCCCGGCCACGACGTGACCGTGGCCCTGCAGTTCCGGGCGGTGACGACCGAGCGGGAGCTGCTGCCGCGGCTGGTGGCCGCGGGCGAGGCACTGCACCCGGAGGTGCTGCGGACGGCCCGCGAGTACCAGGAGAAGTACGGCAGCTGACGGCAGCTCACCACGCCTGTCTCCACCGACCCTTCACCACGGACGGCCCCCGGGGGAAGCGGATGCACTCAGTCCGGGTCACTAACCTTCTGCCATGACAACGGCTCTGATTACGGGATCGACGGCAGGCATCGGGGCCGCGTTCGCGCGGCGACTGGCGGCGGACGGGCACAACCTGGTGCTGGTGGCCCGCGACACCAAGCGGCTTCGGGAACAGGCGACCGAGCTGCACGACCGGCACGGCATCGAGGCCGAGGTGCTGACGGCCGACCTGGCCGAGGACAAGGGCATCGAGGCGGTGGCCGCACGGCTCGGCGACCGCAGGAACCCCGTCGACCTGCTGATCAACAACGCCGGGTTCGGCAACAAGGGCCGCTATCTCGACGTCTCCATGGCGGACGAACTGCGGATGCTGAAGGTGCACTGCGAGGCGGTGCTGCGGCTGACGTCGGCGGCGACCGGGGCGATGCGCGAGCGGGGCCGGGGCGGCGTGGTCAACGTGGCGTCGGTGGCCGCCTTCGTCCCCCGGGGCACCTACGGCGCCTCCAAGGCCTGGGTCGTGCAGTTCACGCAGGGCGCGGCGCGCGACCTGGCCGGCAGCGGCGTACGCCTGATGGCGCTCTGCCCGGGTTTCGTGCGCACCGAGTTCCACGACCGGGCCGGGATGGGCACCGACAACATCCCGGGCTGGATGTGGCTCGACGCGGACAAGCTGGTGGCGGCGGCGCTGCACGATCTGGCGCGCGGCAAGACGCTGTCCGTCCCGGATCCGCGCTACAAGGCGCTGATGGGCGCGGCGAAGCTGGTGCCGCGGGGGATGCTCGGGGCCGTCTCCTCCAGGACGGGGCGGAAGTACGGGCCGCAGTAGGAGCCTTGGACCGAGAGGCGACGGGCGGCTCCGGTTGGGACAATGAAGCTGTTCAGCCGGACCCAGGGGGGCCGGAGGCGAGGCCATGACCTTCGTACAGCTCATCGAATGCAGGACCAGCCGGCTCGACGAGATGAACCGGCTGATGGACCGGTGGGTCGAGCAGACCAAGGGGAAGCGGACCGCGTCGCACAGTGTCGTGGCGACGGATCGGGCCGATGCCTCGCACATCGTGGAGATCGTGGAGTTCCCGTCGTACGAGGAGGCGATGCGCAACTCCGGGCTGCCGGAGACCGACCGGATCTTCCAGGACATGGTGGCGCTCTGCGAGGAGACGCCGACCTTCACGGACCTGGACGTGGTGCGGGACGAGCAGCTGTACGCGGCCACCGCGCGCAGGTTCTTCGAGCTCGCGCCGGGCCGGGGGGACGCGCCGCCGTTCAACGACGTGTTCGTCGAGGACTACCACGACCACGATCCCGCCAACGTGCAGGACGTCATCGGGCTGGACGCGCTCCGGCGCGAGGTGGAGGTGTGGCGGGGCGGGTTCGACTTCTCGTTCACCGTCGAGGACCAGCTGGCGCAGGGCGACCGGGTGTGCACCCGTTGGTCCTGGAAGGGGCACCACCAGGGCGACTTCCTCGGGATTGCGCCGACCGGGAAGGACGTCACCATGACCGGGACGACCGTCCACCGCTGCACTGCGGACGGGAAGATCGCCGAGGGCTGGTGGCAGTACGACCGGCTGGGGCTGATGCAGCAGCTCGGGGTGCTCGATCCGCTGGAGCTGTGACCGGCGGGACCTACGGCAGAGGCCCCCGTTCCGCCTGGGCGGAACGGGGGCCTCTGCTACGAGGCCGGTGCCTCAGTGGGCGTGGCCGTGGCCGTGGCCGGCGGCGGCCGGCTCCTCCTCTTCCTTCTTCTCGACGACCAGGGTCTCGGTCGTGAGGAGGAGGGAGGCGATGGAGGCGGCGTTCTCCAGGGCGGAGCGGGTGACCTTGACCGGGTCGATGACGCCGGCCTTGACGAGGTCGCCGTACTCGCCGGTGGCGGCGTTGAAGCCCTGGCCCTTCTCGAGCTCGGCGACCTTGGAGGTGATGACGTAACCCTCCAGGCCGGCGTTCTCGGCGATCCAGCGCAGCGGCTCGACGGCGGCGCGGCGGACGACCGCGACACCCGTGGCCTCGTCGCCGGTCTTGCCGAGGTTGTCCTCGAGGACCTTCACGGCGTGGACGAGCGCGGAGCCACCACCGGAGACGATGCCCTCCTCGACCGCGGCGCGGGTCGCGGAGATGGCGTCCTCCAGACGGTGCTTGCGCTCCTTGAGCTCGACCTCGGTGGCGGCACCCACGCGGATGACGCACACGCCGCCGGCCAGCTTCGCGAGGCGCTCCTGGAGCTTCTCGCGGTCCCAGTCGGAGTCGGTGGACTCGATCTCGGCCTTGATCTGGGCGACGCGGCCCTGCACGTCGTCCTTGTTGCCGGCGCCGTCGACGACCGTGGTGTCGTCCTTGGTGACGGTGATGCGGCGGGCGGAGCCGAGGACGTCCAGACCGACCTGGTCGAGCTTGAGGCCGACCTCCTCGGAGACGACCGTGGCGCCGGTGAGGACGGCCAGGTCCTGCAGCATCGCCTTGCGGCGGTCGCCGAAGCCGGGGGCCTTCACGGCGACGGCGTTGAAGGTGCCGCGGATCTTGTTCACGACGAGGGTGGACAGCGCCTCGCCGTCGACGTCCTCGGCGATGATCAGCAGCGGCTTGGAGGCGTTGGACTGGATGACCTTCTCCAGCAGCGGCAGGAGGTCCGCGATGGCGGAGATCTTGCCCTGCGTGATGAGGATGTACGGGTCGTCCAGGACGGCTTCCATGCGCTCCTGGTCCGTCACGAAGTACGGCGACAGGTAGCCCTTGTCGAAGGCCATGCCCTCGGTGAAGTCCAGCTCCAGGCCGAAGGTGTTGGACTCCTCGACGGTGATGACACCGTCCTTGCCGACCTTGTCCATCGCCTCGGCGATGAGCTCGCCGACCTGCTGGTCCTGGGCGGACAGCGCGGCGACGGCGGCGATGTCGGACTTCTCGTCGATCGGGCGGGCCGTGGCGAGCAGGTCCTCGGAGACGGCGGCGACGGCGGCGTCGATGCCCTTCTTCAGGGCGGCCGGGGAGGCACCGGCGGCGACGTTCTTCAGGCCCTCGCGCACGAGCGCCTGGGCGAGCACGGTGGCGGTGGTCGTACCGTCACCCGCGATGTCGTTGGTCTTGGTCGCCACCTCCTTCACCAGCTGGGCACCGAGGTTCTCGTACGGGTCCTCGACCTCGACCTCGCGGGCGATGGTCACACCGTCGTTGGTGATGGTGGGAGCGCCGAACTTCTTGTCGATGACGACGTTGCGACCCTTGGGGCCGATCGTCACCTTGACCGTGTCGGCAAGCTTGTTGACGCCGCGCTCGAGGGCGCGACGGGCGTCCTCGTCGAACTTCAGGATCTTCGCCATGGGAGCGGTTCAGCCCTCTCGGAAAATGTGGGTGAAACGAACCGCGCCCCCGACGCCCGGCTTCATACGGTCGCGGGGGCCAGGGGCGCAGTTCACTGCAAAGCTGGTAAAGCGGGGTGAATTACTTCTCGACGATCGCGAGCACGTCGCGAGCCGAGAGGACGAGGTACTCCTCGCCGTTGTACTTCACCTCGGTGCCGCCGTACTTGCTGTAGAGCACGACGTCGCCGACGGAGACGTCGAGCGGAAGACGGTTGCCGTCCTCGAAGCGGCCCGGGCCCACGGCCAGGACGACGCCCTCCTGGGGCTTCTCCTTGGCGGTGTCCGGGATGACCAGGCCAGAGGCGGTGGTCTGCTCGGCGTCGAGCGGCTGGACCACAATGCGGTCCTCGAGCGGCTTGATGGCAACCTTGGAGCTGGTGGTCGTCACGATCCGACCTCCCCCTTCGGAGATCTCACGGGGTTAACTGTCTGAGGTGGCGACCAGGTGGATCCGTCGTCGCGGGTGCCGGACCTGCCCGTCGCTGTGTTGGCACTCTCCAATGGGGAGTGCCAGAGCCGAGACTATGACTGTGATTAGCACTCGGTCAAGCGGACTGCTAATTGCCGACGGCGCGTCGGGCCGTCGTTCTCTCCAGGTGGTCCTCGAGCCGCCCCACCCGCAGCCCCCTCGCCCGGATCTCGCGCAGCAGTCGCACCGTCCGTTCGGCCAGGGTCGGGGGCCCCGCCCCGTCCGAGAGCACCGAGACGATGTCGCCGGGCCGCAGGCCGGGCTCGCCGCGCGTGTAGGCCAGTTCGCCGTCGGCGTTCAGGGTCGCGCGCCACAGGACGACCGCGGTGATGCCGCAGCCGGCGGCGGCGCGCAGGGTCACCCGGTCGTACGTGCCGTAGGGCGGGCGGAAGAGGCGGGGGTCGATGCCGAAGCGGGAGCGGAGTTTGTGCTGCTGGCCGCAGATCTCGGCGCGCTGGCCGGCGTAGGGCAGGCCGCGCAGGGCGGCGTGGTCGAGGGTGTGGTTCTGGATGGACGCGCCGACCGCCCGCAGCCGGGCCAGGTGGCCGTAGCCGGGTCCCACGACGCTGTCCGTGAGGAACATGCTGACCGGGAGCCGCCGTTGCCGGACGAGGCCGACGAAGCGGGGGTCGCGTTCGGCGCCGTCGTCGTAGGTGAGGAAGACGACGGGTTCGCGGGTGGCGACGTGGTCCACGACGGGCGGCAGCCGGCGCGTGTCGGGCGCCCCGCGCGCCGGGTCCCGGGCCCGGTCGTCGCCGGTGCCCGGCCGCTGAGGCGCCGCCCCGGAGCAGCCGGCCAGCAGGGCCGCGCACAGCAATACGGCGGCCTGGCGCCTCACAGGTAGTCCTCCAGCCGCCCGACCGCGTATCCCTGGGCCGTGACCTTGTTCAGGAAGCGGCGGATCATGTCGGCCATGGTGCCCTTCCACTGGTCACGACCCCGGAAGTGCGTCAGGACGATGTCGCCCGGGTGCAGCTTCCGGCCCCCGTCGCGGTACTCCCAGTGGTCGGCGAAGACCTCCTCGTTCCACAGGGGCACGTAGGCGATGCCGCATTTCTTGGCGGCCCTCAGGGTCGCGCGGTCGTAGCTGCCGTAGGGCGGGCGGAAGAGGGTGGGGCGTTTGCCGAACCGCCTCTCCATGTAGCGCTGCATGCCGCAGATCTCGCGCTTCTGCTTCCGGTAGGACATGCCCCGCAGGTTGGGGTGGTTGAGGGTGTGGTTGTGCAGGACCACGCCCCCGGACTGCATCTTCCGGAAGTAGGGGGTGTCGTTCCTGACCAGGTAGCCGCTGAGGAAGGCGCTGTACGGGACGTCCAGATCGCTCATCATCCGCAGGAACGCCGGGTCCTTCTCGGCGCCGTCGTCGATGGTGAGGAAGACGACCTTGTCCTGGGTGGGGACCCTGGTGAAGACGGGCGGGAGGTCCAGTTCCCGGTGGCCGTCCACCTCGAAGCCCTTGCGGGTCCTCATCCTGGGCTTCTTCGCGGGGGCGGGCGGGGCGGCCGACGGGGTCCTGCGCAGACCCCAGCGGTGCGCGGCGGCGGCCCGGGCGGCGTGCGCGGCGCGCAGCTTGGTGGCGTAGGAGTCGAGCGCGCGGGCCGGAGCCGCGTCGAGGGGCTGCTGGCCGCCGGCCGGGGTGACACGGTCGCCGCCGTCCTGCGCGCAGCCGGAGGCGATGGCGGCGAGGACGAGCACGGCGAGGACGATCCGTACACCGGCGGACGCCCGTCCCGACGCCCGACTTTTGTCATTTTGTACGACTGCTCGCATGGTGCCGGATCCTCGCAGCCCCTGCCGTCGCCCCCGGTCCGACACCTCGGCCGGCGCCTCGTCATCCACCGACTGGCCCACACGAGGCGGGACCCGGGAGCACAGGGCACGGGCGGCGATCCGACGACCGGCCCACCCGACTGCGCGCCCACGAGCACCACCGCCGGGCGGCTCACCAACCGGCGACCGGCCCGCACACCGACGGGACCCACGAGCGGCCGGCCACTGGCAGCGCCCGCACCGGGCCGGTCGCCGCCGGACCGGCCACCGCCCCCCGCTGCGCGTGTCCGACAATGATCCGGTGAACGACCTCGCCCTCCTCCTCACCCCCGAAGGCCGCGCCCTCCTCGACGAGGTGCGGGACACCGATCCGGCGCAGGAGCTGGCCGTCGCGACCCGGCTGCGCCGCGAGCACCCCGCCGAGCTGGTGTCGGCGGCGCTCGGCCAGGCACGGCTGCGGCAGCGGGCGGTGGCGAAGTTCGGGGCCGAGGACGCGGGCCGGATGTTCTTCACGCCCAACGGCGTCGAGCAGTCGACCCGGGCGAGCGTGGCGGCCTACCGGGCCCGGCGCATGGCCGAGGCGGGCATCACCTCGGTCGCCGACCTGTGCTGCGGCATCGGCGGTGACGCGATCGCGCTGGCCCGCGCCGGAATCCGGGTCCTGGCCGTGGACCGGGACCCGCAGACCGCCGCCGCGGCCCGGGCCAACGCCGACGCGCTGGGCCTGGCCGGGCTCGTCGAGGTGCGGGAGGCGGACGTGACGGAGGTGGACACGGCCGGTTTCGACGCCGTCTTCGTGGACCCCGCCCGGCGCGGCGGACGCGGCCGGATCTTCGACCCCGAGGCCTACTCGCCGCCCCTGTCCTGGGCGGTCACCGCGGCCCGCCGGGCCCCTCGCGCCGCCGCGCTGAAGATCGCCCCCGGCATTCCGCACGAGGCGGTCCCCGAGGACGCCGAGGCCGAGTGGATCTCCGACGGCGGGGACGTCAAGGAGGCCGTGCTGTGGTTCGGCACCGAGCCGGGGGCCGTCCGGGCGACCCTCCTGCCGGGCCCCCGCACCCTGCTCTCCCGCGGCCTGCCCGACCCGGACGTCCGCCCGCCCGGCCGCTACCTCTACGAGCCCGACGGCGCCGTCATCCGCGCCCACCTGGTCGCCGAGGTGGCCGACCAGGTCAACGGCGGCCTGCTCGACGCGACCATCGCGTACGTCACGGCCGACGCCCTGCGTCCGACCCCGTACGCCACGGCCTACGAGATCACCGACCACCTGCCCTTCAACGTCAAGAAGCTGAAGGCCCTCCTGCGGGAACGGCAGGTCGGCACGCTGACCGTGAAGAAGCGGGGCTCGGCGGTCGAGCCGGAGGAGCTCCGCAGGAAGGTCAAGCCGCAGGGCCCGCACGCGGCGACGGTCTTCCTGACCAGGGTCGCGGGGGCACCGGCGATGCTGATCGGGCACCCGGTGCGGGCGTGACCGTCAGGGGTGCCCGTCGCTGCTCGGGCACCCGGTGCGGCCGGGACCGTCAGGGGCCCGTCGCTCATCGGGCGCACCGCCCGGCGCAGCCCTCAGACCTGCCCGGCACCCCGTCGGGCATCCCGCCCGGCGCAGCCCTCGGACCTGCTCAGCACCCCGACCGGCACCCCGTCCGAACGGCACTCCTCACTGCTGCTCCGTCGCCCGCCTCAGCAGCAGTTCCCGCTCCCGTTCGTTCCGGGTCAGGGACGCCGCCCGCTCGAACTCCGCCCGGGCCTCGCGCGTACGGCCGAGGCGGGCGAGGAGGTCGCCGCGGACGCTGGGCAGCAGGTGGTAGCCCCGCAGGGCCGGTGCGCCGGCCAGGGCGTCGACGAGGGCGAGGGCCGGGGCCGGGCCGTCGGACATCGAGACGGCCACCGCGCGGTTCAGCTCCACGACCGGGGACGGGGAGCGGGCGGCCAGGAGGCCGTAGAGGGTGGCGATACGGGCCCAGTCGGTCTCCTCGTAGGTGTACGCGTGCGCATGGCAGGCGGCGATGGCCGCCTGCAGGGTGTACGGGCCCGGGGCGCCGGAGGAGGTGGCCTCGGCCCGGCCCAGCGCGGCGATGCCGCGGGCGATGAGCATGCGGTTCCAGCGGGAGCGGTTCTGGTCCTTCAGGAGGACCGGCTCGCCGGACGGGCCCGTGCGGGCCGCCGTACGGGAGGCCTGGAGCTCCAGGAGCGCGGTGAGGCCGTGCACTTCGGGCTCCTTCGGCATCAGGGCCGAGAGCACCCGGGCCAGGCGCAGGGCGTCCTCGCACAGGGACGGGCGGAGCCAGTCGTCGCCGGCCGTGGCGGCGTACCCCTCGTTGAAGATCAGGTAGATGACGTCGAGGACCGAGCCGAGGCGGGCCTCGCGGTCGGCGCCCTGAGGCACCTCGAAGGCGATGTTCCGCGTCGCGAGGGTGCGTTTGGCGCGGACGACGCGCTGCGCGATCGTCGGCTCCGGGACCAGGAAGGCGCGGGCGATCTCGGCCGTGGTCAGGCCGCCGAGCAGACGCAGGGTGAGGGCGGTGCGGGCCTCGGTGGACAGGACGGGGTGGCAGGCGGTGAAGACCAGGCGCAGCAGGTCGTCGTCGATGTCGTCGGGATCGGCGGGCTCCTCCGGGGGCGACACGGCCGACAGGTCGCGGCCGATCTCCGCCAGCTTCCGGGCGTAGTTCTCCCGGCGCCGGACCAGGTCGACGGCACGGCGGCGGGCGGTGGTCATGAGCCAGGCGCCCGGGTTGTCGGGCACCCCTTCCCGCGGCCACTGCTCCAACGCCGCGACCAGCGCGTCCTGCGCGAGCTCCTCGGCGATGCCGACGTCCCGGACGACCCGGGTGACACCGGCGATGATCCGGGGCGACTCCATACGGAAGACGGTCTCGATCGCCTCGGCGGCACGGTCGGGCCGCGGCCCGGGGGGCCGGGCCGACTGCGGAGCCGGGGCCGGCTCCGATGGCGGGCCCGGCTCCGAGGCCGAAGACCGCTTCGAAACCGATGCAGGGGTCGGCTCCGAAACCGGGGCGGGCTGCGAAGCCTCGGCCGGTTCCGGGGCCGGGGCGGGCTGCGAAGCCTCGGTCGGTTCCAAGGCCGGGGCGGGCTGCGAAGCCTCGGCCGGTTCCGAAACTCGGGCGGGCTGCGAAGCCTCGGCCGGTTCCGGGGCCGGGGTGGGCTGCGGGGTCACAGTCCACCATCAGACACCCGTGGTGCCGCCCGGCCAAGCGGAACCGGCGCGCGGGTCGTGCGGGGCCCGGCACGGCCCTCGCGCCGCCGCACCGCACACCGCCCGAACGTGCTGCCGGTCTCCTCGGTGTCGGTCAGTCCTCGGCGATCTGCCGGACCTCGGCGGTGATCGTCCAGTAGTCCTCGTGCACGGACAGGAACCGCTTGGTCCACTCGATCGCCTCGGCCTTGTCCCTGCACTGGCTGATCGAGTAGCCGCCGATGACCTCCTTGGACTCGGTGAACGGCCCGTCGGTGACGGAGAGCTGCCCGCCCTCCCAGGTCACCCGGCTGCCGTCCGAGGTCGGCGTGAGTCCGGCCGTGTCGAGCATGACCCCGGCCTTGGTGATCTCCTCCAGCAGCGTGCCCATGCGTTCCATGAGCTCGGGGCTCGGCCCCTCGGCGGGGGCGTTCTTCTCGTCGATGCGGATCAGGGTGAGAAAGCGCGGCATGGTGACTCCTCGGGGTGTGCGGGGCGGGGGCCTTCCCCGCTCTCACCCCTGCGTCGATCGGGGGCCCACCGGATCGACACGGTCGCCGGATTTCTTCGAAGAACTTTTCCGGGACGCCTTTTCCCAGGTCAGCGCAGCGACTCCCACAGCTTCCCGGCCTCGGGTTCCTCGGCCACCACCCGGTTGGGATCCGACGGCGCCTGCACCACGGGCATCATCACCGTCCGTACCCCGCTCGCCGAGAGGCCCCGCAGGCTCTGCCCGAGGCGGGTCAGTTCGGCGAGGGAGTCCAGGCCGGTGTCGGTGGTGAGACCGGCGGTGACCGTGTCGGCGACGCGGTACAGCTTGGCCGGGTCGGTGAGCAGGTCCTGGGAGGAGATCTGCTCCAGCAGGGCCTTCACCAGCTTCTGCTGAAGGCCGATGCGGCCCAGGTCGCTGCCGTCGCCTATGCCGTGCCGGGTGCGCGCGAGCGCGAGGGCCTGGACGCCGTCCAGGTGATGGGTGCCCGCCTTCAGCCGCAGGTGGCTGTCCTCGTCGGCGATGTCCTCGTCCGTGGTGACGGTGACGCCGCCGAGCGCGTCGACCAGCCGGGCGAAGCCGGAGAAGTCGATTTCGAGGTAGTGGTCCATGCGGACGTGCGTCATCGCCTCGACCGTCTTCACCGCGCAGACCGGGCCGCCCACTTCGTACGCGCTGTTGAACATGGACCGGTGGGCGACCTGCGTCGAGCCCCCGGAGGGGCGCGGGCAGGACGGGCGGGTGACCAGCGTGTCGCGCGGGATGCTCACCACCGTCGCGCCGGCCCGCCCGGCGTCCAGATGGACGACCATCGCCGTGTCGGAACGGGCGCCCGAGCTGTCACCGCCGCCGAGCCTGCGGTTCTCCTTGCCGCTGCGCGAGTCCGAGCCCAGGACCAGGATGTTGAGGGCCCCGCTCGGTACGGCCGGGGCCGAGGGCGAGGGTGTGGTCACCGGCTTCGGCGGCCGGTTGTCGCCCAGCGCACTGTCGATGTCGACGCCGGTGATGTTGTCGCTGAGATGCCAGTAGGCCCAGCCGGCCGCTCCGGCACCCAGCACCAGCGTCCCCGCCAGGGTGAGGGCGGCGATCCTCAACGCTCTCGACCGCCGGCCGGCTTCTGTGTCCTGGTCCCCGTGATGTCCCGTCACGAGCAGGAACGTAAGTCCGAATTGTTACGGGCAGGGAGCTCAGGGCAGCCTTTCTTCGGAAATTCTCAGATTCGGGACGCGAACCCGTCGAAAGTTTCGACAGCGCAGCCGACTGACTTCGGCTCGGATGCGAAGTGTCCGAAACACGTCCCCCCTTTCCGCCCCTAAGGCTGCGCCGGACCCGCCGTACTGCTGCGCACCACCAGGCTCGTCGCCAGCTCCACGCGGGTCGCCGCCGGCGCCTCCTCGTCCCGCCCGAGATCGAGGAGCAGCTTCGCCGCCGCCTCGGCCATCTCGGTCAGGGGCTGCCGCACGGTCGTCAGCGGCGGCCCGACCCAGGGCGCCACGGGCAGGTCGTCGAACCCGACGACACTCAGGTCCTCGGGGATGCGCAGCCCCAGCTCACGCGCGGCCTCGTACAGCCCGAGCGCCTGCAGGTCGTTCCCGGCGAAGACCGCGGTCGGCCGGTCCGGGCGGCGCAGCAGCTCCAGGCCCAGCCGGTAGCCGGCCTCGTGATGGAAGTCGCCGGTCGCGATCAGGGCAGGATCGACCGGCAGTCCGGCCGTCTCCAGCGCGGCCCGGTAGCCGTCGATCCGGGCCCGGCTGCACATCATCTGCGAGGGTCCGCTGATCGCGCCGATCCTGCGGTGCCCCAGCTCGACCAGATGCCGGGTGGCCGCGAGACCGCCCTGCCAGTTGGTCGCGCCGATGGACGGCACGTCGGCGCCGGGGTCGCCGGCCGGGTCCATCACCACGAACGGGATGGACCGGCTGGTCAGCAGCGCCCGCTGCGACTCGTCGAGCCCGGACAGGACCAGGATCACGCCGTGCGGCCGGCGCGCGGCGACCTGGTCGGCCCAGGTCCGCCCCGGGGTGAGCCGCCCCGCGCTCTCGGACAGCACCACGCTGAGGCCGGCGTCCCGGGCCACGTTCTCCACACCCCGGATGACCTCCATGGCCCAGGCGCTCTCCAGCTCGTGGAAGACCAGGTCGATCAGGGGCGACCGGGTCGCCTCGGCACGGCGTCGCCGGTAGCCGTGGACGCGCAGCAGGTCCTCGACGCGGGCCCGAGTGGCCGGGGCCACGTCGGCCCGGCCGTTCAGGACCTTCGAAACAGTCGGTGCCGACACACCGGCCTCACGGGCGATCTCGGCGAGCGTCGCGGTCTGCGCGGTACGCCCCTGCGTCCGGTTCTGCGTCCGGCTTTCAACGGGCTCCGGGGATGTCATGGCGGCGATCGTAACCCTGCGGGCCCCCTTGACGAAGTCCTCGCACCGCCATAGGTTCCCGGAACATTCGAAGTTCATAACGAAACATTCGTAGAAACGTTCGTGAGAGGGCCGTCCGTCCCCCCGACAGGAGCTTCATGACCACCGCGCCCTGGCGTGATTCCGCGCTGCCCGCCGCCGCCCGCGTCGACGACCTGCTCTCCCGGATGACCCTGGAGGAGAAGACCGCCCAGCTGTACGGCGTGTGGGTGGGCGCCGCGACGGACGGCGACGGGGTCGCTCCGCATCAGCACGACATGACCGTCGCTTCCTCCGACGAGGAATGGGCCGAGCTGATCACCCACGGCCTGGGCCAGCTCACCCGCTCGTTCGGCACCGCCCCCGTCGGCCCGGCGCTGGGCGCGCAGGCCCTGGCCCGCGCACAGCGCCGGATCGCCGGGGCCGGGCGCTTCGGTATCCCGGCGATCGCGCACGAGGAGTGCCTGGCCGGCTTCACCGCCTGGCAGGCCACGGCCTACCCGGTCCCGCTGGCCTGGGGCGCGACCTGGGATCCGCCGCTGGTCGAGGAGATGGCCCGGCGCATCGGCGACGACCTGCGCTCGGCCGGCGTCCACCAGGGCCTGGCGCCCGTGCTGGACGTCGTGCGCGATCCGCGCTGGGGCCGTGTGGAGGAGACGATCGGCGAGGACCCGTACCTGGTGGGCACGGTCGGGGCGGCCTACGTGCGGGGCCTGGAGTCGGCCGGTGTCGTCGCCACGCTCAAGCACTTCGCCGGGTACGCCTCCTCGGCCGGTGCCCGCAATCTCGCCCCGGTACGGGCCGGCGTCCGCGAGTTCGCCGACGTCACCCTGCCGCCCTTCGAGATGGCCCTGCGCGAGGGCGGCGCCCGCTCGGTGATGGCCGCCTACACCGAGACCGACGGGGTCCCGGCCTCCGCGGACCCCGGGCTGCTGACCCGTCTCCTGCGCGAGGAGTGGGGCTTCACCGGCACGGTCGTCGCCGACTACTTCGGCATCGGCTTCCTCCAGACCCTGCACCGCGTCGCCGCGACCCCGGCCGGGGCGGCCCACACGGCCCTCACCGCCGGCATCGACGTCGAACTGCCGACCGTGAAGTGCTACGGCCGGCCGCTGCTGGAGGCGGTCCGCTCGGGCGCGGTCCCCGAGGAACTCGTGGACCGGGCGGCCCGTCGCGTCCTGCTCCAGAAGTGCGAACTGGGCCTGCTGGACGAGGACTGGGCCCCGGAGCCCACCACGGCGATCAACCTCGACTCGACGGGCAACCGCATCCTCGCCCGCCGCCTGGCCGAGGAGTCGGTGGTCCTGCTCGACAATCCCGACGGCCTGCTCCCGCTGGCCCCCGACACCCGTATCGCGGTGGTCGGCCCCCGGGCGGCCGACGCCCTGGCCATGCTGGGCTGCTACTCGTTCCCGTCCCACGTCCTGCCCCACCACCCCGACGTGCCGATCGGCATCGAGATCCCGACCGCCCTGGACGCCCTGCGCTCCGAACTCCCCGACGCCAAGGTGACGTTCGCGCAGGGCTGCGACGTGACGGACCCGGACACCGGGGGCTTCGAGGAGGCCGTCGCCCGCACCGCCGAGGCGGACGTGTGCGTGGCGGTCCTCGGCGACCGGGCCGGCCTGTTCGGCCGCGGCACCTCGGGCGAGGGCTGCGACGCCACGGACCTCGGCCTGCCGGGCGCCCAGGGCGAACTGCTGGACGCGCTGGTCGCCACCGGCGTGCCCGTGGTGCTGGTGCTGCTGACCGGCCGCCCCTACGCCCTGGGCCGCTGGCACGGCCGCCTCGGCGCGGTCGTCCAGGCGTTCTTCCCGGGGGAGGAGGGCGGCCCGGCGGTCGCGGGCGTCCTGTCGGGCCGGGTGAACCCCTCGGGCCGCCTGCCCGTCAGCGTCCCGCGGGTCCCGGGAGGGCAGCCCTGGACCTATCTCCAGCCGCCGCTGGGCCTGGCGGGCGAGGTCAGCAACCTCGACCCGACCCCGCTGTACGCCTTCGGCCACGGCCGCTCGTACACGGCGTTCGCCTGGGAGGACTGCTCGGCGACGGCACCGGCCGAGGTCGGCACGGACGGCTCCCACGACGTGTGGGTGACCGTCCGGAACACCGGCGGGCGCGAGGGTGCCGAGGTCGTGCAGCTGTACCTGCACGACCCGGTGGCCTCGGTGACCCGCCCCGACGTCCGGCTGATCGGCTACCGGCGGGTGGAACTGGCCCCGGGCGAGGCGGCCCGGGTCACGTTCCGTTTCCACGCGGACCTGTCGGCGTTCACCGACCGCTCGGGCCGGCGGGTGGTCGAACCGGGCGCTCTGGAACTGCGGCTGGCCGCCTCCAGCGCGGACGTACGGCACACCGCGCACCTCACCCTCACGGGCCCGGTGCGGGCGCTCGGCACCGAGCGGCGGCTGCGGTGCGAGACGGAGGTGTCCCCGGTCCTCGGCTGACCGGCCCGGTCAGCCGACCGCCACCGACTCGAACCGCCAGCGATGCACCGCCCGGGTGGTCAGCTCACCGTCCGGCTCGGGCAGTTCGGGCAGCTCGGCGTCGTAGGGCGCGTCCCACCAGGTCAGGACGAGGACCCGGTCCTGGGGGGCCCGGAAGGTCTCCCGGCGCAGGGGCTCACGGGGGAGCTCCTGGGCGCGCGCCCAGGCCAGCAGGTCCTCGCCCCGCCCTTCGGACGCCCGGGCCTCCCACATCAACGCGACCGTCACGAGTACAGGTTCTCCTTGCTGACCTCGTGGACATGGTCGTGGCCGCCCGGGACGTGAGGCTCCGTCACCGGCAGCGAGGAGTCGGCCGACAGGTCCCAGCTCGACGCCGCCCGGCCCCGGGCGACCATCTCCGCGCCGAGGGCGGCGACCATCGCGCCGTTGTCCGTGCACAGCTTGGGACGGGGCACGCGCAGCCGGATCCCGGCGGCCTCGCAGCGTTCCTGGGCGAGGACCCGCAGCCGGGAGTTGGCGGCCACGCCGCCGCCGATCATCAGGTGGTCGACGCCCTCGTCCTTGCAGGCCCGGACGGCCTTGCGGGTCAGCACGTCGACGACCGCCTCCTGGAAGGACGCCGCCACGTCCCGCACCGGCACCTCCTCCCCCGCCGCCCGCTTGGCCTCGATCCAGCGCGCCACGGCGGTCTTCAGCCCCGAGAAGGAGAAGTCGTAGGCCGCGTCGCGCGGGCCGGTCAGGCCGCGGGGGAAGGCGATGGCGGTCGGGTCGCCCTCCTTCGCGTACCGGTCGATGACCGGGCCGCCCGGGAAGCCCAGGTTCAGCACGCGGGCGATCTTGTCGAAGGCCTCGCCCGCCGCGTCGTCGATGGTGGCGCCCATCGGGCGGACGTCGGAGGTGATGTCCGAGGACAGCAGCAGCGAGGAGTGGCCGCCGGAGACCAGCAGGGCCATGGTCGGCTCGGGCAGCGCGCCGTGCTCCAGCTGGTCCACGCAGATGTGCGAGGCGAGGTGGTTCACGCCGTAGAGGGGCTTGCCGAGCGCGTAGGCGTAGGCCTTCGCCGCGGAGACGCCGACCAGGAGCGCACCGGCGAGACCGGGACCTGCGGTGACGGCGACGCCGTCGAGGTCGCGGGCGGTGACACCCGCCTCCTTCAGGGCGCGGTCGATGGTGGGGACCATCGCCTCCAGGTGGGCGCGGCTCGCCACCTCCGGGACGACACCGCCGAAGCGGGCGTGCTCGTCGACGCTGGAGGCGACGGCGTCGGCCAGCAGGGTGGTGCCCCGGACGATGCCGACGCCGGTCTCGTCGCAGGACGTCTCGATTCCCAGTACGAGGGGTTCGTCAGCCATTGATCTCGGTTCCTTGTACGGAGTTCTCGGGGGAGGTCAGGCGCATCACCAGGGCGTCCACGTTCCCCGGCTGGTAGTAGCCGCGCCGGAAACCGATGGGCTCGAAGCCGAAGCGCTCGTAGAGCTTCTGTGCGCGGACGTTGTCGACCCGGCACTCCAGCATCACCTCGGCGCACTCGAAGGTGGTGGCCGCCCGCAGCAGTTCGGCCAGCAGCCGTCCGCCGAGGCCGGTGCCCCACAGGTCGCGGGCCACGGCGATGGTCTGGACGTCGGCCTGCTCGCCGGTGGCGACGAGGCCGGCGTACCCGGCGATACCGGAGCCGGACTCGGCGACCACGTACCGCCGGTTGGCCTCGGGCCCGCGCGCGTGGGCGAGCTCGGACCAGAACATGCCCCGGGACCAGGCGTCCTCGGGGAACAGGTTGCGTTCCAGCTCCAGCACGGGGTCGATGTCCCACCAGCGCATCTCGCGCAGCGTGCACGTCACGGGTTCGGTCACTTGGGGGTGACCACCTTGTAGTTCTTGGGGACCTGGGCGTCGGGGCGGCGCAGGTACAGCGGCCGGGGCGCGGGGAGTTCCTCGCCGGCCGCCAGCTTCTCGGCGGCCAGCCGGGCGAGGGCGGCGGCGGAGACGTGCTCCGGTTCGTGCGCCTTGGGGAAGGTGTCCGGGTACAGCAGCGCGCCCGCGCCGACCGCGGGCAGCCCCGCGACCTGCTCGGCGATGTCGGCGGGCCGGTCCACGGCCGGGTCGGTCACCCGGGTGCGGGAGTCGGTGTAGCGGGCCCAGTACACCTCCTTGCGGCGGGCGTCGGTGGCGACGACGAACGGGCCCTGCAGGTCGGCGGCGTAGGCGAGGCCGTCCAGCGTGCACACACCGTGCACCGGGACGCCGAGCGCGAGCCCGAAGGTGTCGGCGGTCATCAGGCCGACGCGCAGCCCGGTGTACGGTCCCGGACCGGTCCCGGCGACGATGCCGGTGACGGCGTCGAGCCGCAGACCGGCCTCGGCGAACACCCGGTCGATCGCCGGCAGCAGCAGTTCCCCGTGCCGCCGCGCGTCCACCTGACTCGACGAGGCGATGACATCGCGTCCGTCGTGCAGCGCGACGGTGACAGCGGGCGTGGCGGTATCCAGAGCGAGCAAGAGCACGCAAACAGCCTACGGCTCCCCGGGGCCCGGCACGGCCGCGCCTGTCGGGTCGTCACCTGCTGCTACCGTCACCTACCGTCACGACAGCGATACGACGTGAGGTGGACTCCGGTGTCAGCCAGCAGCTCGGGAATCGTCGCCGGGCTCACCGCCGCGGCCCTCACGGCGGTCGGCTACCTAGCCCACCAGGCCGCCGAGACCGTCCCGGCCGGTCTGGGCAGGGTGGCGAAGGCGGGTGTCACCCCTGCGGCCGGTACGTCGAAGGCGCCCCAGGTCAAGAGGGATCCCAGGGCACTGCCCGGCGATTCCGGCAAGGGCGCCCGGGTCGTCTATTCGCTGCGCGGCGACCGGGTGTGGCTGGTCGCCGGGGACGAGGCGATCAGCCGTACGTTCGAGGTCGACCCGAGCGCGGTGGACCCGGCCCCCGGCACCTATGCGGTGACGTCCCGCTCCAACTCGGCGACCGGCTCCGACGGCATCCAGGTCGAGCACGTGGTGCGCTTCGCCGGCGTGGACGGCGTGGTGATCGGCTTCAGCGCGGCCGTGGACGAGTCGGGCACCCCGGCCCCCGCCGTCACTCCGGCCCCGAACGTCCGCACGGGCGGTATCCGCGAGTCCCGCCTGGACGGCGACGCGATGTGGACGTTCGCGACGATCGGCCGCACGGTCGTGGTGGTCCGCTAGGCCCTCGGTGCGGGACGGGCCGAAGAGCCCTCCGTCACGCCGGGCGGGCGGAGCGCCGCGGACGCTGCCTAGGCCGCCTCGCGCCGCTCAGGGGTGCGATGGGAGAGATCCGGGTCGGGTGCGCGCGGTGGGGTCGAGAGCAGCGCCGCCGCCTCGCCGGCCGCCAGCAGGTCGCGCATGGACACCCCGGAGGCCGCGAACCACTGCGGTTGCCCCTTGCTCTCTGTAGCCGACATGGACGCCTCCCGAAGGGCCGGGGCAACGTGGTTAGGTACACCTAACCACTGACTGGATACCATGTGACCACGCACAAGACGCCGGATGCAACATCTTGCCGACGTCTTGTCGGAACGTCCATCAAATGCCCGCACACCGGGACTCAGGCGGCGAGCACGCTCAGGTCCGCCGTGGCCCAGCGTTCCCCCACACCGGTGACCGTCATCTGCCGGACCTCGTCGGTCGTGTCGCCGACCGCCCGGTGGATCACGACCTGGAGCCGGTCCTCGGTCAGCTCCTCGACCTTGCCCTCGCCCCATTCCACGACGACCACGGAATCGGGCAGCGAGACGTCGAGGTCGAGGTCCTCCATCTCGTCGAGCCCGCCGGAGAGCCGGTAGGCGTCGACGTGGACCAGGGGCGGTCCCTCGCCCAGCGAGGGGTGCACCCGGGCGATCACGAACGTCGGCGAGGTGACGGCCCCGCGCACGCCGAGCCCCTCGCCCAGCCCACGGGTCAGCGTCGTCTTGCCCGCGCCGAGCTCCCCGCTGAGCATCACCAGGTCACCCGCGCGGAGCAGTTTCGCGAGCCGGCGGCCCAGCTCCCGCATCTGCTCGGGGGACGTGACGACGATCTGGACGGAACCGGGCTCAGCCGGGCTGTGCGGTGCTGGTGCTTCCATAGCCCTTCACGGTAGCCCCTGCGGGCACGGCACCCGTGCGGGTGAGCAGGTCGGCGAGGCGGTCGGTGACCACCTCCGGGTGTTCCAGCATCACCAGGTGCCCCGCGTCCGGCACCAGCACCAGCTCGGCGTCGGGGAGCAGATCGGCGATGGCCTCGCTGTGCTCACTCGGCGTGACCAGGTCCTGCGTCCCGGCCAGGACGAGGACCGGCTGGTCGGCGAAGTGGGTGAGCGCCTCGGTCTTGTCGTGGTCGTTGAACGCCGGGTAGTACTCGGCGACCACGTCGATCGGCGTGCTCTCGATCATCCGCTCGGCGAACCGGGCGACGGCCGGGTCGACGTCCCGGGACGCGAACGAGTACCGCTTGATGATCCCGGCGAACAGGTCCGCGGTCGCCCGGCGCCCCTTCTCCACCAGCTCGGCCCGCTGCCCCAGCGCCTTCAGCACCCCGGGCAGCACCCGCCGCACCGCGTTGACCCCGGCGACGGGCAGGCCGTAGTTGACCTCGCCGAGCCGCCCCGAGGACGTACCCACGAAGGCGACCCCGACGACCCGCTCGCGGATCAGCTCCGGGTACCGGTCGGCCAGCGCCATCACGGTCATGCCGCCCATGGAGTGCCCGACGAGCACCAGCGGCCCCTCGGGCGCCGCCGCGTCGATGACGGCTTTCAGGTCACGGCCCAGCTGCTCGATGGTGACCGGCTCGTCGTCGCGCGTCTGGGCCACGCCCCGCCCGGACCGGCCGTGGCTGCGCTGGTCCCAGTGCACGGTCCGTACGACGCCCCGCAGGGCAGCCCGCTGGAAGTGCCAGGAATCCTGGTTGAGGCAGTAGCCGTGGCTGAAGACGACGGTGACGGGAGCGGGTGACTTGCGGCCGAACAGCCGGCGGCGGCGCGGGCCGATGGCGGCCGGGGCGGCCTCCTCGTCGAGGTCGTCGACCTCGTAGTACAGCTCCGTGCCGTCGTCGGCGAACGCCTTGCCGGGCATGCCCCGCAGCGAGCCGTACGGCCCCGCCGAGTCCAGGGCGAGCCGGGCCTTCTGGCGCATGCCGCGGCCGACCGTCATCCGCTCCAGGGCGACACCGGCGGCCGCGCCCGCGGCCACCACGCCTATCGCCACACCGGCGATACCGGTCGCCCGGCGCCAGCCTCCCGCCGCCCCCGCGGCGGAGGCCGCGACGGCCGCGGAGGCGACGTCCGCGACGACCTCCGCACTGCTCTCGCTCACGTACCGCTCCTCTTCGCCGGGGTCCGATCGGGTGACTCGCCGGGTCGGGTGATGCTGATGTTGCCCTTGTGACTGTCGTTTCTCGCGTGACCGGTTCTCTGTGCGAGTTACCCGTCCTGTTCCTCATTCACATAGACGCGAGGAACACGCGTTCCGATCCGGGTCACGATCTCGTAGGCGATGGTTCCGGCCGCCTGGGCCCAGTCCTCCGCGGTGGGCTCACCACGGTCGCCGGGCCCGAAGAGGACAGCCCGGGCACCGGCCGCGGGTTCGTCACCGCCCAGATCCAGCACGAACTGGTCCATGGCGACCCGCCCGGCGATCGTGCGCCACTTGCCCTCGACCAGCACCGGCCCGGCCGAGGAGGCGTGCCTGGGGATGCCGTCCGCGTATCCCAGGGGAACCAGGCCGAGAGTCGTCGGGCCGGGTGTCACGTACCGGTGGCCGTAACTGACGCCGTGCCCGCCCGGTACGTGTTTGACCAGGGCCAGCGAGGCGGACAGCGTCATCACCGGCCGCAGCCCGAAGTCGGCCGGGGTGCCGAGCTCGGGGCTGGGCGAGATGCCGTAGGTGGCGATGCCGGTGCGGACCAGGTCGAAGTGGCTCTCGGGGAGCGTGAGCGTGGCCGGGGAGTTGGCGATGTGCCGGACCTCGGGGCGCACGCCCCGCCCCTCGGCGTACGCGACCATGTCGCGGAACACCTCGAGCTGGGCGGCGATGGAGGGGTGCCCGGGCTCGTCGGCGCAGGCGAAGTGCGACCACAGCCCGGTGACGCGCAGCAGCCCCTCGGCCTCGGCCCGCAGCGCCGCGTCGACGAGCGCGGCCCAGTCGTCCCCGGGCTGGCACCCGTTGCGGCCGAGCCCCGTGTCGGCCTTCAGCTGCACCCTGGCCGGCCGGCCGGCTCCCCCGGCCGCCTCGACGACCTCCTCCAGGGCCCACATGCCGCTGACCGACACGTCCAGCTCGGCGTCGATCGCCTCGCGCCACGGCCCTCCGGGCGTCCACAGCCAGCACATGATGCGGCCCGGCAGCCCGGCGGCCCGGAGGGCGAGGGCCTCCTCCGGCGTGGCCGTGCCCAGCCAGCTCGCCCCGGCGGCGAGCGCCGCGCGGGCACACGGCACAGCCCCGTGTCCGTACGCCTCGGACTTCACCACGGCCATCAGGGCCGCACCCGGCGCGTGGGCGCGCAGGGCCCGCACATTGGCCCGCAGGGCCGCCAGGTCGATCTCGGCGCGGGCCCGCAGGGGCGCGGTCGGGGCTGTTCTCTCGCTCATCGCGCCCAGTGTCTCAGAGGGCCCCGACGGCGGGTCGGCTACATGCCCCTGTGCGTCGCCCAGGGGCAGGCCGACACGGCATCGAGCCGACGGCGGTGTGCGGCGATCCGTACCGGGACGACGCCCCGGGCGGCTCGACCGGCGCCGGCCCGCGGTTCCCGTGCCGCCATCGGAGTGGTTTCCCCCGCACCCGGGCCGTCACCCCAGCACATTCACCCAGCCACCGGCACCGCCCCGGCCACACCCCACCCGCCCTCAGACGCCCGGGCCACGCCACACCCGCCTTCAGACGCCCGGGCCACCACACCACACCCCACCCACCGCCAGACGCCCGCCCACCCCGCGCAGACAGCCCAGGCCATCACCCCAGCACATTCCGCCAAGCCACCGGCACCGCCCCGGCCACGCCACACACCCCACCCGCCCTCAGACACCCGGGCCACGACACACACCCCCACCCACCCTCAGACGCCCGAGCCACCGCAAACCCCACCCACCGCCAGACGCGCGCCCACCCCGCGCAGACAGCCCAGGCCGTCACCCCAGCACATTCCGCCAAGCCACCGGCACCGCCTCTGCCACGTCATGCGCCCCCACCGGCGCCCCGTCCGCCGCCAGCCGGCCGGCCAGCCCGTGCAGGTACGCCCCGGTGCTTCCCGCGTCCAGCGCGGACAGCCCGGCCGCCAGCAGCGATCCGCCGAGGCCCGACAGCACGTCGCCGCTCCCGGCCGTGGCCAGCCACCCCGTCCCCGTCGGGTTCACCCGCACCGTCCTGCCTCCCGGGTCGGCCACCAGCGTCGTGGATCCCTTCAGCAGCACGGTCGCCCCGTAGCGCCGGGCCAGCTCCCGGACCGCCGCCAGCCGGCCGCCCTCGACGTCCGCCCGGTCCACCCCCAGCAGAGCCGCCGCCTCCCCCGCGTGCGGTGTCATCAGCGTCGGCGCCCGCCGCCCCCGCACGACCCCGGCATCCGCCAGTCGCAGCCCGTCCGCGTCGATCAGCACCGGCACGTCCGCCGCCAGCACCTCCGCCACCGTGGCGGCGTCGTCCCCGGCCCCCGGTCCGACGACCCACGCCTGTACCCGCCCGGCACGCTCGGGCCCCTGGTCCGACACGAGCGTCTCGGGAAACCGCGCGATGACCGCGTCCCCGGCCGGTCCGACGTACCGCACGGCCCCGGCCCCGCCCCGCAGCGCCCCGGAGACGGCGAGTACGGCGGCCCCGGGGTACCGCGCCGACCCGGCGGCGATGCCGACCACGCCCCGTCGGTACTTGTCGCTCTCCGCCCGCGGCAGAGGCAGCAGCCGGGCCACGTCGTCGTGCTGCAACGCCTCCAGCTCCGGCTCGGCCGGCAGCTCCAGCCCGATGTCGACCAGCCGCACCGACCCCGTGTACTCCCGGGCCGGATCGATCAGGAGCCCGGGCTTGTGCGTCCCGAACGTCACGGTCAGATCGGCCCGCACGGCCTCCCCGTGCACCTCCCCGGTGTCGGCGTCGACACCGCTGGGCAGGTCGACGGCGACCACGGCCCCCCGCGACCGTCCGGCGGCGACGGCCAACGGCACCGCGTCCGGCCGCAGCCCCCCCTTCCCCCCGATCCCGACGATCCCGTCGAGGACGAGGTCCGCGCCCTCGACGAGCGCCTCACCCCGACCGGCCCCCGCGACCCGCCCCCCGGCCCGCCGCAACGCCGCGAGCCCCGCCGCGTGCGCCCGCTCCGGCGCGAGCAGCACCGCGGTGACCCCGGCCCCACGACGCGCCAGCCGGGCACCGGCGTACAGGGCGTCACCCCCGTTGTCGCCGCTGCCGACCAGCAGCACGACCCTGCTCCCGTACACCCGCCCCAGCAGGTCGGCGCAGGCCGCGGCGAGCCCCGCGGCGGCGCGTTGCATCAGCGCCCCCTCCGGCAGCCGCGCCATCAGCTCCCGTTCGGCGTTCCGGACCGTCTCCACGCTGTAGGCAGTACGCATGCGGTCGAGTTTCCCGCAGGACCGCCGGGCCACTCCCCCTCACACGCACCTCCCGCATCCCCGCCCTCTGCGATCCGTGCCGCGGCCATTGACGCTTTGCCGCCCCTTTGCCAGACTCCCGGCCGCGCAGAAAGCGCTTGCAGAACCTGCGCACTCCCCCACATCCGAAGAATCCGAGGCCCCCATGGGACGCAGAGCCGCCGCATTACTCGCCGCCGTCGCCGCCACCGCCCTCCTCACCGCCGCCGGCACCCTGACCGAGCCCGCCACGGCCGCCCCCCAGCGCGCACTGGCCTGCGGAGACGGTGCCTACCAGGCCGAGGCCGTAAAGAGCGGCAGCAACTGGACCGCCCGGCGCGGCGGCAGCACGGTCTACACCGGCACCGACATGCGCGCGGCCGTCCAAGCCGCGGTCAACAGCCTCACCTCCGGGCGCACGTCGAAGGAACGCGTCGTGGTCCGCGGCTCGGGCTCGGTCTCGGCGGGCTCCCGCATCTCCCTGCCGAGCTACACCGTCCTCGACGTCTGCGGCACGATCGACGTCACCGGCAGCGGCTCGGGCGACCAGGCGCCGGTCTACTCGCGCGGCACCCGTGACGTCGAGGTCCAGAATCTCAAGCTCACCGGCACCCCGCTGTACGGCATCTTCCTGCGCAACGTCCAGAACGTGGTGCTCGGCCAGATCGACATGCGCCTGACCCGCGGCCTGGGCGTCCGCATCGACAACCGCGGCGACACCAGCCAGTGGACGCGCAACGTCCGCATCGACAACGTCCACGTCTCCGGCGCGTCCAGCCACGCGGTCGAGACCTACGGCGTCGACGGCCTCACCATCGGCACGGTGACGGCCCGCAACGTCGGCGAGTCGGGCCTGCTGCTCAACCAGACCGTCAACGCCAGTGTCACCAAGGTGGACGCCGAGAACGCGGGCACGGGCACCGGCTACGCTGCCTTCCGCATGGCCAACCGCAACGGCCGGATCGGCAGCGGCTACCCCACCAACATCCGCGTCGGCGAGGTCGTCGCGCGCGGCGGTGGACGCGGCGTGTTCTGCGTCTCGGAAAGCGGCGGGGCCGTCATCGACAAGGTGACGCTCTCGCAGACCGGCAACAACTCGGTCCTGATCGAGAACTGCTACAACGTCAGCCTCGCGGCGCAAAGCGGCACGATCACGGGCGGCGGCGAACTGCGCCTGGCCGCCCGCTCGGAGTTCCCCAACAACAGGGACATCACCATCCAGAACCTGACGGTCACCGACTCGGCCGTCAGGGAGAGCCCGTGCGGCGAGAACACGACGTTCCGCAACATCACCCGGGTGAACAGCAGCCAGTCGATCTGCTGACCGGACCCTCCTGCCGGACAACGGGTCACCATCACCGGCCCGAGCCTGTGCCGACAGGTCATCGCCGGCAGGGGCCGCGGGTGCCGCCTCACCTACCATGACGCGGTGAAATTCGTGATGGTGCCCGGCGGTTGGCAGGGTGGCTGGGCGTTCGATTCGGTGGCCGCCGAGTTGCACCGAAACGGCCACCGGGTCGAGGCGGTGACCCTGTCGGGGCTGGAGCCGGACGGTCCGGTCGACGTGGACCGCCCGCCCAACCTCGACACCCACATCGACCAGGTGGCCGGCATCATCGACCGCGGCGACGAAGCACCCGTCGCGCTGTGCGGGCACAGCTACGGCGGGATGGTGATCGCCGGAGTCGCGGATCGGCTCGGCGACCGCCTCGACCAGCTCGTCTTCATCGACGCCTACGTCCCGGCCGACGGGGATTCGTGCTGGTCCCTGACCAGCGACCGCTTCCGGGAGTTGTTCATCGACGGCGCCCGCGCCGACGGCCGATGGGTCGCGGTGCCCGAGGGGCTCGACCCGCGCGCACGACCGCACCCGATGGCGAGCTTCGTCCAGTCGATCAGACTGGGAGACAAACGCGGCCGTGCGCTCGGCCGGACGTTCATCAGCGGCGGGGCGTGGACGGGCAGCCCGTTCGTGGACCTGACCGAACGACTGCGCGACGACTCGGCCTGGCGGGTGCACGAGATTCCCGTCGGCCACAACATCGCCCGCCGCGACCCGCACGGCCTCGCGGCCGTCCTCGGCGCACTGCCGCCCGGCTCCGCACGCCGAGGTGCACTCACCCCTCGGCGATGACCACCGCGGAGGCGACGCCCGCATCGTGACTCAGCGACACGTGCCAGCTCCGCACGCCGAGCTCGGCGGCCCGGGCGGCCACCGTCCCGGTCACCCGCAGCCAGGGCCGCCCGGTGTTCTCGACACACACCTCTGCGTCGGTCCACAGCAGCCCGGGCGGAGCACCGAGCGCCTTGGCCAACGCCTCCTTGGCCGCGAACCGCGCGGCGAGCGACGCGGCCCCCCGCCGCTCCCCGCTGGGCAGCAGCAACTCCCGCTCCACGAAAAGCCGTCCGGCCAGCGCGGGCGTACGCTCCAGTGAAGCCGCGAACCGGTCGATCTCGGCAACGTCGATACCGACCCCGATGATGCTCATGGGCAGCACCCTACGGTGACGGGCCGGATACTGCGGGAAAGGCCCCCGAGGCACCGCCCGCGCCCCCCTGGATCTTCAACTTCCCTTTCCCGTTGTAGAGTTCGCGCTGATCGCGATGAGCAAACGGCATCGCACCGAACGGGAGGACATCGACTCGATGAAGTTCAAGTCGCTGGGCACCGCACTGACCACCGTGGCCCTGATAGGCACCGCCCTCACCGGCACCGTCGCCACCGCCGGCACCGCCGCCGCGGCGACGCCGGACTGCAGCAGCGCGCTGACCAACGTGAAGCCCAAGGCGACCGTCAACCTCCGCAGCCAGCCCAAGACGAGCTCGACCGCTCTCGGCACCTGGAACAAGGGCCAGAACGGCGGCATCTGCTTCGGCGGCAGCAAGCCCGTCACCGGCGGCAGCTACACGGCCTGCGGCAAGACGAGCAACAAGTGGTACTTCGGCGGCCCCAACAGCACCAGCGTGGAAGGCTGGGTCCCGGCGACCTGCCTGCCCATCTGAGCACCTGACGGCCCGGCCCGCTGCCCACCCGGGCCGAGCACCTGACGGCCCGGCCCGCTGCCTGTCCGTCTGAACACCTGACGGCCCGGCCCGCTGCCTGTCCGGCCGAGCACCTGACGGCCCGACCGGCTGCCCACCCGGGCCGAGCACCTGACGGGCCGATCCGAGGGGCGAAGGGCATCCGGCCCTTCGCCCCTCGGCGCTCGTTCCGGCTTCCCGCTACTCCACCGTGACCGACTTCGCCAGGTTCCGGGGCTGGTCGACCTCGTTGCCGCGGGCCGTCGCCAGCTCACAGGCGAACACCTGCAGCGGCACGGTCGCGACGAGCGGCTGCAGCAGGGTCGGCGTGGCGGGAATCCGGACCAGGTGGTCCGCGTACGGCACGACCGCCTCGTCGCCCTCCTCCGCGATCACGATCGTCCGCGCGCCGCGCGCCCGGATCTCCTGGATGTTGGACACGATCTTGTCGTGCAGCACCGACCGGCCGCGCGGCGAGGGCACCACCACGACCACCGGCAGGTCCTCCTCGATCAGGGCGATCGGCCCGTGCTTCAGCTCCCCGGCCGCGAACCCCTCCGCGTGCATGTAGGCGAGTTCCTTGAGCTTCAGCGCGCCTTCGAGCGCCACCGGATAGCCCACGTGCCGCCCGAGGAACAGCACCGTCTTCTTGGTGGCCAGCGTGCGTGCCAGCTCCCGCACCGGCTCCATCGTGCCCAGCACCTGATCCACCGCACCGGCGATCGAGGACAGGTCGCGGATCACCGCCCGGATCTCGTCGCCCCACTTCGTGCCGCGCACCTGGCCCAGGTACAGGGCGACCAGGTAGCACGCCACGAGCTGCGTCAGGAACGCCTTGGTCGAGGCGACGGCCACCTCCGGCCCGGCGTGCGTGTACAGCACCGCGTCCGACTCGCGCGGGATCGTCGAACCGTTGGTGTTGCAGATCGCCAGCACCCTGGCCCCCTGCTCACGGGCGTGCCGCAGCGCCATCAGCGTGTCCATGGTCTCGCCCGACTGGGAGATGGCGATCACCAGCGTCTGCGCGTCGAGGATCGGGTCCCGGTAGCGGAACTCGCTCGCCAGCTCCACCTCGCAGGGCAGCCGCGTCCAGTGCTCGATGGCGTACTTGGCGATCATCCCTGCGTGGAAGGCCGTGCCACAGGCGACGATGACGACCTTGCCGACCTCCCGCAGCACCCCCTGCGGGATCCGCACCTCGTCCAGCGTCAGCGATCCGGAACCGTCGATGCGGCCCAGCAGCGTGTCGGCGACCGCCTTGGGCTGCTCGGCGATCTCCTTGAGCATGAAGTAGTCGTAGCCGCCCTTCTCGGCGGCCGAGGCGTCCCAGTCGACGTGGTACGACCGCACGTCGGCCGGGCGGCCGTCGAAGCCCGTCACCGTCACGCCGTCCCGGCGCAGCTCCACCACCTGGTCCTGGCCGAGCTCGATCGCCGAGCGCGTGTGGGCGATGAACGCGGCGACGTCGGACGCGAGGAAGGCCTCGCCCTCCCCGACACCGACCACCAGCGGCGAGTTGCGCCGCGCGCCCACGACCACGTCCGGCTCGTCGGCGTGCACGGCGACCAGCGTGAACGCGCCCTCCAGCCGCCGGCACACCAGCCGCATCGCCTCGGCGAGATCCGCGCAGGAGGAGAACTCCTCGGCGAGCAGATGGGCGACGACCTCGGTGTCCGTCTCGGAGGTCAGGTCGTGACCGCGCTCCGCGAGCTCGGCGCGCAGCGGGGCGAAGTTCTCGATGATGCCGTTGTGCACCACGGCGACCCGGCCCGCGTTGTCGATGTGCGGGTGGGCGTTGGTGTCCGTCGGCCCGCCGTGCGTGGCCCAGCGGGTGTGCCCGATGCCCGTCGCGCCGGTCGGCAGCGGTCTGCCGTCCAGTTCCTTCTCCAGGTTGAGCAGCTTGCCGGCCTTCTTCGCCGTCGCGAGCCCCCCGTCGGCCAGGACGGCGACGCCCGCCGAGTCGTACCCCCGGTACTCCAGCCGCTTCAGCCCGGCCATCACGACCTCGAGCGCGGACTGCGGCCCCACGTAACCCACGATTCCACACATGACGCGCAGCCTACGGGCCGATGCTCTCCGAAAACCCCTTCAGCGTGCCCGGAATCGGAAATGATCCCGCCGTTCGCGACCCCGCAACGGCGACTTTGTGCTCCGCGGTGCAGCGCGAAGACGCGGCCGGTGGTCCGCTTCGGCGGATCCACCTCATTCACCGGGGTCGCCCGGCAGCGCGACCAGCATGCGCGGGGGCGCCCGAGCGCCTCAGACCTTCGCCCGGTAGGCCCGCATGGCCAGCGGATAGAACACCAGCGCGATGCCCGCCGCCCACACCAGCGACCACAGCACCGGCTCCGCCACCGCCCCGCCCAGCAGCAGCCCCCGGAACGCGTCCGACAGGTGGGTCACCGGATTGACGTCGCTCCACGCCTGGAGCCAGCCGGGCATGGTGTCGACGACGACGAACGCGCTGCTGGTGAAGGTGATCGGGAAGATGAGCGTGAAGGCGAACGCCTGGACCTTCTCGGCGTCGCCGGCCAGCATCCCGATCAGCACCGCGCCCCAGGACACGGCCGCCGCGAACACGACCACCAGCAGGGTGCCGAGGAGGAATCCGCCGAACCCGCCGGTGATGCGGAAGCCGAGGGCCAGGCCGAGGCCGATCATCAGCAGCAGCGCCCACAGGTGCTTCGCGAGGTCGGCGGTGATCCGGCCGACGAGCGGGGCGGAGCGGGCGATGGGCAGGCTGCGCAGCCGGTCGAAGACGCCCTTGGTGAGGTCGGTGTTGAGCGCCATCGCCGTGTACATCGTCATGAACAGGGTGTTCTGCACGATGATCCCGGGCAGCGCGTACTTCAGGTATGCCTCGGGCGAGCCGGCCATCTGTCCGCCCAGCACGTAGGTGAACAGGAAGACGAACATGATCGGCGTGATGCTGTAGTCGACCAGTTCGAGCGGGTTGTGCTTGACGGCGACCAGGCTCCGCCAGGCCATCGTGAAGGTCTGCCGCAGCCCGGCGAGGGGCGGCACCCGGCCCGACGCGGTGACCGGTGCGGTGAGGGTGGTGGCGGTGGCGGTCATGACCGGCTCACCGCCTTCTCGCGCCCGTCGTCGTCCCGGACGGTGCCGTCACGATCAGTGCCGTCACGGCCTGCGTCGTCACGGCCGGTGTGGCCACGCTCGGCGCCGTCACGATCGGTGCCGTCACCGTCGTGGGCGGCCGCGCCACCGTTCCCCTCGGCCCCGCCCGGCTCGGCGTGGTGGCCGGTCAGGGAGAGGAAGACCTCGTCGAGCGAGGAGCGGCGCAGGGCCAGCTCTCCGACCGCGATGCCCTCCCGGTCCAGCGCACGCACCACGGCCGGCATCAGTTCGGGGTCCTTCACCGGAGCGGTGACCGTCTCCCCCTCGATCCGGGCCGCCGGCCCGGCGGCCCCGGCCACCAGCGCGTGCGCCCGTGCCAGGTCCCGCCCGACGATCGGCCTGAGCTCCAGCACCTGGCCGCCGACCTGCGCCTTCAACTGGTCAGGCGTGCCCTCGGCGATCACACGGCCCTTGTCGATCACCACGATGTCGTCCGCGAGGACATCGGCCTCGTTCAGGTACTGCGTGGTCAGCAGCGCGGTCGCACCGTCCGCGACCAGGCCGCGCAGCAGGTCCCACAGCTCACCGCGGCTGTGCGGATCCAGGCCGGTGGTCGGCTCGTCGAGGAAGAGGATGCTGGGCCGTCCCACGAGGCTGGCGGCGAGATCCAGGCGTCTGCGCATGCCGCCCGAGAAGGTCTTCGCGGCCCGCCCGGCCGCGTGGGTCAGCTGGAACCGCTCCAGCAGTTCACCGGCCCGCGCCTTCGCCTCCCGCCTCGACAGACCCAGCAGCCGCCCGATGAGCAGCAGGTTCTCCGTTCCGGTCAGGTTCTCGTCGACCGCCGCGTACTGTCCGGTCAGCCCGACGAGGGAGCGTACGACCCCGGCCTCCCCGACCACGTCGTGACCGGCCACCCGGGCCCTCCCCCGGTCCGGGCGCAGCAGTGTCGCGAAGATCCGCACCGCGGTCGTCTTCCCCGCACCGTTGGGGCCCAGCAGCCCGAGCACCGTGCCCTTGCGGGCCGCCAGGTCGACGCCGGCCAGCGCCTCGGTCTCCTTGAACCGCTTGACCAGGCCTTCCGCCTCTATCGCGTACGTCATGGGTACCCCCAGGCGTTCGTGGGCCCCGGACCGGGCCCACCCTTTTCACAACTGTGACGCACGCCACTGACATTCCTCCTGGATCAGCTTTTCTCAGCCCGAAGCAGGGTGAAGACGGGCGAAGGGGTCGCGTGACGGATCCCACCTCACCATCCGTTCGTAAGCCCGTAACAATGGACTGTGATCTCTCCGGTCTCCTCGATGCCCCGGAGCGCCCACCGGCCCCGCCCGGAGGCGACTCCCTACGTCGACCTCACCCGAGCCGAGTGGAGCGCGCTGCGTGACAAGACGCCGCTTCCGCTGACGGCCGAGGAGGTCGAGAAGCTGCGCGGTCTCGGCGACGTGATCGACCTCGACGAGGTGCGGGACATCTACCTCCCGCTGTCCAGACTTCTCAACCTCTACGTCGGTGCCACCGACGGCCTCAGAGGCGCGCTGAACACGTTCCTGGGCGAGCAGGGCTCCCAGTCGGGCACCCCGTTCGTCATAGGGGTCGCCGGTTCGGTCGCCGTGGGAAAGTCGACGGTCGCCCGCCTCCTGCAGGCCCTGCTCTCGCGCTGGCCCGAGCACCCGCGCGTCGAGCTGGTCACCACCGACGGCTTCCTGCTGCCCACGAAGGACCTCCAGGCCCGCGGCCTGATGTCCCGCAAGGGTTTCCCGGAGTCCTACGACCGCCGGGCCCTGACCCGTTTCGTCGCCGGCATCAAGGCGGGCAAGAACGAGGTCACCGCGCCCGTCTACTCCCACCTGATCTACGACATCGTCCCCGACAAGCGGCTCACGGTCCGCCGCCCCGACATCCTCATCGTCGAGGGCCTGAACGTCCTCCAGCCGGCCCTGCCCGGCAAGGACGGCCGCACCCGCGTCGGCCTCGCCGACTACTTCGACTTCAGCGTGTACGTCGACGCCCGCGTCGAGGACATCGAGACCTGGTACCTCAAGCGCTTCCGCAAACTGCGCGCGACCGCCTTCCAGGACCCGTCCTCGTACTTCCGCAAGTACACCCAGGTCTCCGAGGAGGAGGCCCTGGACTACGCCCGGACGATGTGGCGCACGATCAACCGGCCCAACCTGGTGGAGAACATCGCGCCCACCCGCGGCCGCGCCACCCTGGTCGTGCGCAAGGGCCCGGACCACAAGGTGCAGCGGCTGAGCCTGCGCAAGCTGTGACGCCGGCGGAAAGACCGGTTAGATGGGCGCCATGCTCCATCTGCGTCTGATCACACCGGCCGACCGGACCGACGAGGTGGTCCTCCTGATCGAGAAGACGGTCGGCACCACCCACCTCGTCGTGATGCCGGGCGTCTCCCGCGACCCCGCCGGGGACGTGGTGATGTGCGACGTGGCCCGCGAGGCGGGCGACGAACTGCTCAACGGGCTCCGGGAACTGGGCATCGACACCACCGGTTCCATCGCCGTCGAGTCCATCGACCTGTCCCTGTCCGAGCGGGCCGACAAGGCGGAGGCCGACGCACCGGGTGAGGGCGCGGACGCGGTGCTGTGGGAGCAGCTGACCGAGGCGACGCACGAGGAGTCGACGCTCTCCGTCACCTACCTCGCCTTCATCACGCTCGCCACCATGATCGCCGCCTGTGGCGTGGTCCTGGACAACGCGATCCTGATCGTGGGCGCCATGGCGGTGGGCCCCGAGTTCGGTCCCCTCACCGGCATCTGCACCGCGATCGTCCGGCGCCGGCCGCGCCTGGCCCTTCGCTCGCTGATCGCGCTGCTGGTGGGCTTCGCGGTGGCGATGGCGGTGACGGTCGGCTTCAGCCTCCTCATGGACGCGGCCGGCCAGTTCACGGAGGGCCGCCTGGAGGCCGACCGCCCCAACACCGGCTTCATCTACGCCCCCGACAAGTTCTCCTTCATCGTGGCGGTCCTGGCCGGCATCGCCGGCACCCTGTCCCTGACGTCGGCCAAGTCGGGCGCGCTGGTGGGGGTGGCCATCTCGGTCACCACGATCCCGGCCGCGGCGAACGCGGCAGTCGCCCTCAGCTACGGCGACACGAGCCAGACCTGGGGCTCCACAGAGCAACTCCTGCTGAACCTGCTGGGCATCATCGTCGCCGGCACGGCAACCCTCTTGGCCCAGAAGTGGTTCTGGTCAAACCAACGCAAGCGTGCGAACACCACATAGGGCAGCGCCCCAGGGGCGCGGGGAACTGCGCGACAAGCCACGCACCACCCGCAGCCCGCTCACCACCGCCGCCCCGCCCCCGGCCCGTTCATCAGCCCAGCGCGGACTTCACCACATCGGCAAGCCGCCCCGCAACGGACCGGGCCTGCTCGATATCGGCCGCCTCCACCATCACCCGGACCAACGGCTCGGTCCCGGAGGGCCGCAACAGCACCCGCCCGGTGGCCCCGAGCTCCCGCTCCGCGTCAGAGACCGCCGACGCCAGCTCCGAAGACGTCCCCACCCTGGACCTGTCCACATCCGGCACATTGATCAGCACCTGCGGCAGCCGCTCCATGACACCGGCGAGATCCGCCAGCGTGCGCCCGCTCTGCGCCACCCGGGCCGCCAGCAGCAGCCCGGTCAGCGTCCCGTCACCGGTCGTCGCGTGGTCGAGGATGATGACGTGCCCGGACTGCTCGCCGCCGAGGGCGAACCCGTGCTCCTTCATCTCCTCCAGCACGTACCGGTCACCGACGGCGGTCTGCACCAGCCGGATCCCCTCGCGCTCCATGGCGAGCTTGAACCCGAGGTTCGACATCACCGTGGCGACGACCGTCTCCGACCGCAGCGCTGAGCGCTCCCGCATCGCCAGGGCGAGCACGGCGAGGATCTGGTCCCCGTCCACCTCCGCCCCGGTGTGGTCGACGGCGAGGCAGCGGTCGGCGTCACCGTCGTGCGCGATACCGAGAGCGGCCCCGTGCTCGACCACGGCGGCCTTGATCTTGTCCAGGTGCGTCGACCCGTAGCCGTCGTTGATGTTGAGCCCGTCGGGATCGGCCCCGATCGTGACGACCTCGGCACCGGCCTGCCGGAACGCCTCCGGCGACACCCGGGCCGCGGCACCGTGCGCCTCGTCGAGGACGACCTTCAGCCCGCCGAGCCGGTTGGGCAGGGCACCCAGCAGATGCGCGACGTACCGGTCGGAGCCCTGCTCGTAGTCGCGTACGCGGCCCACGCCGGACCCGGTCGGCCGGTCCCAGGGGGCGCCGGTGCGGTGCTCCTCGTAGACGGACTCGATGCGGTCCTCCAGCTCGTCGGCGAGTTTGTGCCCGCCGCGGGCGAAGAACTTGACGCCGTTGTCCGGCATGGCGTTGTGGCTGGCGGAGAGCATCACGCCGAGGTCGGCGCCGAGCTCACCCGTCAGGTACGCCACGGCGGGCGTCGGCAGCACACCGACCCGAAGGACGTCCACGCCGGCGCTGGCGAGGCCCGCGACCACGGCGGCTTCCAGGAACTCCCCGGACGCACGGGGGTCACGCCCGACCACGGCCCTCGGCCGGTGTCCCTCGAACGTGCCCGCCTCGGCCAGTACGTGTGCCGCGGCCACGGAGAGGCCCAGGGCCATCTCCGCCGTCAGGTCCGCGTTGGCGACACCGCGCACGCCGTCCGTGCCGAAGAGTCGTCCCACAGTGGTGTCCTCCGAATTACTGAAGAGAATGCGGCTCGCATCCCCGAGTGCACCCCCTGAGACTGTCCGGGGGCTGTAGGGGTTGTGTAAACGAAACCGCCCCGGCAGCACAACCGTGCCGCCGGGGCGATCGTTGCGAAGCCAGTCGCCAGGACGGGCGTCGCGTTTAGCGCTTGCTGTACTGCGGAGCCTTGCGGGCCTTCTTCAGACCGGCCTTCTTGCGCTCGACCGCACGGTCGTCGCGCTTGAGGAAGCCGGCCTTCTTCAGCGGGCCGCGGTTGTTGTCGACGTCCGCCTCGTTCAGCGCACGGGCGACACCGAGACGGAGCGCACCGGCCTGGCCGGAGACACCGCCACCGGAGATGCGGGCGACGACGTCGTAGCGGTCGTCGAGCTCGAGCACCTTGAACGGCTCGTTGACTTCCTGCTGGTGCACCTTGTTCGGGAAGTAGTCCTCGAGGGTGCGACCGTTGATCTTCCACTTGCCGGTGCCCGGGACGATCCGGACACGGGCGATGGCGTTCTTGCGACGGCCCAGGCCGGCGGCCGGCTGGGGCTCGCCGAAGCGGGACGCCATGGACTCCGAGGTGTACTCACCCTCGACGGGGACCTCGGACTCGGTGGTGTAGCTGTCGATGTCGATCTCTTCGAGCGGCTGCTCGGCAGTGGTCTCGGCCACGATGCTCCTCAGATTCTCTTCAGTCTTAGGGGGTGGCCGGACTTACTGCGCGACCTGGGTGATCTCGAACGGCTGCGGCTGCTGCGCGCCGTGCGGGTGCTGGTCACCCTTGTAGACCTTCAGCTTCGAGAGCATCTGACGGCCCAGCGTGTTCTTGGGGAGCATGCCCTTGACGGCCTTCTCGATGGCCTTCTCGGGGTTCTTGTCGAGCAGCTCGTCGTAACGGACGGAGCGCAGACCACCCGGGTAGCCGGAGTGGCGGTACGCCATCTTCTGGGTCCGCTTGTTGCCGGACAGGTGCACCTTGTCCGCGTTGATGATGATGACGAAGTCACCAGCGTCGACGTGGGGCGCGTAGATCGGCTTGTGCTTGCCCCGGAGGAGCGTCGCGGCAGTGGTGGCGAGACGACCCAGGACAACGTCCTGGGCGTCGATGACGTGCCACTGGCGCGTCACATCGCCGGGCTTGGGGCTGTACGTACGCACGGTTCGTAGCCTTCGCTTCGAGTGAATGGTCCATAACTGGTCACCGAAACGATCACGACAGCCTGGACCGCACTGCGGCGACGCATACCGCGTACGTGGGGTCGCTGGTCATCGGCCCGGTGGACCGGTGTAAGGGCCCGTCCCGTGAGAATGAGCAAGCCAATACACAACGAACAAGCAGAATACCGGGGCGCACCACAAGGGTCAAAACGCGGTATCACCGCAGCCGCTCCGTCACCGAAACACACAGGGCGGCACAGAGCGTGACGACCCTGCGCAGCGTGCGCCGCCGCGGCGGCCGTACATACGGGAACACCGACGAGACCAGCACGTCCACGGCGACCGCGGCACACCACCGCAGCACGGACCTGCCGGCGCGCGGACGGCGGAACGCCCCCAGCGCCCCCACCACGACCGACGGCCACGCCCCGGCCGCGAGGGCCGGCCACGACAGCAGACACACCAGCAGCACCACGGTCGGCAGCAGTCGCCCCAACCACCCGCAGATGTCGCCTTTGCCCGTGCGCATGGGAGGAACGCTAGGGGTTCGGGAGCCCAACCGGGCGGACCAGCGCGCCCCTTGTCCCGTCTAAGATGCGCCCCATGAGCTATGGGCAGGGGGGACCTGAGTCCCAGTGGGATCCCTGGAAACCGCAGTCGCAGCAGCCCTGGAACAGCGGGGGCGGCCAGTCCCCGGACTGGGCGGCGCTCGCTGAGGCTTCCGAGGCGCGCAACAAGCGACGACGGGTCCTGCTGATCGGCGGCGGCGCGTTCGCCACGGTCGCGATCGGCACCGCCGTCGCGGTGGCCGTCGTCTCGGCGGGCGGCGACAACCAGGGCAAGCCCACCTCCCTGCCCTCGTCCGACATCCCCAGCCAGACCGCCTCGGCCCCGTCCTTCGCCCCTACCAGCGCCCCGCCGCCGCTGGACCCGAAGGACTTCATCGCCAGCGCCAAGAAGGACAAGGCCCCGCTCAGCCCGGACACGCTCTTCCCGGGCACCCAGCTCACCGTGGGAGAGACGGTCTACAAGAAGGGCCCGACGGCGGACACGAGGAACTGCGCCTCGGCGGCCGGCGGCACCCTTCCCAAGATCCTCACCGGGAACGACTGCACCCGCCTGATACGGGTGACCTACGTCAAGGACGGCGTCGCGGTGACGGTCGGCGTGGCCGTCTTCGACACCGAGGCACAGGCCGCCAAGGCAAGGGCCCAGTCCACCAAGAAGAGCTACATCAAGTCACTGTCCGGCGGTGGCGTGAAGCCCTTCTGCGAGTCCGGCTTCTGCCGCACCACCGGCAACTCCTACGGCCGCTACGCCTACTTCAGCAACGCCGGCTTCACCAGCGGCAAGAACGTGACGCCCAAGGACACCGCGGTCTACCGGACCGGGGACGACCTGGCCCAGTTCACGTTCAACCAGATCCGCCGCCGCGGCGAGGCCCAGGCCTCTGCCGCGGCGAACGAGTGACCGGACGTCAGCAGCAGCCGGCCGACGGCAGCGACCGCTTGTTCCGCGCCTCCTTGCTGCGCGCGGCGAGCAGCTCGTCGGCCGGGTAGCCGACCTCCTCCAGGGTCAGCCCGTGCGGCCGTACGACGTGCACGGCCGAGTCCCGCACACCGGCGGCCAGCACCTTGCCCGGCCAGTCGGCCGGCCGGTGCCCGTCCCCGACGAACAGCAGCGCCCCGATGAGCGAGCGCACCATGTTGTGGCAGAAGGCGTCGGCCCGCACGGTCGCGGTGATGATCCCGTCGTCACCGCGCGCCAGACTCAGCTCCTGCAGCGTGCGGATGGTGGTCGCCCCCTCCCGCTTCTTGCAGTAGGCGGCGAAGTCGTGCTCCCCCAGCAGCCCCCGCGCCGCCTCGTTCATGGCGTCCACGTCGAGGGGCCAGTCGTGCCACAGCACATGGCTGCGCAGCAGCGGGTCGACGCCGCCGGGGTTGTCGGTGACCCGGTAGGCGTACCGCCGCCAGACCGCCGAGAAACGGGCGTTGAAACCGCTGGGCGCCTCCCTGAGGGCCCAGATCCGTACGTCCCGGGGCAGCCGGCCGGCCATCCGCTTCAGCAGCTTCTGGTGGTGCTCCGCCCACACCTCGCGCGGCAGATCGACGTGGGCGACCTGCCCCCGCGCGTGCACCCCGGCGTCGGTACGCCCCGCGACGGTCAGCTCGTACGTCTCACGCGACCGCGTCACGGTCCGCAGGGCGTCCTCGATCTCCCCCTGCACCGTCCGCCGCCCCCCGGCCTGCTTGGCCCACCCGGAGAACTCACTCCCGTCGTACGACAGATCGAGCCGGACCCGGACGCGGCCGGCCTCTACTTCGTCACTCACCCCAGGATCCTCTCACCGAAACGAAGGCGGGCCCGTCCCCCTCAACAGGGGAACGGACCCGCCAGCAACGCCCTTCAGGGGCGCGGGGAACTGTGCGAACAACCACGACGAAGCCGCAGCCGCCGACGCACAGCCCCCCGGCAGACGCTTACGCGTCCTTCGACTCCTCGGCGTCCTTGGACTCCTCGGCCTTGGTCGTGTCGACCTGAGCCTCGGCAGCCTCGGCGTCCTTCGCGGCGCGCTTGGTCGCGGCCTCGGCCTCGCCCGTCGCCTCCTGCGCCACCGTCAGCGCCTCGACCAGCTCGATGACAGCCATGGGCGCGTTGTCGCCACGGCGGTTACCGATCTTGGTGATGCGGGTGTAGCCACCCGGACGGTTCTCGTAGCGCGGGCCGATCTCGGTGAAGAGCGTGTGCACGATGCTCTTGTCCGTGATGACCTGGAGCACCTGACGGCGGTTGTGAAGGTCGCCCTTCTTCGCCTTGGTGACCAGACGCTCGGCGTAGGGACGCAGCTTGCGCGCCTTCGCCTCGGTGGTGGTGATGCGGCCGTGCTCGAACAGCGCCTTCGCGAGGTTCGCGAGGAGGAGCTTCTCGTGCGCGGCGCTGCCGCCCATACGGGCACCCTTGGTGGGCTTCGGCATGGTGTTTCTCCTAGGTGTCTGCCCCGGCCGTATCAGGTACCGGGGTCAGTATCTGAGCAGACGGTCGCCTGTCAGAGATCCGGGAGCCGCCCCGAAGGGGCGCTCCCGGAGGGGGCGCGGGGAACTGCGCGATCGAGCACAGCGCACCCGCACCCGAGTACGGACCGGAAGGCCCGAGCTCTCAGTACTGCTCGGTCTCCACGAAGCCCGCGTCCGCGTCGTCGTCGGCGCCGAAGGCGTCAGCGGCGGCGGTCGGGTCGAATCCGGGCGGGCTGTCCTTCAGGGCCAGGCCCATGCCGGCCAGCTTCGCCTTGACCTCGTCGATCGACTTCGCACCGAAGTTGCGGATGTCCAGCAGGTCGGCCTCGGAACGCGCCACGAGCTCACCCACGGAGTGGATGCCCTCGCGCTTGAGGCAGTTGTACGACCGAACGGTGAGCTCCAGCTCCTCGATCGGCAGCGCCAGATCGGCGGCCAGGGCGGCGTCCGTCGGGGACGGGCCCATGTCGATGCCCTCGGCGTCGATGTTGAGCTCGCGGGCCAGACCGAACAGCTCGACCAGGGTCTTACCGGCCGACGCCATGGCGTCACGCGGACGCATGGCCTGCTTGGTCTCGACGTCGACGATCAGCTTGTCGAAGTCGGTCCGCTGCTCGACACGCGTGGCCTCGACCTTGTACGTGACCTTGAGCACGGGGCTGTAGATGGAGTCGACCGGGATACGGCCGATCTCCTGGCCCACCTGCTTGTTCTGCACGGCGGAGACGTAACCGCGGCCACGCTCGACCGTCAGCTCCATCTCCAGCTTGCCCTTGCCGTTGAGCGTGGCGAGGACCAGGTCGGGGTTGTGCACCTCGACACCGGCCGGGGGCGCGATGTCGGCGGCGGTGACCAGACCCGGGCCCTGCTTGCGCAGGTACATCACGACCGGCTCGTCGTGCTCCGAGGAGACGACCAGCTGCTTGATGTTGAGGATCAGGTCGGTGACGTCCTCCTTGACACCCGGCACGGTGGTGAACTCGTGCAGGACGCCGTCGATGCGGATGGACGTGACCGCCGCACCCGGGATCGAGGAGAGGAGGGTCCGGCGCAGGGAGTTGCCGAGGGTGTAACCGAAGCCCGGCTCCAGCGGCTCGATCACGAACCGGGAGCGGAACTCGTCGACGACCTCTTCGGTCAACGAGGGACGCTGAGCGATCAGCATGTGTGGATCAGATCCTTCTTTCGTGGACGCCCGCTATATGACGCCCGACGGAAACCGCACCGGGAAAAGTGCGGGTACTGCAAGGGTACGGGCGATACGGCCCTTTTACGGAGCCGTACCGCCCGGAACCACGGTCTGCGTTCAGCAGCCTCGCGTCAGACGCGACGGCGCTTCGGCGGACGGCAGCCGTTGTGCGGGGTCGGGGTGACGTCCTGGATGGAGCCGACCTCGAGGCCCGTGGCCTGCAGGGAGCGGATCGCGGTCTCACGACCGGAACCCGGGCCCTTCACGAACACGTCGACCTTGCGCATGCCGTGCTCCTGGGCGCGGCGGGCAGCCGACTCGGCGGCCATCTGCGCGGCGAACGGCGTGGACTTCCGGGAGCCCTTGAAGCCGACGTGGCCGGCGGAGGCCCAGGAGATCACGTTGCCGGACGGGTCCGTGATCGAGACGATCGTGTTGTTGAACGTGCTCTTGATGTGCGCGTGGCCGTGAGCGACGTTCTTCTTTTCCTTGCGGCGCACCTTCTTGGCAGCGCCCTGACGACCCTTGGGGGGCATCTATAACTCCTACGGGAGGTGGTCGGTCCTACAGCGAAGACCGTGGACAGGCGTCCGCTGTGGACTACTTCTTGCCCGGCTTCTTCTTGCCGGCGATGGCGCGACGCGGACCCTTGCGGGTACGAGCGTTGGTGCTGGTGCGCTGACCGCGGACGGGCAGACCACGACGGTGACGGAGACCCTGGTAGGTACCGATCTCGACCTTGCGGCGGATGTCGGCCTGGATCTCGCGACGGAGGTCACCCTCGGTCTTGATGTTGTTGTCGACGTACTCGCGGATCGCGACCAGCTGCTCCTCGGAGAGGTCCCGAACACGGGTGTTCGGGTCCACGCCGGTGGCGGCCAGCGTCTGCTGGGAGAGAGTCCGGCCGATGCCGAACACGTAGGTGAGGGCGATCTCCACGCGCTTTTCGCGCGGGATGTCAACACCGGAAACGCGTGCCATTCAATGGCTCCAGTTACTTGTCGGAGGTCTTCCACAGAACCGACGCCCAGCCGCCGTACCAGGTACGAACTGGGTCCCCAGCCTCCGAACCGGGGGTGTCAGGCGGACGCTCGTTCGCCTGGGTCCTGCGTATGAACATATTCAGCTCGCGTCGCGCGAATCTCTGCGATGAAGGCAGAGGGATCGGTCGTGCGTCAGCCCTGGCGCTGCTTGTGGCGCGGGTTGTCGCAGATGACCATGACCCGGCCGTGACGGCGGATCACCCTGCACTTGTCGCAGATCTTCTTGACGCTCGGCTTGACCTTCATTAGGTGAGGTTCTCCGGGTCAGTGCCACCACCCCGCCCGGAAGCGGGATGCGGGCAAGATCTACTTGTAGCGGTAGACGATCCGGCCACGGGTCAGGTCGTACGGAGACAGCTCCACCACGACCCGGTCGTCAGGGAGGATGCGGATGTAGTGCATGCGCATCTTGCCGCTGATGTGTGCCAGGACCTGGTGGCCGTTCTGGAGCTCGACCTTGAACATGGCGTTCGGAAGAGACTCGACGACAGTGCCCTCGATCTCGATGGCACCTTGCTTCTTGGCCACGCTTCGCCCTTCGAATCGACTACCTTGATCGACTCTGCGCGGGGCGCATGCAGGCATGCGGGTACACAAGAGCCGACGAGTCAGTCTACGACAGGGCCCTCGGAAACACGAATCGAGAGAGTCTGCCCCAGCGGGCAGATCTTTAAGCGCCGGTAGGGGGGCGCGGGGAGCTGCACGAAGAACCCCCACGGCCGGCAGCCGCCGACGGCCCGAACCGCCCGGCCGGGAGGGCACTCAGCCCGGCATCGCTCAGCCCAGCGGATCCGGCGCAGCCGTGACGCCCAGCTCGGCGAGCTTCGCCTTCCCCCCGTCGGGAGCCGTCAGCACGAGCGGCCCCTCCTCGGTCAGGGCAACCGAGTGCTCCCAGTGCGACGACCACGTACCGTCCGTCGTGATGACGGTCCAGTCGTCCTCGAGGACCTCCGTCTTCGGCGTCCCCAGGGACACCATCGGCTCGATCGCCAGGCAGAGGCCGGGCACCAGCTTCGGCCCCTTGCCACGCCGCCGGTCGACGTAGTTCAGCAGGTGCGGGTCCATGTGCATCTCGGTGCCGATGCCGTGGCCGCCGTAGTCCTCGATGATCCCGTACTTGCCGCCACCGGGCTTGGGCTGGCGGCGGATGTACGTCTCGATGGCCCGGGAGACGTCGACCAGGCGGTTGCCCTGCTTCATGGCCGCGATGCCGGCCCACATCGACTCCTCGGTCACCCGGGAGAGCTCGATCAGCTCCGGGGAGTGACCGGAGCCCACGAAGACCGTGATCGCGGCGTCACCGTGCCACCCGTCCACGATCGCCCCGGCGTCGATGGAGATGACATCGCCGTCCTGCAGCACGGTCTTCCGGTCGGGAATGCCATGCACCACGACATCATTCACGGACGTGCAGATATTGCCGGGGAAGCCGCCGTACCCCAGGAAATTCGGCTTCGCCCCGTGATCGGCCAGCACCTTCGCCGCGATCTCGTCCAGTTCCTTGGTGCTCACCCCGGGCTGCGCAGCCTCGGCGCAGGCCTTGTGCATGGCGGCAACGACAAGCCCCGCAGCCCGCATCTTCGCAATCTGCTCGGGATTCTTGATCTGCACCATCTGGGCTGCCGCCTCCTGCCGCGGGTGTACGTCTATCCCCTACACGATACGCGTCCACCCGGGCCGAAGCCGGGGCTACGGCACTCAGGACAGGCCTCGCACGGCCGGACTCCCCGGGGGCCCGCCAGGGTCACCATGCCGAGTCACACCTGCACCCTGAGCAACAAAAGGCGTTGACGAACACAACAAGCCACTCTAGCCTCGCAGTTGCCGCCTGGCGATGTCAGGTGCATGCACTCAGGACCACACACTTCGGACCGGATACACGGTCCTCACCAACGGGGGTAAGAATGATCAAGAGAGCTCTGTCCCACCTGGCCATGGCCGGTGCCGCCGCCACTCTGATCGGCTTCACCGCGGCCTCGCCCGCCATGGCCGGCGACGAGGGGCCCCTCTGGCACACCAACCGGGGCACGGTGACGTTCAACGACGACGGTGACGACATCACGGTCTGCGACAAGCGGGCTGACGGCGCCGGCGTCACGGGGTACCTGGAGCGGCTCAACAGCAGCGGCACCGGTCTGGTCTGGGTCATCAAGGAAGACGACGGCGGAGACGCCGGCTGCGACCGGTCCAACAACGGTTACGACATGGTCGGCAACATCTCGCACGGTCTGGCCATCTGCTGGAACGGCGACAACACCTGCGTCCGCTCGAACTGGTTCTTCGACGAGTAGGCCGCTTCCGCACAGAGGTGAGGCCTCCACGGTGACCTCGCCGGTGTGACGGCGCATGACATCGCCGCTGCTCGAAAACTCCGGCCGGTGCAGACGATCGATCGATTCGTCTGCACCGGCCGGAGCTTTTTGTGTGTGCGCGGTCCCAGGCGCACATCCGCCCGGGACCGCGGAGGCAGTCAGCGCTCGGTGAAGACCGGGGTCCAGCGGCCCACGTAGTCTTCCTGAGCTTTACGGAAGCCCGAGAGCGGCGTCACCTTGTCGCCTTCCAGGCCGACCAGGACGAGCTGGTTGCGGAACTCACTCTCGCCGGGCTTGCACTGGCTGGGGTCACACCGCCAGGCGATGAGGTGGGTGTCGTCCGCCCACGCGAGAAGCTGCTGTCCGGGTACGACTGCGCTCCGTTTGCCGGTCCTCGCGTCCAGCACCGCGGAAACGATCTGGCCGTCCTCACCCCCCGCGAAGCCACCGGTCATGAGTTTTCCATCCGGGGACGTGACCGCCGGCGGAAAGACCAGATCGGTCTTCTGCTGCGGAAGCGACTTCAGACGGCCGTCCACGTCGTAGTAGTTCCTGCCCGGCTTGTCGAGCCTTTGCTCCCACAGCAGCTCGCCGTCACGGCTCCAGCTGAAGTCCTGTCGCCCGGTGCCGGCCATGACCGCGAGACTGTCCTTCTTGGCCGGCCGCTCGTGGAACTTCGCCCGGCCGGAGTCGACGTCGATGACATAGAAGCCGGTACGGCTCTGCTTCGGCCCCGGCACCTCCTTGACATCGCCCTTCTTCGAGCCGTCCTGCACACGCACCGGCGCGTCCCGGAAGAGGCCGTCCGGGTGGTCGCTGTACGCCGTGGCCACCAGGCGCTCGCCGTCCGGCGAGAACTTCACACCGCCGACGCCCTTGCCGACGTCGATCCAGCGCTCGACCTTGCCCGTGGACAGACTCATCAGGCCTATGCGGTCGGCGGGCAGATCGCCCTCCAGCACCGCGGCCGTCTTCATCCCGGGAGCGACATCGACCCAGGCCCAGTCGGTCTTCTCGTACCGCTTGGTCGCGGAGTTGTACAGATTCCACTCACGTGCCTTAACGGCATCTCCACCCGGCTGCTGCACGAGCTTCGAGGTGTAGTACGCCGAGACGGCGACCTGCCCTGCGGCTATCAGCTCGCGCGGCGGGGACTGGTCCGGACGGGCCACCACGCCCGAGACCTCGGAAGGCTTCTCCGGATCACCGCCCGTCAGGGCCAAGGACACCCCGATGACTGCACCGACCACTGCGACCGCGGCGACCGCCAGGCCGAGTCCCCTACGGCGGAGCAGCGACGGCTGTTCCCGCCCGGTGGAATCGTCGGACCGTGGCACCTGTTCGAGCTTGATGGCCATACCTCCTCGGCAGAGCACTTTCGGGGAACCCAAGAAGGAAGGCAGCGGCCCCCCGTGGGGAGCCGCTGCCTTCCTTTGCAACCTGTTACGAGCCGGGCAACGCCGACATGGCCCGTTTCGTCACGACCGCCACCTTCCCCATGGCGGAGACCGTGGTCACAAGGCCCTGGGCCTTGTAGTAGTCGATGATCGGCTCGGTCTGCGTGTGGTAGACCTCCAGCCGCCGACGCACCGTGCCCTCATGGTCGTCATCACGCTGGTAAAGTCCACCACCGCACACGTCGCACACGCCCTCCGCCGCGGGCGGGTTGTACGTGACGTGGAACACGTGCGCCGAGTCGTTGCGGCAGATCCGCCGACCGGCGATCCGCTTGACGACCTCCTCCTCGGGGACCTCCAGGTCCAGCACCGCATCGATCTTCATGTCCGCTTCACGCAGCATCTCGTCGAGCGCTTCCGCCTGAGCGACGTTCCGCGGGAAGCCGTCGAGGAGGAAGCCCCCGGCCGCGTCCGGCTGCTGCATGCGGTCGCGCGCCATCCCGATGGTGACCTCGTCGGGCACCAGCTGTCCCGCGTCCATGTAGGACTTCGCACGCAGCCCGAGCTCTGTGCCCTGGCTGATGTTCGCGCGGAACAGGTCGCCCGTGGAGATGTGCGGAATCGACAGGTTCTTGGCGAGGAACGCGGCCTGCGTTCCCTTACCGGCACCCGGCGGCCCGACGAGGACGATACGCATCAGCGGAGGAACCCTTCGTAATTGCGCTGCTGGAGCTGGCTCTCGATCTGCTTCACGGTCTCGAGGCCGACACCCACGATGATCAGGATGCTGGTCCCGCCGAACGGGAAGTTCTGGTTTGCCTCGAAACCAACCAACGCCATCGTCGGTACGAGAGCAATCAGACCCAAGTACAGCGAACCCGGCCAGGTGATCCGGTTGAGTACGTAGCTCAGGTACTCAGCGGTCGGCCGGCCAGCCCGGATGCCCGGGATGAAGCCACCATACTTCTTCATGTTGTCGGCGACTTCCTCGGGGTTGAAGGAGATCGCCACATAGAAGAACGCGAAGAAAACGATCAGCAGGAAGTACGAAATGATGTAGTACGGGTGGTCGCCCTTGACGAAGTGCTGCTCGATCCAGGTCTTCCAGCCCGACTTGCCTCCGGCGAACTGGGCGACCAGCGCGGGGATGTACAGCAGCGACGAGGCGAAGATGACGGGGATCACACCCGCCTGGTTCACCTTGAGCGGGATGTAGGTGGACGTACCGCCGTAGGAGCGACGGCCGATCATGCGCTTGGCGTACTGCACCGGGATGCGGCGCTGGGCCTGCTCGACGAAGACCACCAGGCCGACCATGACGAGGCCGACCACGATCACGGTGCCGAACTCGATCCAGCCGCCTGCCAGGGAGCCCTCCTGCTTGATGGCCCACAGCGCGGACGGGAAGGTGGCGGCGATCGAGATGAACATCAGGATCGACATGCCGTTGCCGATGCCGCGGTCGGTGATGAGCTCACCGAGCCACATCACGGCCGCCGTACCGGCGCACATCGTGATGACCATGGTGATGGTGACGAAGATCGACTGGTCGGGGACGATCTGGTTGGCCACCGGGCAGCCCTGGAACAGAGCGCCGCTGCGGGCGGTGGCGACGAGGCCGGTGCCCTGAAGGACGGCGAGGGCGATCGTCAGGTAGCGGGTGTACTGCGTGATCTTCGCGGTGCCGGCCTGGCCCTCCTTCTTCAGGGCTTCCAGGCGCGGGATCACCACGGTCAGCAGCTGCAGAATGATGCTCGCCGTGATGTACGGCATGATGCCCAGCGCGAAGATCGTGATCTGCAGCAGCGCGCCGCCGCTGAACATGTTGACCAGGCCGAAGATGCCCTGGTTGGCCTGGGCGTTGTCGATACAGGTCTGGACGTTCCGGTAGTCGACGCCGGGGATCGGGATGTGCGTGCCGACCCGGTAGACCACGATGATGCCGAGCGTGAAGAGCAGCTTCTTGCGCAGGTCGGGCGTCTTGAACGCCCGGGCGAACGCGGTGAGCACGGTGCCTCCTGCGACCCCCGCGCAACTGCGTCAAGGGTGACGTCTTGAGAGTCCAATAGAACAACGACAGGAATAACGGTCCACTGCCGCCCAGAGTGCCCGTAGTGCAGCACCCTGTGAAAAGTGGGCAGTGCAGGCCACCTTACCGGCGAGACTGCCGCCCTAGGAACGACCGACCGGGGATACCCCATTTGTGGGGTATCCCCGGTCGGGATCGCTCAGGTCATCGAGACGCCTGTGGTGTTCAGACGAGCTCGGTGACAGAACCGCCGGCGGCGGTGATCTTCTCCTTGGCGGAGCCGGAGACGGCGTCGACCGTCACCTGCAGCGCCACGGAGATCTCGCCCTGGCCGAGGACCTTGACGAGGCTGTTCTTGCGAACGGCCCCCTTGGCCACCAGACCCTCGACGGTGACCTCGCCACCCTCGGGGTAGAGCGCGGCCAGCTTGTCGAGGTTCACGACCTGGAACTCGGTCTTGAACGGGTTCTTGAAGCCCTTCAGCTTCGGGAGACGCATGTGGAGGGGCATCTGGCCACCCTCGAAGCGCTCCGGAACCTGGTAACGGGCCTTCGTGCCCTTGGTACCACGACCGGCCGTCTTACCCTTCGACGCCTCACCACGACCCACACGGGTCTTGGCGGTCTTGGCGCCCGGGGCGGGACGGAGGTTGTGGATCTTGAGCGGGTTCTGCTCCGCCATGATCAGTCGACCTCCTCGACCGTCACGAGGTGGCGGACGGTGTGCACCATGCCGCGGAACTCGGGGCGGTCCTCCTTGACGACCTGCGTGTTGATGCCCTTGAGACCAAGGGAACGCAGGGTGTCACGGTGGTTCTGCTTGCTGCCGATGTAGGACTTGACCTGCGTAATCTTGAGCTGCGCCATGATTACGCACCCGCCCCGGCACGCGCACGGAGAAGAGCCGCGGGGGCGACGTCCTCGAGGGGCAGACCACGGCGGGCCGCGATCTCCTCGGGACGCTGCAGACCCTTGAGGGCCTCCACGGTCGCGTGCACGATGTTGATCGCGTTGTCGGAGCCGAGCGACTTCGACAGCACGTCGTGGATACCGGCGCACTCGAGCACGGCACGCACCGGACCACCGGCGATAACACCGGTACCGGGCGACGCGGGCTTCAGGAGCACGACGCCGGCAGCCTTCTCACCCTGGATGGGGTGCGGGATGGTGCCCTGGATACGGGGGACCTTGAAGAAGTGCTTCTTGGCCTCCTCAACACCCTTGGCGATGGCGGCCGGCACCTCCTTGGCCTTGCCGTAACCGACACCCACGGTGCCGTCACCGTCGCCCACCACGACCAGCGCGGTGAAGCTGAAGCGACGACCACCCTTCACAACCTTGGCGACGCGGTTGATCGCGACAACGCGCTCAACGTACGCGGTCTTCTCGGCGGCAGCAGCGCCGCCGTCACGGCCCTTCCGGTCCCGCCGCTCGCCGCCACCGGCACCGCCACCGCGGCGCTGGGGTCCAGCCATTGGAATTACCTCTCTCTGTTTCCGCTAGCTACGGAACCGACTCAGAACTTGAGTCCGGCCTCGCGGGCGGCGTCCGCCAGGGCGGCGATGCGCCCCGCGTACTGGTTACCACCACGGTCGAACACGACGGCCTCGACACCGGCGGCCTTGGCGCGCTCGGCGACCAGGGCGCCGACCTGCTTGGCCTGCGCGGACTTGTCGCCCTCGCCACCGCGGATCGAGGTGTCCAGGGTGGACGCCGACGCCAGGGTGTGACCCTTGATGTCGTCGATCACCTGAGCCACGATGTGGCGGTTCGAGCGGGTGACGACCAGGCGCGGACGCTCCGCCGTACCGTTGATGTGCTTACGGATACGAATGTGGCGGCGCTTGATCGCGGCGCGCTTGTAGGCGTCGCCCTTGAGGATCTTCTGCCCGTATGCCATGGCTTACTTACCCGCCTTTCCGACCTTGCGGCGGATGACTTCGCCCTCGTACTTGACGCCCTTGGCCTTGTACGGGTCGGGCTTGCGCAGCTTGCGGATGTTGGCCGCAACCTCGCCGACCTTCTGCTTGTCGATGCCCTCGACCGAGAAACGGGTCGGGGACTCCACCTTGAAGGTGATGCCCTCGGGGGCCTCGACCAGGATCGGGTGGCTGTAGCCCAGGGAGAACTCCAGGTTGGAGCCCTTGGCCAGGACACGGTAGCCGACACCGCTGATTTCGAGCTTCTTGACGTATCCCGTGGTCACACCGGTGATCATGTTCGCCACCAGCGTGCGGGACAGGCCGTGCAGGGCCTTGCTCTGCCGCTCGTCGTTCGGCCGCAGCACCTGAAGGGTGCCGTCCTCGGCCTTCGCGATGTCGATCGGCGCGATGACGGTGTGGGTCAGTTCGCCCTTGGGGCCCTTGACCGCGACCGTACGGCCGTCGATGGTGACGTCCACGCCGGCGGGAACCGGGATGGGGAGCTTGCCGATACGCGACATTGCTGTCTCTCCTCCGTTCCCGAATTACCAGACGTAGGCGAGGACTTCCCCACCCACGCCCTTCTTCTGCGCCTGCTGGCCGGTCAGGAGACCGTGGGACGTGGAGATGATGGCCACGCCCAGGCCGCCCAGAACCTTCGGCAGGTTGGTGGACTTCGCGTACACCCGGAGACCGGGCTTGGAGATCCGCTTGATGCCCGCGATGGAGCGCTCACGGTTGGGGCCGAACTTCAGCTCCAGGACGAGGTTCTTGCCGACCTCGGCGTCCTCGACCTTCCAGCCCGTGATGAAGCCCTCCTGCTGGAGGATCTCCGCGATGTGCGACTTGATCTTGGACGCCGGCATCGTCACGGAGTCGTGGTATGCCGAGTTCGCGTTCCGCAGACGCGTCAGCATGTCTGCGATCGGATCAGTCATGGTCATGAATTGGCCTTCGGCCTCTCTCGCCGGGGTTTCCTGGTGCGCCATCCCTCTCCCCGATCCGAGACGGGACGGGTGCGGCGCGGTGGACCTACGGCGTAGTAAGCATTCAATGAGCGGACAGGTGTCCGCGGCGTACGGGCGGCGGCAGACGCCCAACCCCACAAGCCTAAGCCATGCGGGCCGGGCGTCCTGCCACCCCTACGTGCTTACCGAGAGCCCTGCGAATCCCTGTTGGGGGATTACCAGGAGCTCTTGGTCACGCCCGGCAGCTCGCCACGGTGAGCCATCTCACGAAGGCACACGCGGCAGAGGCCGAACTTGCGGTACACGGAGTGCGGGCGGCCGCAGCGCTGGCAACGGGTGTAGCCACGCACACCGAACTTGGGCTTGCGAGCAGCCTTAGCGATCAGAGCCTTCTTCGCCATCTCGCTCACGCCTCCTTGAAGGGGAAGCCGAGGTGACGAAGGAGCGCGCGGCCCTCAGCGTCGTTGGTCGCCGTGGTCACCACGGTGATGTCCATACCCCGGGTGCGGTCGATCTTGTCCTGGTCGATCTCGTGGAACATGACCTGCTCCGTGAGACCGAAGGTGTAGTTGCCACGGCCGTCGAACTGCTTGGGGGACAGGCCGCGGAAGTCGCGGATGCGCGGCAGCGCGAGCGACAGGGTGCGGTCCAGGAACTCCCACATGCGGTCGCCACGAAGCGTGACGTGGGCACCGATCGGCTGGCCCTCACGCAGCTTGAACTGCGCGATGGACTTGCGGGCCTTGGTGACGGCCGGCTTCTGGCCGGTGATCGTGGTGAGGTCCTTGATGGCACCCTCGATCAGCTTGGAGTCGCGGGCGGCGTCGCCCACACCCATGTTGACCACGATCTTGACGAGACCGGGGATCTGCATGACGTTCTCGTACTTGAACTCGTCACGCAGCTTGCCCGTGATCTCCTCACGGTACTTCTGCTTCAGACGCGGGCTGGTGGTGGTCGTCATCAGATGTCCTCACCCGTCCGCTTGGCAACGCGGATCTTGTTGCCTTCGTCGTCGAAGCGGTAACCGACGCGGGTCACGACCTTGTTGCCGTCCTTCTCCACGACCAGCTGGACGTTGGAGACGTGGATCGGCGCCTCGGTGGTGACGATGCCGCCGGCCTGCGAACCGCGAGCCGTCGGACCGGCCTTGGTGTGCTTCTTGACCCGGTTGACACCCTCGACCAGGACACGCTCGTCGCGCGGGAAAGCGGCGATGACCTTGCCCTGCTTGCCCTTGTCCTTACCGGTGATGACCTGAACCAGGTCGCCCTTCTTGATCTTCATGCTCACAGCACCTCCGGCGCGAGGGAGATGATCTTCATGAACTTCTTCTCGCGCAGCTCCCGGCCCACCGGGCCGAAGATACGGGTGCCACGAGGGTCGCCGTCGTTCTTGAGAATGACGGCGGCGTTCTCGTCGAAGCGGATGTACGAGCCGTCCGGACGGCGGCGCTCCTTGACGGTGCGAACGATGACCGCCTTGACGACGTCACCCTTCTTCACGTTGCCACCGGGGATCGCGTCCTTGACGGTGGCGACGATGACGTCACCGACACCCGCGTAGCGGCGACCGGAGCCACCGAGCACACGGATGCAAAGGATTTCCTTCGCACCAGTGTTGTCGGCGACACGCAGTCGCGACTCCTGCTGGATCACGTCTATCTCCTGATTGTCTGCCGGTTCCCGGGGAGAAGCGTGAATGACTCACGCGTCTCCCCGAGCCTGGCGGAACGATTCCTAGGGGGTCCCCCTAGGAGGGATGTGCTTGCCTTCGGAATCCCCTTGCGGGAATTACTTGGCCTTCTCGAGGATCTCGACGACGCGCCAGCGCTTCGTCGCGGACAGCGGCCGGGTCTCCATGAGGAGGACGCGGTCGCCGACACCCGCGGCGTTCTGCTCGTCGTGGGCCTTGAGCTTGCTCGTACGGCGGATGACCTTGCCGTACAGCGCGTGCTTGACGCGGTCCTCGACGGCGACGACGACGGTCTTGTCCATCTTGTCGCTGACGACCAGACCCTCACGGGTCTTGCGGAAACCGCGGTCCGTCTTGGTCTCTTCAGTCACGTTGCTCTCGCTCATCAGGCGCTCTCCACCGTCTCGATGCCCAGCTCGCGCTCACGCATCAGGGTGTAGATCCGCGCGATGTCCTTACGGACGGCCTTGAGCCGGCCGTGGTTCTCGAGCTGGCCCGTCGCCGCCTGGAAGCGGAGGTTGAACAGCTCTTCCTTGGCCTCGCGGAGCTTGTTGAGGAGCTCCTCGTTGCCCAGCTCGCGCAGCTCGGACGCCTTGGTACCGGCCGACATCACGCTTCACCTGCCTCGCGCTTGACGATCTTGCACTTCATCGGCAGCTTGTGAGCCGCACGGGTCAGGGCCTCGCGCGCGATCTTCTCGTTGGGGTACGACAGCTCGAACATCACACGTCCGGGCTTGACGTTGGCGATCCACCACTCAGGAGAACCCTTACCGGAACCCATGCGGGTCTCGGCGGGCTTCTTGGTGAGGGGGCGGTCCGGGTAGATGTTGATCCAGACCTTGCCGCCACGCTTGATGTGGCGGGTCATGGCGATACGAGCGGCCTCGATCTGACGGTTCGTCACGTACGCCGGGGTCAGCGCCTGGATGCCGTACTCGCCGAACGCGACCTGCGTGCCACCCTTGGACATGCCGTTGCGCTTGGGGTGGTGCTGCTTGCGGTGCTTGACCCTACGGGGGATCAGCATGACGGTCAGGCCTCCGTTCCGGTGCTCTCAGCCGGAGCGGCGGCGGCGGGAGCCTCGGCCTTGGGGGCCTCGGCGCCGGCAGCCTGCTGCGGCTTGCGACCGCGCCCGCCACGCTCGCCACCGCGGCCACCACGGGCCGGGCGGTCGGCGCCACCACGGGCCGGGCGGTTACCCGCACGGGCCGCAGCGTTCTCGGCGCGGACCTCGGCGATGTTCTTGACGTCGCCCTTGTAGATCCAGACCTTCACGCCGATGCGGCCGAAGGTCGTCTTGGCCTCGAAGAAGCCGTAGTCCACGTTCGCGCGGAGCGTGTGCAGGGGCACACGGCCCTCGCGGTAGAACTCCGAGCGGGACATCTCGGCGCCACCGAGGCGGCCACCGCACTGGATCTTGATGCCCTTGGCGCCGGCCTTCATCGCCGACTGCATGCTCTTACGCATGGCGCGGCGGAAGGAGACGCGGGAGGAGAGCTGCTCGGCGACGGCCTGGGCAACCAGCTGAGCGTCCGTCTCGGGGTTCTTGACCTCGAGGATGTTCAGCTGGACCTGCTTGCCCGTGAGCTTCTCGAGGTCACCGCGGATGCGGTCGGCCTCGGCGCCACGGCGGCCGATGACGATGCCCGGACGAGCGGTGTGGATGTCCACACGCACGCGGTCACGGGTGCGCTCGATCTCGACCTTGGAGATGCCGGCGCGCTCCATGCCGGACGTCATCATCCGACGGATGGCGACGTCTTCCTTGACGTAGTCCTTGTACAGCTTGTCGGCGTACCAACGCGACTTGAAGTCGGTCGTGACACCGAGCCGGAACCCGTGCGGGTTTACCTTCTGGCCCATTACCGGGTTCCTTCCTTGCTGCTGACGACCACGGTGATGTGGCTGGTCCGCTTGCGGATCCGGTAGGCACGGCCCTGGGCGCGCGGACGGAACCGCTTCAGGGTCGGGCCCTCGTCGACGTAGGCCTCGGAGACGAAGAGGCTGTCGACATCGGTGTGGTCGTAGTTGTGCGCGGCGTTGGCGATGGCGCTGTCAAGCACCTTGCCGACCGGCTGGCTCGCGGCCTGCGGGGCGAAACGCAGGACCGCCTGAGCCTCCGTGGCGTTCATGCCACGGATGAGGTCCACCACGCGGCGGGCCTTCATGGGCGTGACGCGGATGTACCGCGCCTGGGCCCTGGCTTCCATGGTTGTCCTTCCAGTGTCTGTCATGGTCATTCCACCCCGCGCTTAGCGGCGCTTCGACTTCCGGTCGTCCTTGACGTGACCCCGGAAGGTGCGCGTCGGCGAGAACTCGCCGAGCTTGTGGCCGACCATCGACTCGGTGACGAACACCGGAATGTGGGTCTTGCCGTTGTGCACCGCGAGCGTGTGGCCGAGCATGGCCGGCACGATCATGGAGCGACGGGACCAGGTCTTGATGACGTTCTTGGTGCCGGCTTCGTTCTGGGCGTCCACCTTCTTGATCAGGTGGTCGTCGACGAAGGGCCCCTTCTTCAAGCTACGAGGCATCTCAACCCGTCCTTAGCGCTTCTTGTTCGTCTTGCGGCGGCGGACGATGTACTTGTTCGACGCCTTCTTGGGCGAACGAGTACGGCCTTCCTTCTTGCCCCAGGGGGACACCGGGTGACGACCACCCGAGGTACGGCCTTCGCCACCACCGTGCGGGTGGTCCACCGGGTTCATGACCACACCACGCACGGTCGGGCGAACGCCCAGCCAGCGCTTACGGCCCGCCTTACCCCAGTTGATGTTGCTCTGCTCGGCGTTGCCCACCTCGCCGACCGTGGCGCGGCAGCGCTGGTCGACCAGGCGGATCTCACCGGACGGCATGCGGAGGTGGGCCATCGAGCCCTCCTTCGCGAGCAGCTGCACCGAGGCGCCGGCGGAGCGGGCGAACTTCGCGCCGCCGCCCGGACGCAGCTCGATGGCGTGCAGCGTGGTACCGACCGGGATGTTGCGCAGGGCAAGGTTGTTGCCCGGCTTGATGTCGGCCCCGGGACCGTTCTCGACGCGGTCGCCCTGGCTCAGGCCACGCGGCGCGAGGATGTAGCGCTTCTCGCCGTCCGCGTAGTGCAGGAGCGCGATGCGCGCGGTGCGGTTGGGGTCGTACTCGATGTGCGCGACCTTCGCCGGCACGCCGTCCTTGTCGTGACGACGGAAGTCGATCACGCGGTAGGCGCGCTTGTGGCCACCACCCTGGTGGCGGACGGTCACACGACCGGAGTTGTTACGGCCACCCTTGCTGTGCAGGGGGCGGACCAACGACTTCTCCGGCGTGGACCGCGTGACCTCGACGAAGTCGGCGACGCTGGAGCCACGACGGCCCGGCGTAGTCGGCTTGTACTTGCGGATTCCCATTTCTCAGTCCTCGTCCGATATCGGACGATCCGGACCGCCCTTAGGCGGTCGGACCGCCGAAGATGTCGATACGGTCGCCCTCAGCGAGGGTCACGATCGCGCGCTTGGTGGACGCGCGCTGGCCGAAGCCGGTGCGGGTCCGCTTGCGCTTGCCCTGGCGGTTGATCGTGTTGACCCCGGTGACCTTGACCGAGAAGACCGCCTGGACGGCCTGCTTGATCTGGGTCTTGTTGGCGCTCGGGTCCACGACGAACGTGTACTTGCCCTCGTCGAGGAGCGCGTAGCTCTTCTCGGAGACGACCGGCTTGAGCAGCACGTCACGGGGGTCCGTGAAGGACTTGCTCAGCGGGGTCTCGACGGTGTTCTTGCCCTCGGCGGCGTGGCGGCGCGCCTTGGCGACGCGCGCGGCCTTGGCCTTCTTCGCCGCCTTGGAGGCGATAGCGGGGTGACGGATAGCCATCAGACCTCGCTCCCTTCGGTGTCATTGGCCTTCGGGCCGGACACGAAGGACTCGAAGGCGGCCTGGGTGAAGACCACGTCGTCCGAGACGAGAACGTCGTACGTGTTCAGCTGGCCCGGCTCCAGGATGTGGATCTGGGGCAGGTTGCGGGCGGACAGCCACGCGGCCTCGTCGGCGCGGTCGACGACCAGGAGCAGGTTCTTGCGCTCCGAGATCTTGCCGAACAGCGTCTTGGCGGCCTTCGTCGACGGGTTGTCACCCTCGACGACGCCGGAGACGACGTGGATGCGGTTGTGGCGGGCCCGGTCGGTGAGGGCGTGACGCAGCGCGGCAGCCTTCATCTTCTTGGGCGTCCGCTGCGAGTAGTCACGCGGCACGGGACCGTGCACGACGCCACCACCGGCGAACTGCGGCGCGCGGGTCGAACCCTGACGGGCGCGACCGGTGCCCTTCTGGCGGTACGGCTTCTTGCCACCGCCGCGGACCTCGCCACGGGTCTTGGTCTTGTGCGTGCCCTGACGGGCAGCGGCCAGCTGTGCGACGACGACCTGGTGGATCAGCGGAATGCTGACCTTCTCGACGTCGAAGATCTCCGCGGGGAGCTCGACGGAACCGGCCTTGTCGCCCGCCGGCGAAAGGATGTCAACAGTGCTCATCGGTTACCTCAGGCCCCCTTGGCCGCGGTGCGGACCAGGACGAGGCCGCCGTTCGGACCGGGAACCGCGCCCTTGATGAGCAGCAGACCCTTCTCCGCGTCAACGGCGTGGACGGTCAGGTTCTGGGTGGTGACCCGCTCGTTGCCCATGCGACCCGCCATGCGGAGGCCCTTGAACACACGGCCCGGGGTGGCGCAGCCACCGATGGAACCGGGAGAGCGGTGCTTGCGCTGGGTGCCGTGTCCGGCGCCGAGGCCCTTGAAGTTGTGACGCTTCATGACACCGGCGAAGCCCTTGCCCTTGCTCTTGCCGGTCACGTCGACCTTGATGCCGGCCTCGAACACCTCGGCGGTGATCTCCTGGCCGAGGGTGTACTCGCTGGCGTCAGCGGTACGGATCTCGACGAGGTGGCGGCGGGGAGTGACGTCGGCCTTGGCGAAGTGGCCCTTGAGGGGCTTGTTCACCTTGCGCGGGTCGATCTCGCCGAACGCGATCTGGACGGACTCGTAGCCGTCGACGTCGTTCGTACGGACCTGGGTGACGACGTTGGGGCCGGCCTTGACGACGGTGACCGGAACAACACGGTTGTTCGCGTCCCACACCTGCGTCATGCCGAGCTTCTCGCCCAGGATGCCCTTGATCTGCTTAGCCATTCTCAGATCACCGGCCTTCAGAGCTTGATCTCGATGTCGACACCGGCCGGGAGGTCGAGTCGCATCAGAGAGTCAACGGTCTTGGGGGTCGGGTCGAGGATGTCGATCAGGCGCTTGTGCGTGCGCATCTCGAAGTGCTCGCGCGAGTCCTTGTACTTGTGCGGCGACTTGATGACGCAGTACACGTTCTTCTCAGTGGGCAGCGGCACCGGGCCCGCGACCGACGCACCAGTGCGGGTCACCGTCTCGACGATCTTCTTCGCCGAGGAGTCGATGACCTCGTGGTCGTAGGCCTTGAGCCGGATGCGGATCTTCTGTCCCGCCATGGCTACTCAGTAGTCCTGTCTCTCTAACGCTCTGGAACCCGGCGGATTCCTTCTGCTGCCTTCGTTCCTCCGACCCACGCGGTCGGGCGTGTCGCACTCTCGCTGACACGGATGTCCCTTGTTCGAACATCCCTGCGGGATTACGCACGGCCCTTCCGGAACCGCAGGCCGGGGGCGAAGGCCCACCGGGTGCCTGGCCAGTGCCGCACCGCACTTCCCGAAAGATTCCCGTACGTCCGCCCCAGCGCTGCCTTACGGCAGTTAGGGCGACGAGTACTGTGGGACTCGCTTCCGGTCCCCCCGGCGGGAGGCGCGCAGCATCAACACTCGACCGAGCAACTCGGACAGTCTGCCATATGGGGCGGCGGCTACGCCAATCGAGCCGGAGAGAATACCCCGGGGGTGACGTAGGTCAAACCGGTGGGCGAGCGAGGGCGAGGATGGCCCTTCGGGCGGTCCACCGCCCAGCCGCTCGGGCCCGGGCCCCCGAGCGCTTCGTCAGATACCCCAGGGATCGGGGTGTGGCTTGAGTGCCGGGTCCTGGGACCAGGTCAGACGCTTCTCGATCTGGTCCCCGGTGAGGTGTACGAGCCGGTCGGCCGCCCAGCCGTTCCACTGGACCGCACCAGGAAACTGCGGCAGCCGGAAAGCGGCAAGCCGCGTCGGCAGCTCCTCGACGCGGTACACCGGCTTCCTGACTTCCCCGTCCAGCCGCCTCGGCTTCGACGACTTGCGCAGATCGAGGCAGTCGACCACCTGTTCCACCAGGTAGACAAAGTACTCATCGTACTTGGCGCCCTTGATCTCGACGGGCACCAGACGACCGGCCGACGACAACGCTTCCCCCAAGCCGTCGGCGAGACGCCGGCTGAGTACGGGGGCGCCCGGTCTGCCGGAGGGGAACTCGCTCTTGGCCCAACGCCGCTCGCCCATCCACTCCGCGCTCAGCCGGACGGGCGGCTCCTTACCGTCGCCGGCACTCTGCCAGCGCATGAGCTGACGCACTCCGACACTGTCGAGATGCAGCTGCTGGTACTCACTGAGGCTCGGCAGGAGCCGGTATACCGACAGCGCTCCACCGGGCACGTCAGTCATTGCGTCACCATCCTTGTCCATCGTCACACCGGCACAGTCCATCACGGAGCCGTCCACACTGCGTTCGCCGCCGGTTGCCCGCTCGCCAGCTCCCTCTCGACCTGCTGCCCGATGGAGCGAAGTTCCGAGCGCAGCGCGCTGCGGATGGCGCGGGCTCCGTGTCCGGCCGCCGTCATCCGGTCCACCGTGGTCTCCAGATGGGTGTTCAGACGCAGCAGGAACGGCTTGCGGTGCGTGAAGTTGTGCGGCCGCGGATGCCCCAGCGGGATCCCGTTCACCGCGTCGTTGATGTCGACGCCGTACCTCTCCAGCAGGGCGCGGCTCTCCGCCGCCCTGTTGCGCTTCATGCCGGACGGCACGATGTGGGCGGCGGCTTCGCCCACCCCCTTCCCCCGCCCTTCTCTCGCCAGGTTCTTCGCCAACAGGTCAGCGTTCTCGGCGCAGGTCAGCAGCCCAAGGTAGTCGAGCCACGACAGCGGGTTCGGTACGTACACCCTGGGGTTCGGGCCCGCGTCCAGCCCGAGCGGGTCGGAGCTGAGGTAGGCCGCATTGATCGGGTCGTAGTACCGGAAGAAGTTGTAGTGGAGCTGCGTCTCGGGGTCGAAGTACTGACCCGGGAAGCGCAGCGGGGTGGTGGCGTCGTACGCCTCGTCCGGTGCCGGGAGTCCCCAGAGGGTGGCATGGGAGCGCCAGGCGATGTCACCGGTCTCCGAGACCAGCTCGGTCGGGGTGCCGACCAGATCGGTGACGATGGCGAAGAACCTCTCGTCAACGATCTCCTGAGGCGCGTCGGCGAGGGTGATGCGCTCCGTCTGGGTCAGTGGGCGTGTGCCGTCTCGCTCCCAGGTCAGTGTGGACACCTCGGGTGAATCGGCGCGGACGGTTGTCTGCTCCACCAGATGGGGGCCGTCCCAGGTGAACCGGGTCTCCTCGGCGATGCCCTCGCCGTCGGAGGCCGGCCGCTGCTTGGCGATCCGGCGTCCCAGCGGGTCGTACAGGTAGCGCCAGACCGTTCCGTCAGGGGTGACGACCGAGGTGAGACGGTCGTCGGCGTCCCAGGTGTAGCGCCAGATGTCGGGCTTGCGTGACAGCCTTGTCCGGCGGCGCAGCACGACCCGTCCGGCGGCGTCGTACTCGTAGTGGACATCGCCGGCGCGCAGCACACGGTTGCCCTCGTAGAGGCGTTCACCGCGGGCTTCCATGGCACCGTAGCGGTCCGGCCAGACCGCCCGCGTCTGGTTGCCGTGCTCGTCGTAGGCGTAGGACTCCGTCCTCTCCCCCGCGCGAACGCTGAGGACGCGCCCCACCGGGTCGAGGCCGTAGGTGCGGCGTCCGTCTGAGCGGTCTTGGCATGCGGTGACGTGACCGTCGGGACGGTAGGTGTAACTGCGGTGCGTGAGCGGGGAGGGGCTGCCCAGGGAGTTCAGCCGCTGTGTGCTGAGCCGGTCTCTCGCGTCCCAGTCCTGGGTGAGCGTGAGGGCCGAGCCGATGCTCCGGCTCGTCTCGCGACCGAGGCCGTCGTGGGCGAAGGCGAGGGTGTGGCCGGCGGCCCCGAGCCGGATGCGATGCCCGGCGGGGTCGTATGTGTACGTCGTGACGGCGCCGCTCGGCGTGGTCCGGCGTACCGGGCGGCCCCCGACGTCGTACGCCGTGGCGAGGACCCTCCCGAGGACTGTCTCGGCGGTGACCCGCCCTCCGCTGTCGTATTCGTACGCCACCGTGGCGTCCGGCCCCGCGGCTCGCACGAGTCGGCCGGAGCGGTCGTGGACGAATGTGGTCACCCTGCTGTCCAGTACGGTCCGGATCCGGTTGCCGACCTCGTCGTAGGAGAACGCCGCTGTCTGCCCGACCGCGTTGGTGCGGCTCAGCAGCTGGCGGGCAGGGTCGTAGGTGTACGTGAGCGTGTGTCCGTCGAAGTCCGTCTCGGCCACCGTGTTGCCGACCGCGTCGTAGCGGTAGTCCCAGGTCAGGTCGCGTGCGTCGGCAACACGGAGGAGCCGCAGTTCCGTGTCGTGAGTGAAGGTGTGACGGACGCCGTCCGGTGTCGTGCGCGAGGTGAGCAGATCGAAGGCGCCGTACGTGCAGGTGGTGGTCCGGCCGAGTGCGTCGGTGTGGGTGAGCTGGTTGCCCTCGCCGTCGTACGTCCACCGCTGGACGCTGCCGTCGGGGTCGGTCCGGGAGGTGAGGAGACCCTCCACCGACCAGGTCCGCCGGGTCCGGCCGCCCAGGGGGTCGACGACCGTGGCGCACCGGCCGAACGGGTCGTACGTGTACGTGGAGACCGCACCGAGCGGGTCGGTGGCTGAAATCGCCTGCCCGGCCCGGTTGTTGCTGAAGTGGTGGGTCGCACCCGTCGCGTCCGTCAGGGAGGTCAGCGCCCCGGTCGCCTCGCGGGCGAACACGATGGTGGCTCCGTCGGCGGTCGTAAGCGACCTACAGTTGCCGCGTTCGTCCCACTCCTGGCGGATGACGCCGCCGTCGTACTCGGTGATCTCCACCGGCAGCCCGAGCTCGTTGTAGCGGGTCGTCGAGACGGATCCGTCGGGCAGCCTCACGGTCGCCGGGCGGCCCGCGTCGTCCCACTCGAGGCGGAGCTCACGACCCAGTTGGTCAGTGCGCCTGAGCAGCCGGTCTCGGTCGTCCCACTCCTGGGTGACCGTGTGGCCGAGCGCGTCGGTCTCCGCTATCAGCTGGTAAGCGCCGTTGAACTGGTAGTGCGTGGCATGCCCCAGCGAGTCGACGGCGACCGTGCGCCGGGCTTCGTCGTCGTAGGCGAAGGTGTAGGAGAGGAAACCGTCCTTGCCGTGACCGGCCACGCAGCGGCCATGCTCGTCGTATTCAAAGCGGTACCGGACTTCGTTGCGGTCCTCCCACCCCGTGATGCGCCGGCTGTCGTCGTAGGCGAAACACAGGGGCAGACCGGAGGAGTTGCGGACGGCTGCGAGATTGCCGCGTGCGTCGTAGCCGTAGCGCACCAGGGTCGGCCGGTCGGGGTGACTGGTCAGAGCCAGCTCCGTGATCCTGCCGTTTTCGCAGGTCACGCCGATGCGGTAGCCCCCGTGGTGGACGATCTCCTCCGGTGTGCCGTCCGACCGGTAGGCCACGCCCATCGTGTTGCCATTGCGGTCGCGGATCTCCGCCAGCGGAAGTTCGGCGGCCGGCCGGTCCGGCAACGGGCGGAACCGCAGGGTGTGCCCAGTCTCGGGACGGTGCACGACGAGTTCGCCCTGGGCGCTCCCGTCCCAGCTCAGCGGCCAGGCCGGGCCTGCCACCGGCAGGACCGGGGCGTCCATGTCGGGGACGGGATAGTGCAGCACCATGCCGTCGGCGACGGTGAACCGCACACCGCTCTCGTCGAGCAGGAGGCGCTGGTCGAGCGTGCTGGTCCAGCTCGGCCCCAGGAGCCGCCCGCTTCGGACGCGGGTACGGTAATGGCGTTCCAGGACGAGCGGGAGGACCCCGTCCAATGTCACGTCCGTGGCGGACATGACCATCTCCCCGGTCGCCAGATCGACGGGGTCGCCACGGGTGATGAGCTTTTTCATCTGCCGGCCGAAAAGGCTCGCGTTCTTGCCGAGGCCCCTGACGCCCATGGCCATGCCCTTGAGGCCGGTCTTGCCGAGCGCTCTCATGCCCTTGGCCAGTCCGCCGAGGGTGGTCAGGCCCTTCATGCCGGGTATGCAGTCCAACGCGGCCAGGCCCACGTCCCATAGAGAGGCCTGCCCTTTCGAGTATTTGTAAAGCGTGTCGGCCAGCACCACCAGCGCCGCGATCAGCACGATCGCGCCGAGGATCGGACCGCCAATGATCATCGCCACGATTCCGACCACGGTGACGACGATCTTGCAGGCGGCGACGATGGTGTCCCAGTTGTCGACGAACCAGTCGCCGACCTCCTCCCACCACGACCGGTTCTGAATGCCGGCGTCCGACGCCTCGTCGATCTTCGACTTCGCCTCACGCGCCGCGTCGTCACGCATCTTGCGCGCGTCCTCGGCCATCTTCTTCGCCGCAGCGAGAGCATCTTGCGCGTCGGAGACGTCCGACTGCGCCTTCGTCTGCGCCGACTTGGCGTGCTGGACGTCGCGGGTGGCTGCCCGGACCTTGGCCTCGTCCGGCTTGTCCCCGTCGGACTTGCTGCCCGTCGGGTCGTCCTTGTACTTGTCCGCCTCCTTGCCGGCCCGCGTCACCCACGAGTCAGCCGAGGCGAGGCGGGACTGCGCCGAGGAGAGGCTGTCGCGGGCCTCCCGGCCCTTGCGCAGGGCCTTGTCCGCCAGCGACTGCGCCCGCTCCAGCTTCGGCCAGAAGTCCGCCAGCGCGTCCCCGCACATCTCATAGGACTTCTTCAGCTTCTTGAGGTTCTTCGGCACATCCGCGAAGTCCTCCTTGAAGACGTCCGCCGACTTGCCCGCCCACTCCAGGAGCGTGCCCTCCCCCGCCATGCCCTTGACCAGACGCAGTGCGTCGGACACGTCATCGGCGAAGTCGTGCAGGTGCTTCGCGAGTGTGCGGACCCGCTGCGGATCACCGGGCGTCGGATCTTTGTCCAAGTCCAGGACATGCCAGTCCGCAGGCCTGTGCCCCGCCATACCGCAACCCCCGTCACGTGCACATCTACAGCAACAACCGTATGCACACGTGAACTTACAAGGCACAACCATTCGACGGAATGGCAGGGCTCGGATCGTGAACCGCGAGGACCGGCATCAAGCGCCGCGACGGCGCACGGCCCGCCAGGCGTCCCCGACGGCGTACACGCACCGCAGCCACCAGGCTTCCAGCCTGTCCCCCACCGTCACGTACACCCACCGCCACTTGAACCACGGCGGCAGCGTCCGGAACGGTACGAAGGTGAGGGTGTCCCGGGTGGGATGCGCGGCGAGTCCGCCGGGGCCCTCGGCACGCAGCGCCGCGTACAGCTCCGGCGTCAACTCCCCATTCAGGCAGGCGACATGTCCCGTCGCCGTAAAGGCGAAGCCCCGCTCCCCCTCGTCCGGCAACCACATCGCCCGGACGATCCGCAGGGACAACTCCGCCGGCGAGCGGTGATACGCCAAGCTGATCGCCGCCGTCCCCAGACGGCTCTCGCCACGTTCGAACGCAGCGTCCCACTCCTCGGGGTCATCCAGCCGCAGCAGGCCCTCGCCGCTCTCCCAGTCCCACCCCCGGGACATCGATCAGCCCGTGAACCGGAACGTCGACGTGATCGCGTCGAAGATGTCGAAGAAGGAGTCCGCGAGGTCGAGGACCTGGCTGCTGCCGGCGACCAGGGCGACCTTGCCCTCCTGGCCCGGCACGGGGATGTACGTCTGCATCAGCACGGCTCGGATGGTGCGGTTGAGGGCGTCGCCGGGGACCTCGATGTCCTCGATGCCGTGGGTGCGGGCGGCCGGGCCGACGCCGGGGATGTCGACCGTCGTGACCTTGCGCCAGGAGTCGCCTTCCCGCTTCGCCTCCTTGACCGCGAGCTGGCTCGCGATGACGGCGGGGTCGTTCGACAGCGGTTCGCCCCGCTCGTCGCGGCCGCCAACGAGCGAGACGGTCACCGAACCCGTGATCGGCGTGTCCCCGCCGAAGCTCTCCGCCATGCAGCCGCAGTACATCGCGCCCGACTTCCAGGCGTCCGCGGCGGCCTTCCTGAGGAAGTCGACGTAGGCGTCCCGGTACTGCTCCAACTCGGGGCGCTGCCGCACCCGTTCGCTCACCATCTGCCGGATGGAGTCGTCCCGCGACTCCGGCCGTACGTCGAACTCCCACCACGACTCCGGCACCTTGATCCGGAAACCGCCCCGCTCGACGGTCAGGGTCTCCATGTAGCGGGCCATGGCGCCGGCCTTTCGTTCGCTCGATCACAAGTCCGGCCATCGTCCCATCGTGCGAGGGCGAGGTGCGACAAGATCAGCGAGTGAGACGGACGAGACAGGCGATAGCCATGGACATGGCCCGTGCGGAGATCGAGCGGCGCAGGCCGGCATGGGCCTCGGACGAGATCCAGGTGTCTCCCGTGCCCTGGGCCGACGATCGCGAGTGGCTGGCGGTGCACTTCAGTGCCGCGGGCTGGGCTGTAGGGCTGCTGGTGGAGGTGCACTGCAGCGGGCACGCGCGTCTCCACTTCACTGCGCCGATCGTCGGCAGGGGCGGGGGCGGGGGCGGGGCCGTCCAGGAGTCCCGGCGGGTCGCCTCCGTGCAGGCGGTCGGTGCGCTGCTCGACGAGGCGGTGGCCCGCGCCGGGCGGGTCGGCCTGCAGCCGGCGCAGCTCATCGCCCGTACCTGCACGACCGGCTGGCTGGACTGGATCCACGGTGAGCTGTGGCTCCTCCCCGATCATCTGGTCCGCGTTCGCGGCGGCGTGCCGACCACCATGATGGTCGGGCTCGTCGGGCCCGAACTGGCCACCCCGGACACGTTCCAGACCCTCGCCTTCGACCCCGGCACCATCCGCTCCGCCCACCGCACCAACAAGGTGCTCCCGCTCGCCGAGATCACGTACGCCCGGATCCACGGCGGCCTGACCACCTCCGGCATGACACTGACGATGGCCGACGGGACGCGTCACAAGCTGCTCTGGATGTCCATGGAGCCCGCGCGCGGCCTCCTCAGGGACCGGCTTGTGCCGCTCCTGGGCCCTCGGTTGACTCACTGAGCGCCTGCGATTCCTCCACCGTCCGGAAGGGAGAGCCCTTCGGCGGTGCCGGATGCACGGGGAGCTTCGTGAAGTCGATGTCCGCATCCGCGATCGGGTCGCCGACCGGGCTCCGGCCCCGGCCGTCCAGGCCGTCCCGGGGGCTTGTCCCCACCCCCGTCCACCAGCCCGCCGGACGACCACCGCCACCACCGGCAACCCGAGCACCGACGGCCCCTGGCACATGGACGGTTACGGCACCCTCCCCTCCCTCGACCGGCAAACCTTGGGCGACACCGACCTCCAGCACCCCGGTTCCGGGACGTACCCTGCGCCCATGCCCCGCACCACACCACCCCGGCCACTCGACATCACCGCCCTCTACCCCGAGCTCGCCCCGCTCGCCCGCACCGCCGTGCGGCTGCATCCCCGGGCCGGTGCGCCGACCGCGGCGGACAGTTCCATCGGCGGGCCCCTGCTGTGGCCGGCCGGTGAGCCATGGCCCGGCTGCCCCGAGCACACCGGCCCCTGGCACCACGGGCTCGACCCGGTCGGCGTCCGGCTGCGGCGGCGGATCCTCGCCGAGGCCTGGGCCCGCCCACGCGCGGAGGGAGAGGAACTCCTGACCGACGAGGAGCGGGTGGTCGTCGGCCGGGCGACCGAGAAGACCCGCGTACCGCAGGACGGGCCCGTCCCGTTGGTGCCCGTCGCCCAGCTGTACGCCGCCGACGTTCCTGGCCTGCCCTGCCCCGGCGGTGCCGATCTGCTTCAGGTGCTGTGGTGCCCGTTCGACCACGACCCGGACTGTCTGCCGTACACCGAGCTGCGCTGGCGTACCGCGGCCGATGTGCGGAACCCCCTCACCGCCGCCCCGCAACCGTCCGTCATCGGCAACGCCGGCTACCTGCCCGAGCCCTGCGTGCTGCACCCCGAGCCCGTCACCGAGTACCCGGCACCGCACGAACTGCCCGAGGAGCTCGCCGAGCGGATCGACGCGTGGGAGGAGAAGAACGAGGAGGAGGCCGACGAGGGCGAGGCCGAGGTCTGCTACCAGTACGACCTCGCGGTCGCCCCGGGCAGCAAGGCCGGCGGTCACGCCCCGTGGAGCTTCTCCGATCCGTTCCCCATGTCCTGCCCCGAGTGCGGTGCGGGAGTCCGCCCCCTGCTCACCCTCGAGGGCACGGAGTGGGACGGCGGCAGCGGAAGCTGGCGGCCGGTCGAGGACGCCGGCTACGACGGCTACCACTTCCTCGGCCCGGCGCGCGACACACAGCTGGACATCGGCCGGAGCTACAGCATGCAGCTCTATGTCTGCCGGGCGTCCCCGGACCACCGGCACGTCCAGAACATGCAGTGATCCGGCCCCGCGTCACACCGTCGGCGTCACGCCCCCGTGGCGAACGGATTGCCGTGCCCGGGTGGCTGCCCGCCCGGTGGCATGTAACGCATCCGCCCGGTGGAGTCGGTCACCGGCGTGAACCCGGCGGCCTGCAGAAGTGCGGCGTGCTTGGTTCTGTAGCGCCGGTTGACGGTGATCCCTACCGGTACGAGGGCCATCACCGCGGCCCAGACGGCGACCGTGATGACGACGGCCGTGACGCCCGCGCCGAGCCCGAATCCGATGGGCAGGGCCAGCGGAACGGCGCCGACGGCTGTCATCAGGATCCGCTGCCTGTCGGTGTACTTGGCGGTGATGTCGAAGGTGATGCGGGCCTTGAGGATCTCGACCGCTTCGGGGTCGAGGGGCGGTAGCGCGCCCCCGTCGCCCGCGTCCGGGTACGCCGTCCGGTTCCGCTCGGCCCGTGCCCGGGCCTCCGGGCTCGGGTCGGGCACGATCAGCAACACGTACCCGTCGCCCTGCGGTCCCCCGCCCTGCCGTATGTCGGCGTACTCATAACCGAATTGCTGGGCGATGAAGGCGAGTCGGCTGAGCTTCGTCAACGTCGCGATGGCGGGCGCGACCTCGACGGGCTCCCCGCTCGCCATCCGCCTCAGCATCTTCCGCACGTGCTTGCTACTCATGTCCCCCACACTCACGGTCCCCCACACATGGTGCACCAACAGCAAAAGGGCCCGCACGACCGAAGTCGTACGGGCCCCTTCGAGCCACTCAGGTCAGTAGACCCTCAAGCCAGTCCGAGGACTCACTTGTTGATCTTGGTGACCTGGCCGGCGCCCACGGTCCGGCCACCCTCACGGATGGCGAACTTCAGGCCCTCCTCCATGGCGACGGGCTGGATGAGCTCCACCTTCATCTCGGTGTTGTCACCCGGCATGACCATCTCGGTGCCCTCGGGGAGGGTCACCACGCCGGTCACGTCCGTCGTACGGAAGTAGAACTGCGGGCGGTAGTTGTTGAAGAACGGCGTGTGGCGGCCACCCTCGTCCTTGGACAGGATGTAGGCCTGCGCCTCGAACTCGGTGTGCGGGGTGACCGAGCCCGGCTTGATGATGACCTGGCCGCGCTCGACGTCCTCGCGCTTGATGCCACGGAGGAGCAGACCGACGTTCTCACCGGCCTGGCCCTCGTCGAGGAGCTTCCGGAACATCTCGATGCCGGTGACCGTGGTGGTGGTCTTCTCCTGCTTGATGCCGATGATGTCGACGGTCTCGTTGACCTTCAGGACACCACGCTCGATACGGCCGGTGACGACCGTACCGCGACCGGTGATCGTGAAGACGTCCTCGATCGGCATGAGGAACGGCTTGTCGACGTCGCGCTCCGGCTCCGGAATCGCGGTGTCGACGGCGTTCATGAGCTCGAGGACGGAGTTGCCCCACTCCTTGTCGCCCTCGAGGGCCTTCAGAGCGGAGACCTTGACGACGGGAACGTCGTCGCCCGGGAACTCGTACTCGGAGAGGAGCTCACGGACCTCGAGCTCGACGAGCTCCAGGATCTCCTCGTCGTCCACCATGTCGGCCTTGTTCAGGGCGACGACGATGTACGGAACGCCGACCTGGCGGGCCAGGAGCACGTGCTCCTTGGTCTGCGGCATCGGGCCGTCGGTGGCGGCGACCACGAGGATGGCGCCGTCCATCTGCGCCGCACCCGTGATCATGTTCTTGATGTAGTCCGCGTGACCGGGGCAGTCGACGTGGGCGTAGTGACGCGTCTCGGTCTGGTACTCGACGTGCGCGATGGAGATGGTGATACCGCGCTGGCGCTCCTCAGGAGCCTTGTCGATCTGGTCGAAGGCCGAGGCCTCGTTCAGGTCCGGGTACGCGTCGTGCAGCACCTTGGTAATGGCGGCCGTGAGGGTCGTCTTACCGTGGTCGATGTGACCGATGGTGCCGATGTTGACGTGCGGCTTAGTCCGCTCGAACTTCGCCTTCGCCACTGGGGTCCTCCTGAGAGTGGTTCTGGTACGCCTTACTCATCGGCGCCAGGTGATCTTTGCTGGAAAGCCCGGGCCTCGGGGCATTCTCACCACGATTGCGGCGGAATGCCCCTCGAGCACCGGAGTCAAGCCTACGGCGTGTAGACGCGGTGCGTTACTCGCCCTTGGCCTTCGCGATGATCTCCTCGGCGACGTTCCGGGGAACCTCGGCGTAGGAGTCGAACTGCATCGAGTAGCTTGCGCGACCCGACGTCTTGCTGCGGAGGTCTCCGACGTAGCCGAACATCTCCGAGAGGGGCACGAGGCCCTTCACGACGCGGGCACCGGCCCGCTCCTCCATGGCCTGGATCTGACCACGGCGGGAGTTGATGTCGCCGATGACCTCACCCATGTAGTCCTCGGGCGTGGTGACCTCGACGGCCATCATCGGCTCGAGCAGCACGGGGCTGGCCTTGCGCGCGGCCTCCTTGAAGGCCTGCGAACCGGCGATCTTGAACGCCAGCTCGGAGGAGTCGACCTCGTGGTAGCCACCGTCGATCAGGGTGACGCGCACGCCGGTCATCTCGTAGCCGGCGAGGATGCCGAACTGCATGGCCTCCTGCGCACCGGCGTCGACCGAAGGGATGTACTCCTTCGGGATGCGACCACCGGTCACCTTGTTCACGAACTCGTACGAGGCGTCGCCGCCCTCGATCGGCTCGATCGCGATCTGCACCTTGGCGAACTGACCGGTACCACCGGTCTGCTTCTTGTGGGTGTAGTCCACGCGCTCGACGGCCTTGCGGATCGTCTCGCGGTAGGCGACCTGCGGCTTGCCGACGTTGGCCTCGACCTTGAACTCACGGCGCATGCGGTCGACCAGCACCTCGAGGTGCAGCTCGCCCATACCGCCGATGATGGTCTGGCCCGTCTCCTCGTCCGAGTGGACCTGGAACGACGGGTCCTCCTCGGCGAGGCGCTGGATCGCGACGCCCAGCTTCTCCTGGTCGCCCTTCGACTTGGGCTCGATGGCGACCTGGATGACCGGCGCCGGGAAGTCCATGGACTCCAGGATGACCGGGTTCTTGTCGTCGGACAGCGTCTCACCGGTGGTGGTCTGCTTGAGACCCATCACGGCGACGATGTCACCGGCGCCCACCGACTCGATCTCCTCACGCTTGTTCGCGTGCATGCGGTAGATCTTGCCGATGCGCTCCTTCTTGCCCTTCACCGAGTTCAGCACGGCGGTGCCGGACACGAGGCGGCCGGAGTACACGCGGACGAAGGTGAGCTTGCCGAGGTGCGGGTCGCTCATGATCTTGAACGCCAGCGCGGCGAGGGGCTCGTCCTCCGACGGCTTGCGCGCGATGACCTGCTCCGGGTCCTTGACGTCGTGGCCCTCGATGGCCTCGACGTCGAGCGGGGTGGGCAGGTAGCGCACGACCGCGTCGAGCAGGGGCTGAACGCCCTTGTTCTTGAACGCGGTGCCGCAGAACACGGGAGTGACGGTGGTGCCGCCGCTCTTGCCGGACGCGATGGTGATACGACGGATCGCGGCGTAGAGCTGCTCCACGGTGGGCTCGGTGCCCTCCAGGTACAGCTCCATCAGCTCTTCGTCGTTCTCGGCGACGGCCTCGAGCAGCTTGCCGCGGTACTCCTCGGCAGCCTCGGCGTGGGTGTCCGGGATGTCGACGGTGTCGTACATCTCGCCCTTGGTCGCCTCGGCCGACCAGACCAGGGCCTTCATCGTCACGAGGTCGATGACGCCCTTGAAGTCCGCCTCGGCACCGATCGGCAGCTGCATGACCAGCGGCTGGGCGCCCAGGCGGTCCGAGATCATGTCCACGCAGCGGTGGAACTCGGCGCCGGTACGGTCCAGCTTGTTCACGAAGCAGATGCGGGGCACGCCGTAACGGTCGGCCTGACGCCACACCGTCTCGGACTGCGGCTCGACACCGGCGACACCGTCGAACACCGTCACGGCACCGTCGAGCACACGCAGGGAGCGCTCCACCTCGACGGTGAAGTCGACGTGACCCGGGGTGTCGATGATGTTGATGGTGTAGTCGTTGTCCTCGAGCGGCCAGTGACAGGTGGTCGCAGCAGACGTGATCGTGATGCCACGCTCCTGCTCCTGCTCCATCCAGTCCATGGTGGCAGCGCCGTCGTGGACCTCACCGATCTTGTAAGACACACCGGTGTAGAACAGGATCCGCTCGGTGGTGGTCGTCTTGCCCGCGTCGATGTGGGCCATGATCCCGATGTTGCGGACCTTGGCCAGGTCAAGTGAAGTGGTAGCCATAAGGCTTCAGTCTTCTCTCGGTCTCGATGTGGGTAGCGACTACCAGCGGTAGTGCGCGAAGGCCTTGTTGGACTCGGCCATCTTGTGGGTGTCCTCGCGCTTCTTCACAGCGGCACCGAGGCCGTTGGAGGCGTCGAGAAGCTCGTTGAGCAGACGCTCGGTCATGGTCTTCTCGCGACGGGCGCGGGAGTAACCGACCAGCCAGCGCAGCGCGAGCGTGTTGGCGCGACCGGGCTTGACCTCGATCGGAACCTGGTACGTCGCACCACCGACACGGCGGGACTTGACCTCGAGGGTCGGCTTGATGTTCTCCAGCGCGCGCTTCAGCGTGATGACCGGGTCGTTGCCCGTCTTCTCACGCAGACCTTCCATGGCGCCGTAGACGATGCGCTCGGCGGTGGAGCGCTTGCCGTTCAGCAGCACCTTGTTGATGAGCGACGTCACCAGAGGAGAACCGTAGACCGGGTCGATGATGACCGGGCGCTTCGGGGCGGGGCCCTTACGAGGCATTCTTACTTCTCCTTCTTGGCGCCGTAGCGGGAACGGGCCTGCTTGCGGTTCTTGACACCCTGGGTGTCGAGGGAGCCACGGATGATCTTGTAGCGAACACCCGGCAGGTCCTTCACACGGCCGCCGCGCACGAGCACGATGGAGTGCTCCTGCAGGTTGTGTCCCTCACCCGGAATGTAAGCGGTGACCTCGATCCCGCTGGTCAGACGCACACGCGCGACCTTACGCAGGGCCGAGTTCGGCTTCTTCGGGGTGGTCGTGAACACACGCGTGCAGACGCCCCGGCGCTGAGGGGAACCCTCGAGTGCGGGCGTCTTGTTCTTCTCGACCTTGTCCTGCCGGCCCTTGCGGACCAGCTGCTGGATCGTAGGCACTACTTCTCCGGTTTCTGTGTGCCGAATGGTGAAGCTAACCTGGAACATCTCCGACCCACGCGGTCGGGTGTGTCGAACCCGCGGACTTCCGCCGCGAGGCAGAAACAGCGCAGATTACGGTGGCCGGTGTCAGCCCGCCGTGCGGTTCATGGCACACACGCGGGCCAGGGCACACCCCAGGCACAAGGTCTGAGCGTACCTACCGCATTCGCTGCGGTCAAAACAAATGGGCACCGCCCGCATCGCCATGCGGGACATGTCAAGCCCCCCGGCCGTTGTCGATCTTCAATTCGACGGTGACTGTCCTTTTTGCATACCTTCACGATGCTACGACGGACACCACCGTGAGCAACACCAGAACGAGTGCCCAGCCCGCCGTGGACAACCACCCGAGCACCAGGCCGGTCAGCGCGAGCCCGTCCCCCAGCTCCCCGCGACTGCGGATCTCGGCCCGGGCCACATGCCCCAGTACGACCGCCGGGATACCGGTCAGCCCCATCGTCGGCACGCACAGCAGCCCGCACACCCCGGCCGCGACGGCCTTGCCATTGGTCCGCGCCCGCGGCACGGGCATGAACGTCGCCGGCACGGACACCCCCGACGCCGGCAGCGGCCCCTGCGGCAGATCCGCGACGAGCAGCGCCAGCTCCCCCACGGTCCGCGCCGCGTACGCACGCCCCACACGCTTCTCGAACTCGCCCTGCTCCATCCGCCCCTCGCCGTACCCGGCTCTGAGCACGTCCACGGCCCGCTCCCGATCGGCGTGCGACGCCAGCATCGACGGGGCACCGGAGCCCTGCCAGGGCTGCCAGGACGGATAGTGCGACTGCGACACGGAGCACCTCCCCGGGGACCGGAGTCCTTCCATGATGCGCCGAAGCGGAGGTTCCGGCACCGGTGCGCGTCGCAGATCGGCCAGACAGCCGACAGACGCGCTCCGGAGCGGGCACACGCCCCGGACTCACCTCAGTACACCGCGAGGCACTGAAAGCCCGCCGGAACGGCGTGCAGGCCGACCCACCCGAGACGCGGCCCCCAGGGAACGCCGAAGGGCGGCCACCCCGCAGGGTGGCCGCCCTTCGACTCAAGCGACTCGCTTACTGGTTGTACGGACCGTAGTCGTAGTCCTCCAGCGGAACGGCCTGGCCGGAGCCCGTGCCGAACGGCGAGTAGTCGATGTCGTCGTAGCCGACGGCCGAGTACATCGCGGCCTTGGCCTCCTCGGTCGGCTCGACCCGGATGTTGCGGTAGCGGGACAGGCCCGTACCGGCCGGGATGAGCTTACCGATGATGACGTTCTCCTTGAGGCCGATGAGGCTGTCGGACTTGGCGTTGATCGCCGCGTCCGTCAGGACTCGGGTCGTCTCCTGGAAGGAGGCGGCCGACAGCCAGGACTCCGTCGCCAGCGAGGCCTTGGTGATACCCATGAGCTGCGGACGACCCGAAGCCGGGTGACCACCCTCCTGGACCACACGACGGTTCTCGTGCTCGAACTTCGAGCGCTCGACCAGCTCGCCGGGCAGCAGCTCGGCGTCGCCCGACTCGATGATCGTCACGCGGCGCAGCATCTGCCGGATGATGATCTCGATGTGCTTGTCGTGGATCGACACACCCTGCGAGTTGTAGACCTTCTGGACCTCGCCGACCAGGTGGACCTGGACGGCACGCTGGCCCAGGATGCGCAGCACGTCGTGCGGGTTGGTGGCACCCACGGTGAGCTTCTGGCCCACCTCGACGTGCTCGCCCTCGCTGACCAGGAGCCGGGCACGCTTCGAGATCGGGAACGCCGTCTCGTCGCTGCCGTCGTCCGGGGTGACGACGAGCTTCTTGGTCTTCTCGGTCTCCTCGATCCGCACGCGGCCCTGGGCCTCGGAGATCGGGGCGACACCCTTCGGGGTACGGGCCTCGAAGAGCTCGACGACACGCGGCAGACCCTGGGTGATGTCGTCACCGGCCACACCACCGGTGTGGAAGGTACGCATCGTCAGCTGGGTGCCGGGCTCACCGATGGACTGGGCGGCGATGATGCCGACCGCCTCACCGATGTCGACCAGCTTGCCGGTGGCCAGCGAACGGCCGTAGCACATCGCGCAGGTGCCGACGGCGGACTCGCAGGTCAGGACCGAGCGGGTCTTGACCTCCTCGACGCCGCGCTGCACGAGCTCCTCGATGAGGACGTCGCCCAGGTCGGTACCGGCCGGGGCCAGCACCTGTCCCTCGACCACGATGTCCTCGGCGAGGCAGCGCGCGTACACGGAGGTCTCGACGTCCTCCGTCTTGATCAGCCCGCCCTCGGCGTTCCGGTCGGCGATCTTCAGACGCAGACCGCGCTCGGTGCCGCAGTCCTCCTCGCGAATGATGACGTCCTGGGAGACGTCGACCAGACGACGCGTGAGGTAACCCGAGTCGGCGGTACGCAGAGCGGTGTCCGCCAGACCCTTACGGGCACCGTGCGTGGAGATGAAGTACTCCAGCACGGACAGGCCCTCACGGAAGGAGGCCTTGATGGGACGCGGGATCGTCTCGTTCTTCGCGTTCGACACCAGACCACGCATACCGGCGATCTGACGCATCTGCATCATGTTGCCTCGTGCACCCGAGTTCACCATCATGAAGATCGGGTTGGTCTTCGGGAAGTTGTCGTTCATCGCCTCGGCGACCTCGTTGGTCGCCTTGGTCCAGATCGCGATGAGCTCCTGCGTGCGCTCGTCCTTGGTGATCAGACCGCGCTCGTACTGCTTCTGGACCTTCTCGTCCTGCGCCTCGTAGCCCTTGACGATCTCCTTCTTCGCCTCGGGAACGACGACGTCGGAGATGGCCACGGTCACGCCGGAGCGGGTCGCCCAGAAGAAGCCGGCCGCCTTCAGGTTGTCGAGCGTCGCCGCCACGATGACCTTGGGGTAGCGCTCGGCGAGGTCGTTGACGATCTCGGAGAGCTGCTTCTTGCCGACCTCGTAGTCGACGAACGGGTAGTCCTCGGGCAGCAGCTCGTTGAAGAGCGCACGGCCCAGGGTGGTGTTCAGCCGGAAGCTGTCACCCTGCTGCCACTCGGGCTCGCCCTCCTCGCGCGCCGGCGGCAGCCAGCCACGCGGCGGGATGGTGCCGACCGGGAAGCGGACGTCGATCTTCGACTGGAGCGACAGCTCGCCCGCGTCGAAGGCCATGATCGCCTCGGCGACCGAGGCGAAGGAACGGCCCTCGCCCTTGAGGTCGCGCATCTCGCCGTCGGTGGTGAGGAAGAACAGACCGAGGACCATGTCCTGGGTAGGCATCGTCACCGGACGGCCGTCGGCCGGCTTGAGGATGTTGTTCGAGGACAGCATCAGGATGCGGGCCTCGGCCTGCGCCTCCGCGGACAGCGGCAGGTGCACGGCCATCTGGTCACCGTCGAAGTCCGCGTTGAACGCGGTGCAGACGAGCGGGTGGATCTGGATGGCCTTGCCCTCGACCAGCTGCGGCTCGAAGGCCTGGATGCCGAGGCGGTGCAGCGTGGGCGCACGGTTCAGCAGAACCGGGTGCTCCGCGATGACCTCTTCCAGCACGTCGTACACGACCGTGCGGCCGCGCTCGACCATGCGCTTGGCGCTCTTGATGTTCTGCGCGTGGTTCAGGTCGACCAGGCGCTTCATCACGAACGGCTTGAAGAGCTCCAGCGCCATCGCCTTCGGCAGACCGCACTGGTGCAGCTTCAGCTGCGGACCGACGACGATCACGGAACGCGCGGAGTAGTCCACACGCTTGCCGAGCAGGTTCTGACGGAAGCGGCCCTGCTTACCCTTCAGCATGTCGCTGAGGGACTTCAGCGGGCGGTTACCGGGACCGGTGACCGGACGGCCACGACGGCCGTTGTCGAACAGCGCGTCCACGGCCTCCTGGAGCATGCGCTTCTCGTTGTTCACGATGATCTCGGGCGCACCGAGGTCGAGAAGGCGCTTCAGGCGGTTGTTCCGGTTGATCACACGGCGGTACAGGTCGTTCAGGTCGGAGGTCGCGAAGCGGCCACCGTCCAGCTGCACCATCGGACGCAGGTCCGGCGGGATGACCGGCACGCAGTCGAGCACCATGCCCTTGGGGCTGTTGCTGGTCTGCAGGAACGCGGAGACGACCTTCAGGCGCTTGAGCGCACGGGTCTTCTTCTGGCCCTTGCCGGTACGGATGATCTCGCGGAGCTTCTCGGCCTCCTCGTCGAGGTCGAAGGACTCCAGGCGCTTCTGCAGCGCCGCGGCACCCATCGAACCGTCGAAGTACGTGCCGAAGCGGTCACGCAGCTCGCGGTAGAGCAGCTCGTCGCCCTCGAGGTCCTGGACCTTGAGGTTCTTGAAGCGGTTCCACACCTCGTCGAGGCGGTCGATCTCGCGCTGCGCACGGTCGCGCAGCTGCTTCATCTCGCGCTCGGCACCCTCGCGCACCTTGCGGCGCACGTCCGCCTTGGCGCCCTCGGCCTCCAGCTCGGCCAGGTCGGTCTCGAGCTTCTTGGCGCGGGCCTCCAGGTCGGCGTCGCGGCGCTGCTCGATCTGCTGGCGCTCGACGGAGACGTGAGCCTCCAGCGAGGGCAGGTCGCGCGTACGGCGCTCCTCGTCGACGTACGTGATCATGTACGCCGCGAAGTAGATGACCTTCTCGAGGTCCTTCGGCGCCAGGTCGAGCAGGTAGCCCAGGCGCGACGGAACACCCTTGAAGTACCAGATGTGCGTGACCGGGGCGGCCAGCTCGATGTGGCCCATCCGCTCACGGCGCACCTTGGCACGGGTGACCTCGACGCCACACCGCTCACAGATGATGCCCTTGAAGCGGACACGCTTGTACTTGCCGCAGTAGCACTCCCAGTCCCGGGTCGGACCGAAGATCTTCTCGCAGAAGAGTCCGTCCTTTTCGGGCTTGAGCGTGCGGTAGTTGATCGTCTCGGGCTTCTTGACCTCGCCGTGGCTCCACTGACGGATGTCGTCAGCGGTGGCCAGACCGATCCGGAGCTCGTCGAAGAAGTTGACGTCGAGCACTATGCGTCAATCCCTCTCAGGGTTGTAAGTCATGGGGTCTGATACGGGGGTCCTGGGGCCGGCGGCCTTCATGACGAAGGCCGCCGAACTCCCGTCAGACCTCTTCGACGCTGCTCGGCTCACGCCGGGACAGGTCGATGCCAAGCTCCTCCGCAGCGCGGAAGACGTCCTCGTCGGTGTCGCGCATCTCGATGGACATGCCGTCCGAGGACAGCACCTCCACGTTGAGGCACAGGGACTGCATCTCCTTGATGAGCACCTTGAAGGACTCGGGGATGCCGGGCTCGGGGATGTTCTCGCCCTTGACGATGGCCTCGTAGACCTTCACGCGGCCGGTCACGTCGTCGGACTTGATGGTCAGCAGCTCCTGGAGGGCGTACGCGGCGCCGTAAGCCTCCAGCGCCCACACCTCCATCTCACCGAAGCGCTGGCCACCGAACTGGGCCTTACCACCCAGCGGCTGCTGGGTGATCATCGAGTACGGACCGGTCGACCGGGCGTGCAGCTTGTCGTCGACCAGGTGGTGCAGCTTGAGGATGTACATGTAGCCGACCGAGATCGGCTCCGGGAACGGCTCGCCGGAGCGGCCGTCGAACAGCGGCGCCTTACCGGTCGGGAGCACCATGCGCTCGCCGTCGCGGTTGGGGATGGTGTGGTTCAGCAGACCGGCCAGCTCGTCCTCACGCGCACCGTCGAAGACGGGGGTGGCGACGTTGGTGCCCGGCGCGACCTGGTCGGCCTCGATGGCCTGCAGGCGCTGCGCCCAGTCGTCCGCGAGGCCGGAGACGTCCCAGCCGCGGCTGGCGAGCCAGCCGAGGTGGATCTCCAGGACCTGACCCGGGTTCATTCGGGACGGCACACCGAGCGGGTTGAGGATGATGTCGACCGGGGTGCCGTCCTCCAGGAACGGCATGTCCTCGATCGGCAGGATCTTCGAGATGACGCCCTTGTTGCCGTGACGGCCGGCGAGCTTGTCACCGTCGGTGATCTTGCGCTTCTGCGCGACGTAGACGCGCACCAGCTGGTTCACACCGGGGGGAAGCTCGTCGCCCTCCTCGCGGTCGAAGACGCGGACGCCGATGACCTTGCCGATCTCGCCGTGCGGGACCTTCAGCGAGGTGTCACGGACCTCACGGGCCTTCTCACCGAAGATCGCACGCAGCAGGCGCTCCTCGGGCGTCAGCTCGGTCTCGCCCTTGGGCGTGACCTTGCCGACGAGGATGTCACCGGCGACGACCTCGGCACCGATGCGGATGATGCCGCGCTCGTCGAGGTCGGCGAGGACCTCCTCGGAGACGTTCGGGATGTCCCGGGTGATCTCCTCGGGGCCGAGCTTGGTGTCACGGGCGTCGACCTCGTGCTCCTCGATGTGGATCGAGGAGAGGACGTCGTCCTGCACGAGGCGCTGCGACAGGATGATCGCGTCCTCGTAGTTGTGACCCTCCCACGGCATGAACGCCACGAGCAGGTTCTTGCCCAGCGCCATCTCGCCGTTCTCGGTGGCCGGACCGTCGGCCAGGACCTGGCCCTCGATGATCCGGTCGCCCTCGTTGACGATGACCTTCTGGTTGACCGAGGTGCCCTGGTTGGAGCGGGCGAACTTGGCCAGCCGGTACGTGATGTACGTGCCGTCGTCGTTGGCGGTGGTGATGTAGTCCGCGGAGACCTCCTGGACCACACCGGGCTTCTCGGCCTTGACCACGTCGCCGGCGTCGACGGCGGAGCGGTACTCCATGCCGGTGCCGACGAGCGGGGCCTCGGACTTAATCAGCGGCACGGCCTGACGCATCATGTTCGCGCCCATGAGGGCACGGTTGGCGTCGTCGTGCTCGAGGAAGGGGATCATGGCGGTCGCGACCGACACCATCTGGCGCGGCGAGACGTCCATGTAGTCCACGTCTTCACCGGTGACGTAGTCGACCTCGCCGCCCTTGCGGCGGACCAGCACGCGGGCCTCGGCGAAGCGGAGGTCGTCGGTGAGCGGCGCGTTGGCCTGCGCGATGACGAAGCGGTCTTCCTCGTCGGCGGTCAGGTAGTCGACCTCGTCGGTGACCTGGCCCTCGAACACCTTGCGGTAGGGCGTCTCGACGAAGCCGAACGCGTTGACCCGGCCGTAGGAGGCGAGCGAGCCGATCAGACCGATGTTCGGGCCTTCGGGCGTCTCGATCGGGCACATGCGGCCGTAGTGCGAGGGGTGCACGTCACGGACCTCGAAGCCGGCCCGCTCACGGGAGAGACCACCCGGACCAAGAGCCGACAGGCGGCGCTTGTGGGTGAGGCCCGACAGCGGGTTGTTCTGGTCCATGAACTGCGACAGCTGGCTGGTGCCGAAGAACTCCTTGATGGAGGCGACGACCGGCCGGATGTTGATCAGGGTCTGCGGCGTGATCGCCTCGACGTCCTGGGTCGTCATCCGCTCGCGGACGACACGCTCCATACGCGCCAGACCCGTACGGACCTGGTTCTGGATGAGCTCGCCGACGCTGCGCAGGCGGCGGTTGCCGAAGTGGTCGATGTCGTCGGTCTCGACGACGATGTTCGTACCGCTGTCGCCGACCGTCTCGGTCTCGCCCGCGTGCAGCTTCACCAGGTACTTGATCGTCGAGATGATGTCCTCGACGGTCAGGATGCCCGCGTCCAGCGGAGCGTCCGCACCCAGCTTCTTGTTGACCTTGTAGCGGCCGACCTTGGCCAGGTCGTAGCGCTTGGGGTTGAAGTAGAGGTTCTCGAGCAGCGTCTGCGCGGCCTCACGCGTGGGGGGCTCGCCCGGACGCAGCTTGCGGTAGATGTCGAGCAGCGCGTCGTCCTGGCCCTGGGTGTGGTCCTTCTCCAGGGTGGCGCGCATGGACTCGTACTCGCCGAACTCCTCGAGGATCTGCTCGGTGGTCCAGCCGAGCGCCTTGAGCAGGACGGTGACGGACTGCTTGCGCTTGCGGTCGATGCGCACACCGACCATGTCGCGCTTGTCGATCTCCATCTCCAGCCAGGCACCCCGGGAGGGGATGATCTTGGCGGAGAAGATGTCCTTGTCGGACGTCTTGTCGATGGAGGAGTCGAAGTAGACGCCGGGCGAACGGACGAGCTGCGACACCACGACACGCTCGGTGCCGTTGATGACGAAGGTGCCCTTGTTCGTCATGAGCGGGAAGTCGCCCATGAAGACGGTCTGGGACTTGATCTCGCCGGTCTCGTTGTTCGTGAACTCGGCGGTGACGAAGAGCGGGGCCGCGTACGTGAAGTCGCGGTCCTTGCACTCGTCGATGGAGTTCTTCGGCGGCTCGAAGCGGTGGTCGCGGAAGGTCAGCGACATCGACCCGCTGAAGTCCTCGATCGGGGAGATCTCCTCGAAGATCTCCTCGAGCCCGGACTTGGTGGGGACGTCCTGACCGTTCTCGAGAGCCTCCTCGACCCGACTCTGCCAGGCGGTGTTGCCGAGGAGCCAGTCGAAGCTCTCGGTCTGCAGCGCGAGCAGGTTCGGAACCTCGAGAGGCTCCTTGATCTTTGCAAAAGAGATGCGCAGCGGGGCAGTGCTGGCGGCGTTGTTCGTATTCGCGGTCGAGGCGTTGCGCGAGGCGGCCAAGAGGGGGTCCTTCCGAGGGCTCGGACTCACTACGCGCGTACCGGCCCCTCTCCCGTACACGGAGACAAGCTGTGCCGACAGGGCTGAAAGGCCAGGTCAGACACTTCTTGTCATCGATGCTCGGGCGAGGGCAGACCCCTGGTGACGGGCAGGGGACAGCTAACAGGCAGCGCAAAGGGTCAGTGTAGCCACTTGGCACACTGATGTCCAGTGCGGGTTCTGGAACCCGTGTTCACCCTCGTTGTTCCACTCCTGCGACAAGGCGCTGCCCTCAACGCACGTTGATACTGCCCTCTTCGTCGCCGATCCATGCCTCGGATTCGGATCCTGTGACGACGCGTCCTGAGAATTGCGCGCTGCGTGCGGTTCGTCAAGGCCCCCCTGCCCGATCCGGGGCCGCCCGGTGACACGACGAAGATCACCATACCCCTCGTCACCGGGGCTTCAAGGCAACCGTGGCCCGCCCCCGAGAACGCCGAAGAGCGACCACCCGGATGGATGATCGCTCTTCCGCGCTTACGCGTTACACGTCCAGCGGGACGTGTCGTGGATCCTGGCGGATCCGGAAGGGTTTACTTGACCTCGACGGAGGCGCCGGCGCCCTCGAGGGACTCCTTGGCCTTCTCGGCGGCGTCCTTGGCGACCTTCTCGAGAACGGGCTTCGGGGCGCCGTCCACGAGGTCCTTGGCCTCCTTCAGACCCAGGGAGGTCAGCTCACGCACGACCTTGATGACCTGGATCTTCTTGTCACCGGCACCCGTGAGGATGACGTCGAACTCGTCCTGCTCCTCAGCGGCCTCGGCAGCGGCGCCACCAGCGGCACCACCGGCGACGACGACCGGCGCGGCAGCGGCGGCGGTGACGTCGAACTTGTCCTCGAACGCCTTCACGAACTCGGAGAGCTCGATGAGGGTCATCTCCTCGAACTGCGCGAGCAGGTCTTCCTGGCTGAGCTTCGCCATGATTGGCGGTCCTTCCACTAATTCGGCAGGTGCCGGATGTACATGTGAGGCGGGCGTACTACTGGCCCGCGACGGTCGCCGCGTTCAGGCAGCGGCGGCCGGGATGCGAGCCGAGTTACTCGGCACCGCCCTGCTCGTCCTGCTTGGCACGGAGCGCGTCCACGGTGCGGACGAGCTTCGACGGCAGCGCCTGGAAGACAGAGGCAGCCTGGGACTGCTTGCCCTTCATGGCACCGGCCAGCTTGGAGAGCAGAACCTCGCGGGACTCGAGGTCCGCAAGCTTCTTGATCTCGTCGGCGGACAACGCCTTGCCGTCAAGGACGCCGCCCTTGATGACGAGGTTGGGGTTGTCCTTGGCGAAGTCACGGAGACCCTTCGCCGCCTCGACCGGGTCACCGGTCACGAAGGCGACGGCCGACGAACCCGCAAAGAGGTCGTCCAGCGTCGTGATCCCGGCCTCGTTGGCCGCAATCTTGGTCAGCGTGTTCTTCGCCACACGGTACTGAGCGTTCTCACCGAGTGAACGACGCAGCTTCTGGAGCTGCGCGACGGTGAGACCGGTGTACGCGGTAACGACAGCAGCGTTGGAGTTGCGGAACTTGTCCCGCATCTCCTCGACGGCATCGACCTTGTCAGGCCTCGCCATGAGCCTCGGCCTCCTTCCGGGTGATTCGGACCGCGCGGACCCGAAGGAGGACTGGGGAAAACGAAACGCCCCGGCGCAAGCGCACGGGGCGTAGCTCAACCGGTTTCACACACACACGAGGCGGCGGGCTCCGGGAGCTTTTCCAGTGTCACCTGCGCGGGTCGTCCGCCGTTCAGCGGATCCTTCGGCCACCGCGCCCTCTGATGAGCGCGCGGTAACGACCAGCGGTCTTTGGCTTCTGTAGGAGAGTACGGGAACGTTCACCGTGAGGCAAATCCGCCCGTACGGCGGATCGGCGTGGGGCGGTTCAGCTCTGCCCCAGCTCCTTGAACATCTCGCCCAGGTCCGCCACGTCCTTGGCCGGCGGGGCCGTGACGGTGACGGGCTTGTTGTAGTCGAGGAAGGTGATGGTCATGTCCATCGGGCCCTTGTCGGCCTGGCCCTTCATGCGGAACTGCTTGGTGTGGTCCTCGCCGTCGACCCACATGTCCATCGTGAGCTTGTCGACACCGAGCTTCTCGTACTGCTTGATGCTCTTCTCGCGCTGCTTGCGGGTCGCCGCCTTGTCGTCCTTGAGCGAGGCGCGCAGGTCCGCGAGGGTGACCGTGCCCGTGTAACGGGTGGTCTCGACGCCGTCGACCTTCTCGCTGCCGACCTTCTCCACGTCCTTGGCGCCCTTGAGGAAGGTCGACTCCGCCGCCGGGTTCTGCTCGGCCTGGCTCGGGGACCCCATCTTGTCCAGGTCCTTGGCGGCGTCGGAGCCGGACAGGTCGAACTTCAGCCAGCGCTTGCCGTCCATCTCCTTGGCCATCTCGGCTCCCCCACCGAGGTACATGGCCTTGTCGACGAGACGGATCTCCACGCTCTGGCCGGCGGCCTGGTCCGGCGCCGTCATCTTCATGCTCATGGCGATCGTGGGCTTCAGGCGCATGGCCGCCTCACCCTCGACGCGGCCCGACTGCGGGACCGTGCCCTTCAGGCGGTACTGGAGGGACGTGATGTCCTCCGTGTTCTTCGCCGCCTTGGCGACGGCCGCCGCGGGCGTCATCTCCGGCGACTGCCCGGATCCGCAACCGACGGCGCCGACGGCCAGAAGCAGGGCGCACGCCCCGGCTGCAGGTAAAGGTGTCCTCATCATTTCCCCCCAAGGAATACATGCTTGCTTCACAGCAAGGCCGTGAGCGTATCCCAGAGGGCACATGTGATCTATTGAAATAGTCGGGGCGGGGCCTCAGGGCGTGCGCGGCTGCTCGCGCATCAGGTCCTCGAAGTCCCCGGTGTCGGACCGCGGGGGCCGTTCGGCCCGGACCGGAACGCCGTAGTCGGCGTAGTGCACGGTCTGGATCATCACGCCGGTGGCCGTCCGCGCCTTCTCGACCTTCTTGGCCAGCAGGTTCCGCTCGTCGATCCAGATGTCGACGGTCTCGGTGGTGACGCCGGCCTCGGTGAGCTGCTTGCGCAGGCCGTCATCGGCGACGTCGGCCGCCGTCACCGTGCCGGACCAGTGCGTCGCGGACCGGCCGCCGACGGTGTCCTCGCCGACCTTCCTGACGTCGCCGGAGGACAGCAGGAGCTTCACGGACTGGTTCGGCGTGGTGCTGCGCATCTGGTCGCCGAGGTGGGCGCCGGAGCCTCCGGCGAGAGCTTCGAGGTCCTTGTAGGCGTACCGGATCCAGCGCCTGCCGCCGGTCTGCTCGGCGAACTTCTCGCCCATGCGCGCGTAGTACGCCTCGGGCAGGTAGCGGGCCTCCATCGAGGTGGTCCCCAGCCGTCTCATGGTGTCGGCGATGGTGCCGCCGGTGTACGTGATGGTGAGGGTGCCGGTGATGCCGTCGCTCCAGCCGATGGAGCCGTCGGCCGTCATGGACATCAGCGAGCCCATGGTCGTCGTGGACTCCACCCGGGCGGACTCGGCGTGCTCGGTGGCGCGCTCCGCGGCGCGCAGGGCTGCGAGGGCCCGGCCCTGTGCGGCGCGGTCGTCCCGGCCGTGGGTGCCGGAGGACTCCTGGGACGTGCAGGCGGCCACCCCCGTCAGCGCTGTCGCCGCGAGCACCAGGCCCACGCGGCGCACGGTCGTGCCCTGCATACGTCCCCCCGTTCGCATCCGGTTCCCGCACGTTAACCCAGGCCACCGGCGTACGTACCGGAAAAGGGAACGGGCCCCGCACCTGTAAGAGGTGCGGGGCCCGTGACCGGTTGGGTGAGCCTCAGGCTCAGACCGCAGCCGGGTCCTCCTCGACGAGGAGGTTGCGGGTGCGGTTCGGGTCGACCGGAATGCCGGGGCCCATCGTGGTGCTGATGGCGGCCTTCTTGATGTAGCGACCCTTGGCGGCCGACGGCTTCAGACGGAGGATCTCCTCCAGCGCGGCGCCGTAGTTCTCCACCAGCTTGGTGTCGTCGAAGGACGACTTGCCGATGATGAAGTGCAGGTTCGAGTGCTTGTCGACACGGAACTCGATCTTGCCGCCCTTGATCTCGGTGACGGCCTTGGCCACGTCGGGGGTGACGGTGCCGGTCTTCGGGTTCGGCATCAGACCACGCGGACCGAGCACGCGGCCGAGGCGGCCGACCTTGCCCATGAGGTCCGGGGTGGCGACGACGGCGTCGAAGTCCAGACGGCCCTTCGCCACCTCGTCGATCAGTTCGTCGGAGCCGACGATGTCGGCGCCCGCGGCCTCCGCGGCCGCAGCACGGTCACCGGTCGCGAAGACCAGGACCCGGGCGGTCTTGCCGGTGCCGTGCGGAAGGTTCACGGTGCCACGGACCATCTGGTCGGCCTTGCGCGGGTCGACACCCAGGCGGAAGGCGACCTCGACGGTGCCGTCGAACTTGGTCGTGGAGGTGTCCTTGGCGAGACGGACGGCCTCGAGCGGGGCGTAGAGCTTCTCCCGGTCGACCTTGGCGTCCGCAGCGCGAAGGGACTTGCTGCGCTTGCTCACTACTGCTCCTGTGGATTCTTAGGAGTCGTGGTCCGGGCCGAGCAGGCCCTGCCACTTCTGCTGATGGAGGTTGGGGCTCAGCCCTCGACCGTGACGCCCATGGAACGGGCGGTGCCGGCGATGATCTTCTCGGCGGCGTCCAGGTCGTTGGCGTTGAGGTCGGGCATCTTGGTCGTGGCGATCTCACGGACCTGGTCACGCGTGATCTTCGCGACCTTGGTCTTGTGCGGCTCGCCGGAGCCCTTCTCGATGCCCGCGGCCTTCAGGATCATCTTCGCGGCCGGCGGCGTCTTGGTGATGAAGGTGAAGGAACGGTCCTCGTAGACCGTGATCTCCACCGGGATCACCCAGCCACGCTGCGACTCGGTCGCGGCGTTGTAGGCCTTGCAGAACTCCATGATGTTCACGCCGTGCTGACCCAGCGCGGGGCCGACCGGCGGGGCCGGGTTGGCGGCACCGGCCTGGATCTGGAGCTTGATGAGCCCCGTGACCTTCTTCTTCTTGGGAGGCATAGCTCTCCGGGTCCTTTCGATTCGGGTCCTGCCTGTGCACGGGGACCACCCGGACGCAGGCATACCGCACAACGATAACGGGTATAGATGCGCGGCCAAAAACCGCGCAGGTCAGGCGGACGCTCGAGCGATCGCCTGACCTGCGCGGAAGCGGTGAATCCGGAAGTCAGTTCTTCTGGATCTGGTCGAAGGAAAGCTCGACCGGCGTCTCGCGACCGAAGATCTCGACGAGGCCCTTGACCTTCTTCGAGTCAGGGTTGATCTCGTTGATGGTCGCCTGCAGCGTGGCGAACGGGCCGTCGGTGACGGTGACCGAGTCGCCGACCTCGAAGTCCAGCACCTGGACCTCGACCTTGCGCTGCGGAGCCGGCTTGCCCTCGGCCTCGGCGGCCTCGCGGGCGGCCTTCTCCTCGGCCTCGGGGGCGAGCATCTTGACGATCTCGTCCAGCGTCAGCGGGTACGGGTCGTAGGCGTTGCCCACGAAGCCGGTGACGCCGGGCGTGTTGCGGACGACGCCCCAGGACTCGTTCGTCAGGTCCATACGGACCAGGACGTAGCCCGGGAGCTTGTTCTGCTTGATCGTCTTGCGCTCGCCGTTCTTGATCTGCGCGACCTCTTCCTGCGGCACCTCGGCCTGGAAGATGAAGTCCTCGACGTTCAGCGAGACGGCGCGCTGCTCGAGGTTGGTCTTCACGCGGTTCTCGTAGCCGGCGTAGGTGTGGATGACGTACCACTCGCCGGGCAGGACCCGCAGTTCCTCGCGGAGCTTCTCGATCGGGTCGCGGTCGTCCTCGGGCTCTTCCTCGAGTTCTTCCGCGGCCTCTTCGTCGTCCTCGGTCTCCGCCTCGGCGGCGTCGTCCGCGACGGCGTCGGCAGCCTCGGCCTCGGAGGAGGCCTCGGTGTCCTCGTTGTCCGCGCCCTCGACGATGTCGAGCTCGTCCTCGACGGACTCGACCGGCTCGATGGCGTCGTTCACGTTCGGGTCAGACACGGTGGCTGCTTCTTCCTGGATACATAGGGGTGGAACATGCGAAAGGAGCGCCGGGTACCTCGGCGCTCTTCGCGGACTGCTCAGCCGAACACGTACTTCGCGGCGTGGCTGAGCCCATAGTCAATCACGGTGACCAGGCCGATCATGATGACCACGAAGATGATCACCACGGTCGTGTAGGTCGTCAGCTGGTTGCGGGTCGGCCAGACGACCTTGCGCAGCTCCGCGACGATCTGGCGGTAGAAGAGGGCGAGCCGCTTCAGCGGGCCCTTCTTTCCGCGCTTGCCGCCCTTGCGGGCCTTCTTGGACTCCGGCGCCTCGTCCTGGGCATCAGGCATGTCGATGGAGCCCACGGCGTCCGTCACTCGTCCTCACCTGATTCCGGGTCGTGGCCGTGCCGCGCCCGGTCTGAGCCGCACGGCGGTGCATTGCTGTACGTACATGCGCACACATCCTGGCGATGGAGTGTGTAGCAGGGCCGGAGGGACTTGAACCCCCAACCGCTGGTTTTGGAGACCAGTGCTCTACCAATTGAGCTACGACCCTTTGTGTGTCCCCCAACGTACCGCATCCGTCCGGATGCTTGGTGTGCACCGAACGGGCGCGGCCTGCGAGAGGCCAACGAGGTGAGAGTGTACGTGCTCCGCGGCCGGTCGTCGAACAGAAAGGGCCCGCAGGAGGGCTCGTTGACGGAAGATCGCCTGCGGAACGGGGGCGGGACTGACGTGAATCCGCTGAAGATCGCCCAGGCCGGGCGGGCGATCCGCACTGTTGTTCAAGGGTTTGCCCGACGTTGTTCAGTCTGTGAAACCCCCGTGCCGCGCGCGTTTCCGGTCTGAAACGATGGGGTCCATGAGCGCTGCAACCCCTCCCACCGAGCGCCGGGTCTCCGCCCGAGTCGGCGCGATCTCCGAGTCCGCCACTCTCGCCGTGGACGCCAAGGCCAAGGCCCTCAAGGCCGCCGGGCGTCCGGTGATCGGCTTCGGCGCCGGCGAGCCGGACTTCCCGACCCCGGACTACATCGTCCAGGCCGCGATCGAGGCCTGCTCGAACCCGAAGTTCCATCGCTACACGCCGGCCGGCGGCCTCCCCGAGCTGAAGGCCGCGATCGCCGCGAAGACCCTGCGTGACTCGGGCTACGAGCCGGACGTCTCGGAGATCCTGGTCACCAACGGTGGCAAGCAGGCCATCTACGAGGCCTTCGCCGCGATCCTCGACCCGGGCGACGAGGTCATCGTGCCCGCGCCGTACTGGACGACCTACCCGGAGTCGATCCGGCTGGCCGGGGGCGTCCCGGTGGAGGTCGTCGCCGACGAGACGACCGGCTACCGCGTGACCGTCGAGCAGCTGGAGGCGGCCCGCACGGAGAAGACGAAGGTCGTCCTCTTCGTCTCGCCGTCCAACCCGACCGGCGCGGTCTACAGCGAGACCGAGACCGAGGCCATCGGCCGCTGGGCCGTCGAGCACGGCCTGTGGGTGATGACCGACGAGATCTACGAGCACCTCGTCTACGGCGACGCCTCCGCCGTGTCGCTGCCGGCGGTGCTGCCCGAGCTGCGCGACAAGTGCGTCGTGGTGAACGGCGTCGCGAAGACGTACGCGATGACCGGCTGGCGCGTCGGGTGGATCATCGGCCCGAAGGACATCGTCAAGGCCGCGACGAACCTGCAGTCGCACGCCACGTCCAACGTGTCCAACGTCGCCCAGGCGGCCGCGCTGGCCGCCGTCTCCGGTGACCTGGACGCCGTGGCGAAGATGCGTGAGGCCTTCGACCGGCGCCGCAAGACCATCGTGCGGATGCTGAACGAGATCGACGGCGTGGTGTGCCCGGAGCCGGAGGGGGCGTTCTACGCGTACCCGTCGGTGAAGGCGCTGGTCGGCAAGGAGATCCGGGGCCGGCGGCCCAAGGACACGGTCGAGCTGGCCGCGCTGATCCTGGAGGAGTCCGAGGTCGCGGTGGTGCCGGGTGAGGCGTTCGGTACGCCCGGGTACCTGCGGCTGTCCTACGCGCTGGGTGACGAGGACCTGGTCGAGGGCGTGAGCCGGATCCAGAAGCTCCTGGCGGAGGCCAGGGACTGATCCGGCCTGCTCACGTGAGTAGGTCGAGCGGGCCGTTCCCCCTGCGGGGAGCGGCCCGCTTCGTCGTGTGCGTGTGCGAGCAAGACCACGTTCGGGGAAAACGCTGTCGGGACTGCTGAGGCATGCGGCAGGATCCTGGGATGGAGCGTGAACGTGATGTCTCTGAGCTGCCGAAAGCCCATCTGCACCTGCACTTCACCGGGTCGATGCGGCCCTCGACCGTGCTGGAACTGGCCGACAAGCACGGGGTGCGGTTGCCCGACGCGCTGACCGAGGCGCTGGGCGGCGGGGAGCCGCCGAGACTGCGGGCCACGGACGAACGGGGCTGGTTCCGCTTCCAGCGGCTGTACGACGCGGCGCGCTCGTGCCTGCGGGAGCCGGAGGACATCCGGCGGCTGGTGCGGGAGGCCGCGGAGGAGGACATTCGGGACGGGTCCGGGTGGCTGGAGATCCAGGTCGATCCGACGTCGTACGCGCCGCGGCTGGGCGGGCTGATCCCGGCGCTGGAGATCATCCTGGACGCGGTGGAGACGACGTCGCGGGAGACCGGGCTCGGGATGCGGGTCCTGGTCGCCGCGAACCGGATGAAGCACCCGCTGGACGCGCGGACGCTGGCCCGGCTGGCGACTCGGTACGCCGACCGGGGGGTCGTCGGGTTCGGGCTGTCCAACGACGAGCGGCGGGGGATGGCGCGGGACTTCGACCGGGCGTTCGGGATCGCGCGTGAGGCCGGGTTGTTGTCGGCTCCCCACGGGGGTGAGCTGGCCGGGCCGTCGTCCGTTCGGGACTGTCTGGACGACCTGGGGGCGAACCGGGTGGGGCACGGGGTGCGGGCGGCGGAGGATCCGCGGCTGATGAAGCGGCTGGCGGACCGGCAGGTGACGTGTGAGGTGTGCCCGGCGTCGAATGTGGCGCTGGGGGTGTACGAGAAGCCGGAGGACGTGCCGCTGCGGACGTTGTTCGAGGCTGGGGTGCCGCTTGCGCTGGGCGCGGACGACCCGTTGCTGTTCGGGTCGCGTCTCGCCGCGCAGTACGAGATCGCGCGGCGGTATCACGGGTTCACGGATGCGGAGCTGGCGGAGGTGGCTCGGCAGTCGGTACGGGGGTCGGCGGCGCCGGAGGACGTGAAGACGAAGCTGCTGGCGGGGGTGGACGACTGGTTGGCGTCGTAGCGCGCGTGCGTCGGCGTGCGTCGGCGTGCGTCGGCGTGCGTCGGCTTGATGCCGGGTGGGTGCCTGCGGCGGCCCGTGGCGGTCCGGTGGGGGTACTTGCGTCGGGTGGGGGTCGGGGCCGCGCCGGGGGGTGTCCGTCCTCGGAACGTCGCGATGGGGTTGCGTGCCGACTGACTGTCCGTTGACGCGACAACCGCTGCGGGCGGACACCCCCCGACACGGCCCCTTCTCGCCGTCCGCGGGTGCGGGCGCGTCGTGGCTCGTGCCGCAGGCTCGCCGTTCGGGTGCCTCGTCGCGCCGAGTTGCGCGCCCGCCCCGCCCCAGCGGCGACGCCGGGTGCCTACAGGCTCACTCCCACGGTCACCGGCTCGTTGACCAGGGTGATTCCGAAGGCCTCGTGGACTCCGGCCACGACCTCGCGGGCCAGGGCGAGGAGGTCCTCGGTGGTCGCACTCCCCCGGTTCGTGAGCGCCAACGTGTGCTTCGTGGAGATGCGGGCCGGACCGTCGCCGTAGCCCTTGGTGAAGCCGGACTTGTCGATCAGCCAGGCCGCTGAGGTCTTGGTACGGCCCTCGCCGGCCGGGTAGGCCGGGGGCTCCACCCCGTCGCCCAGCCGGTCCCGGACGCGGGTGCGGAACGTCTCGAAGTCCGGGTCCGTGAGGATCGGGTTGGTGAAGAAGGACCCGGCCGACCAGGTGTCGTGGTCCTCGGGGTCCAGGACCATGCCCTTGCCGGCGCGCAGCTTGAGCACCGTCTCGCGGGCCGAGGCGAGGGGGACGCGGTCGCCCGCTTCCACTCCGAGGGCCCGGGCCGTCTCGGCGTAGCGGAGGGGCGCGGACAGGCCCTCGGCGTCCTCCAGGCAGAAGCGGACGCGCAGGACCACGTACCGCTCGGGGTCGGACTTGAAGCGGCTGTGGCGGTAGGAGAAGGCGCAGTCCTCGTTCGCCAGGGTGACCGTGTCGCCGGTGCGGCGGTCGTAGGCGACGACCTCGGTGATCGTGGAGGAGACCTCCTGGCCGTACGCCCCGACGTTCTGGATGGGGGTCGCGCCGGCCGAGCCGGGGATGCCGGCCAGGCATTCGATGCCGGCCAGGCCCGCGTCGACGGTGCGGGCGACGGCGTCGGTCCATACCTCGCCTGCGGCCAGCTCCAGCGTCGTGCCGTCGAGGGAGAAGCCCCGGGTGGCGATGACGAGGGCGGTGCCGTCGAAGCCCTTGTCGCCGATGACCAGGTTCGAGCCGCCGCCGATGAGCAGCAGCGGGGTGCCCGTCTCGTCGGCTTCGCGGACGGCGGCGATCACCTCGTCGTCCGTGGTCGCGGTGAGCAGCCGGGTCGCGGGGCCGCCCAGCCGGAAGGTCGTCAGCGGGGCCAGGGGGGCGTCGTGGAGTTCCTGCACGGGCCAAGCGTACGAGACGGCACTGATGGCGTCGGGCACGCGTGCGTGCGGCCCCGTCCCGTGAGGGAAGGGGCCGCACGCGCGCGTGGTGGTGGTCAGGGCAGACGGCGCAGCGCCTCGGACCAGAAGAGGGGGAGGTCCTCGCTGCTCGCCTGCCAGGTGGTGAAGGCCGAGTCCTTCATCTGCGGGGCCAGGCCCCTGGAGGCCGAGCCGTGAGCGCCCGCGCGGACGAAGGCGTGCAGGGCCTCCTTGGACTCCCAGGCCGACAGGGTCCAGAAGGTCCGCTTCAGGGGCTTCGCCATCAGGGTCGCTCCGTAGACGCCGGGGCTGCGGCGGACCTGCCGCCAGACGGCGGGTGTTCCGGCGAAGAACCTCAGGGCTCCCCACAGCGTGCGGGTCTCGAAGCGGGAGGCGAAGACGTGCACCTCGGTGTCGCGGGGCGGGGTGTTCGGGACGGTCCAGGGAAGGGTGGGCATTCCGCTTCTCCTTGTCGGGGTCCGGCGGGGTCAGTGGGCGGCCGTCTCCAGGACCGGTGCCGGTTCGGCCGGGGCGGGCTGCCGTTCGGTGCGCCGCCGGGCCGGTGTCAGCAGGGCGGCGATGCCCGCGAGGGCGACCACCGCGGAGCCCGTCACCAGGGCGGGCCGCATGCCGTCGACGAAGGTCCGGCCGGTCTCGTAGCCGCCCTGGGCCGCGAAGATCGAGGCCATGACGGCGATGCCGAGCGCCCCGCCCACCTCGCGCAGGGCGTTGTTGGCGCCGGAGGCGATGCCCTGCTCCGACGGCCGCACGCTGGACATCACCAGATGCGAGGCGGGAGCGAAGAACAGCGCCATGCCGACACCGCTGATGATCAGGGCGGGCAGCTGGGCCACGTAGGAGGCGTCGGTCGTGGCCACCACCGCCATGTAGCCGAGGCCCAGGGACTGCAGGAAGAGGCCGGTGGCGACGACCGGACGGCCGCCGATGCGGTCGGCCAGGATGCCGGCGATCGGGGCGATCAGCATCGGCATGCCGGTCCAGGGCAGCATCCTCAGGCCCGCCTCGGTGGGCGAGTAGCCGAGGACGCCCTGCATGTACTGGCTGAGCAGGAAGATCGAGCCGAACATGCCGAGGAACATCAGCAGGCTGGCCGCGTTGATGCCGGCGAAGGCCCGGGAGCGGAACAGTCGCATCGGGAGCATGGGGTTCTTGGCGCGGGCGCTGTAGAGGACGAAGCCGGTCAGCAGCGCGGTGCCGGCGAAGAGGCCCGTGAGGACCAGGCCGCCGGTCCAGCCGTCGGCGGGGCCGCGGACCAGGCCGTAGACGATGCCGAAGAGGCCGCCGCTGGCAAGCAGGGTGCCGGGGACGTCGAGCGGGGCTCCGGTGCCGTGGGACTCGGCGAGGCGCAGCCGGGCCAGCGGCAGCAGGGCCAGGCCCAGCGGGACGTTCAGCCAGAAGATCCACTGCCAGGAGATGTGTTCGGTGAGACTGCCGCCGACGAGCGGGCCGGAGGCGACGGCGAGTCCGTTGACGGCGCCCCATATGCCGTACGCCATGCCCCGCTTGGCGGCGGGCACGGCCGCGGTCAGCAGGGTGAGCGTCAGCGGCATCATCACCGCGGCGCCCGCGCCCTGGACCGCCCGGGCGGCGATGAGGGAGTCGATGCCGGGCGCCATGGCCGCCGCGGCGGAGGCGCCGGTGAAGACGGCGAGGCCCGCGATGAAGAGCCGTCGGCGGCCGAAACGGTCACCGAGGGCCGCGCCGAACATCAGCAGGACGGCGAAGGTGAGCGTGTAGGCGCTCACGGTCCATTCCAGGTCGTGCAGGCCGCCGCCGAGGTCCTCGCGGATGGAGGGCAGGGCGGTGGTGACGACGAGGTTGTCGAGAGCCGCCATGAACCCGGCGACGCTGGTGATGACGAGGGCCCAGGCGGCTCCCCCGCGACGTGCGGTCTGCTGTGACATCGCTCCCCCATGGAGTGTGTGCCGTGATCGATTAGTTATTGATTACTAACTTTCGAGATCATGAAAAGGCCCCGCCTCCTCGCCTGTCGTGTCAGTCGCTCGACCCCGACGGGCCCAGCCCCGCCCAGACCCGGTGATCGGCCGGGAAGCCCATGGCCACCAGGCAGTTGATGAGCATGCCCTGCGCGAGGAAGGTCGTCGTCTCGTGAGCGTCGGCGCCCAGCGGCAGGTGGATGGTGTCCCAGAGCCGCATCCAGCCCGCGCGCACGGCCTCACCGAACTCGCGGTCCCCCTCCTCCTCGGCGGCCGCCACGGCGAGGTACATCTGCATCTGCATCATCAGCCGCTCCGGCTGCTCGGAGATGGTCTCGATGTACGCCCCGCCCATCGCGTGGCGGGCCTCTTCACCGTCCAGCCCTTCGGCCGCCTCCGCGAACATCCGGATGGTGTCCTCGACACACCGCTCGGCCGCCGCCAGGAAGATCGCCTTCTTGCCCGGGAACAGCCGGAAGAGATACGGCTGCGAGACGCCGACCCGGCGGGCGATCGCCTCGGTCGAGGTGCCGTGGTAGCCGCCGCGGGCGAACTCGGTCATCGCCGCCCGGATGACGCTCTCGCGCCGCTCTTCCGCACTCATCCTGGCCATGCATATGAAGTTAGTGCTCAATCACTAACCATGTCAAGCGGTGCTCTGCCCGTGCCATGCGTAAGGGGCGCCCCGCCTTGGTGAGCGCCCCTTACGTCGTGCCACGAACCGGCTCAGGCCAGCCGTACGACCGCCCTGGACATGCCCAGCACCTTCTGCCCGGCGCTGGTCGCCGTCAGGTCCACGCGGACCGTGTTGTCGTCGAGCTTGGCGGCGACCTTGCCGGCCACCTCGATCACGGCACCCTGGTCGTCGTTCGGAACGACGACCGGCTTGGTGAAGCGGACGCCGTACTCGACGACCGCGCCCGGGTCGCCGGTCCAGTCGGTGACCACACGGACCGCTTCGGCCATGGTGAACATGCCGTGCGCGATGACGTCCGGCAGGCCGACCTCCTTGGCGAACTTCTCGTTCCAGTGGATCGGGTTGAAGTCACCGGAGGCGCCCGCGTACTGCACGAGGGTCGCGCGGGTCACGGGGAAGGTCTGCGCGGGCAGTTCGGTGCCGACCTCGACGTCGGCGTAGGAGATCTTCGCGGTCATGGGGTCGCTCACGCCTCCTCGGCCGCGCGGGCCACGAGCTTGGTCCAGGCGGTCACGACATGCTCGCCGGCCTCGTCGTGCACCTCGCCGCGGATGTCGATGATGTCGTTGCCCGCGAGGGACTTGATCGCCTCGATGGTGGAGGTGACCGAGAGCCGGTCGCCGGCGCGGACCGGGCGGCGGTAGGCGAACTTCTGGTCGCCGTGCACGACGCGGCTGTAGTCGAGGCCGAGCTGGGGGTCCTGGACGACCTGCCCCGCGGCCTTGAAGGTGATCGCGAAGACGAAGGTCGGCGGAGCGATCACGTCGGGGTGACCGAGTGCCTTGGCGGCCTCCGCGTCCGTGTACGCCGGGTTGGTGTCCCCGACCGCCTCGGCGAACTCACGGATCTTCTCCCGGCCCACCTCGTACGGCGCGGTGGGCGGGTACGTCCGCCCCACGAAGGACTGGTCGAGCGCCATGGCCCGGCACCTCCTGGTAGCTCTACTGACCGGTACGGGTACCTCAACGACGCGAGGCCGCCCCCGATTACTCGGGAACGGCCTCGCGTACGAGCCTGATTTATCGCGTTTCGCGGTGCGCGGTGTGCGCGTTGCAACGCGGGCAGTGCTTCTTCATCTCAAGACGATCCGGGTTGTTACGCCGGTTCTTCTTGGTGATGTAGTTCCGCTCCTTGCACTCCACGCAGGCCAGCGTGATCTTCGGGCGGACGTCGGTGGCAGCCACGTGAGTGCTCCTAAGACGAACGGATGGACTTATTCAACGCAAGAAAGAGTAGCCGATCGAAGGACCGACCCCGCAATCGGCTACTGTCAGTAGCGGTGACCGGACTTGAACCGGTGACACAGCGATTATGAGCCGCTTGCTCTACCGACTGAGCTACACCGCTTTGATGTGGTCCGGACCCCGTCTTGCGACGGGAGCCAGTCACACCAGAGCCCCAAAACGGAATCGAACCGTTGACCTTCTCCTTACCATGGAGACGCTCTGCCGACTGAGCTATTGGGGCGAGCGATGAAGACATTACACGCTCGGCCGCCGTTCGCCCAAATCCGTTTCGAGGCACCCACCCCGGGCGCTCGGACCGTCCTCCCGGCAGCCTCGTGGACGCATCCCGCCCCATGAGCGGGCCTCGGGCGGACCATGGACGGAACACGGGCGGACTACCGGCAGACCACCGTCAGACGACCGGCAGACGACCGGCAGACCACGCCGGTACGACTATTGCGCTCCTCCCCGCCAGGGGCCTGAGGCCGTCCTAGGCTCGTCTCACTCTGCGTGATCACGCGTCCTCCCGTGCGCAGCCCGAGCCCCTGGAGTGCGATGCCCGACAGCCGGCCGCAGCCCCCACCGCCCCCGTCGTCCTCGCCGGGTCCGGCCGACCCGTCGTCGCTGCTGTTGTGCGGGGCGCGGCTCACCGACGGCCGGACCGTGGACGTACGGCTGTGCGGTGGGCGCATCGAGGCGGTCGGCACGGCCGGCAGCCTGGGAGCGGGCGGCACGCGCGCGTGCGGGGCGCGGGTGGACCTCAGTGGCTATCTGCTGCTGCCGGCCCCGGCCGAGCCGCACGCCCACGCCGACACGGCCCTGTCGGCCGACACCGAGGGGCCGGTCTCGTACGAGGCGCAGGACGTGCAGCGCCGGGCGACGGAGGCCGCACTCCTCCAGCTCGGGCACGGGGCGACGGCGCTGCGGGCACACGTGCGCGTGGGGGACGTCCAGGGCCTCGGCGCGCTGACGGCCGTGCTGCAGGCGAGGCGGGCACTGCGGGGGCTCGCGGAGCTGACGACGGTGGCGATGCCCCGGGTGCTGACCGGGGTGGCCGGCGCGGACGGGCTGGCGATGCTGCGGGACGCGGTGAAGATGGGCGCCTCGGTGGTGGGCGGCCGGCCGGACCTCGACCCGGATCCGGCGGGATACGTGGAGGCGGTCCTGGAGATGGCCTCCGAGCACGGCTGTCCCGTCGACCTGCACACGGACGCCGGGGACCCGGCCCGGCTGGCCCGGCTCGCCGCGATGGCGGGCGGACTGCGCCCCGGAGTGACCCTCAGCCCGTGCGGCGACCTCGGCCGGCTGCCCTCCGAGGTGGCCTCGCGGACGGCGGACCAACTCGCGGCGGCCGGAGTGGCCGTGGCGTGCCTGCCGCAGGGCGGCTGCGGTGGTGTGGACCGGCGCGGGGCCGCTCCGGTACGGCTGCTGCGCGCGGCCGGGGTGCGGGTGGCCGCCGGGAGCGGGGCGCTGCGGGACGTGTCCAACCCGGTGGGGCGCGGCGACCCCCTGGAGGCGGCCTTCCTGCTGGCCTCGCGCTACGGATTGCCGCCCGAGGAGGCGTACGACGCGGTGAGCTCCTCGGCGCGGGCGGTGCTGGGGCTGCCGGAGGTGCGGGTGGAGGCGGGCTTCCCTGCCGAGCTGCTCGCGGTGCGCGGGGAACGCCTCGCGGGGGTGCTGTCCCTGGCGTACAGCCGGATCGTCGTGCACCAGGGGCGCGTGGTGGCGCGGACCAGCGCGGTGCGCGAGTACTGCAGTTCGGCGGCCTCGGTCGAGCTGGGGCTGCCGCGGCAGGGACGGGGCGAGGGGCCGTAGGCCTGCGGCGGGGCGAAGGGTCGCAAGCCTCGGGCGGGGCGAAGGGTCGCAAGCGTGGGGCGGGGCCGTAGGCCGTAGGCCTGGGACGGAGCGAAGGGTCGCAAGCCTGGGGCGGGGCCGTAGGCCGTAGGCCTGGGACGGAGCGAAGGGTCGCAAGCCTCGGGCGGGGCCGTAGGCCGTAGGCCTGGGACGGAGCGAAGGGTCGCAAGCCTCGGGCGGGGCCGGGGGCCTGGGGACAGGCAGGGTGCCGTAGGCCTGCGGCGGAGCGAAGGGCCGCAAGCCTGGGGTGGTGCCGTAGGCCGTAGGCCTGGGGACGGGCGGGATGCTGTAGTCCTGCGGCGGGGCGCGGCCAAGTCGTACGGCAGGGCAGGGGGCCGTAAGCCCGCGACGGGGCCGGCGGTCATGAGCCCGCGCAGGGCAGGGGCCGGTAGTCCGGCGGCGGGGCGCGGCCCAAGTCGTGCGGCGGAGGGTGCTGTCGAGGCGTACGGTCGAAGGCATGCGCATTGTCATCGCTGGTGGTCATGGTCAGATCGCGTTGCGGCTGGAGCGGCTGCTCGCCGCGCGCGGGGACGAAGTAGCGGGGATCATCCGGAAGGCCGAACAGGCCGACGCCCTGCGGCAGGCCGGTGCCGAACCGGTCGTGCTCGACCTGGAGTCGGCCTCCGTCGACGAGGTCGCGGAGCGGCTCAGGGGCGCCGACGCCGCGGTCTTCGCGGCGGGCGCGGGGCCGGGCAGCGGGGTGGCCCGCAAGGACACGGTGGACAAGGCCGCGGCCGTCCTCTTCGCGGACGCGGCGGTGCGGGCGGGCGTGCGGCGCTTCGTGATCGTGTCGTCCATGGGCGCCGACCCCGGTCACCAGGGCGACGAGATCTTCGACGTGTACCTGCGGGCCAAGGGCGAGGCGGACGCGTACGTGCGCGGGCTCGACGCCCTGGACTGGACGATCCTGCGCCCGGGCCAGCTCATCGACGACGCGGGCACCGGTCTCGTACGGCTGGAGGCGCGCACGGGCCGCGGTCCGATCCCGCGCGACGACGTGGCCGCCGTGCTGGCGGAGCTGGTGGACACCTCGGCGACGGCCGGCCTCACTCTGGAGCTGATCGGCGGACCGGTGCCGGTGTCCGTGGCGGTGAAGTCGGTGGCCGGGAACTGAGTTCGCAACCTGCGGGTCGTCGGGGCCCCGGTCAGGTTCGCGGCCGCGACCGGACTGGGCCCCGGTCAGGTTCGCGGCCGGCGGCTCGCCGGTCCTCAGGACAGGTTCGCGGTCGCCGTCGGGCCCTAGAACAGGGGCAGTTGGCCTGGGAAGTCCGGGACCGTGTAGCCGTCCAGGGACGGCTGCTCCGGGCCGGGGCGGGCCTGTCGACGGGAGCCCGGGCACGAGGTGAGTTCGCCGTGCTCGCGGGCGCCGGGCGGGTCGTGGCGTGCGTACCGCCCGGCGACGACGGCGATTTCGCGGCGGCACTCGGGGCAGAGTCTGCGGCGGGAGGACATGGGGCCAGTGTGCCGCGTGGGTAGGACAGTCATGCCGTTCCCTCGCGGCGACCGGCCCTTCTCGCGTGCCCCTTGCCCACGCCCCCTGCGGCGACTGCCCCTGCTGGGTGGCCCCTGTCTCCCCTCCGGTGACTGGCCCTTTAGATACCCCTGTCACGTCCCCTCCGGTGACTGGCCCTTTAGATACCCCTGTCACGTCCCCTGCGGCGACTGCCCCCTTTTCACAAGCCCCCTGTCATGCGTTTCTGCGGCCTGTCACGCGTTTCCCCGGCTCGATCCAATTGCTTAAGTCAATCAATTGCCTTAGCTTGGTCGGGTCGCGCTGCCCCTTGACGCCCCTTACGGAGGCCCGGCCATGTCCCACACCCTTCCCCGACCCGTCGACACCGGGGAGCCCGCGGCACCACGGGCGAACACCGTCGTCGCGGTCCTGGCCTTCGGCGGGATCGTGGTCTCGCTGATGCAGACCCTGGTCATCCCGATCGTCCCGGAGCTCCCCCGGCTGCTGAACGCTCCGGCCTCGGACACCGCCTGGGCCGTGACCGCCACCCTGCTCGCCGCCGCCGTCGCCACGCCGATGACGGGCCGGCTCGGCGACATGTACGGCAAGCGCCGGATGCTGCTGATCAGCCTCGTGATGCTGGTGGCCGGCTCGATGACCGCCGCGATGAGCGACTCGCTCACCCCGATGATCGTGGGACGGGCGCTGCAGGGTCTCGCCTCCGGTGTGATCCCGCTCGGCATCAGCATCATGCGGGACGAACTGCCCGCCGAACGACTCGGCTCCGCCACGGCGTTGATGAGCGCTTCCCTCGGGGTCGGCGGTGCCCTCGGGCTGCCCGCCGCCGCGCTGATCGCGGACAACTTCGACTGGCACGCCCTGTTCTGGGCCTCCGCCGGGCTCGGTGTCGTCGCCCTGGCGCTGGTGCCGGCCCTCGTACCGGAGTCGAAGGTGCGCACCGGCGGGCGTTTCGACCTGGTGGGCGGTATCGGCATGGCGGCGGGCCTGGTGTCGCTGCTGCTGGCCGTCTCCAAGGGCGGCGACTGGGGTTGGGGCAGCGGGACGACCCTCGGCCTGTTCGCGGCGGCCGTCGTCGTACTGCTGGTGTGGGGGTGGTGGGAGCTGCGCGTCCAGGAGCCACTGGTCGACCTGCGGACCACCGCCCGCCGTCAGGTGCTGGTCACCAATCTCGCCTCGATCGCCGTCGGGTTCGCGATGTTCGCGATGTCCCTGGTCATTCCGCAGCTCCTGCAGTTGCCTGAGGCGACCGGCTATGGCCTCGGCAGGTCACTGCTCGTCGCGGGCCTGACGATGGCCCCGTCCGGCCTGGTCATGATGGCCACGGCTCCCGTCTCCGCCGCCCTGTCGAGGGCCAGGGGCCCGAAGATCACCCTGATGGTCGGTGCGCTGATCGTTGCCGCCGGATATGGGCTGAACATCGTGCTGATGTCGGAGCTCTGGCACTTCGTGCTGGTCACCTGCGTCATCGGCGCCGGCATCGGCTTCACCTACGGTTCGATGCCCGCGCTCATCATGGGCGCCGTGCCGGCTTCGGAGACGGGCGCGGCGAACAGCCTCAACACGCTGATGCGGTCCATCGGTACGTCGAGTGCGAGCGCAGTGGCCGGGGTGATCCTGGCGCAGATGACGACGGACCTCGGGGGGACGCCCCTGCCCTCCCAGAACGGATTCAAGGTCGTCCTGGCCGTCGGAGCCGGGGCCGCGCTGCTCGCCTTCGCGGTCGCCTCGTTCATCCCCCGGCAGCGCGGGGCGGAAGCCGGGGTGGCCGAGGCGGGGGTCGCGACGGCTTCGGTCGACGGGGAGCCGGTGCCGGGGACTTCGGCTGGTGGGGAGCCGGTGGCGGCGGCTTCGGTCGAGGGGGAGCCGGTGCCGGGGACTTCGGCGGGTGGAGACCCGGTGGCGGCGGCTTCGATCGAGGGGGAGCCGGCTGCCGAGGCGCCTGCCGGACGGGCCGCGGGCGCGGCCGACCCGGCCGGGGTCCCCGTACGGGGCCGTGTGCTGAGGGCCGATCGGACGGCGGTCGGCGGAGCCGCGATGACGTTGATCTCGCTGCACGGAAAGCAGCTCGGGCGGGCGGTCTCGCGGGACGACGGTTCGTACGGCGTGCATGCTCCGGGCGCCGGCTCGTACGTCCTGATCGCCGCGTCGGAGGGCTGTCAGCCGCAGGCCTCCACGATCGTCGTGGCCGGTGAACCGGTCGCGTACGACGTGCTGTTGGGCGGCACGAGTGGCCTCGCCGGGGTGGTGCGCTCCGCGGACGGCGGCGCTCCGGTCGCCGAGGCCGTGGTCATCGTGACGGACGCGCGGGGAGAAGTGCTGGCGACGGAACGGACGGACGTACTGGGCGAGTTCACGGTCACCGACCTGGTGCCGGGACCGGTGACCCTCGCGGTCAGCTCCCCCAAGCACCGGCCGCTGGCCCAGGTCGTCGAGATCGGCGGGGCCGGGACCACCCGGGTCGCGCTCGAACTGCGGCCCGGCGCGCAGGTGCGGGGCACGGTACGCGCAGGGGGCGCGCCGCTGAGCGACGCGCGGGTGACGCTGGTGGACGCGGCGGGGAACGTGGTCGCCACGACGCGTACCGGCCCCGACGGTGCGTACGCCTTCTCCGACCTGGACACCGGCGCTTACACGGTCATCGCGACCGGCTACCCGCCCCGGGCGGTGCCGCTGACGGTCCGGGGTATCGGTGTGGACGACCAGGACATCGAACTGGCCCACGCCGTCGGCGAGTAGCTGCGCGGGCGCAGGCGTGCGGGGCCGGGGCGCGCGGGGGGGGGTGCGTGTCAGTGGGGGTGCGTGTCAGTGGGGGTGCGTGTCGGTGGGGGTGCGTGTCGGTGGGGGTGCGTGTCGGTGGGGGTGGGGCCGCCGGCACGCCCCACCGCCCCCACCTCCACCGGCCGCACGTAGTCACTTCAGCCGGTTGCCGGTCCGAACCACGTCGGCAGCCGGTCGAGCAGTTCCTGCTGGTCGTCGCCCACCCAGGCCACGTGCCCGTCCGGTCGCAGCAGCACCGCGGGGACGTCGAGTTCCTCGCTGACGTCGACGACGTGTCCGACCCGGTCCGACCAGCCCGCCACCGACAGTCGGCCGCCGGTCTGGTCGAGCAGCAGTCCGCGGCCGTCACGCATCCGCTCGTAGAGGCGGCCCCGCTGCAACCCCACGTCCCGCAGCCTACGGCCGAGCAGTTCGTGCCCCTCTCCGCAGTCGTAACGGACTGAGATCGCGGTGACCTTCTCGATCAGGAGCCGGTTCACCTCCTCGAAGTCCATCAGCTCCGCCAGGAGCCGGCGGACGGCCTGCGGCCCTGGCTCGGGCGCCAGCAAGTGCATCTGCGCGCGGGTGTTGTCGAGCACTGCGGCGGCCACCGGATGGCGTTCGGTGTGGTAGGTGTCCAGCAGCCCTTCAGGTGCCCGGCCCCGCAGTTCGGCGGCCAGTTTCCAGCCGAGGTTGAAGGCGTCCTGGAGGCCGAGGTTGAGCCCCTGGCCACCGGTCGGCGGGTGAACGTGCGCGGCGTCACCGGCCAGCAGGACCCGGCCCGTACGGTAGCGCTCGGCCTGCCGAGTGGCGTCGCCGAAGCGGGAGAGCCAGCGCGGGGAGTGCACACCGAGGTCGGTGCCGGCGAACTTGTGCAGCTGCTGCCTGAATTCCTCGAAGGTCGGCGGGACCGTGCGGTCCTCGGCCACGCCCTCGGCGGGCACGATGACGCGGTGGACCCCGTCTCTGATCGGCATGGCGCCGAACCGGAAGTGCGTCTTGCGGACTTCGGCCATCACGGTCGCCAGTTCCTCCGGCGACGCGGCCACCTCCATCTCGCCCATCAGCGTCTCGACCCTGGAGGGCTCACCGGGAAAACCGACGCCGAGCAGTCTGCGCACCGTGCTGCGACCGCCGTCGCACCCGACCAGGTAACGGGAGCGCAGCCGTGTGCCATCGGCCAGTTCGGCGGTGACACCGTCGTCGTCCTGGCTGAGTCCGACCAGTTCGCAGCCGCGCCGGACCTCGGCGCCGAGTTCGGTCGCGTGCTCGGCCAGCAGGCGGTCGGTGACGGGCTGCGGGATCCCGAGGACGTACCCGTGCGCGGTGTCCAGCCGGCCGGGCGCCGGCTTGGCGAGCCCGGCGAAGAACCCGCCGAGCGGGTGCTTGCTGCCCTCTGCGAGGAAGCGCTCCAAGAGTCCACGTTGGTCGAGCATCTCGATGCTGCGCACATGGAGGCCGAGCGCGCGAACGTGCGGGGTCGGCTCCGCCTCCTTCTCCAGCACGAGCACACGCACGCCGTGCAGCCGCAGTTCCCCGGCCAGCATCATTCCGGTCGGACCACCGCCGGCAATGACCACATCGATCAAGGCAGACCCCAATTTTCGCCCGTTTTCTGACTACAGGCCGAAGATTGTGCGGCACCACGGGGGCCTTGCCGCAAGGCCCCCCATGCGCTATACGTTGAGAGTGGCAAGGAGCAGACGACTCCTTGCCTTTCTCATGTGCGCATAGGCCGCTGTGCGCGGCCGTGGAGGGTGAACCCGAGATCCCGGCCCGGGTTGCCGAGGGCGTCAGCGCACGTCGACGTAGTCGGCCGCGCTGGTGGCGACGCCGGTCGTGGAGTTGCCGTAGTACACCCAGCGGAAGGAGCCGTCGGCCGAGGCGGTGACCGTGGTCTTCAGTCCCCCGGTGCTGCTGGTGGTGGCCTTCTTGAGCGTCTTGTAGCTGTCGGTGCCCTTGGCGCGGAACTGGAGGCTGACCGTGCGGCCGCTGTAGGCGTCGTACTTCTTCGTGCTCCAGTTCGCCCGGGTCAGCTTGCCCGTGACGGTGATCGTCTTGCCCTTGGTGACCGGCTCCGGGGAGGCGTTGGTGGTGGCCTTGGCCGCGCGCTTCAGCTGGGCGGTCGTGGACCGCGTCTCCAGTTCCCCGGTCTTGAGGCCGCCGTCGGCCTTCCACAGCTTCAGCGTGACGCCGACCTTCCAGGTCGTGGCGTCGCTGTTGGAGTCGACGTGTTCCTGGCTCGGGTGCGGGTCGATGTAGAGGTCGCCCTCACAGCGAGCGTGCTTGGAGTCGATCTCGTAGCAGGTGTAGCCGCCCGGCTGGATGAAGTTCTCGCCCGAGTCGGCCGCCGACTTGATGCTGCCGCGGTAGAGGAAGGGGTACGCGTCGTAGCGGGAGGGGTCTGCGGTGCTGTACCCGGCGGGCAGCGCGATGTTGAAGCTGATGGGCGGCTCCACCACCTTCGACGTGCCGACGACGATCGGCTTGCCGTTGTTGATGACGATGTCCGACACGGTGATGCCGGTGTCCGCCGCCTGAGCCGCAGGCGCGTTCAGCACCGAGAGTCCCAGCGCCCCCGCGAGCGTGGCCACCGCGACGGTTCGTCTGCCTGTTTTCATCACACCTCTTCAGAAGGGTGCCGTTACGAAGGGCGGCAGCCTATCTGACGCGTTCATGCCCTCCGACCTGCCGAGGGAGAGTGATCATGCTCACCCTCGGGGGCGCCCTGGGACCGTTCGGGACGCGTCGGCGGAGGCGCTGGGGCCGGGCCAGGGCGACCAGGAGGGACGACGAGGCGTGTGTGCCGACCGTTAGACAGCGAAAACCCCCTCCAGTCAGGTGAGTAACCTGATCGGAGGGGGTCTTCCCCAGTGTGGCGGCGCCAGGATTCGAACCTGGGAAGGCTGAGCCGGCAGATTTACAGTCTGCACAAGATCACCACTCCGCACCCCCTGTGACCTGCTACTCAGCCGCATACGGGTGCTAGGACAGGCAAAGCCGTCCGCGTCTCGTCCTGATCTTGAAACCGTCCGTGCGCCCCGCTGTGCGCGACCCTCCGCGACGGCCGGCAGTCGTGGGAGGCTTACCGGTGGTGTCGACTGCCCGGCGGAGAGGGAGAGCGAGTGTCGCAGCAGGCCAACCCTCGGGGAACCTTCCTGAAGATTGCCGACTCAGTGAAGAGGCAGATCGAAGACGACCCGACCATGACAGAGCTTCCGTCGCTGGCTGAACTCATGCGCGATCACAAGGTCTCGCGCGGGGTCGCCCTGCGTGCGTTCGGCGTACTGCGTCAGGAAGGCGTGGCCGAACCGGTGCGGGGCGAGCGGTGGCGAGTCGTACGCGCGGGGGCGCCGGTCGACCGGCGCCCGCTTGATCAGCGAATCGCAGAGGTCATCGCGACTGACGGACTCGAAGTAGGGGAAGCGTTCCCGAGCGCTTCCGTGCTGGCCGAACGGTTCGGGGTGTCACGTCCGACCGTGGCCAAGGCGCTGGAGAAGCTGGAAGCCGCCGGCGTGCTGGCGGGTGGAGGTCAGGGCAGGGTGCGGACGGTCCGCGCCGTGCCGGCGCGAGAGGGGCGTTCGTAGCTTGTCGACGTTGACGGAGTGGGCCTATCCCCTGGCTGAGTCGCTGCTCGCTGAGCCGCTACCGCGACGCTGGCAACACTGCCTCGGGGTCGCTGAGCGGGCACGTACCATCGCGCTCATCCTCGACCAGGACGCGGACCTGTTGGAGGCTGCGGCGGTCCTGCATGACATCGGCTACGCGCCGGACCTCGCCAAGACAGGCTTCCACCCCCTGGACGGCGCGCGGTATCTCCGGGACGTGGCCGCCGCCGACGAGCAGGTCGTCAACCTGGTCGCCCATCACTCTTGTTCATGGCTTGAGGCGGACGCGCGCGGCTTGCGGGCTGAGCTTGACGGGGAGTTCCCCCGCGAGAGCGAGCACCTGAACGATGCGCTCTGCTACTGCGACATGAACACCACCCCGGACGGCACCCCGACCAACCCAGTGGACCGGATTAACGAGATCACCGGGCGCTACGGGCCGGACAGCCTGATCGGCAAGTTCATCCGGCGGGCTGAGCCGGAGATCCTCGCGTGCACCTGCCGCGTCCTCGAACGGGTCGCCGCCGCCAAGCGTCAGCCGATGTAGGGCGCCGTGCGCGTCCGGTCCATGGCGTGCTCGATCCGGAGCCGCATCGTGGGGTGTACGTCCAGCGTCTCCAGGTCCGCCGGGGCAACCCAGCGGACCTGAGTCGTCTCGCTGCTCGTACGGAGGTCGCCGCCGACCGGCCGGGCCCGGAAGCAGATGCTGAACTGCTGGCGGACTTCGCCATCGTCGTACTGCATGACGTGTCCGGGGTCCGTGTAGAGGCCGGACACGTCGACCACTTCCGCCCTGATGCCGGTCTCTTCCCAGACCTCACGCACCACCGTGTCGCTGATGGACTCCCCCACGTCGTGACCGCCACCGGGCAGCGCCCACCTGCCGTTGTCAGAGCGCTGGATCATCAGCACCTGCCCCGCGTCGTTCTGGACGAAGGCAACGACTGACGGCACAACCGAATTGGCCGGCGGTGCGTCCGGGTCGTGCAGGTAGTCGATACGTCCCATGGTCAGGCTCCCGTGATGCTCTTGACGTCCTGATCAGTGATCGGACGCGCGTTCTCCCACGTGTGGTCGATGCTATTCGCGTACGTGTCGAAGAGGCTTCCGCCGGGGAGTCGTCGCAGGTGCAGCACGGGCGCCATGTAGGCGCCGATGCCGTAGACGTGGGGGTTGACGAGCATCTCGTCATCGGACCGGTAAATCGAGTTGTACAGCGTCGAGTCGTGCAGCCGGAAACCGACGTCCGGATGACTCCGCATGAGGGGCCGGTACAGCACGAGGGCATTTCGAATCTTGCCGTCCATGATGTGGTGCCCCTCGTCAATGCCGCGTTGCCGGACAGCCGCACACTCCGGGTCCCCCAGCAGGATGCGCACCCGCACCCCCGCCTCCACCTTCGCCCTGACGAGGTCATGGAAGAGGGGGTCTTCGGACAGGAAGAGCCCTGAGTACACGAGGACGTCCAGATTCCGCTCAGCACGTCCGTACAGCTCTCGCCAGAGGCCAGTAGGCACCGTGTGGCGATGCGGGTAGACCGTCGCTATCTCGGCTTTGGTGAGGTCGGCCGCGCTGTCGACGGTCCGTCCGTCCTCCCACAGCGTGGTCACATCGACCTTGAGGGCCGCTGCCGTCGCGTACTGGTGACGCAGGTACGGCACCTTGCCCTGGGTAATCCAGCGTTCGACCGTCTTGGGGCTCACCTCGATCGCCTCAGCGAGGCTCTGCACGGTCATGCCACGGGCGAGGAGAGCGGTTCGTAGGCGCTCGTTCGACATCTGCACCCCCGGTGGGACGTCTAGGGACTTCTTGACCGTAGCTAGAAGTCCCAGAGCTGTCCATGAGTGGGGTGACCAACTCCCCTGACCTGCCGTGATTCTGAAGATACGTCAAGACGTCCCGGCGCGAGACGAAGAGATTGCGTCGCTGTACTTGACGGACCCCCATGCAGTACCTGTAAAACAGGTACTGCACTGCACGGAGGAAAGCCCCCCGCTCTCGCTGGGGGTGAGTACGAAGGAAGCGGCCGTTAGTTGAGAACTGAACAGTGATCGTGCGGGGCTGACGCGAGAGCGGCGGTCGCGGTAGGTGCCTAGGGCGAGGGTCCGGGGGCAAACCGCTGTGATGGACGTGGCTCTCCCCCTACGCGCTTGGCAGCGCCACCCGGGTTTTGGGTGTGGGGAAGTAGAGCGGGGCCCCAACGCACGTGGCGGCAAGAGTGAGACCGCCCCCGCGTCGGCCGGGTGATGTCGACGGCGGCAATGCCAAGCCCATCAGCTCCGGAGAACACCCCCCTCAATGGCGGGTGCCGCCTGGTGTGAGCCGCCCTGCTGGCGTCAGAGCAGTGACGATGACGCGTTCGCCTCGATGGTCGCAAGGCCGGGTTCGACTCCCGGCCGGGGCGCTCTGGCACATCTGCCAGCTACAGACAGGGAGAGACATGGAGAACAACGAGGTCATTCGCTACACCGCCGATGTTGTCGTCACCACGACCGATGGAAACGTCCTGCTGATCGAACGCGGCTGGGACCCGTTCAAGGGCCAGTGGGCCCTCCCCGGCGGCCATGTCGACTCCGGCGAGACGAGTCGCGCCGCTGCTGCCCGCGAGCTTGCCGAAGAGGCTGGGGTGTACGCGACGCCAGCGGAGCTGGAACAGGTCGGCACGTTCGACCAGCCCGATCGCGACCCGCGCGGCCGGTACGTCACCGTCGCTTACCACCTGACAGTCATCCCCGGAACGATCGTCGAGGCGGGCGACGACGCGACGAACGCGCAGTGGTGGCCGCTGAACGCCCTGCCGCCGCTCGCGTTCGACCACGCCGACATCCTCGCTGCGACTCTGACGGCAACCTCCTGAGCCACCCGAGCTGTTCCGCCGTGCCGCCTCGATGGTCGTAGGCCGGGTTCGACTCCCGGCCGGGGCACTCACCATTCCGCCCCGGTGCGGGCGCCATCTCTTCCACAAGCCGCGCCCACCCGGCATCTCTCCCATCCCTCCAGTGATCAGGAGTTCCGTCATGCGTTCGTACATCAGCGGCCACCAGGCCGTGACCAGTAACGACTTCATCGAACTGGCCCTTGGCACCCCGGTTGAGCTGTGGCTGGGTGTGGAGGGCGAGAGCGAGATGGAGCGAGCGGCCCGCCTGGACGCGGCCCGCGACATCCTCGCCGACGACCCCGGCATGCCGGACGACGCGATCCGCATCGCCGCCGCGGCGATCGAGGAGCACGCCGCGGAGCTGTTCAACGTCGTCCCGCTCGCCCGGCCCGCCCGTACCCGTCGGGTCCGGAAGGGGGCGGCGGCATGATCCGCATCGTCACCAAGAAGCGCCTGGCGCTGCTTGAGGCGGACAGGCACGCCGCGTTCGAGCGGGCCCGTGAGGCGACCGAGGTCGCGAAGGCGGCGTCCGGCCGGCACATCAAGGAGCTGTTCGCCGTCACCGACCGCGCGGAGCGCGCGGAGGCGACCACGGACGAGGTCGGCAAGCTCCTTGCGGGGGCCCTGGACGAATTGAGTGGTGCGCAGGAAGACCTTCTGCTGAAGGACATCGAGTTGCGGCGCTTGCGCGACGACCTCACCGAGGCACTCGTACCGGCCCGGCAGGTGTTCGTGCTCGTGCACTACGGCACTCCGGTCATGGTCTACCGCAGCCGTGAGGACGCGTACGCCGACAGCGCCACTCACGGTGCGCCGGCAGACGCGACCTGGGGCCCGGCCCGGACGTCCTGGGCGGATGCGGAATGGCTGCTGTCGGCGTTCACGTACGACGCTGCGGCGCGCGGTTTCCGCGGTTCGCTGACCCCGCTCGCGGAACCGGTCGGGGGTGCGGCGTGAACGCTGTTCATATCCGTTCAGCCGAAAAGGCTCTGTCGGTCGGCACGTGGCTGATCGTGTTCGGGGCGATGCTCTTCTCCGTCCTCACGGTCACGCCGCTGATGGCCAAGCACACCGCCGACGCGTGGGACTGGACGGCCCCGATCCTGCCCCTCGTGGTGGATGCCGCAGTCGTCATCGTGGTCAAGCTCGATGACGTGCTGGCCCGCCTCGGAGGGCACGGCGGACGTTGGCCCGTGGTGCTGCGCTGGATGACCGGTCTGATGACGCTGGCGCTCAACACAGCCGACTCCGCACTGAAGAAAGACCTGGTCGGCATGTCCGTCCACGCCGTGGCGCCCCTCCTGCTCATCGTCACCGCAGAGACCGGACTCGCTTACCGGCGGGCCATCGCACGCGCCGTCAGCGCCCTGGAAGCCACGCAGAAAGCCGAGCGTGAGGAGCGGGACCAGGCGGCCCGCGAGCGCGAGGAGCGGGCCCGTACGGAGGCCCGTGAGGAGCGCGAGCACGCGGAGCGGCTGGCGCGTGAACAGCGCGACCACGAAGCGAACCTGGCCCGCGAACAGGCCGAGCGGGAAGAGCGGCAGCGGCGTGAGGAGCGTGAAGCCCGTGAGCGGTCGGAGGCTGCCGAGCGGGAGGCTCGTGAACGCCGTGAACGCGAGCATGAACAGCGTGAACGCGAGCGTGAGACGCGTGAACGCCAGGCCCGCGAGCGTGCCGAAGCGGAACAGCGCGAGCGCGCTCAGGCCGTTGAGCGTGAACGCCGTGAACGAGTGGAGCGGGCCGAGCGTGAACGCGCCGCGCTCCTGAACCGGGGTCCGGCTGAGAGCAAGCTGCCCGAGGACGAAGCGCGCCGGATCGTGGCCGCCGCGTTCATGGCGAGCCTGCCCGTGCGCCAGGCCGCGGAGCTGTCCGGCTGGTCGGTCGGCTGGGTCTCCTCCCGCTACGCCGAGCACCGCGAGCCCGACGCGGGCCAGCGCGCTGGCCTCGCCATCGCGAGCCAGTGACCGCCGCCTTTGACCAACCCTCTCGGGGTTCGGCCGCTCACCTCTGACCGCGGCAGCCGAACCCCTTCAACTCCCGTGAAGGAGCACCCTCAGCATGACTGAGATCAACGTGTCCGGTCCGCCCGTTGAGGCGCCGGAAGAGGACAAGAACGCTTCTGTCCTGCCGTTCAAGCTCAAGAAGGCCCCCGCCCCGGCGCCCACCGAGCACGCGCCGGCACCGGAGGTGAAGCCGGGTGAGTGGGAGGCCGAACTCCCCGACACCGAGGACCCCGAGGCCGAGGGACTGACCGAGGGCGCGAACGTCGACCCGCCGAAGGAGGCGTATCCGCCGTCCATCACCGAGTGGATGGAGGAGCGCGACAAGGTCCGCCAGCCCGTTTTCCCCGAGTGGGTGAAGCTGCCTGACCAGCGCAAAGCCGTCCGTAAGTGGGCGGTGCGGCACTACTCGACGATGCTCGGCTATCACGCCTGGCGCCTGCCGTGCGTCTACACGCCCAAGCTGGTCGCCTACAGCCCGCGCGGTGCCTGGCGCTGGTCGTCGGCGGTCGGCCGCTGGGTGTTCGACACCGAGGGGCGGGCTCTGCGTCTGGCGTCGGTCCTCGATGAGGACGCGGCGACGTATCTGAAGCTGTCGCGTCAGCGGGACGCGAGGGTACGGATGCGCTCGATCATCGCGACCGTGTCCAGCGCCGTCGGCCTCACGATCGCTCTGCTGCTGTGGGTGATGGCCCCCACGTGGCTGCTCGCCCTGTGCATCGTCACCCTGACCACGGGTTTCGGTCTCGGGGGCACGCCTGCGGACAAGCCGCTCATCGACCGCGCGAAGGTGACGTTCCGCAAGCGCAAGCTGTCCTCGGACATCGTGATCCGCGCTCACGAGGCAGCGAAGCTGACCACGAAGGACCAGACGATCGCGTTCCCGCGGCCGATCGGCCGGGACGGGGACGGCTGGCGCGTGGTCGTCGACCTGCCCTATGGCATGACCTTCGAGGACGCCCTCAAGGCGCACTCGCGCCTCGCGTCCGGCATGGACATCGCCCCCACCCAGCTCTTCATGGACAAGGACGAGACCAGCGGCCGGCGCGTCTCCTACTGGATCGCCGACCGTGACCCGCTCGCCGTCCCGTCCGGGAAGACGCCGCTGCTCGGGGCCACCAGGGTGGACTTCTGGAAGCCGTTCCCCTGGGGTGTCGACGAGCGCGGTACCCCCGTGATGGCCACCATGCTGTGGCTGTCGCTGCTGGTCGGCGCGGTGCCGCGGCAGGGCAAGACGTTCTCCGCCCGCACCATCGCACTCGCCGCCGCGCTGGACCCGGACGTGCGCCTGATCGTGTTCGACGGCAAGGCGTCCCCGGACTGGCGCTCCTTCGCGAAGGTCGCCCACCGGATCGGCTTCGGCATCGTCCCCCGCGACGGCTTCGACCCGGTCATGCACCTGGTCAACGCCCTGATGGAGCTGAAGGCCGATGTGGAGGACCGCTACCACCGGCTGTCCGAACTGCCCCTCCACATCTGCCCCGAGGGCAAGCTGACGCCGGAGATCAGCCGGGACCGGAAGCTGAACATGCCCCTCACACTCGTGGTGGTCGATGAGGTGCAGGAGTACTTGCAGCACCCCACCCACGGCAAGACCATCCTTGACCTGCTCGTCTACCTCGCCCGGGTCGCCCCGGCGGTCGGCGTGTCGGTCATGAACTCCACGCAGAAGCCCGACGACACCGCGTGCCCGAGCGTGCTGCGTGACCAGCACCAAGCCCGCTTCTCCCTGCGCGTCGGCTCCTACCACGTCTCTGAGGTGGTACTCGGGGCCGGTTCCTACGGGGAGGGCCTGGACGCGTCCAAGCTGCTCAAGTCCCACAAGGGCGTGGGCCTGCTCAAGGGCATGACGGACGACTCCGGGATCGTGCGCACCTACCTGGCCACCGGCCGCGACGCGGACACCATCCTGGACCGGGCCCGCGCCCTACGCGAGGACGAGGGCACCCTGTCCGGCGATGCTGCGGGCGAGGCCAGCAAGACGCGCAGCGCTGACGCGATCCTCGACGACACCGCCGCCGTCCTCGGACGCAGCGAGGACAAGGTGTGGTCGGAGACCGTCGTCGACCGCCTCGCCGAGTTCGCCCCCGCCGTCTACGGCGAGTGGAAGGAGCTGGAGGGCCGGGCCAAGGCCGACCAGCTCGCCGCCGCGCTCAAGCCGTACGGCATCTCCACGGGCCAGGTGTGGGGCAAGACCGAGGACGGCAAGGGCGCCAACCGGCGCGGCATCGAGCGTCAGCACATCATCGACGCCGTCACGCAGCGCAACAAGAAGCGGGGCGACAAGTAGGGCCGAGGGGCCGCTAGGTCTAGCGAGCAAGGTCGCTAGACCTAGCAACCTCGCTAGCGACCCAAAGATGCCCTGATCAGGTCGCTAGCACCTAGCAACCCACCTGCGGAAACCCCGAAAACCTGCCCAGAGAGGCCATCATGCCCCTTCCCCTGCTCGCTAGCGTCCTCATCGTTCTGTTCACGCTCGGTTACGCCGGAGTGTGTGCGGCCTCCCCCTGGAAGTCCTGCCGCCGCTGCGAGGGACTCGGCTTCCAGCTCACCTACACCCGCCGCGGCAAGCCCAAGCGCGGCAAGCACTGCCGCCGCTGCGACGGCCACGGCATCCGCATACGCGCCGGCCGCCACCTCTACAACCTGTGGGCCCGCACCTACCGCGCGGGCCGCGCCGCCGACGAAGCCGCCGCCAAGACCACGGGGCCCGCGAGGCGGAAGACGCCGACCGCATGAGGGCGCTGGTTCGCCTCGCGCTCGTGGGCGTCGCCCTCGGTCTGCTGCTGTCCTCCTGCCCCGCCCACTGAAGGGAGCACCGCCGTGGCGGTCAACCTCTCCGCGATCCTCCTGTTCGGCATCGCGGCCGTCTTCATCGTCAGGGCCAAGGCCGGAGGCATCGGCCCCGCCATCGTCCTGTTCCTGCTCGGGTTCTTCACCGCCGGAACCGGCGCGGACGAGCCGATCCGCAGCCTGTGCGCCTCCGTCTTCAACTTCCTCGCCAGCCTGCGCCCCTGACAGGAGACCCCGCCGTGAACCAGCCCACCCCCTACCGTCCGACCGAAACGGCCGACTCGGTCCACTACCCCACCCCGATACCGGCCCCGACGCCGATCGTTCCCGTTCAGCCGGGCCAGATCCCCGCCGTCCAGAGCGTCGTCCTGCCCGACGGGCGTGTCGTCACCGGCTACGCCATCGACGCGGCCAAGCCCGAACCGGTCGCCGCGAAGCCGCCCGTCTCGCGGGCCGCGGTGAACATCGCGCTCGGTGGCGTCGGCTTCGCCGCCGTGTGCGGCGGACTGCTGATGCTCACCACGTTCATCGCCGCCCTCACCGCGCTCATCACCCAGCTCATCATCCTGGCCGCCGTCATCTTCGGCGGCTTCATCGCCGTCCAGCTCTTCGCCGGATCGCGCGGCGCGACCACGGTCAACATCCGCAAGGCCGTCATCAAGCGCAACCACTTCCACACCTGACCGGAGGCATCGCATGAACCACCCCCAGAGCCCGGTAGCGCTGGCCGACCAGGCTGCCGAAGCCGTCCGCGCCATCAACCACACCACCCGCACGCCCGGGGCGGACTGGCAGTACCCCAGCGACGCCTACAGCCTGATCGGGACGCTCGCACACCTGTCGCGGATGCTGCCGCAGGCCATCACCCAGGCGCTTCAGCCCGTAACCGACGCACACCAGGCCGACCGGCTCACCGTGGACGGCGGCAAGGACCCCGACCAGGCCGCGTCCTCCGCCGTCCAGATGGCGCGCGTCGCGATCGGCCGCGCTCAGCGTCTCACCGGAGCCCTCGACCAGGTCCACTCCGCCCTCAGCCCGCTCGGCTACGACACCAGCGACGACGAGGACGAGTTCGCCGACTGCCCCAATTGCGCGGCGGAGGACGACGACGGCGAGGTCTACCCGCACTGCTGCGGGTGCGGCGCCGACGGCAGCGGCGAACGCCCCGACTGCACCTGCGCCTAGCTGCGCCCGGGGCGGGCGCCATCTCTTCCACAAGCCGCGCCCGCCCCGGGTTCTCCCATCCCTCCAAGAGAGCAGGAGACGCCCATATGAGTCCTCCCCCCGCACTGCGGCTCGGCTCGCTGTGCACCGGATACGGCGGCTTGGACATGGCCGTACAGGAAGTGTTCGGCGGCTCACTGGCCTGGGTCGCGGACAACGACGCCGGGGCCAGCCGCATCCTCGCCCACCATCACCCCGGGACACGGAACCTGGGCGACCTCACCGCCGTCGACTGGGCCCGCGTCGCTCCCATCGATGTGCTGCTGGGCGGCTATCCGTGCCAGCCGTTCAGCTCCGCCGGCAAGAGGAAGGGAACCGCTGATGAGCGGCACATCTGGCCCGACATCGCCCGTGCCCTTGGGGTTCTACGACCCCGTCTCGCGGTGTTTGAGAACGTCGCAGGGCACCTTTCTCTCGGATTCGACACCGTGCTTGGAGACCTTGCCGCCCTCGGGTTCGATGCGCGGTGGTGCACTCTTCGCGCATCTGACGTGGGAGCGGCTCATCAGCGAAGGCGGCTCTTCGTCCTCGCGTGGCCTGCCGACCCCGGCAGCACGGGACTTCAAGGGCGGCGGGCAGCGCGGGCAGCTTCCGACCGCCGTCACCTCGCTCCTGCCGACCCCGTCGACCTCGGAGAACACCGGAGCGGGACACGCGGCACAGGGCGGGATGAACCTGCGGCACGTCGTCTCGCTGCTGCCGACGCCGTTGGTCGGGGACTCCAAGGGTGCCCGTCAGGCGACGGCGCCGAACCCTCGCAGCAGCTCACCGACGCTGACGGACCTGACGTTCAGCGGGGCACTGCTGCCGACCCCGCGGGCGTCGGAGAACGAGAACCGGCAGAGGCGGCGTACTCCGTCACAGGAAGCGGGCACGCACGGCAAGTGCCTGGCTGCGGAGGTGGGCGAGTTGCTGCCGACCCCGGCCGCGTCAACGTGGCCGAGCAACCGTTCCCCGAGTCCGGGAGCGGCGGTGCGGCCCTCCCTGCACCAGGTCTCGGAGTTGATTGGGGACCGTACGCCGAAGCGATCGCGCGGTGGGAAACGGTCCTCCAGCGTCCCGCACCCGGGCCAGTTGACGCTGTGGGACGGCTGAGCCCCGCCTTCGTCGAATGGCTCATGGGCCTGCCCGCCGGGCACGTCACCGCCGTCCCCGGCCTCTCCCGCTCCGCACAGCTCAAGGCGCTGGGCAACGGCGTAGTGCCGCAACAGGCCGTTGCCGCGCTCCGCTTCCTCAGCCCCGCCGCCCTAGCCACCCGCACCGCCGCCTGACACACGCCCGGGGCGGGCGCCATCTCTTCCACAAGCCGCGCCCGCCCCGGTTCTCCCATCCCTCCAAGAGAGCAGGAGATACCCCAGCATGACCCATCCCGCCCTGATCCGGCGAGACCACCTCAGCACCGCCCTGCGTCTCGCGGCCGACGGCCTGCCCGTCCTGCCGCTGCGCCGGGGCAAGGTGCCCTTCGCCAACTGCCCCACCTGCCTGTACACCTCGTGCGGCGGGCGCCCCCACATGAAGAACCCCGGCCCCTGCCGCTGCCCGCACCCGTGCCACGGCTGGGCCGCCGCCACCACCGACCCGTTCACGCTCAACTCTCCCCAGTGGGCGGCAGCGTGGCGTGAGACGGCGGGGGTCGCCTACCACCCGGGCGGCGCGGGCCTGACCGTCGTCGACCTCGACCACGCCGACGCCGTCACCTGGGCCCGCGAGACCCTGCCGGCCACCCGGACCGTGCGCACCACACGCGGACAGCACTGGATCTACCAGGGCACCATGACCTCCGCGAACGGCGTCCGCGACGGCGTCGACATCAAGTCGACGATGGCCTACGCCCGCTGGCGCGGCCCCGGCACCGGCACCCTCACCGAGCTGCCCGACGCCGTGCGGGCGCTGACCGTGAAGACGCCCACCATCTACCAGGCCCCGTGCATCGACGCGCTGCCCGCACGAGCCGTAGGGGGCGCCTGTAAGCACCGCACGCCCGCGTTCCTGGAACGCGGCATCGCCATGGCCGTGGAGCGCATCAGCGAGGCGTCCAGCGGCATCCACGCAACCGTGTACGCCATGTTCCTGGCCGTGCTCTCGACGCACGGCCGGTGCGGCTGCCTCACCGAGGACCACACGGCGCGGCTGTTCGCCGCCGCGCAGGCCAAGGGCGAGAGCCCCCGGCACTGCGCCGACGCGTGGAACAACGCACGCACGAGGTTGGGACTGTAGCCATGTCCGAGGACGACAAGACCCCGGCCCGCGAGGTCATCGCCGACTACGCGCAGGAGCGGTTCCGCTACTTCCGCACCGCCGACGGCACGGTCTACGCGCAGAAGAACGGCCACCCCGTCGCCCGCCCCATCCGCTCCCAGGGCACGACGGGGAGCCACCGCCAGGAACTCATGGTCGGCCTGTTCAAAGACGGGGTCGGCGTGTTCAACGGCACCGCCCTCAAGGAGGCGCTGGACTTGATCGAAGCACTCGCACTCAACGAGACCACCCAGAGCGTGCACATCCGCGTCGCCCCCGGCTTCGACGGCGCGACCTGGCTGGACCTCGGACGCAGCGACGGCCAGTCGGTGCGCATCCACCCCACCGGATGGGACATCCGCGTCCCCGACCCGCGTGAGGTGTGCTGGCGGCGCACCCAGCTCACCGGTGAACTCCCCCTGCCGGAGAAGAACACCGACGGCAAGGGCATCGACCTGCTGTTCCGGCTGTGCAACTTCGTCAACGCCGAAACCGAATGCCTCGCCATGGCCTGGCTGGTCGGCTGCCTGGAACCGTCCGTCCCCGTCCCCGCCCCGTTCCTGACCGGACCGCAGGGCGCGGGGAAGTCGACGGCCGGCCGGATGCTCATCCGCATCGTCGAGGGCATGAGCAGCGACCTGCGCCGCGCCCCGAAGGACGAGGAAAACCTGATCGCGGCCGTCGCCGCGGGCTGGGTCACGGCGCTGGACAACCTCTCCCACATGACCCCGGACCTGTCCGACGCCATGTGCTGCATCGTCACGGGCGCCGAGTCCGTCAAGCGGGCCCTGTTCACCGACGGAGATGTCTTCCGCGCCCGCTACCGCCGCCCGCTCCTGCTGACCGGTATCGACGTGGGTGTCATCCGGCCCGACCTCGCCGAACGCCTCCTGCCGCTCCGGCTGGAACGGCCAAAGGTGCGGCGCACAGAAGCGGAGCTGTGGACGGAGTACGCGCAAGTCCTGCCCGTCGTGCTCGGCTCGCTGCTGGACCTGACCGTCAAGGTCCGCGCCGCGTCGGCGGAGACGCCGACGGATCTGCGCATGGCGGACTTCGCGCACCTGTGCGCGCAGCTCGACACCGCGATGGGTCTCGGGGCGCTGCCCGCCTACCGGGCCGGACTCGACGACCTCAACGACGACGTGATCGAGGGCGACCTCCTCGCGCAGACCGTGCTTGCGTACGCGGCCGACATGCAGCCCGGGGAGCAACAGCGGATGACTTCCGCGGAGTGGCTGCACCTCCTCACCCGGCTCTACAGCGGCGAGGACAGCCGCCCACTCCCGAAGGGCTGGCCGACTACCGGAAAGGTCCTCTCCGACCGCCTCAAGCGTCTTCAGCCCACCCTCGCCGCTCGCGGCCTGAACGTTGACTGGGGACGCACCCGCGAGGCCCGCTACATCGAACTCACCGAACCCGCCCCGGCACCCGGCCCGCAACAGGGAGCCGCGTTCTGATCCCGAGGTCACCGCACAACAGCAAGAGGAGCACCCGGCGCGACACAGCGACGCGTGCTCCTCTTGCTGTTCGGTGCGCAGCGCCCCCCCAAGACGCGCCGCGCAGCGGCTCCTTCTTCACGCTCTGAGCCGCGCACAACAACAGACACCACCCCCCTCTTTTCCTAAGTAAGAAGGCTCTGCGTCACCTGCGTCACAGCCGACGGAAAACGGCCCCTGAACTGCCAGAACAGGCGTGACGCAGAAACGATCGGCTGCGTCATCGTGCGTCACCTGCGTCACACCCCCGTGTCACAGACGACGAAGCCGTGACGCAACGGTGACGCACCCCATCCACCCCACGTCACGCAAACACACAGGTCAAAGGCCCAAATGACGCACGTGACGCCGTGACGCAGAAATCCGAACCTCGGACACAGCCGCGCACAACCGCACCCCGAATCACCCAGGTATGGAGACTCCAGCATGAGCACGCCTACCCGGCGCCGCCGCACTCAGAAAGACGAGTTGATCCCCCTGCCGGAAGTTCTGGAAGAACTCGGCATCAGCCGCCCGACTTGGTACCGCTGGCGTGACCGTGGCCTCACCCCCGAGGCCCGCCGCACGCCGTCCGGCCGCATCTGCGTACGTCGCAGCGTCCTGGACGCCTTCAAGGACGAGTTGGAGGCCGCGTGACCGAGTGGAGCTACACCGTTAAGTTCTGGGCCATCCGAAAGCGCAGCTACCGGAAGCCGTACCAACTGCGTTGGATGGTGGGCACCCGCGAACACGCGGAATCGTTCCTCACCCAGGGCTTGGCCGACAGCCGCAGGTCGGAACTCATGACGGCGGCCCGGAAGGGTGAGCCGTTCGACGTGGAGAGCGGCCTCCCGAAGTCCATGGTCGACCAGAAGCGTGACATCTCCTGGTACGAGCACGCGCGCAACTACATCGCGATGAAGTGGGACGACTCCCCCGGCAACACCCGGCGGACGTTGGCCGAAGCCATGGCGACCGTGACGCCGGCGTTCGTGAAGGACACCAAGGGCATGCCCGATGCCCGGACCGTACGGAGCGCTCTGTACGGGTGGGCGTTCAACAAGAACCGGTGGGAGGAAGAGCCTCCGGCCGAGGTGGCACAGGTGCTCGCATGGTTTCAGCGGAAGTCACTACCCATGTCGGCCCTCACGGACCGGCTGTTGGTGAAGGCCGCGCTCAGGGCCCTGTCCAAGCGGCTGGACGGAAAGACGGCGGCCCCGGGGACGATCAGTCGCAAGCGCGCGATCTTCTACAACTCCCTTGAATTCGCGGTCGATGCCGAGTTGCTGACGGACAACCCGTTGGACCGCGTCAAGTGGAAGGCGCCCGAGCAGGTTACGGAGGAAGTGGACCCGGCATGCGTCCCGAATCCGGCGCAAGCCGCCAAGCTGCTGACCGCCGTGCGTGACCAGAGCAAGCGGGGGCGCCGACTCGCTGCGTTCTTCGGCTGCATGTACTACGCCGCCGCGCGGCCGGCGGAAGTGATCGGCCTACGGGTCACGGACTGCGATCTCCCCCGGCAGGGGTGGGGCGTGCTCCGGCTCCATGAAACCCGTCCCCGATCCGGTACCGCATGGACAGACAGTGGTGAGGCGCACGAGAAACGGGGCCTGAAGCACCGCCCGCGGAAGGCAGTGCGGCCTGTGCCGATTCCGCCGGAACTGGTCGCGCTCCTGCGGTGGCACCTCACCGCGTACGGCACGGCGCCAGACGGCCGCGTCTTCCAGACGCTGCGGGGTGGACTCGTGCAGGACACCGGATACGGGGAGGTGTGGGCTGAAGCGCGGTCGCGCGCTCTCACGCCAGCCGAGTTCCACTCTGCACTGGCGAAGCGGCCTTATGACCTTCGTCACGCCGCAGTGTCTACCTGGCTCAGCTCGGGCGTGGAACCACAGCTCGTGGCTGAGCGGGCGGGCCACAGTGTGGCGGTCCTGTTTCGCGTGTACGCCAAGTTCCTGAAGGACGGTGACGACGCGGCCAACGCCAAGATCTCCGCCCGATTGGAACGGAGCGTCTGACGCGGCGGAAATCCCGTCCGCGCTCCGTCCGCAGAGTCCGAGACGGGGCGTTCGAACGCGAGACAGGGTGAGACACCCCGCCCCTCGGGGCGGCGTATGGCAAGAGGCCCGTGACCTGCTGATATCGCAGGTCACGGGCCTCTTGTTCCCGTGTGGCGGCGCCAGGATTCGAACCTGGGAAGGCTGAGCCGGCAGATTTACAGTCTGCTCCCTTTGGCCGCTCGGGCACACCGCCGGGGTTTGCTGCCCTTCGAGCCGCTTTTCCGCGGCGCTCCGTGGCAACGACGTAAACAATACCTGATGCCGAGGGGTGCTTCGCCACCCGATTGATCGGCGCTCGGAAGGCCGGGGGTGGCTAGGCTTGTCCGGATGCGGCCCGGGACCTGAACGGGCCCTGCGGCCGCCCCCACACGCCGGTACGCACGATACGCACCCCGATACAAGGAGCCACAGGACATGGCCGACTCCAGTTTCGACATCGTCTCGAAGGTCGAGCGGCAGGAGGTCGACAACGCACTCAACCAGGCCGCCAAGGAGATCTCGCAGCGCTACGACTTCAAGGGCGTGGGTGCCTCGATCTCGTGGTCCGGGGAGCAGATCCTCATGGAGGCGAACTCCGAGGACCGGGTGAAGGCCATCCTCGACGTCTTCCAGTCCAAGCTGATCAAGCGGGGCATCTCGCTGAAGGCTCTGGAGGCGGGCGAGCCCCAGCTCTCCGGCAAGGAGTACAAGATCTTCTCCTCGATCAAGGAGGGCATCTCCCAGGAGAACGCGAAGAAGGTGGCGAAGACCATCCGCGACGAGGGCCCCAAGGGCGTGAAGGCGCAGGTGCAGGGCGAGGAGCTGCGGGTCAGCTCCAAGAACCGTGACGACCTGCAGGCCGTCATCGCCCTGTTGAAGGGCAAGGACTTCGACTTCGCCCTGCAGTTCGTGAACTACCGCTAGGTCCGGCCCTCCGGCCTCGCGCTCGCGCGGACATCAGAAGGGTGGGCACCGCCGGTGCCCACCCTTCTCGTCTGCCGGCTGCCGTCGGCGGCACCTCGGCGGACCCGTCAGTCGCGCGAGTTGCCGAACAGGAGGCGGTAGGCGATCAGGAGAACGAGCGATCCGCCGATCGCCGCGGCCCAGGTCGTACCGTCGTAGAAGTCCTTGGTGATCGGGTGGTCCATCCAGCGGGCGGAGATCCAGCCGCCGATGAACGCGCCCGCGATGCCGATCAGGGTCGTGCCGATGAGGCCGCCCGGGTCACGCCCCGGCAGCAGGAACTTCGCGATGGCTCCGGCCAACAGTCCCAGGATGATCCAGCTGATGATGGTCATGCCGTGAACCTGCCCTTTCACGCTGTGCCCGCACTGTCCCGGCCGTGTGATCTTGCTTTCGGCAGGCAGGGGCCTGTGCGTCGTACGCCTGGCGTCCCGCGCGCGGCCTCCTCGCCTCGCACGTTCACGCCGTCTTGGTGGGGAGGACGCTTCGGCCACGCCCGCCGGTTGCACCGATCAGTAGGGTGCGACTCATGACCGCCACCGGCCCTGGCCTGCGCCGTACCCTCGGCGTGGGCGATGCCGTCGTCATCGGACTCGGCTCGATGGTAGGAGCGGGGATCTTCGCCGCCCTCGCGCCGGCCGCGCACGCCGCCGGCTCCGGGGTGCTCCTCGGGCTGGCCGTCGCCGCTGTGGTCGCGTATTGCAACGCCATGTCGTCTGCTCGCCTCGCCGCCCTGTATCCGGCCTCGGGCGGTACCTATGTGTACGGGCGGGAGCGGCTCGGGGAGTTCTGGGGTTGTCTCGCGGGCTGGTCCTTCGTGGTCGGGAAGACGGCCTCCTGTGCGGCGATGGCCCTCACGGTGGGCACGTACGTCTGGCCGGAGCAGGCGCACGCGGTGGCGGTCGCCGCCGTGGTGGCACTGACTGCGGTGAACTACGGCGGCGTCCAGAAATCCGCCTGGCTCACGCGGGTGATCGTGGCGCTCGTCCTGTCTGTCCTCTCGTGTGTGGTGGTCGTGTGCCTGGTATCCGGGGACGCCGATGCCGGGCGGCTGGACATCGGGGTCTCGGGTGGGGCGGACGGCGTACTGCAGGCGGCCGGTCTGCTGTTCTTCGCTTTCGCGGGGTACGCCCGGATCGCGACCCTCGGCGAGGAGGTGCGGGATCCGGCGCACACCATTCCGCGTGCGATCCCACTGGCGCTGGGCATGGCCCTGGTGGTCTACCTGTGTGTCGCGGTGGCTGTCCTTTCGGTACTGGGGTCGGGCGGTCTCGGGGCCGCGACGGCGCCGCTGGCCGATGCGGTACGGGCGGCCGGGGCGGCCTGGCTCGTGCCGGTGGTGCGGGTCGGTGCCGCCGTGGCCGCGCTGGGTTCGCTGCTGGCTCTGATCCTGGGGGTGTCGCGGACGACGCTGGCGATGGCACGGGACCGGCATCTGCCGAGGGTGCTGGCCTCCGTGCATCCGCGGTTCCAGGTGCCGCACCGGGCGGAGCTGGCCGTGGGTGCGGTGGTCGCGGTCCTGGCCGCCACGGTGGACGTCCGGGGCGCGATCGGGTTCTCCTCCTTCGGCGTGCTGGCGTACTACGCCGTGGCCAACGCGTCGGCCTGGACCCTGTCTTCGGCGCCTTCGGCAAGGGTGGTGCCGGCGGTGGGGCTGGCCGGGTGTGTGGTGCTGGCTTTCGCCCTGCCCAGGGTGTCGGTGGTCGTGGGCGCGGGGGTGCTGGTCGTGGGGGTGGTCGCCTACGCGGTGCGGCGATGGAGGCGGGCAGGGGCCGCCGGGGCGGGGGAACAATAAGACCGGCCTCCACAATCGGCCCGGGCCTTCAGGAGCCACGCGGCTCCGGCCTTTCGCGGCCTCCCGGCTCGGGCCCTGCACGGTGTTTCGCCGCGGGTGCTCCGGCAGCTCTCATCGGGGCGTAGGGCTCGGGACTCGGAGTACCGTACGCCCCGCGGGTGTTGTGAGTCCCGGTCGTCACTCGGGTCGGCAACTGCTCGATCGCGGTCATGGGTTCATCATGCAGGCCGCCGCTGACAGTCGGACGGGCCTGTGGACAACCCCCGGCCTGTGGACAACGGAGGGTCGGCGCCTCTTCGTCAGCGCGCCGCGAACGGCTCGTTCGTCCGCACGATGTCCCGGCCGAGCGGGAGCAGCGAGACCGGGATGAGCTTGAAGTTGGCGATGCCCAGCGGGATGCCGATGATCGTGACGCACAGGGCGATGCCGGTGGCGATGTGCCCCAAGGCGAGCCACCAGCCCGCGAGCACCAGCCACAGCACGTTGCCCACGCAGGACGGCGCGCCCGCGTCACGGCGCTCGATCGTCGTGTACCCGAAGGGCCACAGCGCGTAGACGCCGATGCGGAACGCCGCGATGCCGAACGGGATGCCGATGATGGTGATGCAGAGCAGCAGGCCCGCGAGCATGTAGGCGAGGAACAGCCAGAAGCCGCTCAGCACGAGCCATATGACGTTGAGTATGGTCCTCACTGGTTCCCACCTGCCATCTTCTCGAGCCGGGCGATTCGTTCCGCCATCGGCGGGTGCGTGGAGAACATCTTCGAGAGGCCCTGACCGGGCCGGAACGGGTTCGCGATCATCATGTGACTGGCGGTCTCGATGCGCGGCTCGGGTGGCAGCGGGAGCTGCCTGGTGCCGAGTTCGAGCTTGCGCAGGGCGCTGGCCAGGGCGAGCGGGTCGCCGGTGAGCTGGGCGCCGGAGGCGTCCGCCTGGTATTCCCTCGAGCGGCTGATGGCCAGTTGGATGAGCGAGGCGGCGAGGGGGCCCAGGAGCATGATCAGCAGCATGCCGAGCAGACCGGGGCCGTCGTCGTCGTCCGAGCGTCCGATGGGGATCAGCCAGGCGAAGTTGACCAGGAACATGATGACGGAGGCGAGGGCGCCGGCGACCGACGAGATGAGGATGTCGCGGTTGTAGACGTGGCTGAGCTCGTGGCCGATGACGCCGCGCAGCTCGCGCTCGTCCAGCAGGCGCAGGATGCCGTCGGTGCAGCACACCGCGGCGTTGCGTGGATTGCGGCCCGTGGCGAAGGCGTTGGGTGCCTCCGTCGGGGAGATGTACAGGCGCGGCATGGGCTGGCGCGCCTGGGTGGAGAGCTCACGGACCATGCGGTAGAGCGCCGGGGCCTCGAACTCGCTCACGGGGCGGGCGCGCATCGCGCGCAGTGCCAGTTTGTCGCTGTTCCAGTACGCGTACGCGTTGGTGGCCAGTGCTACCAGGACGGCGATGACGAGCCCCATGCGGCCGAAGAAGCTGCCGATGACGATGATGAGTGCGGACAGTCCTCCGAGGAGTATCGCTGTCCTGAGCCCGTTGTGCCGGCGGTGCACGGTACGCCCTCCAAGTCGTGCGGCAGGGGGACCTTCGCTTGCTGAATCTGCGGTCCACTGATGCCGCGTTCTCACGTCCAGTGGACCCTCCCGTACTGGTCAACGCCAGGCGGGGGGCTCAAGTTCCCTGGTGCGTGCGGCAGCGAGTGTGGACCGTCCGGGTGACGGCGCCGACAGCGGCACGCGCGCGTGGGGGCGAGTGCCCCGCACGCGCGCGGTGTAAGCGGCCGTCTTGCCGGTGGGGCCGCATCCGGAACGAGGGTTCAGAAGAGCCCGGTGTCGGTGAAGCGCAGAACCAGCTGGGGTGCGCCGGACAGGGCGATGCCGAGGACGCCGGTCAGGGCGATCGCGGCGGTGACCGGTCCGGGGACACGGTGCTTGTCGGGTTCGCCCTCGGGGGCGCGGAACAGCAGGGCCGTCCACTGGAGGTAGTAGAACAGCGCGATGACGACGTTGACGGCCATGACCACGGCAAGCCAGCCGAGGCCGGCGTCGACGGCCGCCGAGAAGACGGTGACCTTGGCGAAGAGACCGATGATGCCCGGCGGCAGTCCGGCGAGGCAGAGCAGGAAGAACGCCAGGAGCAGTGCGGACAGGGGGCTGGAGGTGTACAGGCCGCGGTAGTCGGCGACTCGGTTGAGGGTCTTCGTGCGGCCTACGAGCGCGGCCACCGCGAAGGCGCCGAGGTTCACGGCGCCGTACATCAGGGCGTAGGCGACGGTGGAGCCGATCGACTTCTCGGCGTCCCCCGAGTACGCGGCGGCGGCGATCGGGACCAGGAGGTAGCCGGCCTGGCCGACGGAGGACCAGGCGAGCAGGCGTACCGCGCTGTACGCGCGCGTGGCCTGCTGGCGCAGCGCTCCGGCATTGCCCACGGTCATGGTGAGCGCGGCCAGGGCTGCCAGGGCGGGGCCCCAGACGTCGGCGTACGACGGGAAGGCCACGACCGTGACGAGGATGAGGCCGCTGAAGCCGACCGCCTTGCCGATGACCGACAGGTAGGCCGCGATCGGCAGGGGTGCCCCCACATAGGTGTCGGGCACCCAGAAGTGGAACGGCACGGCGGCGGTCTTGAAGGCGAAGCCGACGAGGGTGAGCACGACTCCGGTCTGGGCGAGGGTGTGGAACTGCCCGTCGACGTTCTGGATGCGGTCGGCGACCTGGGTGAGGTAGAGGGTCCCCGTGGTGGCGTACACGAAGCTGATGCCCATGAGGCTGACCGCGGTCGCGGTGACCGAGGACAGGAAGAACTTCAGCGCCGCCTCGGAGGACTTCCGGTCGCCGTATTTGAGGCCGACCAGTGCGAACGCAGGCAGGGAGGCGACCTCCAGGGCGACGATCAGGGTCGCGAGGTCGCGGGAGGCGGGCAGGAGGGCGGCGCCGGCCGCGGAGGACAGCAGCAGGAACCAGTACTCGCCTTCGGGGAGGTTCTTGCGGGCGTCCTTCAGGGCGGTGACCGACAGGAGGGCGGCGAGGAGGGCGCCGCCGAGGACCAGGAACTGGATGACCAGGGTGAAGCGGTCGGCCGTGTAGCTGCACACGGTGGCGTCGCCGGTCAGGCAGAAGGTGCTGCGGTCACCGTCCAGGAGGGGCAGCAGCATCAGCGTGGCGGCGGCCAGTCCCGTCACCGATGTCCAGCCGAGCAGGGCCTTGCGGTGTTCGGCGACGAACAGGTCGGCCACCAGGACGACGAGTCCGACGACCGCCGCGATGGTGGGTGGGGCGATCGCGAGCCAGTCGACGGACTGGACCAGCGACGCCGCCAGGGTCTGGGCCGGGGAGCTCATCGGGTGCCTCCTGCGAGGAGCTGCTGGACGGCCGGGTCGCTCAGGCCGAGGAGGGCCCTGGGCCACAGACCCGCGACGACGGTGAGGGCCACGAGAGGGGTCCACGCCGCGAACTCGTAGGAACGGACGTCGGGAAGCGTCGGGGCGTCCTGGGGCTGGGCGCCCATGCAGACGCGGCGGACCACGATCAGCAGGTACGCGGCTGTCAGGAGCGTGCCGAACGCGCCGATCGCCATGAAGGTCAGGAAGGCCGCGCGGTTGAGGCCCTCGGCGGGCCGGAACGCACCGAACAGGGCCAGCATCTCGCCCCAGAACCCGGCCAGGCCCGGCAGGCCGAGCGAGGCGACGGCGGCGAAGGCGAGCAGGCCGCCGAGGCGCGGGGCCTTGCCGTAGAGGGCGGCCCCGGTCTCTTCGGCGAGGGCGTCGAGGTCGGTGGTGCCGGTACGGTCCTTCAGGGCGCCGACCAGGAAGAAGAGCAGGCCGGTGATGAGGCCGTGGGCGATGTTGGCGAACAGGGCGCCGTTCACGCCGGTCGGGGTCATCGTGGCGATGCCGAGCAGGACGAAGCCCATGTGGCCGACCGAGGAGTAGGCGATGAGGCGTTTGAGGTCGCCCTTCGCCCCCTGCTTGGCCAGGGCCAGGCAGGCCAGGGATCCGTAGATGATCCCGACGACGGCCAGGGCGGCGAGGTAGGGCGCGAAGGTGCGGAATCCGTCGGGCGCGATGGGGAGCAGGATCCGGACGAACCCGTACGTACCCATCTTCAGCAGCACGCCGGCGAGGAGGACCGAGCCGACGGTGGGCGCGGCGGTGTGGGCGTCGGGCAACCAGCTGTGCAACGGCCACATCGGCGTCTTCACCGCGAGCCCGATACCGATCGCCAGAACGGCGATGAGCTGCACGGATGTGCTCAGCGACCGGCCGTTGTCAGTGGCGAGTGCCATCATGTCGAACGTGCCCGCCTTGATCCCGATCAGGAGCAGGCCGAGCAGCATGACCACGGAACCGAGCAGGGTGTAGAGGATGAAGCGCCAGGCGGCCTGGCTTCGTCTCTCCCCGCCCCAGCGGGCGATGAGGAAGTACATCGGGATGAGGACCATCTCGAAGGCGAGGAAGAACAGCACCAGGTCGAGGACGGCGAAGGTCGCGAGCGTGCCGCCTTCGAGGACGAGCAGCAGGGCGACGAAGGCCTTCGGGGTCGGGCCTTCAGGCATCTTGAAGTACGAGTAGAGCGCGCAGAGGAAGGTCAGCAGCGCGGTCAGTACCAGAAGGGGGAGGGAGATGCCGTCGATGCCTAGGTGGATGCGTACGTCGAGTGCGGGGATCCAGCTGATGTCCGTGCCGGCCTGCATCTTCGACGGCTGGTCGTGGTCGAAGCCGAGCGCGAGGACGATCGCCGCGATGAGGATCGCGCCGGTGACGGTGACGCCGTGCCGGAGCACGGCCTGCTCGGGTGACTTTCCCTTCAGTCCGGGCGGGGCGGGCAGGAGAGCCGCGACGGCGCCCAGGAGCGGGCCGACGACGACGAACGCCAGAAGGAACTGCATCACGGACTCGTTGATATCGATCACGCCTGCTCACGCTCCCGTGGCGACGAGGACGGCGGCGACCGCGAGGACGACGGTGCCGGCGAGCAGCGCGCTCACATAGGTCTGGACGTTGCCGGTCTGGGCACGCCGTACGGCGGCGCCGAGCCAGCGGGGCAGCGCACCCGCTCCGCGGACGTAGGTCTCGACGACCTCGCGGTCGAGGAAGCTGACGAGGCTCGCCCCGGCTCGGACCGGACGGACGAAGAGGGCCGTGTACACGGCGTCCAGGTGGAATCCGGCGGCCGCGTGTCGGTGCAGCGGGCCGAGGAGCAGCCGTCCCGGGTCGGCGGGGTCCGGGGCGTAGGCGATGTCGCCGTAGGCCGGCTCGTGGGTGGCGATGGCTTCGGCCTCGACCTTGGCCGCGTCGCCCTCGGGGTGGGCCGCGACGGCGCCCAGCGGGACCCGGGCCGCGAGCGCGGTGGTGTGCCGCCAGGCGGCGTAGGTGACGATGCCGCCGACGAGGGCCAAGCCCGTTCCGAGGACGGAGGTGGTCAGGGTCGGGCCGAGGTCGCGGCCGTCGAACCAGTCGGGCAGCAAGCGGAACGTGAACCCGCCGAGGGCCAGGGACGGCACGGCGAGGACCCACAGCACGACGGTCATCGTCAGGGGCTGCCTGCCGTGATCGGGGGCTTCGGTACCCCGGCCGCGGAAGGCGAGCAGCCACAGGCGCATCGCGTAGGCGGCGGTGAGTACGGCCGTGAGCAGACCGGCGACGAGGACGAGCCAGCCCGCGGCGGCGGGTGCGTGCTCGGTGTGCCCGGTGACGACGTGCTCTGCGACGCCGAGCACGGCCTCCTTGGAGAAGAAGCCGCTGAAGGGCGGGATCGCGGCGAGCGCGAGCAGCGCCACGGTCATCGTCCAGTAGGCGTCGGGGATGCGGTCACGCAGGTTCCGCATGCGGGACATGGCGGCGAGCGAGTTGGTGCCGGCGGCGTGGATGATCACGCCGGCCGCGAGGAACAGCAGCGCCTTGAAGGCGCCGTGGGACAGGAGGTGGAAGACGGCGGCACCGCGGTCGCCGACGGCGAGGGCGCCGGTCATGTAGCCGAGCTGGCCGATCGTCGAGTAGGCGAGGACGCGCTTGATGTCGTCCTGGGCGAGCGCGGCGAGCGCCGAGCCGGTCATCGTGACGGCGGCCATGATGGCGAGGACGACCATCGCGGCCTGCGAGGCCTCGAAGACCGGGAGGAGACGGGCGATGAAGTAGACACCGGCGGCGACCATCGTCGCGGCGTGGATCAGTGCGGAGACGGGGGTGGGGCCCGCCATCGCGTCGGGGAGCCAGGTGTGCAGTGGGAACTGCGCCGACTTGCCCGCCACGCCCGCGAGAAGCAGCAGGGCGATCAGCGTCGGGTGGTCGAGCCCGCCGCCGGCGACGGTGCCGAGGATGCGGGTGATGCGGAACGAGCCCGCGTCGGTGGCCAGGGCGAACAGACCGATGAGGAAGGGGACGTCGCCGAGCTTGGTGACCAGGAAGGCCTTGAGGGAGGCGGCGCGGGCCTCCGGGGTCTCCCAGTAGTGGCCGACGAGGAAGTAGGAGCAGATGCCCATGACCTCCCAGCCGATCAGCAGCACGATCAGGTCGCCGGAGTAGACGACCAGGAACATCGCGGAGGTGAACAGGGAGACGAGGGCGGCGTAGGAGGGGTAGCGCGGGTCGTCGCGCAGATAGCCCGTCGAGTAGATCTGCACGCAGGAGGCGACCAGGCCGACCAGGACGGCGACGAGGGCGGCGAAGCCGTCGATGTGCAGGGCGAGCTCGATGGGGACCGAGCCGGTGGGGGTGAGTTCGGTGGCCGAGTCGACGGCCGCTCCGCCGCCCTGGCGTACGGCGACCAGCGCGGCGAGCACCAGGGAGGTGAGGGTCGGCAGGACGGCGAGGGGACGGGCGAAGCCGGGTGCCGTCCGGCCCAGCAGCAGGCCGGCGGCGGCGCCGAGGAACGGAAGGAGGGGGACGAGAGCGGCGAGGGTGGTCGTGGTCACGCGGTGGCCTCAGCCTTCTGGGCCTCGTCGGACTGCTCGCCCGGGCGGGCGTCGTGGCCGGGGTCGTCGGGGTCGTGCGGTTCGGCGGTGTCGCGGAGCCTGTCGATGTCCGAGGTGCCGCGGTTGCGGTGGACGGCGAGGACGATGGCCAGCCCGATGCCGATCTCGGCGGCGGCGATGGCGATGGTGAAGAGGGTCAGGGCCTGACCGGAGTGCAGGTTCTCTTCGGCGGCCTTGCTGAGCCAGACGTCGAAGGCGACCAGGTTGAGGTTGACGGCGTTGAGCATGAGCTCGACCGACATCAGGACCAGGATCGCGTTGCGGCGGGCGAGGACGCCGTACAGGCCCGTGCAGAAGAGCAGGGCGGAGAGCACGGCGGGGTAGGCGAGGTGCATCAGCGGGCACCTTCCTGCTCGGAACTTTCCGAACTCTCCGTGACAGTTCGGGAACTCTTCGTGACACTCGGTGCGTTCACGGGGGGAGAGCTCGACTCCGCCTTCGCCTTGCGGGACAGGACGATGGCGCCGACCAGGGCGGCGAGGAGGAGGACGGAGAGGGCCTCGAAGGGGAGCACCCAGTTCTGGAAGAGACTCGCGCCGGTGGCCTCGGTGGAGCCGGCGGCGGGGCCGTCGAGGTCGATCCAGGTCGTGCGGAAGGCATCGACGACGACCCAGACCAGGGCGGCGGCAGCGGCGACGGCCACGGCGAGGGCGGCCCAGCGGTTGCCGGAGTCGGCATCCGGGGAGCGGCCGATGGGGGCTCTGGTGAGCATCAGACCGAACAGGAGGAGGACGACGACCGAACCGACATAGATGAGGACCTGCACCCAGGCGATGAACTCGGCGGTGAGCAGGAGGTACTCGACGGCGAGGCCGCCGAGGGTGACCACCAGCCACAGGGCGGCGTGCACCAGCTGCCGGGTGGTGACGGTGACGAGGGCGGCGCCGAACGTCACCAGGCCGACGAGGAGGAAGGCGATCTCGACGCCGGTCGGGGAGAGGAAGCCGTGGGTTTGTGCGGCGGCCCCGGTGGTCGGGCCGGCCGTGAGGAGGGCGGCGCTCGCGGCGAGGGTCATTCCGAGCCCTCCTGCCCCGGCTTCGGCTGGTCGGTCTGCTGCTTGGAGTCGCCCTGCGGCCGGGTGGGCTGCTCCGCGGCGCGGGCCTGCTCGTCGGCGTGGGGTTCGGTGGCCGGCGGGGCCTGCTGGGCGGCCAGCTTGTCGGCGGCCTTGCGGGCGGCGGCGAGTTCCTTCGGTTCTTCCGCGCCGGGGTCGAGAGCCGGCGGGGCCGGGACGGTCCACATCCACTCGCGGAGCTTGTCGCGCTCGTGGGTGAGGTCGCGGATGTCGGTCTCGGCGTACTCGAACTCAGGGGACCAGAACAGGGCGTCGAAAGGGCAGACCTCGATGCAGATACCGCAGTACATGCACAGGGAGAAGTCGATGGCGAAGCGGTCGAGGACGTTGCGGCTGCGCTCGCGGCCGCCCGGGGTCGCCGCCGGAACCGTCTCCTTGTGGGAGTCGATGTAGATGCACCAGTCCGGGCACTCGCGGGCACAGAGCATGCAGACCGTGCAGTTCTCCTCGAACAGGCCGATCACACCGCGGGTGCGGGGCGGGAGGTCGGGCTGGGCGTCGGGGTACTGCGCGGTGACGGACTTCTTCGTCATCGTGCGGAGGGTGACGGCCAGGCCCTTGGCGAGGCCACTGCCGGGGATGCGGGGCCGGGAGGGCGGGAGCGAAGCAGCCATGGTTACTGGATCACCACCTTGACGATGCCGGTGAGGGCGATCTGGGCGAGGGAGAGGGGGACGAGGAGGGTCCAGGCGAGCTTCTGGAGCTGGTCCTCGCGCAGCCGCGGGTAGGTGACGCGCAGCCAGATCACGAGGAAGGCGAGGACGGCGGTCTTCAGCAGGGTCCAGACCCAGCCGAGGCCGTCGGCGCCCCAGGGGCCGTGCCAGCCGCCCAGGAAGAGGACGGTGGTCAGGCCGCACAGGACGACGATTCCGGCGTACTCGGCGAGGAGGAAGAGAGCGAAACGGAGGCCGGTGTACTCGGTGTAGGCGCCGAAGATGATCTCCGAGTCGGCGACGGGCATGTCGAAGGGCGGGCGCTGGAGTTCGGCGAGGCCGGCCACGAAGAACACGATCGCGCCGATGATCTGCCAGGGCAGCCACCACCACTCGAAGGCGTCGAGGATGCCGGGGAGGGAGACGGTGCCGGCCGCCATCGCCACCGAGGCGGCGGTCAGGAGCATCGGCAGCTCGTAGGCGAGGAGCTGGGCGGCGGTGCGCAGGCCGCCGAGGAGGGAGAACTTGTTCGCGGACGCCCAGCCGGCCATGAGCGAGCCGAGGACGCCGACGCCCATGACGGCCAGGACGAAGAAGACGCCCGCGTCGATGACCTGCCCGACGGCGCCCTCACCGGGGCCGATGGGAATGGCGAGCAGGACGAGGAGGTACGGCAGGAGGGCGACGGCGGGGGCGAGTTGGAAGATGCGGCGGTCGGCGCCCGCGGGGACGACGTCCTCCTTCTGCGCGAACTTCACGCCGTCGGCGATCAGCTGGGCCCAGCCGTGGAAGCCACCGGCGTACATGGGTCCGAGGCGGCCCTGCATGTGGGCCATGACCTTGTGTTCGGTCTGGCCGATGATCAGGGGGAAGGTGAGGAAGACGACGAAGACGACCAGGAGTCGCAGGACGACGTCGAGCACGTCGTTCACTGCGGGCCTCCTGCAGGGTCCTCGGGATTCTCGGGGTTCTTGGAGTCCTCGGGACTTCCGGGCTTTCCGGGGTGTGCGGGGTCTTCCCGGTTCTCGGGGGTGTCCGGGTCACCCGTGGACTGGACGTTGCCGTCCGTGGGGCTTGGCCGGGTCGCCGAGTCCGTGGTGCCCGGGGTGCCGCGGGTCTCCGGGTGGTCCGGCGGACCGGAGGGCTGCGGCGCGTCCCCGGACTCCGGTGCCGGCGACTGCGCTGCCTCGGGAGACGGTTCGGGGGCCGGTTCGTCGAAGGCGGGACGGGCGTGGTGCCAGGGGGCGTCCGAGCTGCGCGGGGCGCTCGACGGTGCCGAGGAGGACGGCGGGGATGCGGGGTCGGACGTCCGGGATGCAGGGTCGGGCGTCTGGGATGCGGGGTCGGGCGTCGGCGGGTGGGGCTGCCGGCTCGCGGAGCCCTGCGCCGCCGAGCGGCTTCGCCGCGGTCCCGAGGAAGCCCGGGCAGCCGACTCGCCGGGCGCCGACTGGCTGGCCGAGCCCTCAGCGGCCGTGCGGGTACGCCGGGGGGCGGTCGGGGTCTCGCCGGTGGCGGCCTGGCTCGCGGAGCCCTCCGACGCCGAACGCGACCGACGTGGGGCAGCCGGACCGCCCGCTTCGGCTGTGGGGGGCTGCGCACCGGCAGCGGACTGGCTCGCCGACCCCTCCGACACCGAGCGGGTGCGTCGTACGGGGCGGTCTCCCGCTGGGCGGGCGGCGCCTCGGGCCGGGCGTTCGCCTGCCGCGCGGCCTGCGCCTCGGGCGGGGGCCGGCGGGAGTTGGCCCTTGAGGGGGCCCCATTCGTTGGGGTCGGGGACGCCGGGTGGGAGCATCTGGCGGCGCTTGGGGCCGCCGTGTTCCGACTCGCCCGGCTCCTTCGCGCCGGGCCAGGCCTTGGCGACGCGGGCGGCCAGGACGAAGTCCTTGCGCAGGGGGTGGCCTTCGAAGTTCTCGGGCAGGAGCAGGTGGTCCAGCGCCGGGTGGCCTTCGAAGGTGATGCCGAACATTTCGTACGTCTCGCGTTCGTGCCAGGCTGCGCCCGCGTAGACGTCGACCGCCGTGGGCAGGGTGGGGGCCTCGTGCGGGACGGTCGTACGCAGCAGGAGGCGTCGTACGGGAGAGAGAGCGGCGACGTGGGCCGTGACGCGGAAGCCCGTGCCCGGTTCGTCGACGGCGCTCAGCCAGTCGAAGTAGGTGCAGCCGAGGCGGTCGCGGGCGGTCTCCAGGGCGGTGATCCAGGCTGCCGGGGGGACGTCGACCGTCAGGACCTCGTAGGACTCCTCGGCCGTGGCGTCCGGGCCGAAGAGCTCCTCGGCGGGGGCGGGCAGCCAGCCGACGGCGGTCATCGCCCCTCCCCCGGGGTGGTCTCCGGTGCGGGCGGCCGCACCAGTCCGCTCTGCAGCGCCGCCGTCGAGGGACGCTCCGCGGCGCTGCCGTACCGCTCCCCCAGCGACTCGCGGGCGATCTTCTCCTGGAGCTTGAGGATGCCCTGGAGGAGCGCCTCGGGGCGGGGCGGGCAGCCGGGGACGTAGACGTCGACGGGGATGATCTGGTCGACGCCCTTGGTGACGGAGTACGAGTCCCAGTAGGGGCCGCCGCAGTTGCTGCACGCGCCGAAGGAGATGACGTACTTCGGCTCGGGCATCTGCTCGTAGAGGCGCTTCACGGCCGGGGCCATCTTGTCCGTGACCGTGCCGGAGACGACCATCAGGTCGGCCTGGCGGGGGCCCGGGGCGAAGGGGATGACGCCGAGGCGGATGAAGTCGTGGCGGGCCATCGACGCGGCGATGAACTCGATCGCGCAGCAGGCGAGGCCGAAGTTGAAGACCCAGAGCGAATAGCGGCGGCCCCAGTTGAGGACGACCTTCATCGGCTCGGGGGCGAGGCGGGCCAGGGCGCCCAGCCGCTTGGGCTCGGGCAGCGAAACAGGCTCGGACACCGAGGGGTTCACGTCCATGCCAGGACGCCCTTCTTGTAGGCGTAGAGCAGGCCGACCGCCAGGAAGCCGAGGAAGACGAACATCTCGGCCAGGGTCGTCGCGCCGTAGCCGGGGGCGGCGAAGACGGTCGCCCAGGGGAACAGGAAGATCGAGTCGACGGCGAAGATCACGTAGAGGAAGGCGTACACGTAGTAGCGGACCTGGGTGTGGGCCCAGCCCTCGCCGACGGGGTCGACGCCGCACTCGTACGTCAGGAGCTTCTCGGGGGTGGGTACCACGGGCCGCAGCAGGCGGCCGGCCCCGAAGGCGACGGCGACGAACAGCACACCGATCACGGCGAGCAGTCCGACGACCGAGTAGGACTGGAAGTAGTCCGCCGCGACGACGGTCGTGGTGACGACGGTCGGTTCCGGCACGTCCGTCCCTCGCTCCCTCAGAATTCGGACCTGGATCCTTCGACGATGCAGCGGCTCACGGGGATGCCGCCGTTCGACGATCTGTACGCACGGGAGTCTAGGCCCTGATAAGGGCAGGGTAAGCAGCCCGTCACCGCCGGGCATACGGGGGGTGGGGTTTTCCTCAGCCGATCCTGGCGGCCCACCTCATGGCGCGGCCGTCCGCGACCGGGCACGCTGACGCACATGACCCAACGCATCCCGTCCCCGGGCACGACGGCGGCCCGGCCGGCCGCCGGGCCGGACGACCGTCCGCCGCCTGCCCGGCTCGCCTATGACCGGCACACCTGGAAAGAGATCGCGCACCTGCTGGCCAACCTTCCGGTCGCGCTGTTCGGTTTCACCTATGTCGTGACGATGCTGTCCATCGGTTTCGGGATGACCGTCACGGTGGTCGGGTTCCCGCTGCTCGCGGCCGGGCTCATGGGCGCGCGGCAGTTGGGCAGGCTGGAGCGGGCGCGGGCCCGGGCGCTGCTCGGGGTGCGGATCGAGGAACCGAGCCGGCTGCGGCTGCGCGGCGGGGGCGGCTTCTTCCAGCGGCTGTGGTTGCAGCTGAAGGACCCGGTGGGCTGGCGCACGGTCCTGTACGAGTTCATCCGGCTGCCCTGGGGCATGCTCACCTTCGGTGTCACGCTGGCCTCGCTGTTCGTGCTGTGGCCGGTGCTGCCGTTCATCGCGCGGGGGCTGGCCAACGCCGACCGGGCCATGGTGCGGGCGTTGCTGTCGCCCTCCGACGAGCTGGAGCGGCGGATCGCCGAGCTGGAGTCGGACCGGGGGGTCGTGGTGGACACGGCCGCGGCCGACCTGCGGCGTATCGAGCGGGATCTGCACGACGGGGCGCAGGCCAGGCTGGTCAATCTGGCGATGGGGCTCGGCCTGGCCAAGGAGAAGGTGCTGGAGGATCCGGACGCTGCGGCGGCGATGGTCGAGGAGGCGCACGGCGAGGTGAAGCTGGCGCTCCAGGAGCTGCGGGATCTGGCGCGCGGCATTCACCCGGCGGTCCTGACCGACCGTGGTCTGGACGCGGCCCTGTCCTCGGTCGCCACGCGCTGCACGGTCCCGGTGAAGGTGACGGTCGATCTGCCGGAGCGGCCGGCCGCGGCGATCGAGGGCATCGCCTACTTCACCGTGTCGGAGCTGCTGCAGAACGTCAGCAAGCACAGCAGGGCGAAGTCGGCCTCGGTGGAGGTGTGGCGGACCGACACCCGGCTGCTGATTCAGGTGTGGGACGACGGGGGTGGCGGCGCGAGCCTGGACGGCGGTACGGGGATGAAGGGCCTGGCGGACCGGCTGGACGCCGTCGACGGGCTGTTCGTACTGGAGTCGCCCGAGGGCGGCCCGACGACGGTCACGGCGGAACTGCCGTGGCGTGACCGGTCCGCGGCGCGGGGGTAGGGAAAACCCCCCGTTCAAGAGGCCGACGGACGCCATGGTCCGCCGACCTGGGGCGGAGCAGGGTGGAGGTACGAGAGCACGGCTGCGGGACGAGGAGAAGGACGGCGCCGATGGCCACGGAGTACGGACAGGGGTACGGGCTCGACAGTGGGTCCGGGGTTCCCGGGAGCACCGAACGGCGGCACCGGTTGCCGGCCGCGCTGCGGGCGCCGGTCGAGGGCCGCACCTGGCGCGAGTTCGCCCATGTGCTGCTCAGCCTGCCGGTCGGCATCCTGATGTTCACCTACGCGGTCACGATGGTGTCGCTGGGGGCGGGACTGCTGGTCACCTTCCTCGGCATTCCGGTGCTGGCGGCGGCGCTCGCCGGGTGCCGCGGCCTCGGGGCGCTGGAGCGGGCCCGGGCGCGGGCGCTGCTGGACCTGGAGGTGGGCGAGCCGGAGCCGCTGCGGATGGCCAAGCCGGGCGCGATGGGGTGGATGGGGGCCGTCCTCAAGAGCGGCGCCTCGTGGCGGGCCCTGCTGTACGCGGTGGTGCAACTGCCCTGGGCGGTGTTCTCGTTCGCCATCGCCCTGCAGGTGTGGGTGCTGGGCTGGGCGCTGCTGACGTACCCGCTGTGGTTCTGGGCGGTCCCGATGCACGCGGGCCTGGACGGGGTCCAGTTGTACGGCGACGACACGCACCGGATCCACCTCGACAACCCCTTCGAGATCACGCTGACCGCGCTGGTGGGGCTGCTGTTCACGATCGCCGCGCCGTGGCTCGTGCGGGCGCTGACGATGGTGGACCGGCTGCTGGTGCACGGGCTGCTCGGGCCTTCGCGGCTGGCCTCGCGGGTGGTGGAGCTGGAGTCGGACCGGGGTGTGGTGGTCGACACCGCGGCGGCCGATCTGCGGCGTATCGAGCGGGACCTGCACGACGGGGCGCAGGCCCGGCTGGTGGCGCTGGCCATGGATCTGGGGCTGGCGAGGGAGAAGCTCCACGAGGACCCGCGGGCGGCCGCGCGGATGGTCGACGAGGCGCACGGCGAGGTGAAGACGGCGCTGCAGGAGTTGCGGGATCTGGCGCGCGGCATCCACCCGGCGGTGCTGACCGACCGCGGTCTGGACGCGGCCCTGTCCTCGGTCGCCTCGCGCTGCACGGTCCCGGTGCAGGTCGAGGTCGACCTGGCGGAGCGGCCGGCGCCGGCGATCGAGGGGATCGCGTACTTCACGGTGTCGGAGCTGCTGCAGAACGTCAGCAAGCACGCGCGGGCCACGTGGGCCGGTGTGGAGGTGTGGCGGACGGAGAACCGGCTGATGCTGCAGGTCGTGGACAACGGCGTGGGCGGGGCCGACGTGTCCCGGGGGTCGGGGCTGGCGGGGCTGGTGGACCGGCTCGGCGCGGTGGACGGGATCCTGGTGGTGGACTCGCCGTCGGGTGGGCCGACCCGGGTGACCGCGGAGCTGCCGTGGCGGGGAGCGCATGTGCGGTGACCTCCGGGCCGGGACCTGACGCCGGGGTCTGACGCCGGGCCCCGCCGCGCCGGCGACCTCCGGGCCGGGGCCTGACGCCGGGGTCTGACGCCGGGCCCCGTCGCGCCGGCGACCTCCGGACCGGGACCTGACGCCGGGCCCCGCCGCTCCGGTGGCCTCCGGGCCGGGGCCTGACGCCGGGCTCCGCCGCGCCGGTAACCCGCACCGGTGACCCCGCACCGGTGAGCTCGCGCCGGTGATCCCGCCAGAGGGCTCCACCCCCGGGCCCCCGGCCTTCGCCCACTCGCCACCCGACACCGTGGGACAGGAAGCAAGGCCCCCTCCCGATTCCCCCCGGGCAAGAAGCCGCTCCTGCCCCCAACCATCCCCCGACCCTGAAATGCTGGACCCGTCGTACGGGTGGGCGCGCAGCCGTTGTGGGCTGTGGACGGGCGGCATCGGGTTGTGGGGGCCGGACATCGTGGAGGACAGGGTGCGGGTGGTCATCGCCGAGGATTCAGTGCTGCTCAGGGAGGGCCTGACCCGGCTGCTGACCGACCGCGGGCACGACGTCGTCGCCGGTGTGGGTGACGGCGAGGCGCTGATCAAGACCATCACGGAGCTGGAGGCGCAGGGCGAGCTGCCGGACGTGGTCGTGGCAGATGTGCGGATGCCGCCGACTCACACGGACGAGGGAGTGCGGGCGGCGGTGCAGCTGCGCAAGGCCCACCCGGGGCTCGGGGTGCTGGTGCTGTCGCAGTACGTGGAGGAGCGCTACGCGACGGAGCTGCTCGCGGGGTCCAGCCGGGGTGTCGGCTACCTGCTGAAGGACCGGGTCGCCGAGGTACGGGAGTTCGTGGACGCGGTGGTGCGGGTGGCCGAGGGCGGTACGGCTCTCGACCCGGAGGTGGTCGCGCAGCTGCTGGGCCGCAGCCGCAAGCAGGACGTGCTGGCGGGGCTCACCCCGAGGGAGCGTGAGGTGCTCGGGCTGATGGCCGAGGGGCGGACGAACTCGGCGATCGCGCGCCAGCTCGTGGTCAGCGACGGGGCGGTCGAGAAGCACGTCAGCAACATCTTCCTGAAGCTGGGGCTGTCCCCGAGCGAGGGCGACCACCGCAGGGTCCTGGCCGTGCTGACGTATCTGAACTCCTGACGTTCACGATCGCCCACCCCGGAAACCCGGACAAAGACGGACGCATAGTCATACCGAAGTCGTGTCCAAGATGCGAATGACCCCAAGAACCCGACCCTTGCGGTCGTAGTGTTGATCCCGGGAAGGCCTGCGGGAGGGCCTGTCCCGGACAGCGTCCTCGAGGGAGGTCCAGTTCAGTGACCAGCCAGGTCAGTAGCCCGGATCAGGCCGACGAAACAGTCGTGGGAGAGCAGCGCAAAGCGGCGGGCGCGAAGGACGTGCGTCGCCTCGACCGGGTGATCATCAGGTTCGCGGGGGACTCGGGTGACGGTATGCAGCTCACCGGTGACCGTTTCACCTCGGAGACCGCGTCGTTCGGCAACGACCTGTCGACCCTGCCGAACTTCCCTGCCGAGATCAGGGCGCCCGCAGGGACCCTGCCGGGTGTGTCGTCCTTCCAGTTGCACTTCGCCGACCACGACATCCTCACGCCCGGCGACGCGCCGAACGTGCTGGTGGCGATGAACCCGGCCGCGCTGAAGGCGAACATCGGCGACCTGCCGCGCGGCGCCGAGGTGATCGTCAACACGGACGAGTTCACCAAGCGGGCGATGCAGAAGGTCGGCTACGAGACGTCCCCGCTGGAGGACGGGTCGCTGGACGGCTACCACCTGCACCCGGTGCCGCTGACGACGCTCACGGTCGAGGCGCTCAAGGAGTTCGACCTGAGCCGCAAGGAGGCCGAGCGCAGCAAGAACATGTTCGCGCTGGGCCTGCTCAGCTGGATGTACCACCGGCCCACCGAGGGCACCGAGAAGTTCCTGAAGTCGAAGTTCGCGAAGAAGCCCGACATCGCGGCGGCCAACATCGCGGCGTTCCGGGCCGGCTGGAACTTCGGTGAGACGACGGAGGACTTCGCCGTCTCCTACGAGGTCGCCCCGGCGGCCACGGCGTTCCCGCCGGGTGTGTACCGCAACATCTCCGGCAACCTCGCCCTGTCGTACGGGCTGGTCGCGGCCAGCCGGCAGGCGGATCTGCCGCTGTACCTGGGCTCGTACCCGATCACTCCGGCGTCGGACATCCTGCACGAGCTGAGCAAACACAAGAACTTCGGCGTGCGGACCTTCCAGGCCGAGGACGAGATCGCAGGCATCGGGGCCGCGCTGGGCGCGGCCTTCGGTGGTTCGCTGGCCGTGACCACGACGAGCGGTCCGGGTGTGGCGCTGAAGTCGGAGACGATCGGTCTCGCGGTCTCGCTGGAGCTGCCGCTGCTGGTCGTGGACATCCAGCGCGGCGGTCCGTCGACGGGTCTGCCCACCAAGACCGAGCAGGCGGACCTGCTGCAGGCGATGTACGGGCGCAACGGTGAGGCGCCGGTGCCGGTGGTCGCGCCGCGCACCCCGGCGGACTGCTTCGACGCGGCGCTGGAGGCGGCGCGGATCGCGCTGACGTACCGCACGCCGGTGTTCCTGCTGTCCGACGGTTACCTGGCCAACGGCTCCGAGCCGTGGCGGATCCCCGACATCGATGAGCTGCCGGACCTGCGGGTGCAGTTCGCGCAGGGCCCGAACCACACGCTGGACGACGGCTCGGAGGTGTTCTGGCCGTACAAGCGGGACCCGCAGACACTGGCCCGCCCGTGGGCGATCCCGGGCACGCCGGGTCTGGAGCACCGGATCGGCGGCATCGAGAAGCAGGACGGCACGGGCAACATCTCCTACGACCCGGCCAACCACGACTTCATGGTGCGCACCCGGCAGGCGAAGATCGACGGCATCGACGTCCCGGACGTCGAGGTGGACGACCCCCACGAGGCCGGCACGCTCGTCCTCGGCTGGGGCTCGACGTACGGGCCGATCACGGCGGCGGTGCGGCGGCTGCGCAGGGCCGGGGAGTCCGTCGCGCAGGCGCATCTGCGCCATCTCAACCCCTTCCCGCGGAATCTGGGGTCCGTGCTGGAGCGTTACGACAAGGTGGTGATCCCCGAGATGAACCTCGGGCAGCTCGCCACGCTCATCCGGGCGAAGTACCTGGTCGACGCCCACTCGTACACCCAGGTCAACGGCATGCCGTTCAAGGCGGAGCAGCTCGCCGCGGCTCTGAAGGAGGCCATCGATGGCTGAGACGTCCACGCACGGCACGGGCACCATCGAGGCGCTGTCTCTCGTCCCCAAGGCCGAGGGCAGGCAGTCGATGAAGGACTTCAAGTCCGACCAGGAAGTGCGCTGGTGCCCCGGCTGCGGCGACTACGCCATCCTCGCGGCGGTGCAGGGCTTCATGCCGGAGCTGGGGCTGGCGAAGGAGAACATCGTCTTCGTCTCGGGCATCGGCTGCTCGTCGCGCTTCCCGTACTACATGAACACGTACGGGATGCACTCCATCCACGGCCGCGCGCCCGCCATCGCCACGGGTCTGGCCAGTTCCCGCCGGGACCTGTCGGTGTGGGTCGTCACCGGTGACGGCGACGCGCTGTCCATCGGCGGCAACCACCTGATCCACGCGCTGCGCCGCAACGTCAACCTCAAGATCCTGCTGTTCAACAACCGGATCTACGGTCTGACCAAGGGCCAGTACTCGCCGACCTCCGAGGTCGGGAAGATCACGAAGTCCACGCCGATGGGTTCGCTGGACGCGCCGTTCAATCCGGTGTCGCTGGCGCTCGGCGCGGAGGCCTCGTTCGTGGCGCGGACGGTCGACTCCGACCGCAAGCACCTGACGGAGGTGCTGCGCCAGGCCGCCGCCCACCAGGGCACGGCGCTGATCGAGATCTACCAGAACTGCAACATCTTCAACGACGGCGCCTTCGACGCCCTGAAGGACAAGCAGCAGGCCGAGGAGGCCGTGATCCGGCTGGAGCACGGCAAGCCGATCCGGTTCGGCGCGGACCTGGCCAAGGGTGTCGTGAGGGACCCGCTGACCGGTGACCTGAAGGTGGTCGCGGTGACGCCGGAGAACGAGGACCGGGTGCTGGTCCACGACGCTCACTCCCCGTCCCCGACGACGGCGTTCGCGCTGTCGCGCCTCGCCGACCCGGACACGCTGCACCACACGCCGATCGGTGTCCTGCGCTCGGTCGAGCGGCCCGTCTACGACACGCAGATGGCCGACCAGCTCGACACCGCGATCGAGCAGCACGGCAAGGGCGACCTGGGTGCGCTGCTGGCAGGCGGCGACACCTGGACGGTCGTGGGCTGACCCTTCCGTACGCCACCGGGGCCCGGGACCGCTACGAAGCGGCCCGGGCCTCGTCGTACGTCTGCCGCGCCTTCTCCACCTCGTCCATGCGGTCGCGCGTCCACTGCGACAGGGCCCTCACCTGCTCGGCGGCTTCGCGGCCCAGTCCGGTGAGGGAGTAGTCGACGCGCGGCGGGATGACGGGCTTGGCGTCGCGGTGGACGAGTCCGTCCCGCTCCAGGGTCTGGAGGGTCTGCGTGAGCATCTTCTCGCTGACACCCCGGCCGCCGTACGCGCTGACCGTCCGGCGCAGTTCGCTGAACCGGTAGGGGCGGTCCAGGAGCTCGACCAGGACGAGCACGCCCCAGCGGCTGGTCACGTGCTCCAGGACCAGCCGGTACGGGCACAGGGCCTCGTTTTCACTTACCGCCATGCCAGTACCTTACTTCAAAGTGGGTACTTTCCAGAAGTTAGCGCAGCCCCTAGGGTTAGTGTCAACGCACCCCACAAGGAGAGTCCTCACCATGAGCATCGTCGTCACCGGAGCCACCGGACACCTCGGCCGCCACGTCGTGGAGCAGCTGCTGGAGAAGGTCCCGGCGGAGCAGATCACCGCGGTCGTGCGCAACGCGGACAAGGCCGCCGACTTCGCCGGGCGCGGTGTGAAGATCGCCCTCGCCGACTACAACGACCCCGCCTCGTACGACGGGCTCTTCTCCGCCGGCGACAAGGTGCTGCTGATCTCCGGCAACGAGTTCGACAAGGGCCGTGTGCAGCAGCACAAGGTCGTCATCGACGCCGCCGAGGCCGCGGGCGTCGCCCTGCTCGCCTACACCAGCGCCCCGGGCACCCTGACCGCCGCGCTCGCCGACGACCACCGCGGCACCGAGGAGATCCTGCTGGGCTCGGGAGTGCCCTACGCGCTGCTGCGCAACGGCTGGTACCACGAGAACTACACCGAGAACCTCGCCCCGGTACTGGAGCACAACGCGGTCGTCGCCGCCGCCGGCGAGGGCAAGGTCTCCTCCGCCGCCCGCGCCGACTACGCCACTGCCGCCGTCGCCGTGCTGACCGGCGAGGGTCACGAGAACAAGACGTACGAACTGGGCGGCGACACCGCGTGGAGCTTCGCCGAGTACGCGGCGGAACTGAGCCGCCGGACCGGCAAGGAGATCGCCTACAGCGCGGTCTCCCCCGAAGCCCTCGTCGGCATCCTGACGGGCGCCGGTCTGCCCGAGCCGTTCGCCCGCACCCTCGCGGGCGTGGACGTCTCCATCGAGAAGGGCGAGCTGGTCGTCCCCAGTGGTGACCTGTCGCGTCTGACCGGCCGTCCGACCACCCCGTTCTCCGAGGCCATCGCCGCGGCGCTCAAGGGCTGAACTCCCCCGGCGGGCCCCTGAGCCGCCCCACCCCCGGCTGTCATGACCGTATGCCGATACGGACATGACAGCCGGGGGCGCTCGGCGTTACCGTCGTGAACGCGGACGCACGCCAGGCGCGAAGGAGGGGCTGTGACCGGCAAGCCGAGGGGTGAGCGGCACATAGGACTGCTGAACGGCTTCGCGGCCTACGGGATGTGGGGGCTCGTCCCTCTGTTCTGGCCCCTGCTGAAGCCGGCCGGCGCGGCGGAGATCCTGGCTCACCGGATGGTGTGGTCCCTGGTCTTCGTGGGCGCGGCCCTGCTGGTGATGCGTCGCTGGGCCTGGGCCGGTGAGCTGCTGCGGCAGCCCCGCAAACTGGCGCTGATCACGGTCGCCGCGGCGGTCATCACCGTCAACTGGGGCCTGTACATCTGGTCCGTGAACTCCGGGCACGTGGTCGAGGCCTCGCTCGGGTACTTCATCAACCCGCTGGTCACCATCGCGATGGGCGTGCTGTTGCTGAAGGAGCGGCTGCGGCCGGTGCAGTGGGCGGCGGTGGGGACCGGTGTCGTCGCGGTCGTGGTGCTGACCATCGGCTACGGCCGGCCCCCGTGGATCTCGCTCTGCCTCGCGTTCTCCTTCGCCACCTACGGACTGGTGAAGAAGAAGGTGGGCCTCGGAGGCATCGAGTCGCTGGCCGCCGAGACCGCGATCCAGTTCCTGCCCGCGCTCGGATTCCTGGTCTGGCTGAGCGCGCGGGGCGACTCCACCTTCGCTACCGAGGGCACGGGGCACGCGGCGCTGCTCGCCTCGGCCGGCATCGTCACCGCACTCCCCCTGGTCTGCTTCGGTGCGGCGGCCATCCGCGTGCCGCTGTCCACCATCGGCCTGCTCCAGTACTCGACGCCGGTCCTGCAGTTCCTGCTCGGCATCCTCTACTTCCACGAGGCGATGCCGCCGGAGCGCTGGGCCGGGTTCGCACTGGTGTGGCTGGCGTTGACGCTGCTCACCTGGGACGCGCTGCGCGCCGCCCGCCGGGCCTCCCGGACGCTGACCAGCGAGATCAGCGTGCCGAGCACCACGAGCACGACCGGCACGGTCAGTGCCGCGCGGAACGCCGAGAGCGTGGCCTCCGGACCGGACCCGGTGGACGCCAGGCCGTAGACCGCGGTCACCGCGGAGATGCCGATGGCGGAGCCGAACTGCGTCGCCGTGGCCAGCAGCCCGCCGGCCAGGCCCTGCTCCGACTCCGCCACCCCGTCCGTCGCCGCGATCGTCAGCGGCCCGTAGGCCAGGGCGAAGGCGAGGCCCGCGAGCAGCAGCGTCGGGAACATCGCGGCGTAGGACCAGCTCATGCCGACCGGCAGGAACAGCGCGTAGGCGGCCACGGCCAGGACGAACCCGCCGACGATCACCCGGGCGTTGCCCCAGCGGGCGACCAGTCTCGGGGTGAGCGTGGGCGCGAGGACGGCGTCGATGCCCATGACGACCAGGGCGACCGCCGTCTGCAGGGACGACCAGCCGCGTACTTCCTGCAGGTAGAGCGTGACGACGAACTGGAAGCCGAAGAAGGCCCCGAGGAAGAGCAGCGCCCCCAGGTCGGCGCGCACGACCGGGCCCTGACGCAGCAGTCCGAGCCGGACCAGTGGGTCGGGGCAGCGGCGTTCGACCGCGACGAAGACACCGGCCAGCCCGACGGCCGCGAGACCGGAGGCCAGGGTGAGCGGCCAGTCGTGCAGGCCGTGTTCCAGGCGGACGACGGTGTAGGCCGCCAGCAGCATGGCACCGGCGGCGGTGACCGCGCCGGGGAGGTCGAAGGTGCGCCGGAGCTCGGGCGGGGCGTCCCGCCGGGGGATCAGGCGTACGGCGGCGGCGAGCAGGGCGGCGGCCAGCAGCACGGGGGCGAAGAACACCCAGCGCCAGCCGACCTCGGTGAGCAGACCGCCGATCACCAGGCCGAGGGAGAACCCGGCCGCGCCCGTGCCGGCGAAGACCAGCAGCGCCTTGTTGCGCTGCGGGCCCTCCTCGTACGACGTGGTGATCAGGGAGAGCGCGGCCGGGGTCATGAAGGCGGCGGCGACACCGGTGACGAACCGGGCGACGATCAGCATCCAGCCGTCCGTCGCGAAGCCGCCGAGCCCCGAGAAGGCGAGGAAGACGGCCAGCCAGAGCAGGAACATCCGCCGCCGTCCGAGCAGGTCGGCGGCCCGCCCGCCCAGCAGGGTGAAGCCGGCGTAGCCGAGCACGTAGCCGCTCATGACCCAGGCCGCGGTGCCGGTGGAAAGGCCCAGGTCGGCCCGGACGGCCGGGATCGCCACCGCCATCATGGCGACGTCGATGCCTTCGAGGAAGATCGTTCCGCACAGAACGAGCAGTAGCGCCCATGCACGGGTGCCCATCAGTCAACACTCCTCCGGTCAGGGACGGTTACGCAAGTGAGGGTCGGTTCCCTCTTGTAACCAGGGCCCACCCTGCGGCAGCATCGGCGGACATGGAAGAAGGCACTTCGAAGTCACCGAGTCACTGCCGGAGCACCGTGGACTACGGCGATGCCGATCCCTTCCAGTGGGACACGCGGGAGGACTGCCAGGTCCGGCAGATCCTCGACCGGATCGGCGACAAGTGGTCGCTGCTGGTCATCGCGCTGCTGGAGCACCGGCGGCTGCGCTTCACCGAGCTGCGCCGGGAGATCGACGGGGTCAGCCAGCGGATGCTGACCGTGACCCTGCGCTCGCTGGAGCGGGACGGCCTGGTGAAGCGGACGGTGCACCCGGTGGTGCCGCCGCGCGTCGAGTACGAGCTGACCTCCCTCGGCCGGACGCTGCACACCACGATCCAGTCCCTGGTGGCCTGGACGGAGAAGCACCAGGAGGAGATCGCGGCGGCCCGGACCGAGTACGACACCCGTGCGGCGGAAGCCGCGGACGCTGCGGCGTCGTAGGAGCGTGGCGGGTCCGGCGTGCCCGGGCCTTCTCGCGGTTCCCGCAGTGCGCATAGCGCAGGGTGCGGACTGCTCCGGTTCCTCGGCAAAGACGGTGAGGTCGAGCCCTTCCGGGAGCCGACTGCGTTTATAAGTGGTCACATGACGCAGACACCCGCATCGCCCACGCCTGTGCACTGGAAACTCGTCATCGACGCGAACGACCCGCACGCACAGGCCGACTTCTGGGCCGCCGCCCTGAGGTACGAGGTCGAGGACAACAGCGCCCTGATCGGGAAGCTGCTCGGCTTCGGCGCCCTGCCCGAGGAGGCCACGGTCGAGTTCCACGGCCGCCGTGCCTTCAAGGACCTCGTCGCCGTACGGCACCCCGAGGACCCGTTCGACGAGGAGAGCGGGACCGGACTGGGGCGGCGGCTGCTGTTCCAGCGGGTGCCGGAGGCGAAGACGGTCAAGAACCGGCTGCACCTCGATCTGCACCCGGGGCAGGGGCGGCGCGACGAGGAGGTCGCACGGCTGGAGGCGCTCGGGGCCGGCGCACTGCGGCACGTGAAGGAGCAGGGCGGCGAGTGGGTCGTGATGGCGGACCCGGAGGGGAACGAGTTCTGCGTGCAGTGACCTGAGCGACGGAGGCCCGCCCTCCGTAACGCCCTGGCCGGATAACGACCTTGACGGAGAGTCAGTACCAGCTTCACCATCCAGGCACCCCATTCACTGTGGGCGGCCCGTGGACACCCCACGGGCCTCCTGACGGAATCCGGAGCCCCCACATGAAGCTCTCCGTTTCCGCGCGCGCCGTCGCCGCGGGCGGCATGGCAACAGCCATGCTCCTGACCGGCGGTGCCGTGGCGGACGCCGCGTCATCCGCTCCCTCCAGATCCGCCGCCGCGCCGGACATACCCGTGGCGAACGTCAAGACCCACCTGTCCCAGCTGCAGTCCATAGCCACCGCCAACGGCGGCAACCGGGCGCACGGCCGGGCCGGCTACAAGGCCTCGCTCGACTACATCAAGGCGAAGCTGGACGCGGCCGGGTACACCACCACGATCCAGCAGTTCACCGCCTCCAGCCGCACCGGCTACAACCTGATCGCCGACTGGCCGGGCGGCGACGCGAACCAGGTCGTGATGGCCGGCTCGCACCTCGACAGCGTCACCTCCGGGCCCGGCATCAACGACAACGGCTCGGGCTCCGCGGCCGTCCTGGAGACCGCCCTGGCCGTGTCCCGGGCGCAGTACAAGCCCGCCAAGCACCTGCGGTTCGCCTGGTGGGGAGCGGAGGAGCTCGGCCTGGTCGGCTCCCGCTACTACGTCAACCGGCTGGCCACCGGCGATCGTTCGAAGATCGGCGCCTACCTGAACTTCGACATGATCGGCTCCCCGAACCCCGGCTACTTCGTCTACGACGACGACCCGGCGATCGAGAAGACCTTCAAGGACTACTTCGGCGGCATCGGTGTCCCGACCGAGATCGAGACCGAGGGCGACGGCCGCTCCGACCACGCGCCGTTCAAGAGCGCGGGTGTGCCGGTGGGCGGCCTGTTCACGGGGGCCAGCCGGACGATGACGGCGGCGCAGGCGGCCAAGTGGGGCGGTACGGCGGGGCGGGCCTTCGACCGCTGCTACCACTCGTCCTGCGACACCACCGCCAACATCAACGACACCGCGCTGAACCGCAACAGCGACGCCCTCGCGTACGCGGTGTGGGAGCTGTCGGACTAGCCCCCCGGGGCAGCGCCTCTACTGGTTGCGGGCGGCGCGGTCGGTGAGTCGGCCCATGCGGGCGCGGGCCGACTCCAGCTGCTCGACCTCCTCGGCGGCGGGGCCGCCCTCGGCGGAGAGTTCCGTCCACAGGCCGATCAGGTCCCGCCCGAGCTCCAGCCCGAGCGCCGGGTCGCGCACCGCCCGCCAGGCGGTGGCCGCACTCTCCACGTTGCCGTAGGCGGCCTCCGCGTCACCGGCCCGGCGGTGGGCACCGGCCACGTCGAGCGACAGCTGGAAGGCGCGGAGCGGGTCACCGGCCAAGTAGGCGATGTAAGCGGTGAGTTCGCTGAGCCGGAGTACCTCGGGGTGCTCCGGCCCCAGCGTTCCCGACGCCTGGAGGAGGGTCTGCTCCGCCAGGCCCGCGGCCTCTTCGATCCTGCCCTCCTTGACCGCCTCGTTGATCCGTACGACCGGCTCCGCGAGGAGCGCGGGCGCGGTGGAGTCGCCCGGGGCGGTGAGGGGTTCGTCCCCGAGCACGGCCTCCGCGACGGCGTCGAAGCCGCGGGGAGGCGTGGGCTTGGGGTCGGGGTCGGCTGCGATCAGGGCGTGCTCGGGAACCACTGCGGGTCGCGGAGCCGGCTGGGCTTCGGGGACGGGGAGCGGCCGCGCGTCCATGGGCGGGGGCGGGCCGAACGCGCCGGTGGGCGGCGCGACGGTGCCGGGCGGCGTCGCCGGACCCGGAGCCGGGGCCACGTCTTCCGGCGCCGGTCCCACCGCCGGACCCGGGGCCGCGTCCTCCGGCGCGGGTCGGGCCGACTCCGGCACGCCCCGCAGCTCGAACGTCGGTACGGGTTCCTCGGCCGGCTGCGGCTCGGACACGGCCCGCAGCCGGAACGTCGGCGCCGAACCACGGCCGGAGTCCGGCACGGGACGCAGCACATGCGTGGCGCTGTCACCCGGCGAGCGCGGCGGCTCCGGCGGCTCCGGCGGCGGGGGGATGACACCGCCGCTCCGGTCGTGCCGCGGCTCGGGCGGGGCCGGCGCGTCGGCGCCTCGGGCGGGCTGCGGCTCGGGCGGGGTCGTGGCGATGGGCTCGGGCGGGGTCGTGGCGATGGGCTCGGACGTGAAGTGGCTGGAGCCGTCCGGATCGACCTGGAGCGGGACGACGTAGCCGATGCGCTCGTCGCGGATCGTCGCGAGGACGGGGTGGCCGGTGGCGAGGGCGATGTGGTGGAGGCGGTTCAGGACGGCCCGCTGGATCTCCTCGCCGGGGGCCGCGAAGACCGGGACCCCGCCGACGGAGGCACCGTCGGACACCCCACCGGTTCCCCCGCCCACGTCCGAACCGGCCCCGGGGACATGGACGTCGATCGGCGCCGCCGGGGTCGCCGCGTGTGCGGCCTGCTTGTGTTCCCGCTTCTTCTCGCGGCTGAGTCGCGACATCGTCCCCTCACTCGGCGTCGTACACCTACTGTCGAGTGTGTCCGCTCGCCCCCGTTTCTCACGTCACCACGGTGTCACAGGCTCGTCCCAAGGGCCGTCGGCCCGGCGCGGCCGTCGGGGAGGGCATGAGAACCAGCCCTACGAGGGAGGAGAGGAGCATGCACACAGGCATGCGACAGGGGCCCGAGATCTGGCTGCGCGGCCCGGTGACGCCCCCCGGGCAGGGGCCGCCGGAGCCCGCGCACGCCCATGCCGCGGCGCGGCGTTTCTCCTGGGTCGGCACGCACGGCGGCGCGGGCGTCTCCACGCTCGCCGCGGTCTACGGCGGTCATGACTGCGGACGGTCCTGGCCCGGGCCCGGCGATCCCCCGTCGGTGCTGCTGGTCGCTCGGACCCACGCGGCGGGGCTCGACACGGTCGCCGGGGTGGTGGAGATCTTCCGGCGCGGCCAGGCCCCGCAGGGGCTCGACCTGGACGCCGTCGTCCTCGTGGCGGACGCCCCGGGCCGGCTGCCGCGCCCGCTCGCCCAGCGGGTCCGGTCGCTGGAGTCGGTGATCGACGTGTACCGCGTGCCGTGGGTGGCGTCCTGGCGGCTCGGCGAGCGGGGTCACCCGCCGCGCGAGACGGCGGCCCTGGCCCGGCTGACAGGAGCGGCACGCTGACGGCCGTCCCTGGGCCGGACGTCCCCCTGCCGGACGTACCGCTGTCGGACGTACCGCTGTCGGCCGAGGAGATCGCGGCGGGTGTACGGGCCCGGGAGCTGCGCGCGACGGACGTGGTCGCGGCGGCCCTGGCCCGGATCGAGCTGGCCGATCCGCACCTGTGCGCGTTCGTCGAGGTGTGGGGCGAGGAGGCGTTGCGGCGGGCCGGCGAGATGGACGCCCGGCTCGACGGGCTGGGGCGAGCGGGTGAGACGGACACGCGGCCCGACCCGCTGGGACGAGCGGATGAGACGGACACGCGGCCCGACCCGCTGGGACGAGCGGATGAGACGGACGCCCGGCCCGACCCACTGGGGCGAGCGGGCGAGATGGACACACGGCTCGACCCGCTGGGACGAGCGGGCGAGACGGACACGCGGCTCAACCTGCTGGGACGAGCGGGCGAGATGGACACGCGGCTCGACCCGCTGGGGCGGGTCGGCGAGGTGGGCACGCGGCTCGACGGGCGGGGCGCGGGTCCGTCCCTGCCGCTGGCCGGTGTGCCGATCGCGGTGAAAGGGCGGAACGGGCTGCGTGCGGTAGGTCCGCTGCTCGCAGCCGGTTGCGTGGCCGTCGGGGCCACGTCCGTGCCCGGGCCGGGGACGCCCTGGCAGACATGGGGGCTCGGGGCCCGGGGCCGGACCGTCAACCCCTGGCGGGCCGACCGGACGCCGGGCGGCTCGTCGGCCGGTGCCGCGGCGGCCGTGGCGGCCGGGCTGGTGCCGCTGGCGACGGGCGGCGACGGAGCAGGATCGGTGCGGATCCCGGCGGCGTGGTGCGGGGTGGTCGGCCTGAAGACGACGAACGGGCGGCTGCCGTCGGGGGACCGCACGGGACTCACCGTGCCGGGGGTGCTCGCCCGCTCGGCGGCGGACGCCGGGCTGTGGTGGGCGGTGGTGTCCGAGGAGCCGGTGCCGGCCGAGGCCGCCGTTCCCGTCACCGCCGTCTGGTCACCCGACCTCGGGTTCGCCGGACCCGACCCGGAGCCCGTGGCGCTGGCCCGGGCTGCCGTGGAACGGCTCGAGGCGGCAGGGGTCGTTCGCCTCGTACGGCCGCGGGTGCCGCTCCGGCTGACGGACCCCGGGCCGGCCTGGCTCGCCCTGCGCACCGCAGGAGCCGATCCGGCCAGGACCGATGCGGCCCGGGCCGATGTGGCCCGGGCCGAGCGCGTGCGGGCGGAGAACGACCAACGGCTCGCCGGGGTCTTCGGGGAAGCCGAGTTGTTGCTGACCCCGACGGCACCCACCGCCCCACACGGTCACGAGGGCCCCGGAGAGCGCTACTCCACCTCTCTCACCTGGGCGTTCAACCTCAGCGGGCACCCCGCGCTGAGTCTGCCCGCGGGGTTCGGCGGCGACGGCTGCCCGGCCGGGCTCCAGCTGGTGGCGCCGCACGGGCGGGAAGCGCTGCTGCTGGCCGTGGCACGGGCGGCGGAGACACGCGTCAAAGGCTGACACCCGGGCGCAGCTCCCGGATGCGCGCCTCTGACGGACACCCCTGGCATATTTACTTGCGTACGCATATGATGCACACGCGTGTAATTGACGTACGCCGAGTTTCCAGAGGGGCACCCATGACCCGCCGTTTCCTTTTCGTCCTGGGCAGCGCTCGCGCCGAGGGCAACTCCGAGCAGCTGGCCCGCCGGGCCGCCGAGCAGCTGCCCCCGGACGTCGAGCAGGAGTGGCTCGACCTCACCGGGCTCTCCGTGCCGGACTTCGAGGACCTGCGGCACGACAGCGACCACGTCCGCCCGACCGAGGGGGACGTGGCCCGGCTGCTCGACGCCACGCTCGCGGCGACGGACATCGTGATCGTCTCGCCGCTGTACTGGTACTCGGTCTCCGCGCAGACCAAGCGCTACCTCGACTACTGGTCGGGCTGGCTGCGCACGCCCGGCCTCGACTTCAAGGCGACCCTGGCCGGCCGCACCCTGTGGGGCGTCACCGCCCTCGCGCACCCGCAGGAGGTGGTCGCCGACCCGCTCGTCGGGACGCTGCACAACTCGGCGGCGTACATGGGGATGCGCTTCGGCGGGGTGCTGCTCGGCAACGGCAGCAAGCCCGGTGACGTGCTGAACGACGACGCGGCCCTGACCCGCGCCAAGACCTTCTTCGCGCAGGAGGCGACCCCGGCCAGGTTCCTCTACGAGGACTGAGCCCTACGCGGTGATGTCCTTGGCCGTGAAGCGTGCCCACGCCGCCGACCCGAACACCGCGGCGTACAGGGCCTGCAGGCCGAGGTTCTTCGCCAGGTCGTCCCAGTAGACCGGCTCGCGCATGAGGTCGGCGAAGGACAGCCAGTAGTGGGAGAAGAAGTACGGTTGCAGGGCGTGCAGTTGCGGGATCTGGTCGAGGATCTGGACCGTGATCAGCAGGCCGACCGTCGTCGCCATCGCCGCGATGCCGCTGCCCGTCAGCGTCGAGACGAACAGCCCGAGCGCGGCCACGCCGGTCAGGGACGCGGCGACGGCCAGGGCGATCAGCAGGGCTCTGCCCAGGCCCTCGGCGAAACCGATCTGCGTACCGGAGATGGTCGTCAGGTCGCCGAGCGGGAAGAGCAGCGCACCGACCGTCAGCGCCGAGACGGCGACCACGAGCGTTGCGGCCAGGCAGAAGATGACGACCGTCGCGTACTTGGTGAGCAGCAGGCGGCTGCGGCCGGCCGGGGCGACCAGGAGATAGCGCAGCGTGCCGGAGTTGGCCTCGCCGGCGATCGCGTCGCCCGCGACGACCCCGACCGCCATGGGCAGGAAGAACGGGAGCGTGGCGGCCAGGGCGGTGAAGACGAGGAACAGGCCGTTGTTGGTGATCTGCGAGATGAAGGCGGGTCCGCCGCCTCCGCCGCCGGCCGAGGAACCGTCGCCGGTCTCGATCTTCACCGCGATGCCCACGAGGACGGGGACGGCCGCCAGCACCGCGAGCAGGGCCAAGGTACGCCAGCGGCGGAACGTGGTGAGCAGTTCGTTGCGGAGCAGGGCGGCATGGAAGGTCGTACGGCGGGTGCGGACCGTCCGTGGCCGGTCGCGCAGTTCCCCGCGCCCCTGAGGGGCGCTCGGCTCAGCCCGCGACATCGAAGCCCTCCCCCGTCAGCGCCACGAACGCGTCCTCCAGCGAGGCCCGTTCCACCGTGAAGCCGCGCACCCGGACCCCGGCCGTCACCAGCGCGGCGTTGACCTCCGCGAGGTCGCGGTCCGGTGGTTCGCCCGTCACCCGGTCGTCGGTGACTACGACGTCGCCCACGCCCTGCTCCTTCAGCACCCGGGCCGCCTCCGCCTGGTCCGGCGTGGTCACCACCAGCCGGCCGCGCGCCCCGGCGGACAGCTCGGCGACCGGGCCCTGCGTGATCAGCCGGCCCTGCGCCATCACGGCCGCGTGCGTGCAGACCTGCTCGATCTCGTCGAGGAGGTGGGAGGAGAGGAAGACGGTCGTGCCGTCCGAGGCGAGTTCCCGGACGAGGGCGCGGATCTCGCGCATGCCCTGCGGGTCGAGGCCGTTGGTGGGCTCGTCCAGGACGAGCAGCCGGCGCGGCTGGAGCAGCGCTGCCGCGAGGCCCAGGCGCTGTTTCATGCCGAGGGAGTACGCCTTGGCCTTCTTGCCCGCCGCGGCCGTCAGGCCCACCCGGTCCAGCGCGGCGGCGACCCGGGCCCGCCGGGTGCGCGGGTCGGCGGCCGGGTCTGCGCTGTCGTAGCGGACGAGGTTGTCGCGGCCGGAGAGGAAGCCGTAGAGGGCGGGGCCCTCGATGAGGGCGCCGACGTGCGGCAGCACGGCGCGGGTGGCCCGGGGCATGGGCTGCCCCAGCACCCGGGCCGTGCCGGAGGTGGGCTCGATGAGGCCCATCAGCATGCGGATGGTGGTGGTCTTGCCGGAGCCGTTGGGTCCGAGGAAGCCGAAGACGCTGCCCGCCGGGACGGTCAGGTCCAGGCCGTCGACGGCGAGCTGCCCGCCGCGGTAGCGCTTGGTGAGCGCACGGGTGGCGATGACCGGTTCTGCGGCCGGGCCCCGCGACCCCGCGAGTTCCGGTTCCCCGGCCTCGTCCCGAGACTCCCCGAGGCCCGCTTTCCCGGCCTCGTCCCGCGACTCCCCGAGTTCCGGTTCCCCGGCCTCGTCCCGAGACTCCCCGAGGTCCGGTTCCCCGGCCCCGTCCCGCGACTCCCCGAGTTCCGGTTCCCCGGCCTCGTCCCGCGACTCCCCGAGGTCCGGTTCCCCGGCCTCGTCCCGCGACTCCCCGAGGTCCGGTTCCCCGGCGGACGCCTCTCCCATCGGCTTCCTCGTTCTCTCGACGCCCCTCACGGCTGAGGGACCTACTTGCCGGCGTCGGCCGCCTTCACGAGCGCGTCCTTGGTGACCAGGCCCGCGTAGACCTTGCCGTCGTCGGTGACGAGGGCGTTGACCAGGCGGGTCGAGAACACCGTGCCCGAGCCGAACTTGCCGTGGACCTTGTCGCCGAGCGAGTCGATGAAGCCGCCGAACTCGCCGCCGGCCTTGCCCGAGGGCACGCCCTCGCCGCCGGTGTCGAAGGTGGCGATGGCGTTCCAGCCCTCGCCGATGGTCTTCATACCGTCGTGGCCGCCGAGACCCTGGCCGAAGTCCTTCCCGGCCTTGGGGGCGTGGCCCGGCGCCGCACCCAGGTCGAAGGGCTTGCCGGGGTGCTTGCGCGGAGTCTCGCCCGAAGCCTTGTCAGGTGCCTTGTCCGCGTCCTTCTCCTCGGTGACCTTCGCGCCCTTGGGCGGCGTGAAGTCGAAGGTGGAGGCGGCCGGCTGGGCGAAACCGACCTTCGTGAAGCCGGCGTCGACGACGGCCGCGCCGCCGCTCGCCGGGGTGAGCGTGAACTTCAGCGGCATGCCGGTCTTCGCGTCCACGGCCACGGTGATCGCGCCGACCGTCGAGCCGGACTGCTTCGGCTCGACGACGAGCTTGTAGGCGTCCCGGCCGGCGACCTGGGCGGTGCCGTCCACGGTCACGGACGTCGTGTCGTCGACCGCCTTGAGGGCCTCCTCGGCGAAGTCCTTCGGCGTGGCCGGCGGCTGCTGGTCCTTGCCGCGCTCCGGGCCCTCGGAGGCGGTGCCGTGGTAGACCTCGTTGGACTTGCTGTCGTAGCCCCAGACGTCCTTGCCGTTGTGGATGACGCTGTACTCGGCGGCGTTCTCCAGCAGCGACAGCTTCTGCTTGTCCGGGCCGTCGGCAGCGACGCGCAGGGTGTGCGTGCCGGAGGCCAGTTGGGTGAGTTTGGCCGTCGGGTCGGCGGAGGAGCCGCCCTCGCCCTGGCCCGCTGCGCCGGACAGCAGGCCCGACTCCAGGCCGCCGAGGTCCGGCAGGCCGAGGTCGGTGCTGATCTTCACCGTGCCGGACAGCTGCTGGACGTCCGACTTCGCGATCTTCTCGATGAGCTGCTGTGCGGTGATCTTCGGGAGGTCGGGGTCACCGGAGTCGGCGAGTGCGGGGACCAGCCCGATCGTCGCGGCCGCCACCCCTATCACCGTGACCGGGACGATGTACCGCGCGGCTTTGCGCCGCCCGGAGCGCTGCTCGTCGACCTCTCCGGCGATCGTGCTGTCGTCGGATGCGTACGGTGCCATGTGTGCCCTACCTCCGTGGTCGGCGGCGGCTGTCCGTGTCGTCCACGCACTCGTCCCTGAGCCGCCATTCTCACCCGAACAGGTGAGGAGTGGTGTGTTCCGTGGTCACCATCTGACCAAATCGGCCGGGGAGATACGTCAGACCGCGGGCTCAACTCCGCGTACTGCTGGGGTATGACACGAGAGGGCGGCTTCTCCCCCGACCCGTAGGGGTCGTGGGGGCCGCAGAGGTCGCAGGGGTCCGGTCGCAGGGGTCCGGATCGCCGGCGGGGACGGCCTAGCCGGCCCGGTGCACCACCGCGTCGCACAGCTCCTGGAGTGCCGTCTTCGCGGTGCACTCGGGCAGCGGCGCCAGCGCCGAACGGGCGTCCTGGGCGTAGCGGACGGTGTCCCGCCGGGCCTGCTCCAGCGCGGGGTGGGCCCGCAGCAGGCGCAGGGCCTCGGTGTGCCGGTCGTCGTCGGTGAGGTCGGAGTCGAGCAGCTCGCACAGGGCGATGTCCTCGGCGAGCCCGAGCCGGGCCGCGCGCTCGCGCAGCCGGAGCACCGGCAGGGTGGGGATGCCCTCGCGCAGGTCGGTGCCGGGGGTCTTGCCGGACTCGTGGGAGTCGGAGGCGATGTCGAGGACGTCGTCCGCGAGCTGGAAGGCCACGCCGAGCCGCTCGCCGTACTGGGTCAGCACGTGCACGACGGTCTCGTCGGCGCCGGACATCATCGCGCCGAACCGGCACGACACGGCGATGAGCGAACCGGTCTTGCCGCCCAGCACGTCCAGGTAGTGCTCCACGGGGTCCCGGCCGTCCTGCGGCCCGGCCGTCTCGAGGATCTGGCCGGTCACCAGACGCTCGAACGCCTCGGCCTGCACCCGGACGGCCTCCGGGCCGAGGTCGGCCAGGATGTGGGAGGCGCGGGCGAAGAGGAAGTCACCGGTGAGGACCGCGACGGAGTTGCCCCAGCGGGTGTTCGCACTCGCGACACCACGGCGCACGGCGGCCTCGTCCATGACGTCGTCGTGGTAGAGCGTGGCGAGGTGGGTCAGCTCCACGACGACGGCCGACGGCACGATCCCGGGCGCGTGGCGGTCACCGAACTGGGCGGAGAGCATCACGAGCAGCGGGCGGAACCGCTTGCCACCGGCCCGCACCAGATGCTGGGCGGCCTCCGTGATGAAGGGCACCTCACTCTTGGTGGCCTCGAGCAAGCCTTCCTCGACAGCCGTCAATCCGGCCTGGACGTCGGCTTCCAGAGCCTGGTCCCGCACGCTCAGCCCGAACGGCCCGACGTCGGTCACGAGGGGTCTCCTGTCTGCTGTGTCTGCCGGTGATTACGCGGATTGTCGATAGGTCGCTGCCCTCACTCGAGTCAGCGTATCCGGTCACGTTTCGATCACCGCCAGCGCCCGTGGTTACAGGCCGGGTGGTATCCGATCACGACCGCTATGTTTTCGATCAACCCATAAGAACAGATATTTATCGACCTACCCGGGGGTAGGGAGTTATGCACGATTTGCCGTGATGAGTCACTGAATTCCCCTTGGCGGAAATTGCCCCGCAGACTCGTGATCAGTGAGTTGAATCACTTCTTCCCCTTTTCCGCCGCGCTTCCGCACCGGCCCGTACCGCCTTCCCCCGAAAGCCAGTTGAGGCTTGGCTACCGCAAAGGATCAAGCCGCCCAAACGCCCCCGACCAAGGTCAACCGCGCAATATGTGACTGAGGTGCTTGTTCCCGACATGTGCTCTCGCATACGTTCCGGCCCTGTCCGGCGGACGCCTAATCCTGCCGCCGCCCGGACTCCCCACATCAACCGACTCACTCACGCGTGGCAGGAGCGGGGGACCCAGGTAAGTCGCCGGGCCGCACAGCGGCACGGCTCGGGGTGAAGCCGCGTACGGCACACAGCGCCGTACGCGGCCGGGCACCTCCCGGCCCGAACCCGACAGCTCACCTCGCAGGCGCCGGAGAGGAACATCGCCATGGCCGGACGAGGCACGCACCGTCGCCCCAGAACCAACCCGCTGACCCGAGGCATCGTCGCCCTGGGCACCGGCGGAGCCGCACTCACCCTTCCGCTCCTCGGCGCCACGCACGCGAGCGCCGCCGAACCCCAGAGCGCCCCCGTCGCGCAGTCCGTGAAGCAGGCGGCCCAGCCCGCCAAGTCCCTGACGTACACCGTGGTCAAGGGCGACTCGCTGGCCCGCATCGCGGACAAGTACGACGTCTCGGGCGGCTGGAAGCAGCTCTACAAGGACAACCGCGCGGTCGTCGGCGACAACCCGAAGCTGATCCACCCGGGGCTGAAGCTCAAGGTGAAGACCACCAAGCCGATCGCCCCGAAGAAGACGGCGACCCAGTCGTCCGCCCCCGCCAAGCCGGCCGCGAAGCCCGCCGGCGGCGTCGCCCAGGCCACCCAGGCGTCCGCGAAGACCTACGCGAACAACCTCGACGGGTGGATCCGCGAGTCGCTGGACATCATGGCGCAGCGGGGCATCCCGGGCTCCTACGACGGCATCTACCGCAACGTCATGCGCGAGTCGTCCGGCAACCCCCTGGCGATCAACAACTGGGACTCGAACGCCGCCGCGGGCACCCCGTCCAAGGGCCTGCTCCAGGTGATCGACCCGACGTTCGCCGCCTACCACGTGCCCGGCACCTCCTTCGACCCGTACGACCCGGTCGCCAACATCACGGCGGCCTGCAACTACGCGGCCGACCGCTACGGCTCGATCGACAACGTCAACGGCCCGTACTGAGCCGACCCGCCCAGCAGTCGCTCGAGGACGACGGCGATGCCGTCGTCCTCGTTCGACAGGGTGACCTCGTCGGCCACGGCCTTCAGTTCGGGGTGGGCGTTGGCCATCGCGACGCCGTGACCGGCCCAGTCGAACATCGGGATGTCGTTGGGCATGTCGCCGAAGGCGATGGTGTCCGCCGGCCGCAGCCCCAGGTGCTCGGCGGCCAGCGCCAGGCCCGTCGCCTTGGTGATCCCGCACGGCTGGAGCTCGACCGTGCCGGGCCCCGACATCGTCACCGTCGCCAGGGAGCCGACCACCGAGCGGGCCGTCGCCGCCAACTCGTCGTCCGTCAGGTAGGGGTGCCGCAGCAGCACCTTGCTGATGGGCTCGTCCCACAGCTGCTCGCGCCGCTCGACCCGGACCGCGGGCAGGGTCGGGTGCGGCATCAGATAGCCCGGCTCGATCAGCGTGAGCCCGTCCACCCCGTCCTGGTCGACCGCCGCGTAGACCTGCCCCACCTCGGCCTCGATCTTGCCGAGGGCGGTCTCCGCCAGCTCCCGGTCCAGGGTGATGGACCACAGCAGCCGGTCCGCGCCGGCGTCGTACACCTGCGCGCCCTGCCCGCACACCGCGAGCCCCGTGCACCCGAGGTCGTCCAGGAGCGGCCGCACTCTCGGCGCCGGCCGGCCCGTCACCACGAGGTGCTGGGCACCGGCGTCCGCCACCCGCGCGAGCGCGGCGAGGGACCGGTCGGACAGGGTGTCGTCGCCGCGCAGCAGCGTCCCGTCCAGATCGGTGGCGATGAGTGAATATGCGAGGGGTGCGGCCATGATCAGAGAATACGGACAGCGCGCCCCTTCGTTTCATCGCACGGCGGACGCCGATTGCCCGGTTGAAGGCCTCTGCACCGGTTGGCAACAACATGCTCCGCTACCTACCCGTGAGGCCGCATAGAGCGGTACCTTCCATGTGTCCAGGGGGGACTTGATCGGGGGGTCGGGTTGAACAGTGGGCGCATTCGCGTGGCCGGGCCCGGGGAGCTCGGCGAAGGGGAGAGGGAGCGCTGGCGTGCGCTGCGCGCCGCCTCGAAGGCACCGCGCAACCCTTTCATGGAGCCGGAGTTCACCGAAGCCGTCGGCCTGTTCCGGCCGGGGGCCCGGATCGCGGTGGTGTACGAGGGGCCGGAGCCGGCCGGCTTCCTGCCCTATGAGCGGGGCCCGTTGGGGCAGGGCAGGGCGATCGGACTGGGCGTCTCGGACGCACAGGGCGCGATCCTGCGGCCGGGCCTGGACGTCGAGACGGGCGAACTGCTGAAGGCATGCTCGCTGTCGAGCTTCGCCTTCGACAATCTGGAGGCCGAGCAGCGGCTGTTCGTCCGGTACGCGGCCGAGGAGTACGCCACCTACGTCATCGACGTGGAGAAGGGCTACGAGACCTACGAGTCGGTGCTGCGCGCACAGGCGCCGAAGTTCCTGAAGACGACCCTGGCCAAGGAGCGCAGGCTGGGCCGGCAGGCCGGTGAACTGCGGTTCGTGTTCGACGAGCGGGACCCGGCCGCGCTGCGCACGCTCATGGAATGGAAGTCCGCGCAGTACCGCAGGACCGGCCGCCGCGACCGGTTCGCCCAGGAGTGGATCACCCGGCTCGTCGGGCAGCTGGCCCGGACCCGGGCACCGGAGTGCAGCGGCACGCTGTCCGTGCTGTACGCCGGTGAGCGGCCCGTCGCCGCGCACTTCGGACTGCGTTCCGCCTCCGTACTGGCCTGCTGGTTCCCGTCCTACGACCCGGAGTTCGCGAAGTTCTCGCCGGGTCTGGTGCTGCATCTGCGCATGGCCGAGGCGGCGGCCGCCGCCGGCATCGGCACGCTCGACCTGGGGCGGGGCGCGGCCGAGTACAAGGACGCGCTGAAGACGGGCGAACTGCCCGTGTACGAGGGCGCGGTGACCCGTCCGGGGGTGGGCGCGACCCTGCACTGGCTGAGCCGTGAGCCGGCCCGCCGCGCGCACAGCTTCGTCCGCAGCAGGCCGCAGCTCGCGTCACTGGCCGCGCGGACGCTCAAGGGCGCGGCTCGGCTGCGTCGTACCTGACACACAAGGGGGGTGGGCGCATGGCCCGTTCGGTGCGTGCGCAGGAGGAGATACGGCGGTTCCTGGACATCGGGGCGGTGCAGGTCGCCGAGCTGGACCTCGACGGTGACGAGGCGGTGCTCAGACCCGGCCCGGGGAGTCCGCCCGTGACGCACGGAGAGGTGTTCGTGCTGGTCAGGAGGGGCGGCCGGCCCGTGGGGACGCTGCTCGGGCGGGTGCCGGAAGGGGCGGATCCGAGGGCCGTACTGGCGGAGCGGGCCCGGGCGGAATGCGGGCCCGCCGACGTCGGCGGGTCCGGGGAGCCGCCGATCACGAGCGGCGACGTCGGCGGGTCCGGGGAGCCTCCGATCACGAGCGTCGTCGTGGCGACCCGGGAGCGGGCCGGGCAGCTGGCCCGGGCGCTGGACTCGCTGCTGGCGCAGGACCATCCGCGGTTCGAGATCGTCGTGGTCGACAACGCGCCCGTCACGAGCGAGACGCGGGAGCTGGTCGAGCGGAAGTACGCCGAGCGGGTGCGGTACGTCTCTGAGCCCGTTCCGGGGCTCGCAGCCGCCCACAACGCCGGGCTGGACGCCGTCGGCGGCGAGGTGGTCGCCTTCACCGACGACGACGTGGTCGCCGATCCGCGCTGGCTGACCGAGCTGACCGGGCCCTTCGCCGCCGACCCCGGGCTCGGGTGCAGCACCGGGCTGATCCTGCCCGCGCGGCTGACCACTCCGGCCCAGGTGCTGCTGGAGAGCCACGGCGGCTTCGCGAAAGGCTTCACTCCAAGGACGTACGACCCGGCGCACCCGCCGGGCGACGAGCCGCTGTTCCCGTTCACGGCCGGACGGTTCGGCTCGGGCGCGAACATGGCGTTCCGCACCGCGGTGCTGCGTTCCGTCGGCGGTTTCGACCCGGCCACCGGGGCCGGGACGGCGGCCCGGGGCGGCGACGACCTCTACGGCTTCGTGCGCGTCCTGGCACAGGGGCACCGGCTGCGCTACACGCCGTACGCCCTGGTGTGGCACCACCACCGGGAAACCTGGCGGGACCTGGAGACGCAGGCCTACGGCTACGGCGCCGGACTCACGGCCTACCTCACCGCCGTGCTCGTGAACCGGCCCGCGCTGCTGCCCGCGTTCCTCGCGAGGCTGCCCCGCGGACTCGCCCACGCCCGCGCGCTGACGGCGGTACGCGATACGAACGGTGCGGACGGAGCGGACGGCGCGGACAGCGCCGGCGCTCCGGGCGACCACGACGCCCGCACGCACCCCTGGCCACGGCGGCTGTCGCGGCTGCAGCGCAGGGGAATGCTGTACGGGCCGGTCGGCTATCTGAAGGCGCGGCGGGTGCTGCGCGCGACCGCTCGTGAGAAGACGGCCCGGGGGGCGAGATGAAGACGGACGGCAGAGGCCGGGCGGCTCGGGGCGCGTGGGACGGCCAGGGGCCGGCATCCCCGGCGCGGGAGGGTGAGGGGCCGGTATCCCCGCCGAGGGAGGGCGAGCGGCCGACGTACGCGCCCCGGGAGGGCGAAGGGCCGACGTCCCCGCCGCGCGAAGGCGAGCGGCCGACGTCCCCGCCGCGCGAAGGCGAAGGGCCGACGTCCCCGCCGCGCGAAGGCGAGCGGCCGACGTCCCCGCCGCGCGAAGGCGAAGGGCCGACGTCCCCGCCCCGGGAGGGCGAGCGGCCGGCGTCCCCGCCGCCTGCCGACGGCACTCCCGCCCTCCCCGTCTTCCTGTACCACTCGGTGATGGACGATCCTCCGGACTGGATCGCCGAGTTCACGGTCACGCCGAAGCAGTTCGCCGCGCATCTCGACGCCGTGGTCCGCAGCGGTCGTACGCCCGTCACGATCAGCGCGATCGCCGATCACCTGGCCGGGCGGGCGCCGCTGCCGCCCCGGCCCGTGCTGCTCACCTTCGACGACGGTTTCGCCGATCTGCCCGGTCCCACGGCCGAGGCCCTGGCCGCACGCGCGCTGCCCGCCACCGCCTATCTGACCACCGGCGCCATCGCCCCGGGCGGCCGCAGTCTGCTGCCGCCCGCCCCGATGATGCGTCTGGCCGCCGCCGCGGAGCTGGAACGTTCCGGCATGGAGATCGGCAGCCACACCGTGACGCACGCCCAGCTCGACACCCTGTCCGCCAAGGCCCTGGCGTACGAACTGCGCACCTCCAAGGCCGTACTGGAGGACGCCCTCGGGCACGAGATCCGGCACCTCGCCTACCCGCACGGCTACAACAGCCCCCGGGTACGGGCCATGTCGGCCCGGGCCGGCTACGAGACGGCGACGGCCGTGCGGCACGCCCTCAGCTCCGACCGCGACGAGCGGTACCGCATCGCCCGGCTCATCGTCCGGCGTACCCACACCGTCGCCGATGTCGAGGACTGGCTGGCCGGGGCGGGCGCGCGGGTCGCGCCCTACCGGGACGGGCCGAAGACGATCGCGTGGCGGTGGTACCGGCGGGCCCGTGCGGTCGTGCACGGGCCCGAGTTCGCGGGTTGACCCCGGCCCGGGTCACCGGAGCGGCTGGTTCAGGTACGGGTCGGAGACGGCCTTGCGCAGGCTGCTCCAGGCCGCGTCGTTCGCCACCGCCAGGTTGCAGTGCGGTCCGGGGTCGCGGTAGTTCCACTGGAGGGCGGCCTTGACGCCGTCCAGGCCCTTCAGCACGCCGGGCACCTGCGCATACCACTCGGCCTGCCGCTGCGGACGGTCCGCGTCCGCAGCGGTGCCGAACTCCGAGAGCATGAGCGGCTTGTCGTCGGAGATGTTCGCGCGGATCCAGTCGTGCGTGGCCTTCTGGGTCTGCGCGAAGGTCAGCCAGCCCGCGTCGTGGCAGAGGTAGTAGTTGTACTGGTTGTAGCCGATCCAGTCGACGTAGTCGTCGCCCGGGTACATCTTCTCGATCTCGTCGGCGTGGTTCAGGTATCCGGTGGTGATCCACGTCCAGACCACGTTGTCCACGCCCAGTGCGCGGAACCGGTCGTGGATGTGCCGGTAGGCCTTCACGTAGTCGGCGGGGGTGCCGCTTGCCGGGGTGCGGGTGTCCATCTCCAGGTCGAAGGAGAGGAACACCTTCTTGCCGTAGTCCTTGATGCGCCGGGCCTGGACGTCGATGACCCTGTCGTCCAGCTCGCCGTCCGCGATCCGTTTCCAGGTCGGCTGCTGCTGCCTGGTGCCGCCCCACCACTTGCTCTCCCAGGAGAGCAGCAGCAGGTGGTCCTCGCCGACTTGCCGCTCCTCCGGGGTGAGCAACTGGCCCTCCCGCCGGGTGCCCGAGGGCAGGGACATGTCGTGGTACGTGTACACGATGTCCAGCTCACGGCCCACCTTCTCCTCATAGGCGCGCACCTTCTGCGGCAGGTCGTCGCGCTCGTGCGGCACGAACGCCCCGAACCAGGCGCCGCAGGGCGGGACCAGAAGGGCCGTCGGGTGGCAGTCCGCCGGGGACCCGGCCGCTCCCTGCTCCTGCGGCCCGGAGGCGTTGCGCAGGGCGAGCACGGCGACCAGGACCGCGCTGACGACCGTGGCGGACGTGATCAGCAGTCGGCGGCGGCTTGATGCCGGCGGGCCGGTGGCCTGTGCCTTGTGCGGGTCGTTCCGGTGCTGTCCTCCGGTCGTGCTCGGCGTGCGGCGAGAGGGACGGTGGGGGCGGTGGAACCTCACTGAGCGGAACCCTTCGGTGTCCTCGGTGTCGCCCTCGGCTGCGGGGAGGCGCGCAGCGGCGGGCAGAACGCGGTGAGTGTGGTCAGCAGTGTCAGCGTCAACAGCACCCGCTGCGCGCTGAAGGTGTGCGTGGCGATCAGCACGGTCGCGACGAGCATCACGGCACCGACGCTCAGGAACAGCGTCAGCATCAGCCGCTCCAGCAGGTCGGAGTGGCGGGCGAAGTCCGGGTCCCGGCGCTCCACGGGCCCTTCGGCGGGCCGCGCCCCCAGGGCGGGGGCGCAGACTCTGACCACGGCCGCGCCCGGCCCCGCCGCCAGGAAGAGCACGACCGCGGCGCCCCGCAGCGGCGATCCGCCGGGCAGGGCGAGCGCGGCCAGCGCCAGCCAGCCGCCGAAGGGGGGCAGCATCCGGACCACGAGTTCCTGCGGTGTCATCGCTCCGCTCCCTCAGCCTGCTTCAGTACGTAGAGCCATCCGGCGCTGTTCTCCGCCACGAGCCGGAACCTCGGCGATGCGGCGACGGACTTCTGGATGCGCTCCAGCTGCGCTTGGTCGAGCTGCCCGTTCATCTCGGAGTTGGCCAGCTGCCCTTGGGTGAGCAGGAAGTAGGCCCGGGCCGGGCGCTCCACTCCGGCCATGTCACGCGCGAGGGTGGCGGCGGGACTTTTGACGATCTTGTCGACGTGGCTGCGGCCGTCGTCGAGGAACCAGTAGTGGTCGACGCTCCAGTAGTCGGCGTAGGCGTCCGGGTAGTTGCGGTTGGCGGCCACGACCAGCGAGCCGTCGGGCGCCTGGTCGAAGAGCTGCCGTACGAGGGCCACTTCCTGGGGCGGGAAGTAGTTGATCCGGTCCTTGCCCGAGTAGGCGGGCACGAACGCCAGGGTGGTGCCGAGAAGAGCGGCCAGCGGCACCCAGGTGCCGATGCCCCACCGGCGGGCCCGGGCGGGGTTGTCGGTGGCCTTCCGGTTGCCTGCCTCCCGCGCGGCGGCGTCGGCGGCCAGGGTGCGGACCTTGGGCAGCAGCGCCGCGGCGGCGAAGAAGGCGGCGCCGGGCAGCATGAACAGCAGCACCCGGAAGATCATCTCGCTGCCGTAGCTGCTCGCCGCGAACATCGGCAGCGGGGCCGCCGCGACCAGCAGCAGGGGCCGGGCGCGGTGGCGCAGGACCCGCTGGCGCCACACGCCGACGGCCGCGAGCAGCAGGACCGAACCGGACAGCAGCCGGGCCGCCCAGGACGTCGCGATCGCCCCGGTCCCGGTCGGGGTGGCGCCGTAGCCCGTCTCGACGTTGGCCCCGACGTCGCCGATGGAGCGGATCATGTCCGGCATCGCGGCGGACAGGAAGGGCAGCGCGGCCGTGAGGCACCAGGCCAGGAAGATCACGACGGTCGTGACGACCGGGACCCAGTCGCGGTAGCGGCGGCTCAGGCACAGCGCGAGCAGGCAGACGACCAGCATGCCCGGGGTGAGCTGGTGGGAGATGACGATCGCCACGATCATGACGGTGATCACCACCGTCCACACCGCCTGCCGCGGCTGTCCCCGCCGCACGGCGGACCGGCCGAAGCGCCGCAGGACGACCGCGAGCACCCCCACGTGCAGCGCGTACGCCATGGACTGGGGGGAGAAGTAGTCCTGGCCGACCCAGTTGGCGACGTAGAAGAGCCAGACCGCGGTCCAGATCAGCCGCCGGTCCTCGGTGAAGGTGCGGTAGATCAGCAGGAGCGGGAGCAGCAGCATCAGGCTGGAGACCAGGGGCCACCAGGCCATGTACATCGCCGTCGAGTCCACGCCCAGCAGCCGCTGCAGGGCGGCCTGGGCGGCGAAGAAGCCCGGCCACTGGTCGTACACCGCCATGTCGCCGACCTGGTCGGCGCTCTGCAGTCCGCCGGCCGTCAGCAGGTGGTCGACGACCGCCTCGTGCTTCCACGCCCAGGCGTACAGCGGGGTGGGGTACAGCACGGCCTGCGTGGCCCGCTCCATCACCAGCAGGCCCAGCACGTACGCCGCCGACCAGGCTCCCGAGCGGCGCGCGTCGCGGACCGTGAACCAGAACCCGGTGGTGAGCACCGCGAGCCCTGCCCAGAAGGCCGGGTGCAGCGCGCTGACCAGCCCGTAGTCGTCGAGCCGCGAGACGTCGGTGTGCCGCACGGCATACACCCAGAGCGCGAGCGCGACGAGCAGCGGGACGCCGGGCCAGGCGAGGGCACGGCGGCCGGACCAGGCGGGGGGCAGGTCGGACAGGTCCGTCACGGGCTCGTGGGCGGGGTTCGACGACTCCGAGGAGGTGGGGCTGGAGGACTGACTGGCGGTCTCGGGGCTACCGGCGGGGGTGTTCGCGCCGTCCCGTGCGGGTGTGGGTTCCGGCGTGGATCTCTCCCTCGGTGTGACTGGCGGACGCACGGTGGTTCCCCCCTGGCTGTTGCTCTCTTCGGCTCTCTTCGGCTCTCTTCGGGCCTGAGCTCGGATCGGTCTCGGCTTCGGGTGTCAGCGGTCTCGGCTTCGGATGTCAGCGGTCTCGGCTCGGGATCCGTCTCCGCTTCGGGTGTGATCAGTCGCGGGGCCGGTCGGCCGGTGTTCTGTCGGCCGTTCGGCCGGCCGGGGGGCCGGTCGAGGCCGTGGTGCGGGAGCGCGCCCACGCCGAGGCGGCGCGGCGGAGCAGCAGGAGCAGCGTGAGGACGACGAGCAGGGGCGGCGCGAGGGGTGCGAGCGCGTCGCGCCACACCCAGCCGCCGACCGCGACGAGATACAGAACCCCCCAGCGCCCCGGCCACGTCAGCCGGCCGCCCGCGCTCGCGAGCAGCAGCCCCAGCGGTACGAGACACAGCAGCTGGCAGACCGGCGGCGCCCAGCGCAGCAGCGGCTCGGGCCCGTCGAGGCCCACCGCGTCCGCCAGGAAGCCGGCGGTCTTCTCGTACAACGCCCCGTGCACCGGCCGCGGTTCCCGTCCGAGGGCGATCGGGGCGGCGTACAGGGCGCACAGGACGGCGCACAGTGCCGTGCCGGGCAACCACGGGTCGCGCCGGGTGCTCAGCGTGACGGCGGCGACGAACACCACGAGCAGCAGGCCGCCCGCGGTGAGCGACGGCAGGGGCAGGCCCTCCAGCAGCTGACGCCCGGACAGAGCGGTCTCGGTCGCCCGGTCGAGCCACGGCAGGTCCCGCAGCGGGGCCCAGAAGAAGACGACGGCGACACCGAGCAGGCTCCACAGGGCCCCTCGCAGCCGCCGCTCCTGCGGCTTCAGGTCCGGTTCCGAGGGCTGGTGGGGCGGTGGTTCCCTGGTCGGTCCGTCCGGCCGCACGATGAGCGCCAGGGTGTCCGCCTGCAGCGCCTCGCGCTCGTAGCCGGGGCGCCCGATGAACAGCGTGACCGTGTCCTGGTCGCCGTCCCTGGACCGGTAGGCGGCCCGGCGGGCCCAGGTCGTGCCGTATCCGGCGGTGGCGTTGAGTTTCGCCCACTGGGTGCCGTAGACGGGGCCGGCCTGCGGACGGACGGCGGGGGTGCTGTCGTCGTGGCGCAGGGCCGCGCGCAGTCCGGCCGTGGAGACCACGGCGATCAGCGTCATGCTCAGCAGCACCGCCCAGCCGGCTCCCGCGATCCCGGACGGGGTGAACAGCACGGCCGCGCTGCCCAGCACCAGGGCGCACATGGCCCCTTGGAGCGCGGCCAGCACACCCGTGCGCCCCTGTACGCGCAGGACGCCGATGTACAGCTCCACCACGACCCGGGGCAGGGCACCGAGGGCGAGCAGCCGCAGCACGGTCGAGCCGTGCTCGGCGTAGTCGGGGCTGAAGGGCGTGAGGATCTGCGGGGCGAAGACGACCAGCACCGCCACGACCGGGACCAGCAGCAGCGTCATCCGCCGCAGTGCGCCCCGGACTCCGTCGGCGAGCTGGCGCGGGTCGTGCGAGGCGTGCGCGGTCAGCGACGAGGCCATGTTGATGGCCATGAACTCCATCGTGCCGCCGACGGTGTAGGCCACGTAGAAGTAGCCGTTCTCGGCGGCGCTGAAGCGGACCGCGACCATCACCGGCAGCAGGTTGATCATCGCCAGGCTGAACAGGGCGCCCAGCGAGTCGCCGGCCAGGAAGCGGCCCATGTCCCGGATCTTCGGGGGTTCCTTGTCACCGTCGGCCGCCGCCTGGCGCGGGATGAGCCGGCGGAAGATCAGCCAGCCCAGCGGCAGCGTGGAGAAGGCGATCGCCACCGCCCAGGAGACGAAGATGCCGAGGACCGGCAGCGTGCCGGCGAAGACGCCCAGGAGGGCCAGCTTGCCGACCGAGAACACCGCGTTCCCGGCGGGCACCCACTCCGCCTTGCGCAGCCCGGTGAGCACCCCGTCCTGGAGGGTGAGCAACGCCCAGGCCACACAGGCGGCGACGAAAACGGCACCCGCCAGGGGCGTGCCCAGCGGCGCGTAGGACGCTCCCCAGGCGTCGAGCGTGAGCAGGAAGACGGCGGCGGCGAGCGCCACGACCAGCGAACTGGCCACGTACGTGCCCCACACCAGCCGTCCGGTCTCGCGTCCCGCGCGCGGGACGAAGCGGACGACGGCGCCGATCATCGTCGTCGCGGTGATGCTGGCGAGCAGCCGCATCGCGGCGATCGCGGCCGAGCCCTGACCGACGGCCTCCTCCGTGTAGTAGCGGGCGGCAACCAGCCAGAATCCCAGGCCCAGTACGGCCGAGACGCCGGTGCTGAGCATGAGGAAGTAGGCGTTCTTGAACAGCGAGTCGTGGGTGTGGTCGCTGTCGGCAGGCTTCGGCCCGCCGCCGTCGGTGCGCGCGGCGGCGGGCTCGTGCACCTGGATGTCAGCCACGGGAGTGTCCCAGCCCTCCCGATGCCGGCCGGTTCCCGGGCAGCTCTCCCGGCGCCGGGGCCGGTTGCGCCCCGGACCGCTCCAGCACCTCGATGACCGCCCGTGCCCGCAGCGGGTCCACGGGCAGCGCGTGCCGCGCGAACCAGCGGGCCGCCTCGGGGGCCGGTGAGGGGTCGGTGAACTCCGCACCTGCGTAGTCGTCCAGCGGCGGGTCGTAGAGGTAGCCGACCACGATGCCCTGCCGCGCCAGCGCCGCGATCGCCGCGTCCCGGTCGGCCACGAACAGCGGGACCCGGAACAGCGGCTGCGTCCCCTGGCCTTCGCGCAGTTTGGCCCATGGGGTGGACAGCAGCAGTTCGGTGCCCGCCCGGCAGGCGTCCAGCACGTCGTCCAGCCGGTCGAGCTTGTGCCCGATGCGCCGCAGCCGCAGCCGGCCGGACCGGAGGCGGTAGTCGTGCATGTCGACGCGTACCCACGGGTGGTGGGCGTCGAGCCCGGGCGTGTGTTGGGCGGCGAGGGCGAGTTCGTCCGGGCGCAGCGGCATCCGGATCTCCTCGCGGTCCGCCAGCCCCAGCAACCGGATCGCGGCCCAGGCGGCGCGCCGCAGCCGCATCCCGCGCACCGCCGCCTCCGCGTACGGCCGGACCAGATAGGCGAGTTCGGCGCTCGCCCGGCGCGGCGCGAGCAGTCCCTCGCAGGTCTTCTGCACCGCCTCCCGCAACCCAGGGTCGGCGAGCGAGAGCATGCCTCCGGCCTTGGCGCCGACGTGCTTGGACAGGCTGAACACGGACGCCTCGCCCCATGCCCCGACCGGCCGGTCCCCCACCCGGCTGCCGATCGCGTGCGCCCCGTCCTCGAACAGCGGGATCCCCAGCGCGTCGCACTTTCGCCTGAGGCGCGGTGCCGGGTCCGGGTTTCCGTACAGGTTCGTCGTGAGCACGGCCGACACCGAGCCCCACACCCCGTCCGGCACGGCATCGATGTCGATGGACGCGTCGAGCGGGTTCAACGGCGCCTGCACCGGGCGCAGTCCGGCCGCGAGCACGACGAAGAAGATCACGTCGTCGTTGACCGGCGACATCAGCACCCGTCCGCCGGGCGGGCACCAGTGGCGCAGCGCCACGTACAGCCCGAAACGGCACGACGGTACGTACACACATTCCCGGCCGAGCCGGACGCGCATGGTCTCTTCCAGCCGCTTCGGCTGTGCACCACGCCGTACCGAACCCGGACCGGCCTCCCCTATGGCCATCCGCCCCCCAGATGTGCCGTGGGAAAGCCCCCTCCCCGAGGCCTTCCGGCACCCGCCCAGAGTCGCCCCGTTCGCACCGCTCCGTCAAGATTGCGTCGCGTCCTGTGGATAACTTCCGGCACGTACGAATGCGGCGTCCCGTCCGGCGCGCCGGAGTCGCCCCGTCCGGTCCCACCCGGGCCCACCTGCCCCGTTCGCCCCTCTCCGCCTCCTCGGACTCTGCCCAGGACCGGCGCGTCACCCGTAACGTGTGGCATGACCACGAACACGTGGCGACGACATGGCACACCCGAAAGCGAGGCAGCACCCGATGCCCCCCTTCGATGTCCCCGAGGGCGACCCCTTCGGCCCGCACAACCTGCCGTACGGCGTGTTCTCCCTGCCCGGTTCGTCCCACCGGGCCGTGGGCGTCCGGCTCGGCGACCACGTACTGGACGCGGGCGCCGCGGCCCACGCGCTCGGCTCGCCCTACGCCTCCCTGCTCGCGCAGCCGACCCTCAACCCGCTGCTGGCCGCCGGCCGCACGGCCTGGTCGGACGTCCGCCGGGCGCTGACCGCCTGGGTGACGGTGCCGTCCCACCGCGAGACCGTCGCGCCGCTGTTCCACCCTCTGTCGTCGGTGACCCTGCACCTGCCGTTCGAGGTCGCGGACTACGTCGACTTCTACGCCTCGGAGAACCACGCCCGCAACGTCGGGCAGATGTTCCGGCCCGACGCCGAGGACTCCCTCACCCCCAACTGGAAGCACCTGCCCATCGGCTACCACGGCCGCTCCGGCACGGTCGTCGTCTCCGGCACGGAGGTCCAACGGCCGTCCGGGCAGCGCAAGGCCCCCACGGACGCCGCTCCCGTCTTCGGCCCGTCCGTCCGCCTGGACATCGAGGCCGAGGTCGGCTTCGTCGTCGGCGTGCCGTCCCGGATGGGCGCGCCGGTGGCCCTCGGCGACTTCCGCGAGCACGTGTTCGGACTGTGCCTCCTCAACGACTGGTCCGCGCGCGACGTCCAGGCCTGGGAGTACGTGCCCCTCGGCCCGTTCCTCGGCAAGTCCTTCGCCACGTCGGTGTCGGCGTGGATCACCCCGCTGGACGCCCTGGAGGAGGCCCTCGTGGCGCCCCCGGCCCGGACGCACGAGCTGCTGCCCTACCTGGACGACAGCGACGAGGAACCCGGCGGCTACGACCTGCGGATCAGCGTCGCCGTCAACGGCCACGTCGTCTCCGAGCCGCCCTTCTCCACGATGTACTGGACGGCCGCCCAGCAACTGGCCCACATGACCGTCAACGGGGCCTCCCTGCGCACCGGCGACCTCTACGGCTCCGGCACGGTCAGCGGCCCGGCGGAACGGGAGCGCGGCTCCCTGCTGGAGCTGACCTGGAACGGCCGCGATCCGCTGGAACTTCCCGACGGCAAGCGCACGTTCCTGGAGGACGGCGACGAGGTGACCCTCACGGCCTGGGCCCCGGGACCCGACGGTGTGCGGGTCGGGCTCGGCGAGGTGACGGGACGGGTGGTCCGGGGCTGAACCCGCGGCATGCGTGGCGGGCTCGGCGAGGTGACGGGGCGGGACGGGTGGTCCGGGGCTGAACCCGCCGCGTACGGGGCGGGCTCAGCGAGGTGAGGTGGCGGGGCGGGTGGTCCGGGCTGAGGCGGATCTGCCGGGAGCCGGTTCCGCTGGGCGTCCCACGGTCGCCCCTCCGTCTCCTCTGTTGCCGTCAGCCCCCTGACGCACACCGCCCGGCCCGTCATACTGGGCGCGGGGCGGTGTGCCCGCACGTTCGCCACGCTCGTCGTGGCCACCGGTGCGCTCGGCTGCCGCTCTCCCCCGCACGACCCGTAGCCGCCCCTCTTGTGACGAGGAACCGGAGCCCGTGGCCATGACCGTCTGCCTGCTCCTGCTGAGCGTCGTCGCCGTGACGGCCGCCGTTCCCGTCCCCCGTGCGCTGACCCGGGCGTCCTGGCCCGAGCGGGAACCGGTGGTCGCGCTGTGGGTCTGGCAGTGCCTGGTCGCCACCGTCCTGCTGGCGTGCGTGACGGCGCTCTCCCTGGGCGCCGCGGCCGTCTTCGGCACGGTCCGCGCGCAGCTCTTCGCCCCTGCACCCCCCGCGGTGACCGCGGCGTACGACCTGTCCGCCGCCCCGCCGTGGGCCGCCACGCTCACCCTGCTGCTGGCCTGCGGCGCCGCCTGGACCACCGCGATGCTCGCGCGGGAACTCGTCGAGGCCCGCCGGCGCCGGGCCCAGGCCCGGGCCCATCTGCGCGAGCGTGCCCCCGACCTGCCGGCCGGGCTGCCCGCGGCCCGGGGCCCGCTGCTGGTCCTGGAGGACGAGTACCCGGACGCCTGGTGGATGCCCGGCCATCCTCCCCAGCTGATCGTCACCACAGGCGCCCTGCACCGTCTGACCGGCCACCAGCTCGACGCCGTCCTCACCCACGAGCGGGGCCACGCCCGCGCCCGCCACGACTGGCTGCTGCACCTGTCCACCGCCCTGGCCACCGGCTTCCCCCGCATCCCGCTGTTCGCCCATTTCTGCCACCAGACCCACCGCCTGGTCGAACTGGCCGCCGACGACACGGCCTCCCGCCGCTGCGGCCACCTGACCACGGCCCTGGCCCTGATCGAGCTCAACCAGCACCGTGGTGTCCTGTCCTGCGCCTCCAGCCACCGCCTGCTGGGCGAGCGGGTCGACCGGCTCCTGGAACCCCCGCCCCGGCTGGGCCGCCGGCACCGCGCCCTGACCACCACCACGGCGGCGCTCGTGCCGCTGCTGCCCCTGCTGATCGCGTTCGCACCGGGCCTGACGGCGCTGTCGTAGCCACACCGGCCGAGAGGCGGCGGGCGGTCGGAGCGGGATCGCCCGAGAGGCGACCGGCTGTCGGTGGCGCACCGGCCCGGCGGTCGGTGGCGCACCGGCCCGGCGGTCGGTGGCGCACCGGCCCGGCGGTCGGTGGCGCACCGGCCCGGCGGTCGGTGGCGCACCGGCCGGGCGGTCGGTGGCGGATCCGGTCAGGGGACGGTCAAACGGCCAGCTCTCTCGTCGGACACGTCACATTCCAAGTGGCGCAACATTCCTGCAACACCACTTTTCCTATCGGATAGGTATGGTCCGAACCATGCCCAGTGACCGCATCCGAGACCACGCCGGACAGGGAGCCGCGACCACCGTCGCCGCCCACCGCGCGCGGCGACGGCTGCGCGCCGACCGGGCACGGCAACTGGCGGACCTGCTCCGGCGTCTGCTGCTCACCGGGGCCTTCCCCGACGGGATCCTCCCTCACGAGTCGACCCTCGCCACCGAGTACGGCGCGAGCCGCAACACGGTCCGCGAGGCCCTCGACCTGCTGCGGGCCGAGGGCCTCGTGGAGCGTCAGCCCGGCGTCGGCACCGTGGTCGTGGCCCACAAGTACCCCCACGGCCTCGACCGCCTGATGGGCCTCGCGGAAACCCTCCGCGAGCACGGCCGGGTCACCAACGAGGTCCGCACCGTGGGCCCCGCCCCGGCACCCGCGCCGGTCGCCGACCGCCTCGGGCTCGCGCCCGGCACCGACGTCCTCTACATCGAACGCCTGCGCAGGCTCGGCGGACTGCCCCTGTCCCTCGACCTCACCTACATCCCCCTGGACATCGGCACCGAACTGCTCGGCGCCGATCTGGAGAACACCGACGTCTTCCGCCTCCTGGAAGCCGTCACCGGACAGCGCCTCGGCCACGCCGAGATCACCCTGGAAGCGGTCAGCGCGGACACCCACTCGGCCGCCGTGCTCGAGGCCCCGCGCGGCGCCGCCGTCCTCATGCTGGAACGCCTCACCCACCTCGCGGACGGCCGCCCGGTCGACCTGGAGTTCATCCGCTTCCGCGGCGACCGCATCACCATGAGCGGCCTGCTGCACCGGAACCGGTAGCCGACCCGCTCGCGCACATCCCTGGAGACAGCCATGCCCTTGGCGCCCCAGCGGGCCGACGTGCCCGTGACCATCGACGAGTCGAAGTGCATCGACGGCTGCACGCTCTGCGTGGACATGTGCCCGCTGGACTCCCTCGCCATCGACGAGCGCAACGGCAAGGCCTACATGCATGTCGACGAGTGCTGGTACTGCGGCCCGTGCGCGGCCCGCTGCCCCACCGGAGCCGTCACGGTCAACATGCCCTATCTGCTCCGGTGAGAGGCCGAAACCGCCATGTCCCGAACCACCCTGAAACGCACAGCCGTCGCGATATCCGCCGTCGTCCTCCTGCTCCCGCTCAGCGCCTGCGGCGGTGACGCGGAGGCGGGCAGCGGCTCCACGGTCACCGTCACCGTGGGCTACCAGTCCAGAACGATCAACACCGTCACGGCGGGTACCCTGCTCCGCTCCCTCGGCTCCTTCGAGAAGCAGCTCAACGCCCTGCACGACGGCGTCCACTACAAGGTCGACTGGCAGGACTACGCCACCGGCGCGCCCATCACCGCACAGATGACCGCCGGGAAGATCGACATCGGCTCGATGGGCGACTTCCCGCTCCTCATCAACGCGGCCCGCGGCAAGCAGCTGAACAGCCCCACCCGCCTGGTCTCGGTCACCGGCTACAACCTGCGCGGCGGCCTCAACACCATCGTCACCGCGCCGGACTCCAAGCTGACCTCCCTGAAGGACCTCAAGGGCAAGAAGGTCTCCACGAGCGTCGGCTCGGCCGCCGACGGCACCCTCGTACGGGCCCTGCAGCGCGCGGGCATCGATCCGGACAGCGGCATCGAGAAGCTCAACCAGCAGCCCTCCGTCGGCGCCTCCGCCCTCGCGGCCGGCAGCACGGACGCCTTGTCCCAGTTCGTCGCCTGGCCGGGCCTGCTCGCCTTCCAGGGCAAGGCGAAGGCGATCTACGACGGCGCCCGGCTGAACCTGCCCACCTTCCACGGCGTCACCGCCCGCGAGGACTTCGCGAAGCAGCGCCCGGCCGTGCTGGAGGCGTTCCTGAAGGCTCAGGCGGAGGCGACCGACTACCTGAACCAGCACCCGGTGGACGCCGCCGAGAAGGTCGCGAAGGCGACGGGCCTGCCCGCCGAGGTCGTCTACCTCTACAACGGCGATCACGGCATCGCCACCTTCGACCCGGCCATCAAGCCCCAGCTCGTCTCCGCGCTGAAGCAGGACGTCTCGATCCTCAAGTCGGCGAAGCTCACCGGAGACGTGGACGTCGACTCCTTCGTCGACGACCAGTACGTGAAGAAGGCCCTCGGAACGACGGCGTACACCAAGCATCTCGCCACGAAGCCCGCACCGGCCGCGAGCGAGGCCTGGCCCAAGGGCGCCTCCAAGACCGTCACCTTCGACTCCCCCTCCAAGCTGCTGCGTTACGTCGCCGGGCACCGCGACGGCCTGCGCGCCGCCTACGTCCCCGACACCACCACCGGCACCCTCTGGTTCGCCGACAAGGCCGTGTGGGTGGCCGACGGCGACAGGCTGCTGCCCTTCGTCGCGCCCGACACCGCGCAGGCGTACATCGCCGGGCACGGCGGAGCGCGGGTCGTCTCCTACGCCGACGCTCTGGAGCGGGCGTCGTGAGGCGGTATGCGCTGCGCGTCCTCTCGCTGGTCGCCGCGCTCGGCCTGTGGCAGGCGCTGACCAGCCTGGACGTCGACCTGTGGCTGCGCTTCTCGCAGTTCCCGACGGTCACCGACGTGGCCCGGGCCTTCGCGGCCCGGGTGTCCGGGCCGGACTACTGGACGGACCTCACCGACAGCCTCACCCGGATCCTCACCGGCTTCCTGCTGGCCGCCGTCCTCGGTGTGGCCACGGGCGTGCTCGTGGCGCGCTCGCGTCTGGCCGAGGACCTGCTCGGTCCGGTGCTGGAGGTGATCCGGCCGATCCCGGCCATCGCCCTGGTGCCCGTCGCGATCCTGCTGTTCCCCTCCAACGAGCAGGGCATCGTCTTCATCACCTGCACCGCCGCCTTCTTCCCGGTCCTGGTCTCCACCCGGCACTCGGTGCGCGCCCTGACGCCCGTGTGGGAGGAGGCCGTGCGCACCATGGGCGGCGGCCGGTGGCGGATCCTCGGCTCGGTCGTGCTGCCGGGCGCGCTGCCCGGCGTGTTCGGCGGTCTGTCCGTCGGCATCGGCGTCTCGTGGATCTGTGTGATCTCCGCCGAGATGATCTCCGGCCAGTACGGCGTCGGTTACCGCACCTGGCAGGACTACACCGTCGTCGACTACCCCGGCGTGTTCGTCGGCATGGTCACCATCGGCGTGCTCGGCTGGCTCACCTCCACCGCCGTGGAACTCCTGGGCCGCCGCCTCACCCGCTGGCTGCCCCGCACCGCGTACGTGCCCGGTGCCCGGCCGCCCCGGCCAAGCCGGTCCGTGAAGCCGGCGCCGGCCGCCCCCGCCGTCGTCCCCGGCGGTGCCCGATCCGAGGAGGCACGCGATGAGCACCTCGTCTGAGACCGTCCCGAACACCCCGCCCGGGGCCGCCCCCGGCACCCCGCCCGCGACCGCCCGGAACGCCTCGCCCCGGACCGCGGCCGACGCCACCCCGGGCACCTCGTCCGAGACCGCCCGGAGCGCCTCGTCCCAGGCCGCCTCCGACGCCACCCCGGGCACCCCGCCCGCGACCGCCCGGAACGCCTCGCCCCGGACCGCGGCCGACGCCACCCCGGGCACCTCGTCCGAAACCGCCCGGAGCGCCTCGTCCCAGGCCGCCTCCGACGCCACCCCGGGCACCTCGTCCGAAACCGCCTCCGGCGCCGCCCCGGTGCGCGGCACCCGCCTCAGCCTCAGCGACGCCTCCCTCGGCCGCCCCGGCGCAACCGCCCTGGAGAAGGTCGACCTGGACATCGCGCCCGGCGAGATCCTCACCGTCGTCGGCCCCTCGGGCTGCGGCAAGTCGACCCTGCTGCGCACCCTGGCCGGCCTGCTGTCGCCGCTCACCGGCGAGATCGCCCAGGACGGGCACCCGCTGACCGGCCCCTCGGCCGACCGGGCCCTGGTCTTCCAGGAGGACGCCCTGCTCCCCTGGCGCACCCTGCGCGCCAACGTCGAACTCCCCCTCGCCATCCGCGGCGTACCCCGCGCCGAGCGCCGGGAGCAGGCCCAGGCCTGGCTGGAGCGGGTCGGACTCGGCTCGCAGGCACGGCAGTTGCCGCACCGGGTCTCCGGCGGGCAGCGCCAGCGCGTCCAGCTGGCCCGCGCCCTGGCCGGACGCCCGCGCGCCGTCCTGATGGACGAGCCGTTCGGCGCGCTCGACGCGCAGACCCGTGCCGGGATGCAGGACCTGCTGGTGGAGGTGCTCCAGGGCACGGGCGCCACCGTCGTCTTCGTCACCCACGACGTGGACGAGGCCCTGTTCCTCGGCGACCGCGTGGCCCTGCTCGGCGCGGGCGGCCTCGTCGCCGTCCGGGACATCCCCCGTCCGCGCGAGCGCGGCGCACACGACGACCCGGCGCGCGTGGCCCTGCGGCGCGACGTCCTCACCTCGCTCGGTACGTGAAAGGCACCCCGGTGACCACCTCCGTGAATCCCCCTGCGGACACCCCCCTGGCCGTCCCGTCCCTCGCCGACGCCGAGGAACTGAGCTGCGACGTCCTCGTCATCGGCGGCGGCACCGCCGGCACCATGGCCGCGCTGACCGCCGCCGAGCACGGCGCGAACGTGCTGCTGCTGGAGAAGGCCCACGTGCGCCACTCCGGCGCGCTCGCCATGGGCATGGACGGCGTGAACAACGCGGTCATCCCGGGCCGGGCCGAACCCGACGACTACGTCGCCGAGATCACCCGCGCCAACGACGGCATCGTCGACCAGTCCACCGTCCGCCAGACAGCCACCCGCGGCTTCGACATGGTGCAGCGGCTGGAGTCCTACGGCGTGAAGTTCGAGAAGGACGAGCACGGCGACTACTCCGTCCGCCAGGTGCACCGCTCCGGCTCCTACGTACTGCCGATGCCGGAGGGCAAGGACGTCAAGAAGGTCCTGTACCGGCAGCTGCGGCGGCGCGAGATGCGGGAGAGGATCCGCATCGAGAACCGGGTCATGCCGGTGCGCGTCCTCACCGCCGGCGGGCAGGCCGTGGGCGCGGCCGGCTTCAACACCCGCACCGGGCAGTTCGTCCAGGTCCGCGCGGGCGCGGTGATCCTCGCGACCGGCGCCTGCGGCCGCCTCGGCCTGCCGGCCTCCGGCTACCTCTACGGCACCTACGAGAACCCCACCAACGCGGGCGACGGCTACGCCATGGCCTACCACGCGGGCGCCGAACTCACCGGCATCGAGTGCTTCCAGATAAACCCGCTGATCAAGGACTACAACGGCCCGGCCTGCGCCTACGTCGCCAACCCCTTCGGCGGCTACCAGGTCAACCGGCACGGCGAACGCTTCGTCGACTCCGACTACTGGTCGGGCCAGATGATGGCCGAGTTCGCCGCCGAGGTGGCGTCCGACCGGGGCCCCGTCTACCTGAAGCTGAGCCACCTCCCCGAGGAGTCGGTCTCGGCCCTGGAGACGATCCTGCACTCCACCGAGCGCCCCACCCGAGGCACCTTCCACTCCGGGCGCGGCCACGACTACCGCACCCACGACATCGAGATGCACATCTCCGAGATCGGCCTGTGCGGCGGCCACTCCGCCTCCGGCGTCCGGGTGGACGACCACGCCCGCACGACCGTCCCGCGGCTGTACGCGGCCGGTGACCTGGCCTGCGTCCCGCACAACTACATGATCGGCGCGTTCGTCTTCGGTGACCTGGCGGGCGCGGACGCCTCGCAGTACCAGGCCTACACGGGCGAACTGCCCGCGGAGCAGCTCCGGGAGGCGCACGAACTGATCTACCGCCCGCTGCGCAACCCCGAGGGCCCGCCGCAGCCCCAGGTCGAGTACAAGCTGCGCCGCTTCGTGAACGACTACGTGGCCCCGCCCAAGTCCGGTGCCCGGCTGTCGCTGGCCCTGGAGGCGTTCCAGCGGATGCACACCGACATCGCCGAGATGGGCGCCCGCACCGCGCACGAGCTGATGCGCTGTGCCGAGGTCACCTTCATCCGCGACTGCGCGGAGATGGCCGCCCGCTCCTCCCTGGCCCGCACGGAGTCCCGCTGGGGCCTCTACCACGAGCGCCTGGACCACCCCCGGCGTGACGACACGTCCTGGTTCCACCACCTCGATCTGCACAAGTCCCCCTCCGGTGCCATGGAGTTCACGGCACGTCCCGTGGCTCCCTATCTCGTTCCCGTCGACGGTTTCGACCCCGTCGGCGGTCCGTCCCGTGTCCTCGGCGAGGTGCACGCCGAGGACGTGGCCATGGCGGGCTCGCGGGACGTGGCGCCGGTCGCGGCCCTGGTGGGCACGGCGGGTCCGGAGCCCACTCCGGCGCCGGAGGCCTCGGCCGCCGCCCCATCCGGTGAGGAGTCCTCCGCCCGCCTGCTCGAACTCGTCGCCCTCGCCGAGGAGGAGCCCGAACTCGACGCCCTCCAGCCGTACTTGGCGGACCCGGCGCCCGCCGTCCGTCGTGAGGCCGTCGCCGTGCTCACCGAGACGCTGCCGCCCGGGACGGGCACCGCGCTCGCCGCCGCCCTGCGCGACACCGCCGCCGAGGTGCGTGCCGCCGCGGCCGCGTCACTGCGTGAGCTCGTCGAGACGCTCCCGGCCGAGCCCGATCTGCGTGACGGCCTCGCCGCCGCCCTGGCCGAGCCGGATCCGGTGGTCCGCGCGGCTGCTCTGGACGTCCTGCGCGCCCTGCGCCTCGGTGACGCAGCCCTGTTCGCTGACTCCCTCACCGACTCCGACATCGCCGTCCGCATCGAGGCCGTACGGGCCCTGGTGTCGGTCGACGCGGCCGGCGAACTGGCCGGTGCGGCGGGCACCGACCCCTCCCGCGAGGTACGGGTCGCGATCGCCAAGGGCCTGGCCACGGTGAGTGCCGAGCGGCCGGCGGGCGGTGTCCCGGACGGCACCGGTGCCCCCGATGGCGCGATCGAAGCTGCCCTCACCGGCCTCCTCGACGACCCCGACGCCCTGGTGCGGGCAGCTGCCTATGGAGCACTGGGCACCACCGGCTGCCCGGCGCCGCTCGCTTCACGCGCCGTGGCCGCCCTGGCCGAGCCGGCCTGGCAGGTGCGGGCCGGAGCCGCGACGGCCCTGTCCGTCGCGGACGCCGACGTGGCGGTCCCGGCCCTCGCCAAGGCCCTGGCCGACCCCAACGCCGACGTCCGCAAGGCCGCCGTGCTCGCGCTGACCCGGCACCGCACGGCCGAGGAGGCCCGGGCCGCCCTCGCCACGGCGACGACGGACTCCGACGCGGATGTCAGGGCCTACGCGGGCCGGGCCTTGTGACCGGCCCGGCGGCTCGCCGCTGCCGATGACGTGGCCGGAGCCCGGCCCTATATCCAGTCCTCGGGCTCCGGTTCCTCGTCCATCTCCGGCCAGTGGTCCGGCGCTCCCGCGTCGTGGCCGGGGGCGTGGGCCGGGGCCGGGGAAGGGGCCGAGGAAGAGGCCGTGGACGAGTCGCCCGAGGGGGCGGAGCCCGACGGCCCGCCCAGCGACGCGAGAACCTCCAGCACCCCCTCCCCGTACGTGGTGAGCTTCTTCTCGCCGACCCCGCTGATCCCGCCGAGCTCCCCCACCGACGTCGGCCACACCGTGGCGATCTCCCGCAATGTGGCGTCGTGGAAGATCACGTAGGCCGGGACGCCCTGTTCACGGGCCTGTTCGGCACGCCAGGCACGAAGCGCCTCGAAGGCCGGCAGCAGTTCCTCGGGCAGCTCGGCGGCGACCGCCTTGCCCTTGCGCTCGCCCCGCCCGGAGCCGGCGGACGAGGACCCCGACCGGGAGGTCACCGGCTTCTTCGGCTCCTTGCGCATCGGCACGTCCCGCTCCCGCCGCAGCACCGCCCCGCTGGCCTCGGTCAGCACCAGCGTGCCGTACTCGCCCTCCACCGCGAGCAGCCCCTGGGCGAGCAACTGCCGTATGACGCCCCGCCATTCCGACTCGGACAACTCCTCGCCGATGCCGAACACGGACAGCTGGTCGTGGTCGAACTGGATGACCTTGCCGGTCCGCTTCCCCAGCAGGATGTCGACGATCTGCACCGCGCCGAACTTCTGTCCGCGCTCCCGCTGCAGCCGGACGACGGTCGACAGCGCCTTCTGCGCCGCGACGGTGCCGTCCCAGGTCTCCGGCGGGGTCAGGCAGGTGTCGCAGTTGCCGCAGCCGGACGGGTCGGGGTCCTGGCCGAAGTAGGCGAGGAGCTGGCCCCGGCGGCACTGGGCCGTCTCGCACAGCGCCAGCATCGAGTCGAGGTGGGCCTGGGCCCGGCGCCGGAAGGCCTCGTCCCCCTCACCGGACTGGATCAGCTTGCGCTGCTGGATGACGTCGTTCAGTCCGTAGGCCATCCAGGCCGTCGAGGGCAGCCCGTCGCGGCCGGCCCGGCCCGTCTCCTGGTAGTAGCCCTCGACCGACTTGGGGAGGTCGAGGTGGGCGACGAAGCGGACGTCCGGCTTGTCGATGCCCATGCCGAAGGCGATGGTCGCCACCACGACCAGGCCGTCCTCCCGCAGGAAGCGGGACTGGTGGGCCGCGCGCGTGCCCGCGTCCAGGCCCGCGTGGTACGGCACCGCCTCGATGCCGTTGCGGCTGAGGAACTCGGCGGTCTTCTCCACCGAGTTGCGCGAAAGGCAGTAGATGATGCCCGCGTCGCCCGCATGCTCCTCGCGCAGGAAGCTCAGCAGCTGCTTCTTCGGGTCGGCCTTGGGCACGATCCGGTACTGGATGTTGGGCCGGTCGAAGCTCGCCACGAAGTGGCGGGCCGCCGGCATGTTCAGGCGCTGGGTGATCTCCTGGTGCGTCGCGTGCGTGGCCGTCGCCGTCAGGGCGATCCGCGGCACGTCCGGCCATCGCTCGCCGAGCAGGGACAGTGCCAGGTAGTCGGGCCGGAAGTCGTGGCCCCACTGGGAGACGCAGTGCGCCTCGTCGATCGCGAAGAGGGAGATCTTGCCGCGGGAGAGCAGGTCGAGCGTGCTCCCCACCCGCAGCCGCTCCGGCGCGAGGTACAGCAGGTCCAGCTCGCCGGCGAGGAACTCGGCCTCGACCATCCGCCGCTCGTCGAAGTCCTGCGTGGAGTTCATGAACCCGGCCCGCACGCCGAGCGCCCGCAGCGCGTCCACCTGGTCCTGCATCAGGGCGATGAGCGGGGAGACGACCACGCCCGTGCCCGGCCTGACCAGGGACGGGATCTGGTAGCACAGCGACTTTCCGCCGCCGGTGGGCATGAGCACGACGGCGTCACCGCCCGCCACCACATGCTCGATGACCGCTTCCTGCTCGCCCCGGAAGGCCTCGTACCCGAAGACCCGGTGCAGCGCGGCCAGCGCCTCGCTCGCGTCGGCGCCGAGGGGCCCGGCGGGACCACTGCCCGCGCCGATCCCGGCCCCGGTCGCCCCGGCTCCGGTCTCCGCGTCCAGTTCCGTCATCACACCCGTCCCGCCCGTAGCGCCCATCGTCGTGCCCCCCGTGCGTCGCGCCTCGACCACTGCGTCCACCATAGGCGCCCGCACCGACAGCCCCGGAGTTATCCACAGGTCCCGCCCGGTGCAGGTGGTGCACGGACATACGTTCGCCACGGCTCGGCGCGGCGGCCGCCTGCCCGGAGAACGCCGCGGGGCCCGGCTCCCGAAGGAGACCGGACCCCGTACAGCCCTGCGCGGACGTCAGCGCACGAACACGCCCGCCTGTCCCGCCAGGTCCAGGAAGTACTGCGGCGCCACGCCGAGCACCACCGTGACCGCCACGCCCACCCCGATCGCCGTCATCGTCAGGGGCGACGGCACGGCCACGGTCGGACCCTCCGGCCGCGGCTCGCTGAAGAACATCAGCACGATGACGCGGATGTAGAAGAACGCCGCGATCGCCGACGAGATCACACCGATCACGACGAGCGGGGCCGCCCCGCCCTCCGCCGCCGCCTTGAACACGGCGAACTTCCCGGCGAAGCCGGACGTCAGCGGAATGCCCGCGAAGGCCAGCAGGAACACCGCGAACACGGCCGCCACCAGCGGGGACCTGCGCCCGAGCCCCGCCCACTTGGACAGGTGTGTCGCCTCGCCCCCGGCGTCGCGGACGAGCGTGACCACCGCGAAGGCGCCGATCGTCACGAACGAGTACGCGGCCAGGTAGAACAGCACCGACGAGACGCCGTCGGGCGTGGTCGCGATGACACCCGCCAGGATGAACCCGGCGTGCGCGATCGACGAGTACGCCAGCAGCCGCTTGATGTCGGTCTGGGTGATGGCGACGATCGCGCCGCCCAGCATGGTGACGATGGCCACGGCCCACATGACCGGCCGCCAGTCCCAGCGCAGCCCCGGCAGGACCACGTACAGCAGTCGCAGCAGCGCACCGAACGCCGCCACCTTCGTCGCCGCCGCCATGAAACCGGTCACCGGCGTCGGAGCGCCCTGGTACACGTCCGGTGTCCACATGTGGAACGGCACCGCGCCCACCTTGAACAGCAGGCCCATGACCAGCAGCGCGGCGCCGATCAGCAGCAGCGCGTCGTTGCCCATGGTGCCGGCGAGCGCCGGGTTGACGTCCTGCACGGTGCCGTCGACGACCTGCGCGATCGTGGCGTAGGACATCGAGCCCGCGTAGCCGTACAGCATGGCGATGCCGAACAGGGTGAACGCGGAGGCGAAGGCGCCGAGCAGGAAGTACTTCACCGCCGCCTCCTGCGACATGAGCCGCTTGCGGCGGGCCAGCGCGCACAGCAGGTACAGCGGCAGGGAGAGGACCTCCAGCGCCACGAACAGCGTCACCAGGTCGTTGGCCGCCGGGAAGACCAGCATGCCGGCGACGGCGAACAGCAGCAGCGGGAACACCTCGGTGGTGGTGAAACCGGCCTTGACCGCGGCCTTCTCGCTCTCGCTGCCCGGCACGGAGGCGGCCTGCGCGGCGAAGGAGTCGACGCGGTTGCCGTGCGCCTCCGGGTCGAGACGCCGCTCGGCGAAGGTGAACAGGCCCACGAGGGCCGCCAGCAGGATCGTGCCCTGGAGGAACAGGGCCGGTCCGTCGACGGCGATCGCGCCCATCGCCGCGATGCGCGCCTTGGTCGTGCCGTACCCGTCGGCCGCGAGCGCCACGACCGCGGCGAAGGCGGCGGCGAGCGCGACGACGGACACGAACATCTGGGCGTAGTAGCGAGACTTTCGCGGGACGAACGCCTCGATCAGGATCCCGACGATCGCCGCGCCGACGACGATCAGGGTCGGCGCCAGCTGTCCGTACTCGAACTTCGGTGCGTCGATCTTGGTGATCGGATCGGCCGCGGTTGTCCACAGGCTGTGGACGGCTGTTGCGCTCACTTGGCCGCCTCCACCTCGGGCTGGGGGTCCTTCTTCTGAACGTCGGACATGGTCTGCTTGACCGCCGGATCGATGATCTGCGTGAGGGGCTTGGGGTAGACGCCCAGGAAGATCAGCAGGACGACCAGCGGGGCGACGACCACGAGCTCACGGACCCGCAGGTCCGGCATCGCCGAGACCGCCGGTTTCACCGGGCCCGTCATCGTCCGCTGGTAGAGGACGAGGGTGTAGAGCGCGGCGAGGACGATGCCGAAGGTGGCGATGATGCCGATCACCGGGTACCGCGTGAACGTGCCGACCAGGACCAGGAACTCACTGACGAACGGCGCCAGCCCCGGCAGTGACAGCGTCGCGAGGCTGCCGATCAGGAACGTGCCGGCGAGCACCGGGGCGACCTTCTGCACTCCGCCGTAGTCGGCGATGAGCCGCGAGCCGCGCCGGGAGATCAGGAAGCCCGCCACCAGCATCAGCGCGGCCGTCGAGATGCCGTGGTTGATCATGTACAGCGTCGCCCCGGACTGACCCTGGCTGGTCATCGCGAAGATGCCCATGATGATGAAGCCGAAGTGGGAGATCGACGCGTACGCCACCAGCCGCTTGATGTCCCGTTGGCCGACCGCCAGCAGCGCCCCGTAGATGATGCTGATCAGGGCGAGGACGAGGATGGCGGGTGTCGCCCACTTGCTGGCCTCCGGGAACAGCTGGAGGCAGAAGCGGAGCATCGCGAAGGTGCCGACCTTGTCGACGACCGCCGTGATGAGCACGGCGACCGGGGCGGTGGACTCCTGCATGGCGTTGGGCAGCCAGGTGTGCAGCGGCCACAGCGGCGCCTTCACCGCGAAGGCGAAGAAGAACCCGAGGAACAGCCAGCGTTCGGTGCTGGTCGCCATGTCGAGCGTGCCGTTGGCGCGGGCCTCGGCGATCTCCTGGAGCGAGAAGTTCCCGGCGACCACGTACAGCCCGATCACCGCGGCCAGCATGATCAGACCGCCGACCAGGTTGTAGAGGAGGAACTTCACGGCCGCGTACGACCGTTGCGTCGCCGCCGCCTTCTCGCCGTGCTCGTGGGCACGGTCCCCGAAGCCGCCGATGAGGAAGTACATCGGGATCAGCATGGCTTCGAAGAAGATGTAGAAGAGGAAGACGTCGGTGGCCTCGAAGGAGAGGATCACCATCGCCTCGACGCCGAGGATCAGGGCGAAGAAGCCCTGTGTCGGCCGCCACCGGCTGCTGCCGGTCTCCAGGGGGTCGGCGTCGTGCCAGCCCGCCAGGATGATGAACGGGATCAGCAGGGCGGTCAGCGCGATGAGCGCCACGCCGATGCCGTCCACGCCCAGTTCGTAGCGGACGCCGAAGTCGGCGATCCAGGCGTGGGACTCGGTGAGCTGGTAGCGGTCGCCGTCCGGGTCGAAGCGGACCAGGACGGTGATCGCCAGGACGAGCGTGGCGAGCGAGAAGAGCAGCGCCAGCCACTTGGCGGCGGTGCGCTTCGCGGCCGGTACGGCGGCCGTGGCGATCGCCCCGACGGCCGGGAGCGCCGCTGTCGCTGTCAGCAGAGGAAAGGACATCGGTATCAGACCGCCCTCATCAGCAGGGTCGCGGCGACGATGACCGCCGCACCCCCGAACATCGAGACCGCGTAGGAGCGGGCGAAGCCGTTCTGCAGCTTGCGCATCCGCCCGGAGAGGCCGCCGACCGAGGCCGCCGTGCCGTTGACGACGCCGTCGACCAGGGTGTGGTCGACGTAGACCAGGGACCGCGTGAGGTGCTCGCCGCCGCGGACCAGGACGACGTGGTTGAAGTCGTCCTGGAGCAGGTCACGCCGGGCCGCCCGGGTGAGCAGCGAGCCGCGCGGGGCGACGGCCGGGACCGGGCGGCGGCCGTACTGGGCCCAGGCGACGGCGACGCCGATGATCATGCAGGCGACGGTCGCGCCGGTGACCACACCCGCGCTGATCGGCGGGTTGCCGTGACTGTGCCCGGTGACGGGCTCCAGCCAGTGCATGAAGCGGTCCCCGATGCTGAAGAACGCGCCTCCGGCCACCGACCCGACGGCCAGCACGATCATCGGGATCGTCATGATCCTGGGCGACTCGTGCGGGTGCGGTTCGTTGCCCTGCTCGTCGGGCTGCCAGCGCTCCTCGCCGAAGAACGTCATCAGCATCACGCGCGTCATGTAGAACGCGGTGATGGCCGCGCCGAGCAGGGCGCAGGCGCCGAGGATCCAGCCCTCGGTGCCGCCCTTGGCGAACGCCGCCTCGATGATCTTGTCCTTGGAGAAGAAGCCGGACAGGCCCGGGAAGCCGATGATGGCCAGGTAGCCGAGGCCGAAGGTGACGAAGGTGACGGGCATGTACTTCCGGAGCCCGCCGTAGCGGCGCATGTCGACCTCGTCGTTCATGCCGTGCATGACCGAACCGGCGCCGAGGAACAGCCCGGCCTTGAAGAAGCCGTGCGTCACCAGGTGCATGATCGCGAAGACGTAGCCGATGGGGCCGAGGCCGGCGGCGAGGATCATGTAGCCGATCTGCGACATGGTCGAGCCGGCCAGGGCCTTCTTGATGTCGTCCTTCGCACAACCGACGATCGCACCGAACAGCAGCGTGACCGCCCCGACGATGGTGACGACCAGTTGCGCGTCCGGGGCGCCGTTGAAGACGGCCGCGGAGCGGACGATCAGGTAGACGCCCGCCGTCACCATGGTCGCGGCGTGGATGAGGGCCGAGACCGGGGTCGGGCCCTCCATCGCGTCCCCGAGCCAGGACTGCAGCGGCACCTGGGCGGACTTGCCGCAGGCGGCGAGGAGCAGCATCAGCGCGATCGCGGTGAGCTTGTCCTCACCGGCGGCTCCGGCGAGCCCGGCCTCCCCGTGGCTGCCGAGCACCGGCCCGAAGGCGAAGGTGCCGAACCACAGGAACATCAGCATGATCGCGATGGACAGGCCCATGTCGCCGACCCGGTTGACCAGGAACGCCTTCTTCGCGGCCGTGGCGGCGCTGGGCTTGTGCTGCCAGAAGCCGATCAGCAGGTAGGAGGCGAGACCGACGCCCTCCCAGCCGACGTACAGCAGCAGGTAGTTGTCGGCGAGGACGAGGATCAGCATCGCCGCGAGGAACAGGTTCAGGTAGCCGAAGAAGCGGCGGCGCCGCTCGTCGTGCTCCATGTACCCGACGGAGTACAGGTGGATCAGCGATCCGACGCCCGTGATCAGCAGCACGAACGTCATGGACAGCTGGTCGAGCTGGAAGGCGACGTCCGCCTGGAAGCCCTCGACCGGGATCCAGCTGAACAGGTGCTGGCTCAGGACGCGGTTCTCGGCGTCCCGGCCCAGCATGTCGGTGAACAGCACCAGGCCGAGCACGAAGGAGACGGCCGCGAACAGGGTGCCGAGCCAGTGGCCGACGGCGTCCAGCCGCCGACCGCCGCACAGCAGGACCGCCGCTCCGAGCAGGGGCGCCGCCACCAGCAGCGCAATGAGGTTCTCCACGATTCTTCCGACCCCTTACAGCTTCATCAGGCTGGCGTCGTCGACCGAGGCCGAGTGGCGGGCACGGAACAGGGACACGATGATCGCGAGCCCGACCACGACCTCGGCGGCGGCGACGACCATCGTGAAGAAGGCGATGATCTGGCCGTCGAGGTTGCCGTGCATACGGGAGAAGGCGACGAACGCGAGGTTGCAGGCATTGAGCATGAGCTCGATGCACATGAACACGACGATCGCGTTGCGCCTGATCAGCACACCGGTGGCGCCGATCGTGAACAACAGGGCCGCCAGGTAGAGGTAGTTGACGGGGTTCACTTCGACGCCTCCTCGGACCGCTGGAACTTCGCCGGCCCGACCGCCCTGCGCTCCAGACGCTCCTCGGACCGCTGTTCCAGGGCCTTGAGGTCGTTGAGCGCCTCCTGCGACACGTCACGGATCTGGCCGCGCTCGCGCAGGGTCTTGCTGACGGTGAGGTCGGACGGTGTGCCGTCGGGCAGCAGGCCCGCGATGTCGACCGCGTTGTGCCGGGCGTAGACACCCGGGGCCGGCAGGGGCGGCAGCTGGTTGCCCGACCGGACGCGCTCCACGGCGAGCTCCCGCTGCGTCTTGGCGCGCTCGGTGCGCTCGCGGTGGGTGAGCACCATGGCGCCGACGGCGGCCGTGATGAGCAGCGCGCCGGTGATCTCGAACGCGAAGACGTACTTGGTGAACAGGAGGGCGGCGAGGCCCTCCACGTTGCCCCCGGCGTTCGCCTGGCCGATGCCGTTGAACTCCGTCAGGGACGCGTTGCCGATCCCGCCGAGCAGCAGGACACCGAAGCCGAGTCCGCACAGCAGGGCCAGCCAGCGCTGGCCCTTGATGGTCTCCTTCAGGGAGTCCGCCGCGGTGACGCCGACGAGCATCACCACGAACAGGAACAGCATCATGATCGCGCCGGTGTAGACGATGATCTGGACGACGCCCAGGAAGTAGGCGCCGTTGGCGAGGTAGAACACCGCGAGGATGATCATGGTGCCGGCGAGGCAGAGCGCGCTGTGCACGGCCCTCTTCATGAGGATGGTGCACAGGGCGCCGATCACCGCGACGGTGCCGAGGATCCAGAACTGGACGGCCTCTCCGGTGGAGGTGGAGTAGGCGGCGAGCTGGGTGGTCATCGGCCGATCACTCCCTCCGAGGCGGGTTCCGTCCCGCCGAAGGTCGAGTCGGCTTCCTGCACGACCTCGCCCTTGGAGTGGGCGACCTGCTGCTCGGTGCCGGGCGCGGCCTCCGTGACCAGGCCCCGGTAGTAGTCCTGCTCGTCCGTGCCGGGGTAGATGGCGTGGGGCGAGTCGACCATGCCGTCCTCGAGACCGGCGAGCAGCTGCTCCTTGGTGTAGATGAGGTTGGCCCGGCTGGAGTCGGCCAGCTCGAACTCGTTGGTCATCGTGAGCGCCCGGGTGGGGCAGGCCTCGATGCACAGGCCGCACAGGATGCAGCGGGCGTAGTTGATCTGGTAGACGCGGCCGTACCGCTCGCCCGGCGAGTAGCGCTCCTCGTCGGTGTTGTCCGCGCCCTCCACGTAGATCGCGTCGGCGGGGCAGGCCCAGGCGCACAGTTCACACCCGACGCACTTCTCCAGGCCGTCCGGATGGCGGTTGAGCTGGTGCCGTCCGTGGAAGCGCGGAGCCGTGGTCTTCTGCTGCTCCGGGTACTGCTCGGTCAGCCGCTTCTTGAACATGGCCTTGAAGGTCACGCCGAAGCCGGCCACGGGGTTCTGGAAGCCGGGCTTGGTGTCCTTCGGTTCCTCAGCCTTCGAACGCTCGAGTTCCTCAGCCATCGGACGCCTCCTTTCCATCCGTAGTTCCGCCCAGAGATTCGTCACTCTGAGTATCGGTCCCACCACTGACAATCAGCTCCCGCTCACGGCGCGAGCGGCGCGGGACCGGCGGAAGTTCCTGTCCGGGCAGGGGCGGTACGGGGAATCCGCCCGCCATCGGGTCGAAGGCGGCCGGGGTCTCGGCCGGCTGTTCGGCCTTCTTGGCCTTCTCGCGGAACATGTCGGCGACGAAGGAGAGCAGCAGCAGGGCGAGCACGGCGCCGCCCACGTACAGGGCGATGTCGGCGAAGTCGTAGCCCTCGTTGCGGAAGGCCCGCACGCTCGCGACGAGCATCAGCCAGACCAGGGAGACCGGGATGAGGACCTTCCAGCCGAGCTTCATCAGCTGGTCGTAGCGGACGCGCGGAAGGGTGCCGCGGATCCAGATGAACATGAACAGCAGCAGCTGGACCTTGACCGTGAACCACAGGAGCGGCCACCAGCCGTGGTTGGCGCCCTCCCAGAAGGTGCTGATGGGCCAGGGAGCCCGCCAGCCGCCGAGGAACAGGGTGGTGGCGACGGCCGAGACGGTCACCATGTTGACGTACTCGGCGAGCATGAACATCGCGAACTTGATCGACGAGTACTCGGTGTTGAAGCCGCCGACCAGGTCACCCTCGGACTCCGGCATGTCGAAGGGGGCGCGGTTGGTCTCGCCGACCATCGTGACGATGTAGATGACGAAGGAGACCGGCAGCAGCACGATGTACCAGCGGTCGGCCTGCTGCTCGACGATCGTCGAGGTCGACATCGATCCCGAGTACAGGAACACCGAGGCGAAGGCGGCACCCATCGCGATCTCGTAGGAGATCATCTGCGCGCACGAGCGCAGGCCGCCCAGCAGCGGGTACGTCGAGCCGGAGCTCCAGCCCGCCAGGACGATGCCGTAGATGCCGACCGAGGCGACCGCGAGGATGTAGAGCATCGCGATCGGCAGGTCGGTGAGCTGCATCGTGGTGCGCTGGCCGAAGATCGAGATCTCGTTGCCGGCCGGGCCGAAGGGAATCACCGCGATCGCCATGAAGGCCGGGATCGCCGCGATGACGGGCGCGAGGACGTAGACCGCCTTGTCCGCGCGCTTGACGATCACGTCCTCCTTCAGCATCAGCTTGATGCCGTCGGCGAGCGACTGGAGCATGCCCCAGGGGCCGTGCCGGTTGGGGCCGATGCGCAACTGCATCCACGCGACGACCTTGCGCTCCATGACGATGGAGACCAGCACGGTCACCATCAGGAAGGCGAAGCAGAACACCGCCTTGATGACGACCAGCCACCAGGGGTCGGTGCCGAACATCGAGAGGTCTTCAGCGGCGAGGAAAGGGCTCATGCCGCCGCCTCCTTGGGGGCTCATGCCTCCACCTCCTTTGGGGCCTCGCCGGCGAGCGTCGCCGGGCCGATGCGGACGAGGGAGCCGGGCCGCGCCCCGGTGTCGGAGGCGACGCCGCCGCCGGTGGAGTTCAGCGGCAGCCACACCACCCGGTCGGGCATGTCGCTGATCTGGAGGGGGAGTTCCACGACTCCCTGGGGGCCGGTCACCGCGAGCAGGTCGCCGTCCTTGACGCCCGCCTCGGCGGCCGTCGCGGACGACACCCGCGCGCGTGCCGCGTGCCGGGTCCCGGCGAGGGCCTCGTCGCCCTGCTGGAGGAGGCCCTGGTCGAGCAGCAGCCGGTGCCCCGCGAGCACGGCTTCCCCGGTGGCCGGCCGCGGCAGCGCGGCCGCGGTCTCCAGGGGTTCGCCCGCCCGCGGTCCGTCCCAGGCGCCGAGCCGGTCGATCTCGCCGCGCACGGTGCGCAGGTCCGGCAGTCCGAGATGGACGTCCATGGCGTCGGCCAGCATCTGCAGCACGCGCGCGTCGGTGGGCGCCGAGCGGCGGGTCATCTGGTCGGGCTTGAGCGCCGCCTCGAAGAAGCGGATGCGGCCTTCCCAGTTGAGGAAGGTGCCGGCCTTCTCGGCGACCGCCGCGACGGGCAGCACGACGTCGGCCTTGCGGCTGACCTCGCTCGGCCGCAGCTCCAGCGAGACCAGGAAGCCCACCTCGTCGAGCGCCGCACGCGCGCGTGCCGGGTCGGGCAGGTCGGCGATCTCCACACCCGCGACCAGCAGGGCCTGGAGCTCACCGGTCGCGGCGGCCTCCACGATCTGGCCGGTGTCACGGCCGTAGCGGTGCGGAAGCCCCGCGACGCCCCAGACGCCGGCGACCTCGTCCCGCGCCCGCGGGTCGGTGGCCGGGCGCCCGCCCGGCAGCAGCGACGGCAGCGCACCCGCCTCGATCGCGCCGCGTTCCCCGGCCCGGCGCGGGATCCACACCAGCCGGGCACCGGTCGCGGCGGCGGTACGGACGGCGGCGGTGAGCCCGCCGGCCACGGCCGCCAGCCGCTCGCCGACGACGATCACCGCTCCCTCGGCGCGCAGCGCCTCGGCGGCGAGCGCACCGTCGTCCTCCAGCCCGGCACCGCTCGCGAGCGCGTCCAGCCACTCGGTCTCGGTGCCGGGTGCCGCCGGCAGCAGCGTGCCGCCGGCCTTCTCCAGACCGCGCGTGGCGTGCGTGGCCAGGGAGTAGACCTTCTGCCCGTGCCTCCGCCAGGCCTTGCGCAGCCGCAGGAAGACGCCGGGCGCCTCCTCCTCCGCCTCGAACCCGACCAGCAGCACCGCCGGGGCCTTCTCCAGCGCGGTGTACGTGACGCCCGTGCCGTCGAGGTCCCGGCCCCGCCCGGCGATCTGCGCGGCGAGGAAGTCGGCCTCCTCGCCGCTGTGCACGCGCGCGCGGAAGTCGATGTCGTTGGTGTCGAGCGCCACGCGCGTGAACTTGCTGTACGCGTAGGCGTCCTCGACGGTGAGGCGGCCGCCGGTCAGGACACCGGTGCGGCCCCGGGAGGCGAGCAGCCCCTGGGCCGCGATCTGCAGCGCCTCCGGCCAGGAGGCCGCCTCCAGCTCGCCCTCGGCGTTGCGCACGAGCGGCGTCTCGAGCCGGTCGCGCTGCTGCGCGTACCGGAACCCGAACCGCCCCTTGTCGCAGATCCACTCCTCGTTGACCTCGGGGTCGTCGGCCGCCAGGCGCCGCATGACCTTGCCGCGCCGGTGGTCGGTGCGGGTGGCGCAGCCGCCGGAGCAGTGCTCGCACACCGACGGGGAGGACACCAGGTCGAAGGGGCGGGAGCGGAATCGGTACGCCGCCGAGGTCAGCGCGCCGACGGGGCAGATCTGGATGGTGTTGCCGGAGAAGTACGACTCGAACGGGTCGCCCTCGCCGGTGCCGACCTGCTGGAGGGCGCCCCGCTCGACCAGTTCGATCATCGGGTCGCCCGCGACCTGGTTGGAGAACCGGGTACAGCGGGCACACAGCACGCACCGCTCGCGGTCGAGCAGCACCTGCGTGGAGATCGGGACGGGCTTCTCGTAGGTCCGCTTGCGGCCCTCGAAGCGGGAGTCGGCGCCGCCGTGCGACATGGCCTGGTTCTGCAGCGGGCACTCGCCGCCCTTGTCGCAGACCGGGCAGTCCAGCGGGTGGTTGATGAGCAGGAGCTCCATCACACCCTTCTGGGCCTTCTCCGCGACCGGCGAGGTGAGGTGGGTCTTCACCACCATCCCGTCGGTGCAGGTGATGGTGCAGGAGGCCATGGGCTTGCGCTGGCCCTCGACCTCGACGATGCACTGCCGGCAGGCACCGGCCGGGTCGAGCAGGGGGTGGTCGCAGAAACGGGGGATCTCGATGCCGAGCTGCTCGGCGGCCCGGATGACCAGGGTGCCCTTGGGCACGCTGATCTCCGCGCCGTCGATCGTCAGCGACACGAGGTCCTCCGGCGGGACCGCCGCCTCTCCCCCGCCTGAGGGAGCATTGGTGGTCACGGTCATGCGGTCACCTCCGTGCGGTCGGCCCAGGCCGTCGACTTGGCCGGGTCGAAGGGGCAGCCCCGTCCCGTGATGTGCTGCTCGTACTCCTCGCGGAAGTACTTCAGCGAGGAGAAGATCGGCGAGGCGGCGCCGTCGCCGAGGGCGCAGAAGGACTTGCCGTTGATGTTGTCGGCGATGTCGTTCAGCTTGTCGAGGTCGGACATCTGTCCCTTGCCGGCCTCGATGTCGCGCAGCAACTGCACGAGCCAGTAGGTGCCTTCGCGGCAGGGCGTGCACTTGCCGCAGGACTCGTGGGCGTAGAACTCCGTCCAGCGCGTGACGGCACGGACCACGCAGGTCGTCTCGTCGAAGCACTGGAGTGCTTTCGTGCCGAGCATGGAACCCGCGGCGCCCACTCCTTCGTAGTCAAGAGGGACGTCGAGATGCTCGTCGGTGAACATCGGGGTGGAGGAGCCGCCCGGCGTCCAGAACTTGAGGCGGTGCCCGGGGCGCATCCCGCCGCTCATGTCGAGCAGCTGGCGGAGCGTGATCCCGAGCGGCGCCTCGTACTGGCCGGGGCCGGCGACATGGCCGGAGAGGGAGTAGAGCGTGAAGCCGGGCGACTTCTCACTCCCCATCGACCGGAACCATTCCTTGCCCCGCTGCAGGATCGCGGGAACCGACGCGATCGATTCGACGTTGTTCACCACAGTCGGGCACGCGTAGAGGCCCGCGACGGCAGGGAAGGGGGGACGAAGCCGCGGTTGGCCCCGGCGGCCTTCGAGCGAGTCGAGCAGTGCGGTCTCCTCACCGCAGATGTACGCGCCCGCGCCCGCGTGCACGGTGATGTCGAGGTCGAGTCCGCTGTCCAGGATGTTCTCGCCGAGGAAGCCGGCCTCGTACGCCTCGCGCACGGCGGAGTGCAACCGCCGCAGCACGGGGACGACTTCACCACGCAGATAGATGAAGGCGTGCGACGACCTGATGGCGTAACACGCGATGATCATGCCCTCGATGAGGCTGTGCGGGTTCGCGAAGAGGAGCGGGATGTCCTTGCACGTCCCGGGCTCCGACTCGTCGGCGTTGACAACAAGATAGTGCGGCTTTCCGTCCCCCTGGGGAATGAACTGCCACTTCATCCCGGTGGGGAAGCCCGCGCCGCCGCGTCCGCGCAGACCGGAGTCCTTGACGTAGGCGATCAGGTCGTCCGGCGACATGGCGAGCGCCTTGCGCAGCCCCTCGTAGCCGTCGTGCCGCCGGTACACGTCCAGCGTCCAGGACTTGTCCTCGTCCCAGAAGGCCGACAGCACCGGTGCGAGCAGCTTCTCGGGGCTCGTGTCCTTCAACTCGGGTGCCAAGGTCATCACTCCCCCTCCTCGGCGGTGGGCCCGGCCGGGTGGGCCGGGTCGGAGGCCGACGTGTCCTGCGGCGCGTCGTGCGAGCTCAAGTGCTCCGTCGGTGACGGCTCGTGCGGTGCCCCGGTCCGGGCCGCCTCGCCGCGCGGGTGCACCACACGGGCGGGAGAGGCCTCGCCCTTGGCGAGCTTCAGGCCGATCAGGGAGGCCGGTCCCGCGCTCCCCCCGGACTCCACGGCTCCCTCCCGTTCGTCGGGGAAGCCGGCCAGGACCCGGGCGGTCTCCTTGAAGGTGCACATGCGCGCCCCGCGCGTGGGCGTGACCGGCCGCCCGGCACGCAGGTCGTCGACGAGGCTCTTGGCGCTGGCCGGGGTCTGGTTGTCGAAGAACTCCCAGTTGACCATCACGACCGGCGCGAAGTCGCAGGCCGCGTTGCACTCGATGTGCTCCAGGGTGACCTTGCCGTCGCCCGTGGTCTCGCCGTTGCCGACGCCGAGGTGCTCCTGGAGCTCCTCGAAGATGGCGTCCCCGCCCATGACGGCGCACAGGGTGTTGGTGCACACCCCGACCTGGTAGTCGCCGCTCGGCCGGCGGCGGTACATGGTGTAGAAGGTGGCGACCGCGGTGACCTCGGCCGTGGTCAGGCCGAGCACGTCCGCACAGAACTGCATGCCGGTGCGGGTGACATGGCCTTCCTCGGCCTGCACGAGGTGCAGCAGCGGCAGCAGGGCGGACCGGGAGTCCGGGTAGCGGGCGATGACCTCGCGCGCGTCCGTCTCCAGACGGGCCCGGACGTCGTCCGGGTAGGCGGGGGCGGGCAGTTCGGGCATGCCCAGGCTGACGCCCCGCTCGGAAGACGATGTGGTCACCGGTCGACGCCTCCCATCACGGGGTCGATGGACGCCACCGCGACGATGACGTCGGCGACCTGGCCGCCCTCGCACATCGCCGCCATGGCCTGCAGGTTGGTGAAGGACGGGTCGCGGAAGTGGACCCGGTAGGGGCGGGTGCCGCCGTCGGACACGACGTGCACCCCGAGTTCGCCCTTGGGCGATTCGACCGCCGCGTAGGCCTGCCCCGGCGGGACGCGGAAGCCCTCGGTGACCAGCTTGAAGTGGTGGATCAGGGCCTCCATGGAGGTGCCCATGATCTTCTTGATGTGGTCGAGGGAGTTGCCGAGCCCGTCGGGGCCCAGGGCGAGCTGGGCCGGCCAGGCGATCTTCTTGTCGGCGACCATGACCGGGCCGGGCTGGAGCCGGTCCAGGCACTGCTCGACGATCCTCAGGGACTGGCGCATCTCCTCCAGCCGGATGAGGAAGCGGCCGTAGGAGTCGCAGGTGTCGGCGGTCGGGATCTCGAAGTCGTAGGTCTCGTAGCCGCAGTACGGCTGCGCCTTGCGCAGGTCGTGGGGCAGGCCGGTGGAGCGCAGGATCGGGCCCGTCGCGCCGAGGGCCATGCAGCCGGCCAGGTCCAGGTAGCCGACGTCCTGCATACGGGCCTTGAAGATGGGGTTACCGGTGGCGAGCTTGTCGTACTCCGGGAGGTTCTTCTTCATCTTCTTCACGAACTCGCGGATCTGGTCCACCGCGCCGGGCGGCAGGTCCTGGGCGAGGCCGCCGGGGCGGATGTACGCGTGGTTCATCCGCAGGCCGGTGATCAGCTCGTAGATATCGAGAATGAGTTCACGATCACGAAAGCCGTAGATCATGATCGTGGTCGCGCCGAGTTCCATGCCGCCGGTGGCGATGCACACCAGGTGCGAGGAGAGCCGGTTCAGCTCCATCAGGAGCACGCGGATGATCGAGGCGCGGTCCGGGATCTGGTCCTCGATGCCGAGGAGTTTCTCGACGCCGAGGCAGTACGCCGTCTCGTTGAAGAACGGCGTCAGGTAGTCCATGCGCGTCACGAACGTGGTGCCCTGCGTCCACGTCCGGTATTCGAGGTTCTTCTCGATGCCGGTGTGCAGGTAACCGATTCCGCAGCGGGCCTCGGTGACGGTCTCGCCGTCGATCTCCAGGATCAGGCGGAGCACACCGTGGGTGGAGGGGTGCTGGGGGCCCATGTTGACGACGATGCGCTCGTCGTCCGCGCGGGCGGCGGTCTCGACGACCTCGTCCCAGTCACCGCCGGTGACCGTGTAGACGGTGCCCTCGGTGGTCTCGCGAGGAGAAGCGTGCGAGGTGCTCATGAGTACGACCTCCGCTGGTCCGGAGCCGGGATCTGGGCGCCCTTGTACTCGACGGGGATGCCGCCGAGGGGGTAGTCCTTGCGCTGCGGAAAGCCCTGCCAGTCGTCCGGCATCATGATCCGCGTCAGGGCGGGGTGGCCGTCGAAGACGATTCCGAAGAAGTCGTACGTCTCGCGCTCGTGCCAGTCGTTCGTCGGATAGACCGAGAACAGCGACGGGATGTGCGGGTCGCTGTCGGGGGCGCTGACCTCCAGGCGGATCACCCGGTTGTGGGTGATCGAGCGCAGGTGGTAGACGGCGTGCAGCTCGCGGCCCTTGTCGTCCGGGTAGTGCACGCCGCTGACGCCGGTGCACAGCTCGAAGCGCAGGGCCGGGTCGTCGCGCAGGGTGCGGGCGACGAGGAGGAGATGCTCGCGCTCGATGTGGAAGGTGAGCTCGTCCCGGTCGACGACCGTCTTCTCGATGGCGTTGCCCGGGAGCAGGTCCTGCTCCTCCAGGGCGCCCTCCAGCTCGTCGGCGACCTCGTCGAACCACCCGCCGTAGGGGCGGCTCGCCGGTCCCGGGAGCCGGACCGAGCGGACCAGGCCGCCGTAGCCGGTGGTGTCGCCGCCGTTGTTCGCGCCGAACATGCCGCGCTGGACGCGGATCTCCTCGCCGCCCTGGCCGCGCTGCCCGGGGAGGTTGGACGCGCTGAGGTCCTTCTCGGGGTTGGCACCGTTGCCGTTCGCGTCGCTCACCGCAGCAGCCCCTTCATCTCGATGGTGGGCAGTGCCTTGAGCGCCGCTTCCTCCGCCTCACGGGCGGCCTCCTCGGCGTTCACGCCGAGCTTGGAACCCTGGATCTTCTGGTGGAGCTTGAGGATCGCGTCCATGAGCATCTCCGGCCGGGGCGGGCAGCCGGGGAGGTAGATGTCGACCGGCACGATGTGGTCGACGCCCTGGACGATGGCGTAGTTGTTGAACATGCCGCCGGACGAGGCGCAGACCCCCATGGAGATCACCCACTTGGGGTTCGGCATCTGGTCGTAGACCTGCCGGAGCACCGGCGCCATCTTCTGGCTGACCCGGCCCGCGACGATCATCAGGTCCGCCTGGCGGGGCGAACCGCGGAAGACCTCCATGCCGAAGCGCGCCAGGTCGTAACGGCCGGCGCCGGTGGTCATCATCTCGATGGCACAACAGGCGAGGCCGAAGGTGGCGGGGAAGACCGAGGCCTTGCGCACCCAGCCCGCGGCCTGCTCGACGGTGGTCAGCAGGAAGCCGCTCGGCAGCTTTTCTTCGAGTCCCATGACGTGTGGCCCCTCAGTCCCATTCCAGGCCGCCGCGCCGCCACACGTACGCGTACGCGACGAAGACGGTGAGCACGAAGAGCAGCATCTCCACGAGCCCGAAGATCCCCAGGGCGTCGAAGGTGACGGCCCAGGGGTAGAGGAAGACGATCTCGATGTCGAAGACGATGAAGAGCATCGCCGTCAGGTAGTACTTGATGGGGAAGCGCCCGCCACCGGCCGGCGTGGGGGTCGGCTCGATGCCGCACTCGTAGGCCTCGAGCTTGGCCCGGTTGTACCGCTTGGGCCCGATCAACGTGGCCATGACCACGGAGAAGATCGCAAAGCCTGCCCCGAGGGCTCCCAGTACGAGGATGGGCGCATAAGCGTTCACCGCTCCTCGCTCCTCTCAGTCGGCACTGACTGCTGGCGGATTGCGTCGGGCTCACTTCCGCCCCTCCTGTCCCTCGAACCCCGCCCGCCCCGGCGAAGATCGGGAACATGTGAAGCAGGTCACAAGCCCAACCGCGTGCATCTTATGCCCGACGCTCTGTGATCTGCGACACGGGGTATTGCACAAGCTTTGTGATCTCCACCACCTGACGATCGATCATGAAGTCGGATGAGCGGTGATCTTCACACGCGAAGCGTCCGAGTGATCACGAGAGGTGACATTTTGGCTTGTCAGCGCAGGCCGGAGGGGGCGTCTCAATATCAAGAGGGTTCTCTTGCATGCAAATTCGCGGTGGACTTGATCTCTTGGTAGAGGCGCGTTCACACGTCAGGGGGCTCATGGGGCGAGGTGTGGACGCGTGCACGCGTTCACGATCTTCGCGAGGTCGTGACACGGCCGTGATCTACGCGCCGGGACGCGACCGGCAGGGCAGCCGTTGCGTGACCTCCGTCACATGGATGAGAGGTCCATGAGAACGGGGCTTGGCCAATCAACCCAACCGATGGTAGGCGCGGGGCAATTCGGGCGTATTGATCAAACACCGTGATCACAGGCTGGTCACGGGGAGCCCGCAATGTCCGTTAGGGCGTCAATAAAGGGTCTCGTTCGGGGGTTTTCGGGGCCCGATTGAGTAACTGTGGCGCAGCACACGTTTCTTGAAGATATGAAGGAGCCCCTGGTACCGGTTATTCCCATGTCCCACACCGCTCACATACGCAGCCACCGGAAACCCCGCCGCAGCGCGACCTCCTCGATCGCCCTGCGCGCCGGCGTTGCCGGTGGCGTTCTCAGCATGGCAGCGGCGGGTGCGTCGGCCTCGGCGAGCGCCGCCGAGCCGGTGACGCAGACCATCGAACTGCCCACCCTGACGGCCGACATGTCCGCTCAGGTCGCCCAGTCCGCCGCCGCCACCCAGCAGGCCGCGGCGAACTACGAGCTGCGCGCCGAGCGTGACGCCGCCGCTGCCAAGGCCGCCACGGAGGCCAAGAAGGACCTCGCCGAGGCGAAGCAGAAGGCGGAGGCCAAGAAGAAGGCCGCCGAGGCCGCCCGCAAGGCCGCCGCCGAGCGCGCCAACCGCAGCACCGAGCGCGCCACGCTCTCCGCGTCCGCGTCCGCCTCCACGTCCGTGTCGGCGCCCGCCAGCGGCAGCGTCGCGACGGTCATCGCGTTCCTCAAGGCCCAGGTGGGCGACGCCTACGTCATGGGCGCCACCGGTCCCAACGCCTGGGACTGCTCCTCCCTGGTGCAGGCCGCGTACAAGCAGGTTGGTGTGGACCTGCCGCGCGTCTCTCAGGACCAGTCGATGTCCGGTACGGACGTCCCGCTCTCCAGCATCCAGGTCGGCGACATCCTGTACTGGGGCGGCAAGGGCTCCGCGTACCACGTGGGCGTCTACATCGGGAACGGCCAGTACCTGGACGCGGCCAACCCGTCCAAGGGTGTCGTCATCCAGGACCTGTCGGGCTACCCGGCGTCGGGCGCGGTCCGCGTCCTCTGACGTCGCACGCCGTCCGGAACCTCCGCACATACGGGCTCGAGGGCCGTTGCCGCTCCCAGGCGACGGCCCTCCCGGCCTGCCCGGGGCACCCGGGCTCCCGACTGCCCCTCTCCCCGCCCCGAGGCGCTCCAGGGCCCCTCAGGGCCCTTCTGAAGCCCCCTCGGCGTCACGGCCCGCCCATGCGCTTCCGCCACTCCGGCATCACGCGCCCGAATTGTCCCAGCCTGGCACGGTGTTGACGACAAGCCGTACGACCGCGCCGACATCTCGCTCCCCTGACGGGCCGAAAGTCCCGTACGCCCCGAATCGAACCGGCCCGACGGCCGCGTGTGGCCGGACTGCTCCTGGGACCGGCCCGGGCGTTCTGCTGTCATGAGTCCCGCAGGGCGGGGCGGCTCCGACACCGGGGCCCGTTCTCCCGCCACCACGGCACTCACCAGAGGGAGCAACAGATGCCGAGCGTCTTCGTGCAGGGACGTCCCGTCGACTCGTACCCGCGGCTCGCGCCCGGGGCCCGGCAGGGGAAGGTCCGGCGCATCACCGAGGCCGGCGAGGAGGTCCTGCACAAGCCGTGCCGGGACGTCACCGAGTTCGGTCCGGACCTCGCCGCGCTCATCGACGACATGTTCCTGACCATGTACGTCGCGGACGGGGCCGGGCTCGCCGCGAACCAGGTCGGGGTCGATCTGCGGGTGTTCGTGTACGACTGCCCGGACGACGACGGGGTGCGGCACGTCGGGCATCTCGTCAATCCGGTCCTGGAGCCGCTCGGGGCCTCGCGCAGGAGGCTCCTCGACGAAGCGGAGGGGTGCCTCTCGGTGCCGGGCGCCACCATGGAGGTGCCGCGTCCGGACCGGGCCGTGGTGCGCGGGTTCGACCGGGACGGCGAGCCCCTCGTGATCGAGGGCACCGGCTACTTCGCCCGCTGCCTGGCGCACGAGACCGACCACTGCGACGGGCGGCTCTACCTGGACCGGCTCTCCGCACGGGAACGGAAGGCCGCGCTGGGGCAGTCGGCGGACCGGCGGGACGAGGTACTCGCGCGCCGGGCAGCCAACATCGCGGCGCTGAACGCCTGACGGCAGGCCGGGGCCCCAGGACCATCCACACCCACGGGCCGGGGCCCCCGGCCACCCTCACCCGCAAGCCGGGACCCCACCACCATCCACACCCACGGGCCAGGCCCCTCCGCCACGGGCCAGGCCCCTCCGCCACGGGCCGGGCCCCGCGGCACACCAGCACACCGGGCCCGAACCCGCGCCCGCACGCCGGGCCCCGCACCCGCAGGCCGGGCCCGCGCGCCGTGCGTCCGTTCAGGCCTTCGGGGCCACCCTGCTCAGTCCGTTGATGATGCGGTCCATCGCGTCGCCGCCCGTGGGGTCGGTGAGGTTCGCCAGGAGCTTCAGCGTGAACTTCATCAGCATCGGGTGCGTCAGCCCCCGCTGGGCCGCGATCTGCATGACCTTCGGGTTGCCGATGAGCTTCACGAAGGCGCGGCCGAGCGTGTAGTAGCCGCCGTAGGTGTCCTTCAGGACGCGCGGGTAGCGCTGGAGGGCCAGTTCGCGGCTCGCGGGCGTCGGCCGGGCGTGGGCCTGGACGATGACGTCGGCGGCGATCTGGCCGGACTCCATGGCGTAGGCGATGCCCTCGCCGTTGAAGGGGTTGACCAGGCCGCCGGCGTCGCCGACGAGCAGCAGGCCCTTGGTGTAGTGCGGTTGGCGGTTGAAGGCCATCGGCAGGGCGGCACCCCGGATCGGGCCGGTCATGTTGTCCGGCGTGTAGCCCCAGTCCTCCGGCATCGACGCGCACCAGGCCTTCAGGACCTCGCGCCAGTCCAGCTCCTTGAAGGAGTCGGAGGTGTTGAGCACGCCCAGGCCGACGTTCGAGGTGCCGTCGCCCATGCCGAAGATCCAGCCGTAGCCGGGCAGCAGGCGGTCCTCGGCGCCGCGGCGGTCCCACAGCTCCAGCCAGGACTCCAGGTAGTCGTCCTCGTGCCGGGGGCTGGTGAAGTACGTGCGCACCGCCACGCCCATCGGCCGGTCCTCGCGGCGGTGCAGCCCCATCGCGAGGGACAGCCGGGTGGAGTTGCCGTCGGCTGCGACGACGAGCGGCGCGTGGAAGGTGACCTCGCGCTTGTCCTCACCGAGCTTGGCGTGCACCCCCGTGATGCGGCCCGTGCGGTCGTCGACGATCGGCGCGCCCACGTTGCACCGCTCGAAGAGCCGGGCTCCGGCCTTCTGGGCCTGCCGGGCGAGCTGCTCGTCGAAGTCGTCACGCTTGCGGACGAGGCCGTAGTCGGGGAAGGAGGCGAGATCCGGCCAGTCGAGCTGGAGCCGCACCCCGCCGCCGATGATGCGCAGGCCCTTGTTGCGCAGCCAGCCGGCTTCCTCCGAGATGTCGATGCCCATGGCCACCAGCTGCTTGACGGCACGCGGGGTGAGGCCGTCACCGCAGACCTTCTCGCGTGGGAAGGCGGTCTTCTCCAGCAGGAGGACGTCGAGCCCCGCCTTGGCGAGGTGGTAGGCGGTGGTGGAGCCCGCCGGCCCCGCGCCCACGACGATCACATCGGCGGTGTTCTCCGAGAGGGGCTCGGTCTCGACACTCACGGCGGGATCTCCCCGAGGTTCGGAATTGATGTGCCGGCCGGCACGGGACATGGGCAGTCTATGCAGCGGCATTCATCACCCGGCTGAAGGGCTGCCCCGTGAACCGAGTTCTCCCCGCCGTGCGGCTGCGGGTACCCACCCACGAGGACGCGTTCGTCTGGCACCGGATCTTCGACGACCCGGAGGTCATGGAGTTCCAGGGCGGCAGGGCCGCCGAGCTCTCGGTCTACGAGGAGCTCACCGCCCGCCAGCGCCGCCACGACGCCGAGCGCGGTTTCTGCCTGTGGACCGTGCTGGACGGGTCGGGCCAGGTCCTCGGCTTCACCGGCGCCCAGCCGTGGGAGCGGGCCTGGGGCCCGGCCGGCGAGATCGAGATCGGCTGGCGGCTGGGCCGGGAGCACTGGGGCAAGGGCTATGTGACGGCCGCGGCGCGGCAGACGCTGGAGCGGATGCGGGCCGCGGGCGTGCCGGGCGTGGTCGCGATGGTCGACGCCCGCAACAGCCGGTCCATCGCCGTGACGCGGCGGCTCGGGATGCGCCTCGCCGAGACGTTCACGACTCCGGCCGCGCGGCGGACGGGACACTGCTACCGGCTCGGCCTCCCGGCCGTCGACGGAGCGTAGTCGGCTGCCACATCAGGACACCTGTCGCTTCCGGTCGGTACGGGGCGGGAGTTACCCTTCCTGTACCGCTGGGGGTGACATCTGTGCACATATCCCGCAAGACACCCGATGTGCGCGTACCGCGTCTGGTCGGCCTGATGGCCGTGGACGCGCGGGAGACGGCCCGGGCGCAGGGTCTCCTCCTCACCACGCCGGACCGGCCCGAGCTCGCCGTCGTCGACTACGTCGTACGCCAGTACCCGCAGCCCGGTGCAGAGGTGCCGCGGGAGTCGATGGTCTACGTGTGGTTCGACTTCGGGCCCGGACAGGGCGGTGGGGGCGTGCACGAACCGCGCATCCCGCGTCCGCCCCGCGGCGGTCTCCAGCGCGAGCTGGACGAGCCGGGCGACCCTTCCATGGTCCTCAGCTCGCCCTAGGCCCGACGGGCCCCGGCCTCACTCGGCCTTGAAGCCCCGATGCAGCGCCACGATGCCACCGCTCAGGTTGCGCCAGGCCACCCGCGACCAGCCGGCCTTGCCCAGCCGCTCGGCCAGCGCGGGCTGGTCGGGCCAGGCGCGGATGGACTCGGCGAGGTAGACGTAGGCGTCCGGGCTGGAGGACACGGCCCGGGCGACCGGCGGCAGGGCACGCATCAGGTACTCGGTGTAGACGGTGCGCAACGGCGCCCACGTCGGGTGCGAGAACTCGCAGATCACGATCCGTCCGCCGGGCCGGGTCACCCGGAGCATCTCGCGCAGGCCGGCGTCCGTGTCCTGCACGTTGCGCAGCCCGAAGGAGATGGTGACGGCGTCGAAGGTGTCGTCCTTGAAGGGCAGCCTCGTCGCGTCGCCGGCGGTGTACGGCAGCCACGGTTGCCGCTGCTTGCCGACCTGGAGCATGCCCTGGGAGAAGTCGCACGGGACGACGTAGGCGCCGGTGCGGGCGAAGGGCAGCGAGGAGGTGCCGGTGCCCGCCGCGAGATCGAGGATCTTCTGCGCGGGGCGCGCGTCGACCGCCTTGGCGACCTCCTTGCGCCATCGCCGGTCCTGGCCGAGGGACAGCACGTCGTTGGTCAGGTCGTACCGTTCCGCCACGTCGTCGAACATCGAGGCGACTTCGTGCGGCTGCTTGTCCAGGGATGCGCGGGTCACGGGCCCATTCTTGCAGCACGCCCTCCGGGCAGGAGCCGCGGCTGCCTGCGTGCCGCCGCTCGCCGTGCGCACCGGCGGCTCCGGGAAACCTCGCCGGATCCCGCCGCGCGCCACCGCCTTCGTGAGACGTTTGCTGCGGGGAGACGTACTTTCTGTCGGACCCCCGGAGCACAGGAGAACGGGAGCGCACGTCATGAGGAGTTTCCGGACACCGGCGGCGGCCGGGATGGGCTGCCTGTTCGCCCTCGCCACCACCGCCGCATGTTCCGGGCAGGGCGACGCGGCCCCCACGGTGACGGCCGCTCCCAGTACCTCGTCCTCCGCCGGAGCCGGCACCCCGCCCCCTTCCGGGAGCGGCACCTCCTACGCCCCGTATGTCAGTGCCGGGCAAGCCGCCGCCACCGATGCGGCCGGTTCCCCCACGACGTACAACCTGGCGTTCGTCATTGCCGACGGCGACGACTGCGTCCCCCGCTGGGACGGCTCCCACGCCGTCGGCGACGCGGCAGTCGCGTCCCGCATCGCGAAGCTCAAGGAGGGCGGCGCCCGGGTCCGGGTCTCCTTCGGCGGCGCGGACGGCAGGGAACTCGCGGCGAACTGCGACAGCGCGCCGGAACTGGCCGCGGCCTACGGCAGGGCGCTCGATGTTGCCGGTACGACCCTGGCCGACTTCGACATCGAGGGCGACGAGCTGGGCGACTCCGCGTCCACGGCGCTGCGCTCGCAGGCGATCGCGCGGTTGCAGGAGGAACGGCCCGGGTTGAAGGTCTCCTTCACCCTGCCGGTGATGCCCAAGGGCCTCAACAAGCACAGCCTGGCGCTCCTCGCCTCCGCGAACAATCACGCCGTGCAGGTCTCCACCGTCAACCTCATGACGATGAACTACGGCTCGAAGTACGCCGGTGACATGGGCGGTTACGCCCTCTCGGCCGCCGGGGCCGCGCACGCCCAGCTGCGGAAGGTCTTCAAGACCTCCGACGCGACCGCCTGGCGGGGCATGGCGCTCACCCCGATGATCGGCGTCAACGACGTCAAGGGCGAGACGTTCACGCTCGCGGACGCCGCCGAGGTCCGCGCGTTCGCCGAGGAGAAGGGCATCGCCTGGGTCTCGATGTGGTCGACGGCCCGGGACCGGCAGTGTGCGGGCGGCACCGATCCGGCGAAGGCGGCGACCCACTGCAGCGGGGTGGCACAGGAGCCGGGAGCCTTCGCGAAGGTGCTCGCGGGCTGACCCGGCTCCGGGCTCAGCGGGCCCGGTACACCAGGCGGCCGGCCAGCACGGTCGCCACGCAGGTCACCGCGCCGCGCCCGCGCAGGGCCGCCTCGTCGGGCACGTCGAACACGGCCAGGTCGGCCCGGGCGCCGACGGACAGCGGGGCGTGGACCGTGCCGCGCAGGTCGTACCCCTCCGCGAACGGGTCGAGGTCGGGCCGCTCACCGAGGAGCGCGCCGGGAGCACCCGTGGTCCCCACGACGGTCAGCCCGGAGCGGGCGACGGCCGTGGCCACCAGCGGATCGCGGAAACGGGCGCCGGGGGACGCGACGGCCGTCGTGCCGTACCGCAGCATCCGCTGCACTCCGCGCCGTACGCTGCCCGACCAGCGGGTCTCGGTGAGGTCGCCCAGGGCGGCCAGCTTCTCGCCCCACAGGGGCTCTTCGCCCAGCTCGCCGGCCTCGCGCGGGTCGGGGTGGTAGCAGTGGCGCAGCAGCCACAGGGGATGCCACTGACGCAGACCGGGGGTGAGCACGCCCGGCCAGCGCCGCATTCGCGCGCCCGGTGCCGCGTCGGCGAGCTCCTCGCAGGGCCCTACAGCCGTGATCCGGTCACCGTCCACCAGGACGGCCCCGTCAACGACGGGTGCGTCCGTGCCGGGTGCGTCCGTGCCCGGTGCACCCATGCCGCCTGCATCCGCGCCGGGCGCGTCCGTGCCGGGCGCCGCGCCCGCGGGGAGGACCAGCGGGGCGGCGTGGATCGTCAGCACCGTGGGGTCAGTTGGGGGCCAGCAGCTTCAGCTCGGGGTGAGCCGTGCCGCCCGCGATGGCCGTGGAGGAGATGTGCGAGACCACGCGGTCGTCGACCGGGTCGTTCGCCGGGTCGTCGTGCACGACGAGGTGCTCGTAGGTGGTGGCGCGCTGGGCGGGCACCCGGCCCGCCTTCCGGATGAGATCGATGATCTCCATCCGGTTGGACCGGTGCTTGGCACCGGCCGACGACACCACGTTCTCCTCCAGCATGATCGAGCCGAGGTCGTCGGCGCCGTAGTGCAGGGAGAGCTGGCCGACCTCCTTGCCCGTGGTCAGCCAGGAGCCCTGGATGTGGGCGATGTTGTCCATGAAGAGGCGGGCGATCGCGATCATCCGCAGGTACTCGAAGAGCGTCGCCTGCGTGCGGCCCTTCAGGTGGTTGTTCTCGGGCTGGTAGGTGTACGGGATGAAGGCGCGGAAGCCGCCCGTACGGTCCTGGACGTCCCGGATCATCCGCAGGTGCTCGATGCGCTCGGCGTTGGTCTCGCCCGTGCCCATGAGCATGGTGGAGGTGGACTCCACGCCCAGGTCGTGGGCGATCTCCATGATCTCCAGCCAGCGCTCGCCGGACTCCTTCAGCGGGGCGATGGCCTTGCGGGGCCGCTCGGGCAGCAGCTCGGCACCGGCACCGGCGAAGGAGTCGAGGCCTGCGGCGTGGATGCGCCGGATGGCCTCCTCCACGCTCACCTTGGAGATCCGGGCCATGTGCTCGACCTCGGATGCGCCCAGCGAGTGGATCACCAGCTGCGGGAACGCGTCCTTGATCGCCTTGAAGTGCTTCTCGTAGTACTCGACGCCGTAGTCCGGGTGGTGCCCGCCCTGGAACATGATCTGCGTGCCGCCCAGCTCGACGGTCTCCGCGCAGCGGCGCAGGATGTCGTCCAGGTCGCGCGTCCAGCCCTTGTCGGTGTCCTTGGGGGCGGCGTAGAACGCGCAGAAGCGGCACGCCGTGACGCAGACGTTCGTGTAGTTGATGTTGCGCTCGATGATGTACGTCGCGATGTGCTCGGTCCCGGCGTACCGGCGGCGGCGTACGGCGTCGGCGGCGGCGCCCAGGGCGTGCAGCGGGGCGTCCCGGTACAGCACGAGCGCCTCGTCCGGGGTGATCCGCCCACCGGCGGCTGCACGGTCGAGGATGGGCTGAAGGTCGGCCTTCTCGGTCACCGGGCGTCCCTTTCGTAAGGGTTGTGGACGGACCAGCCCAGCGTACGCCAGGGCCTCGGTGGGCTGGACGTCAGGCCGTGCGGGCGGGGTGGGCAGCAGGGGCGGGCGGGGTCTTCGGTACCGAGAGGCGCTGCGGCTCGCGACGCCGGGCGAGCCACAGCACGAGCGCGGCGTAGAGCAGGTCCGTGACGATGGCGGTGAGGGCCAGCGGCCAGGGCGCGTCGGCCGCGGTCTCGTCCGACGACAGCCCGTCGACGAACGCGGCGGAGACTCCGAAGGCCAGCAGGTTGTTCAGGACGTGCAGGACGACGGCCGCCTCGAGTCCGCCGGTGCGAATCGTGAGCAGACCCATCACCGCACCGTTCACCAGCAGTCCGAGGAAGCCCCACCGGGTGCCCCAGCCGTGGGCCGCGGCGAACAGTACGGCCTGCGGGATCACGGCGAGCCACGGGGAGCGCAGGAACGCCCCGACCGCCTGGAGCAGCCAGCCGCGGAAGACGTACTCCTCGGCCGCGGCCTGCAGCGGGACGAGGACGGCCAGCACGGCCAGGGCCACGAGGAAGGGGCGCCACCCCACGAAGGACTCGGACTCGTCCGAGCCGCCCGGCAGGAAGAAGGAGATCACCGTGAGCAGCAGGATGGGTGGCAGCCCGGCCAGCAGACACCACCCGAGCCAGCCGATCCGCAGCCGTCCGGTGACCGACGTGACGGTCCCGGCGGCCCGTCTCGCCGGCCACAGCGTGGCCAGCAGCACGAGCGGCAGGGCTATGGCAATGGACACGAGGTCCATCGCGGTGTTCCCGAGCGGCCCCAGGTCGGCACCGCCGTCGGGCAGTTCGGGGGCACCGAGCGCCGTGCCGATCCCTAAGGAGACGGCCAGCAGCACGAGCAGGCTCACGAAGCAGGCTAAGGCCAGCAGCACCGTACCGACCATCGGCCGCCACCAGCGGTGACGGCCGGTGGCGCGGTCCAGGCGGTGATACGGCTGAGGCTCGGGGTCCGGGGACGGGCCGACGGACGCGGTCGGGTGGGCGGGGTAGACGGGGTAGGACGATGCGTTTGTCATGATCAGCATCATGACAGCGCCGGTTGCGCGGGTCACAGGCGTTCGGCGGGCTATCGGGCGCGGGTCACAGGCGTTCGGCCGGCTCTCGGGCGCAGATCACAGACGTTCGGCCGGCTCTCTCAGGCGCGGGTCGGCGTGCCGGACGACCGGGTGGGCCGGGGCCGCGCCGGAGCCTGTTGTCAGGCCGTGTACGCCCCCACCAGGAGCCCCAGGAACGCGCCCGCGATCAGGAACGGGCCGAAGGGGATGGCCGTCTTGCGGGTGGCTCGGCGCGTGACCACCAGGGCGCCGCCGTACAGCGCGCCCAGGAGGAAACCGGCGAACGTGCCGAGCATGACCGTCGGCCAGCCGTACCAGCCGAGGGCCGCGCCGGTGCCCAGGGCGAGTTTGACGTCGCCGAAGCCCATGCCGGCGGGGTTGATGAGAAACAGGACGAAGTAGCCGCCGCCCAGGGCGAGGGAGCCGAGCAGGGCGGTCGTCCAGTGGCCCGCGTGTTCGGGGACGAGGGCGGTGAGGCCGAGCAGGGCCAGGGCGGCCGCGGCGAAGGGGAGGGTGAGCGGGTCGGGCAGGCGCCGTACCCGGAAGTCGACGACCGTGAGCAGCACGCCGGCCGGGGCGAGCAGCAGCCAGACCCCGAGCTCGGGGCGGGTGTCGGTCGCGGCGGCGAGAAGCGCGCAGATCAGGGCGGTGGCGATCGCGAGGGACGTCGTACGCGGCCCGTATGCGGGCTCCGCGCATTCGCCGCACGCCGCCCGTCCCAGCCAGCCCTTGACGGGGTGCCCGCCGGGGCACTCCTTGCGCCACGTCTCCCCCGACGGCGCCGAGAACCGGTAGGCCGCGCGCGGCAGCAGCGCTCCTGCCGCCGCACCCCACAGCGCGGCGACGAGGACCAGCAGCCCGGTGCTCATCCCACCGCGGCGATCGCGTCACGCCACGTCGGCAGCAGCTCGTCGAGCAGTGCCTCGGTGCGCGGCGGCAGCCCACGGGCCCCGCTGCGGCCGATGAGGTCGGTGGCGAGTCCGGTCAGCCGCTGCGTGTCACCGCCGGCATGGGTGGCGCGCAGCAGCTCGTGCCACAGGCGCTCGTCGGCCGGAGCGGTGCGCAGGGCCGCGTTGAGCGCCTCGATGGCCTTCTCCGCGCGGTCCTTCTCCATGTGGAACTCGCACAGCGCGAGCCCCGTGTCCGCGACGAGCAGCGGCAGCTGGGCGTCCACGATCTCGTGGGACAGCCACTGGTAGCGGCCCTCGGGCCGGTCGGCGAGCAGCGGCCCGCGCACCAGCACCAGCGCGTCGGTGAGCAGCCGCCCGCGCACGGCCCGGCTGCCGACACCCCGGCCCTGTGTGGCCTCGTGGTACAGGGACCGCAGCACGTCCAGGTCGGAGACGACCGTCTTGGCGAGCGTGAGCCGGCCGGAGCCGTCGGTGGCGAGGCGGGGCGTGCCGTCCGGGTCGGTGCCGAGCCAGTCGCGCAGCCGGTCCAGCAGCGCACCGCGCACGTCGTCGGTGACACCGCGCGGCCACAGCGCCGAGGACAGCACGCGCGGGTGCACGCCCTCGCGGTGCAGGAGCAGCAGGGCGAGCGCCTCGTGCAGCAGCGCGCTGCGCTCCCCGTCCGGGTTGTCCAGCCCGATGATCTCGTACGGCCCGACGAGCCGGGCGTACACGGCCGGACGGCCCTGCTCGCTGATGTCGACGAGGAACGGCGGGGCGGTCGCGGGCCCGTCGCTCTCGCGCTCCGGGTCGGCCTCGACGAACAGCTCGACCACGGCCCGCTGCTGGGCGGCGGGCAGCAACTGGGCGTCCAGTTCCAGCCCGAGGAGGGGTGCGAGCAGCTTGCCCTGGCCCGTGATCTCCATCTCCCAGGCGGCGCCCGGCAGATCGCCGGTCTCGGTGCCGACGAGGTAGCCGATGCCGAGACGGCTTGCGTCGGCGGCGAGTTCGGCGAGCTTGACGGCGTCCTCGGCGGACGGGTGGGCGGCGAGCAGGACCAGGTGCGGGGCCCAACGGGTGTGCTGGGCGGGCCCGGTGCGCCCGGTGAGGACGGAGTCGTGCCCGGCGGCGCCCAGCGCTCCGCGCCGCTGCCGTGTCTCGGCCTCCATGGTCTCGACGAGGGCCTCGACGTCCTCCAGGTGCCGGATCCGGTTCGGGGCGAGGGGCGTCAGGTCCTCCCCGAAGCCGACGAGCGTGATGGTCATGCGGTCCGACCACCCGTTGGTCGCCAACTCGGCGGCCACGGACGCGAAGACGGCGGCCCGGTCGGCCTCCCGGCCGCTCAGCGAGACGATGCCGGGCACGGCCTCCAGGTTGAGCAGCAGCCGCGAGTCGTCCATGGTGCCGAGGCTGACGAGGCCCGGGTAGGGCGCGGCCGTGTCGACGTCCTCGTAGCGCTCGGCGTCGGCGCGGGAGAGCATCCAGAACGTCTGGTCCTGCCCCTGCTGCCAGGGGGCCGGGGGCTTCCCTGCCGGCTGGGCGAGCTGGAGGTGCAGGTCGCCGTTGGTGAGCCAGGCCGCGTAGACGACCGGCAATGCGCGCGACTCCTCGGCGAGGGAGGCGGCGAGACCGCGCAGGCTCCGGTCCAGGAGCCGTACGCCCTCGGGGTCGGCGCCGACGAGGAGCGCGTCCTGGACGTCCTGTGCGTCACCGCTCGGGGTGGGCGGCTCCATGCCGCGCCGTCCGCCGACGGAGCCGAACGCCGACTGCCACAGGGCCTGCCGGCGACGCCGCCCCAGGGCGCCGAGGAGACCGGCGGCGAGGAGGGGCGCGGCGAGGAGGGCTTCGGGCAGGCCGAAGGAGCTGCCGGACTCGGCGCCCACGGCGGTGGCCTGCTGGTGCCCGGTGCCGTCGTGGGCGGGCCGCTGCTGGTCGGGGACGGAGACCTGGGTGGCGCCGCCGTGCGCCTGGTCACTCCCGCCCTGCGCGCCGCCTCCGCCCTGGGCGTGGTCGCCGGTCTGGGCGTAGTCGCTGATCTGCTGCTGCACATCGGGCGACACGTCGGGGGCTTCGTCGGGCATCTCGACGAGGTCGCCGCCGCGGGCGTCGCCCGGCATCTCCATGATCCAGCCGGGCCTGATGAGGCTGGCTTCGGAGAGCCTGGAGCCGTCCGGCTGCACGCGGTCCTTGTTGAGCTCGAAGATCTCCTTGTAGCGGCGCCCGTCGCCGAGGTGGCGCTGGGCTATCTCCCACAGGGAGTCGTGGTGACGGCCCTCGGGCGGCTGGATCCGGTAGAACTTCGTGTCGCCCTGCTTGGCGGTGGTGCCGCCGGCGTCGGCGTGGGCGGCGGCGTGCGAGGCCTGCTCGGCGAGGGCGGCCGCGGCGCCGGAGGCCTGCTCCTGCTGCTGGGCGAAGAGGCCCGGGGTGGCCTGGGCGGCGGCGACGGTCGGCTTCTGGTTGGCGTCATAGCTGTTCCCGAGCTGGGACAGCCCCGGCGTGAAGCTGGCGGCGGTGGCACCGACGAGCAGCAGCGCGGCGACGAGCTGACGTGCGAGCAGCTGACTCGGCCCGGCACCGGGCACCCGCCCCGGCACGCCGACGCCGGACAGCGCGGCCTTCATCTCCACGAGCACGCACGCGGTGAACTGCGCCCACGCCAGCCACACGATGACGGTGAGGATGTTCAGGAACGTGTGGACGGTGATCTCTTGCTGCAGCCAGTCGAAACTGGGCACCCCGTTGGGCAGCGGCCACCCGATCTGCGTGGCCAGCGCACCCGGCACGCCGACGAGCAGCACGGCCAGGGCGACGAAGGCGAAGAACGCCTTGACGAAGTCCCCGAACGACCGCCGCCGGATCCGCACCGGCTGCGGCGTCCGGTTCCTGGGGGCGGCCGTGGTCCCCGTCGTTCCCGTCGAACTTCCCGACGTACTTCCCGTCGAGCTTGACGAGCTTGAGGTGCGGCGTCGCGGCATGGCGGGTGTCCTGGGGTCGTGTGTGGGGTGGGGCCGGGCTGTGAGGTGGGGGTGTGCTGAGCCTACCGAGATCTTATGGACTCTTTTCGGGGTCGTCGAAGGGCGGAGGCAGGGAACCTCACTGCCGTCCGATTTGCCCCTGAGGTCTTGGGTGTTCATTCCTGGGCCGGGCGATCGGGACCATCGCCTTCGCATGTGCCACGCAGTCCCCTCACGGTCCCCACGCAATCCACCACTGCCTTCCAGGGCCCCGTTACCCGCCCCTGATAGCTTCGTTCTCTGCCGCACACACCGAACCCCGGGGGAGAACGAACTGTGGCCCGCCGCGCTCTGACCACGACTGCCGCCACGCTGACCGTGACGGCGGCGCTTCTGCTCACCGCGTGCGGTGGGAGTGACGACAAGTCGTCGGACGACATCCGGGGAGCGGGCACAGGGTCGAGCCCGACGGATTCGGCTTCCGCATCGACGCCGTCCGGGGCCGAACGGCCCGAGGTCACCCTTCCGAGCAGCTTCCGGTTGACTTTCGACAACTGGACGAGCAGCGACCCGGACAAGCAGGCCGTACTCGACGACGGCAAGGAGCAGCTCCGTGCCGGCTACGCGGCGATCATCGCGAACGATCCTGACGGCGGTGAGGCCCTCGCCTTCTACGACACGCGGGCCGGCCTCTCCGCGGACCGGGAGTGGATCAAGTCCTACACCGGCAAGAACGTCACAGTCATCGGCGAGCTTCCTGTCTTCGATCCTGAGGCCACCCTCTTCGCGAAGAAGACCAAGGCCCAGCTGAGGTACTGCACGGACGAGAGCAAGGCGCAGACCAAGAACCGTAAGACGGGCGACGTCGTCGGAACTCCTTCTGGTACCGATCCCCACGTGGCCTACGTCGTCACGATGCAGAAGAACGAGCAGGGTGTGTGGCAGACCGTGTCCACGAACTCCGACAGGGGCGGTTGCTCCTGATGTTCCGGCACAAGCGGGCCCTGACCACTGTCGCCGTCACGGCTCTGGCGGTGTCCCTGTCCGCCACGCCGACTCATGCCGTCGGCGTGGGAAACGACAAGAAGCCGTCCAACGGGGACAACGCCACGGGTAACGCGGGTAAGGACGGCAGCCTGTCGGCGTCCGTCTCCAACATTCGGGTCACCTATCCGAGCGGTGGCGACGGCGGCGGCAAGCAGGGGAACCTTGGCACCGTCGACCCGAACTGGAAGCCCCCGGCCTGCTGGTACGAGCCCGCCTTCAGCCCGGATCAGTTGAAGAAGTTCGTGGACACCGACGGCGGCGGCGATGTCGGCATCCACGAGTCCTGGTTCGGCAAGGGTCTGTGGACCGACCACTACCGGGACGGCAAACCGGCTGACAACTTCGATCTGAAGGCCGCGAAGAACAGTTCGGCCGAGGGCTACAAGGATTACAACCTCGGCAAGGACGGCTACTTCTGGCGTGGAGTCGCCCCTGACCCCAACGCCTCGGCATCGTGGGACTGCGGCCGCATCATGTTCTGGGTCGACGCCGGCCAGGTCCCGGACGATCCGAACGCGCCCACCCCGAAGACCCTCGCCGAGTACGCCTACAACAAGGTCAAGGTCCCCGAGACCGAGGTGGAGCTGAAGCCTGCGGCCAGGTCGACGGTGAACCTCCCGACCTGGGTCTGGCTCGACAAGGGCACCTTCAAGGACGTCAAGGTCCGCGCCGCACTGCCGAACACCGGCCTGTGGGCGGAGACCACCGCCAAGCCGGTCGCCCTCCACCTGGACCCGGGCACCGAGGACGCAGAAGTCTTCCCCGCCTCCGGCGACTGCGCGATCAACGACGACGGCTCCATCGGCACCCCGTACACAAAAGACGCCGCCGACGAGACCCCGCCGTGCGGCATCCGCTATCTCCGCGCGAGCGACGGTGCTCCCTACCAGCTCTCGGCCAGCGTCACCTGGAAGATCACCTGGCAGGGCTCCGACGGCACCACCGGCGACCTCCCCGACGGCACCTTCGAGACCACCCAGGACATGAACGTCCAGGAGATCCAGTCGGTCAACCGCTGAACCCGGCACCCGCCGGCCCACCGACCGACGACCATGCGATGTGACGCCGCCTCCGCAACCACCTGCACCGAAGCCAAGGGGAGACCAACTGTGGCCCGCCGCGCACCGACCACCACTGCCGCAGCGTTCGCCACGGCGGCGGCGCTGCTTCTGGCCGCCTGCGGAGGAGGCGACGACTCGTCGTCGGACGGCAACGAGGACGCCGTCGGCAACAGCTCGCCCAGCCCGGCAGCCTCGAAGCCGTCAGCGGCATCCGGCGTCAACCGCCCGGTCATCAAGCTTCCGAGCAGCTTCCGGCTGACCTTCGAGAACTGGACGAGCAGCGACCCTGCGGAGCAGGCCATGCTCGACGACGCCAGGGAAGAGGTCCGGGCCGGATATGCGGCGATCATCGCCGACGACCCGGACAGCGAAGCCGTCACCTTCTACGACACCGAGGGGGTCCGCGGGCTGACCAAGCAGTGGATCAAGTCCTACACGGACAAGGACCTCACCGTCATCGGCAAGCTGCCCGCCTTCGACCCAAAGGTCGTCATGGCCGGCAACGCCAAGGGAGCGGCGCTCACCTACTGCACGGACGAGACCGACGCGAAGACCAGGAACCGCAAGACCGGCAAGGTCGAGGGGAATCCGGCAGGCACCAGCCCCTACGTCCGCTACTCGCTCTCCCTCACGAAGAACGAGCAGGGCGTGTGGCAGAACTCGTCGGTGCGCGGTGAGCGAGGGAAGTGCTCCAGGTGAGGGCGGTGAATCGAGCGTGAACCGGAAACCGCCGTGCAACGAAGACACGGACGAGAAAGCCGACCGCTACCGGGTCGAGTTCGCGAGTGGTACCGCCGCCTCCGTGGCGAAGCGTCGCTCCTATCGCGACCTCGAACGCAATGACATCGAACGGGACTTGCCAGGATGGCCGACCGGACCAGCCTTCGAGGTCCGGGGATTCTTGGGCAAGCTCGGCGTGCACGTGCTGACCGCCACCACCGGGCTCTTGATGCTGCCGCTCTACATCCTTGCCGACGCCCTCGGCAGTCCCGCGTCGCCAGCGATGCGAGGGGAGCTGGAGGACCGGGAGAACGAGGTCGACGACTTCCCCGTCATGTGGGCGGGCGTGGGCGGGACGGCCCGTACGCTGCCTTGGCAGCTCGACCCCTCCCGGCGCTCCTGGCGCACCGTGACCGAGATCGAACTGGCCGAGCCTGACGGGCCGGTACGCATCGTGTCTTACGAGGACACCGCGCGGGGCAGCCGGTTCCTTTCATGGGGCGGTGGCCAGAAGACACCCGGAACCGAGTCCGTCCTCTGGTCGGTTCCTCGCGAGGAGATCACCGGGGCGGAGATCAGGCGGTTCAGCATGGACGAGTCCGACGTCACGGTCTTCTTCCGGGACGGTTCGTGGGCCCGGCTGACGAGTTCGCCGTCCGGTGCTCGGAGGATCGTCGCCCTACTCGGCCAGGGCCTCCCTGAAGGTCGTCGGACGGCATTGCATGCTCCAAGTGAGGTCACCAGCAACTCGATCGCCTCAACGGATTCCTGCATTCCGTCGGGCACCGGTGACGGCACGTAGTGTGGATGCCCACGTGAACGGCGGACTCGCTTTCCTCGACAGCCGGGGCCACGAAAGGAACTCTGTCGATGCCTCAGCCCGTCGACCCTGGTCAGTCCCTTGAACAACTCGAGGGAAAACGCTGGCCGGAGCCGCCTCAGGACTCGACCTCACTGGTCAGAAGCGTGCATAAGCTGCGGCGTCGCCCCATCGGAGCGCTGGAGCCGGACGAACTGGCTCGGTTGATCGGTCAGGACGTCGGCCTGCCGTGGCTGCTTCCGCTCGCTGTGGAGATCCTGCGGGCCACGGCCCCCGATCAGGCAGCCGGTGGGTGGTATGACGACGATCTGCTGTACGCGGTGCTCACCAGGAGGCCGGACGTATGGGCGGACGCCCCGGACCTGGCGCGTACGCTCAAGGAGGCCGTGGCGATACTGACCGATTCTCCTGTTACGTAAAGGATGTGGTCGATGGTTTCCTCGCCTCACTCCCGAAGGACATCTGACGCCACTCGACAGCTCGATGACGAACCCGCAGGACATCCCGGTCCGCAGGCCTGTGCCCTCCATACCGCAACCCCCGTCACGCGCACACCAACCTCAACAACCGTATGCACACGTGAACTTACGAGGCACAGCCGTTCGACGGAAAGATCCGGCCGGGGTACCGTTCCTCCGAGATCAGAGTGGCGACGTTGGGGGCTGCCGGATGGGCAAGGGCAAGAGCGACCTCGCGCTTCCGCTGACCGAGCTGGAGAGCTACGGGCGCCGGCTGCGGTCCATCAAGACCCGGCTGAATCACACCAAGAAACTCTTCGAGTCGTACAAGGATGACATCGGCGACGGCAGCGTCAATGACGCGCTCGACGATTTCGAGTCCAACTGGGAAGACGGGCGCGAGGACATCACGCAGCAGCTGGACGCGCTGGCGAGCATGTCCGACGCCGTGGTGCGCGAGTTCAAGAAGCTGGACGACGAACTCGCCAAGAAGGTGAACGACGCCGTGAAGACCGAGGACAAGCGGGGCGGTAAGGGCGGTAAGGGCAGTAAGGGAGACGGCGGGGGGAAGTAGGCCCCGTACGAGACATGCGAAAGGCCCCGGCTCCGCAGAGCTGGGGCCTTTTCCTGCGTTCGTCAGTGCGAGACGGCCGCGTTGAGGTGCAGGTCCGCCTGGATGCCCTGCGGCGAGACGGCGAGGCCCACGCCGCCGCCGACGCCGGTGGTGAGGCCCGCGGCCGTGGTCTCGACGTAGAGACCGGCAGCGGCGCCGGCACCCGCGGTGGCACCGCCCGCCTGGCCGCCGGCGATGGTGTCCAGCTCGGCGTCGGACATCTGGGCGGTCTCGATCTGCGGGGTGAAGGCCATGGGGGGCGATTCCCTTCGGTTCAAAATTCGAAATGCTCGAGCGCGAACGATCAAAGCACGCCGGGAGAAGGGCGGCCAGTCAGTGCTCAGTCCGTGGATGGGAAAGCGGACGGAAAGCGGGGGGTGAATTCATGAGTGTGGCCTTTTGGTCACCGGGGTACTCGCGGTCTTCACATCTCCTGTCGCTTCGCGGTGCAGGAGGGTGGCTCGCAATGCGGGAAAAGGGCCGGGCCCGGCCGCTTCCCCGCTCCATCCCGACCTCACAGTGAATGCTGTGCAGATTCACGGGATGTTCCGGACCGGCTCAGCCGACCTCGTTCTCCGCCACCGCCTGCCCGTGGACCACCACGTCACCGCCGTAGAACATCCCCGTGAAGACGGGTGAGTACGTGAGCTGCACCTCGACCTCGACCTGCTGGGCGTTCGCCGCCACGCAGTGGGTCGCGCCGATGTCCGCGCCCGTCATGTCCATTTCGCGGGCGAACGCCTTGACGCGGGCGTTGCAGTTCTCGAAGTTGATGGGGGCGGGGCCGCCCTCGTTCTCGTAGAGGGCGTCACGGTCGATGTCCTGGGCCGCGTATCTGGCCGCCTGTTCGGCGATGTCGGCGGCGCGTTCGCGCTTGGAGATGGACAGCCCGCCGTCGATGACGAACGCGGAGAGGGAGAGGAAGACCAGCGTGAAGATGATGACCGCGCCGGCACCGGAGCCGCGGTCGTCCAGACGCGCGCCACGGGCCGCCCACCACGACCGCAAGGAGGACCGCAGGTGCCTCACACCGACCTCCGGAACGGGTCGAGCGGGGAGCTGAAGCTCGCCGACAGCGTCGTCGGGACGTCGAGGCCGAGCATGGCAAGACCCCGCACCTGGCAGCTCACCTCGACCGTGAAGATGGTGTCCGGTTCGAAGCCCTGGCTGGTCTGCGTCACGTTCACGGGGCCCGAGCAGACGTCCGCCAGGTTGGCCTCCGCGGCCTTCTTGGCCTCGGCCATGGCCGTCGCGTGGTCCTTCTGGATCGACCCCGCGCGGGCCGCGTCCCTGGCCGCGCCGTCGAGCGCCCCACGGCCGTCCACGAGCTGGCCGAAGGCCACCAGGACCAGGATGAACAGGATCATCACCGGGGCGAGGATCACGACTTCGACGGTGGACAGGCCGCTGTCGTCCGCGGACCGAGGACCTCCGGGGAGAGCAGGGACGGGCATTCAGTTCCCCTCATCCTGCACGAACCGCTCCACCGGCCCCGCCGACTGCGCGTGCACCGTCAGATCCAGCCCGGGAAACACCGTCGGGACCCGGGCCGCGATCTCCACGCCCACCGTGTTCTGCTCGGGCTGCAGCATCGTCACGTCCGGGGACAGCACCAACTGCGGTCCCAGCTGCTGGATGTAGCTGTCCACCACGTCCCGCGCCTCGCCCCGCCACGCACCCGGCTGCTCGTCGGCCGTGGCCCGGGCCTTGCGGGCTCCGGCCTGGGCCGCCGCCTGGGCGACGTGGTCCGCGAAGAAGTACAGGGCGAACTGCACCGTCGCGAAGATCATGAAGAACAGGACCGGGGTGAGCAGCACGAACTCGATCGCGGTCATGCCTGAATCGCCGCGGGTGGCCGCTCGTTCCCGTGCGGCCCGCGCCCAGCGGCGTACCCGTCTGCTGACGTCTGCCGGCATCCCCGTGAACCCCGTTGCTCCTGCTCCCGCTGCTCTCGAGGCGATCAGCAGGTCTTGCCCGCGTCGGCGCCCTTGATGCAGTCGCCGACCTTGTTGGCGCCCTCGCTGAGCGCGGCGTTGATGATGGCGGCCACGACACCCACGATCGCCACGACCACCGCGGAGATGATGACCCACTCGACCGCGGAGGCGCCGCGGTCCAGCTCGCCGGAGCGGGCCCGCTCGGTGCGGGCCTGGAGGAAGGTGACGAGGAAGTCCACGGCGGGGATGCCGGTGTGGAAGTTACGTCCGTTCATGACGTCTTGTCCTTTCGAGTTCAGGTCACGGAGGTTCTGGAGTTGTGAAGGTCGCTCACTGCGAGCTCCCTGCGAGCTCACCGCAAGGCTCGTGCACGGCTCACTGCACCTGGAACACCCGCATCGCCGCCGGAAAGATCAGGAACACCAGGAACCCGGCGCACAGCAGCAGCTGCGCGACGAGCATCGACTGGGACTTCTCGCCCGCACTGCCCTCGATCTCGGCGAGTTCGCGGTGGCGCATGGTCTCGGCGCGGGAGGCGAGGGACTCGCGGACCTTCGCACCGTCGTCCGCGACCAGGGCGAGGGAGGCGGAGAGGTCCTTCAGCTCCTCCACGCCGATCTCCTCGCCGAGCGCGCCGAGCGCCTGCCACTGGCTGACGCCGGTGATGCGCGCGTCGGACAGGGCGTTGCGGATGCGCTGGTTGGCCCAGCCGTCGGAGACCTCGGCCGCGGCCATCAGGGCCTCGGGCAGACCGCGTCCGCCGGCGAGGCTCATCGACACCAGGTCGAGGTAGGCGCCGATCACGCGCCGCAGGTCGCGCCGCTTCTCGGCGGCGTCCCGGCGTACCTCCAGGTCGGGCAGGAAGAAGAAGACCACACCGAAGAGGAGGGACAGCCAGACCGGGATGATCGGGCTGCGGCCGAAGCCCAGCGTGTAGACGATGGCGAACAGGAACGGGCCGAAGAACAGCCCGGCCACGCCCAGCAGCACCTTCGTCGCCAGGAACTTCTCCCAGCTGCGGTCCAGCACCGCCAGGTCCGCGCGCAGCGAGCGCTGCTCCCAGCCCTGCTGGAGGTAGAACTCCGAGACGCGCAGGCCGACTTCGGCGCGCAGCGCGCCCAGGCGGCCCTTCTCGCGCTCCACGCGGGCCGACTCGTAGGCCGAGCCGCGGGCCCGCATCGCGTCGATCCGCGCGACCTGGGAGATCGCGCTGCGCTTGCCGGGCATGAGGGCGCGGACGAGGGCGTAGATGCCCAGGCCGATGACGGCGCCGACGACGAGCGGCATCGTGAGGTCCATCAGCGCGCCCCCTCTTCCTGCGGCAGCCGCTGCTGGGACTGCGCGTGCGACGGCGTCCTGGGACGGACGAACTGGACGGATGCCTCGTCGCGGACGAGGAAGCGCTCGGGCGTCTCGATGGTGGACAGCTTGCGCAGCCACCAGAAGCCGAGCGCGAACAGGCCGCAGACGCAGGCCAGGACGAGCTGGCCGACGGCCGTGCCGTACGGCTCGACGAAGTCGCGGTTGAAGATCGACAGGCCGAGGACGAAGGCGATGGAGACGGCGACGACGATCTGCACGGACCTGCGGGTCGACGCGCGCTGGGCCATGACCCGCTGGCGCATGTCGACCTCCTCTCGGGCCGACTTGGCCAGGGCGCCGAGGACTTGGCGCAGACCGGGGCCGCGCAGGCGGGCGTTGAGGATGAGGGCCGCGACGATGATGTCGGCGGAGGCGTCGTCGATCTCGTCGGCGAGCTGCTGGAGCGCCTCGGGCAGCGGGGTGCGGGCGCGCAGCCGGTCGACGAGGGCGTCGAGGTGGGGCCGCAGGACGGGGGCCGCGGCGCGGGCGGAGGCCGGGATGGCCTGCTCCAGGCCCACGGCGCCGGCGATGGTGTCGCGCAGGGACTCCGTCCAGGAGGCCAGGGCCTCCACGCGGCGCATGGCGGCCCGTTCCTCACCGGCGCCGCCGAAGAGGCGGTCCCAGAAGAAGACCAGGACACCGGCCGCGATGCCCGCGACCGCCCAGCGGGTGAGGACGAGGACGACCAGGCCGACGATGGCGGCGAGCGAGCCGCGCTGCCCGGCGAAGCGGATGAGTTCGCTCGCCCGCTCGGCGGCCTTCTGCTTCTCGTGGTCGGGCTTGGCGGGCAGCCCGCGGATGGCGATGAGGAGCAGGGCGAGTCCGCCGCCGACGGCGACGCCGCTGCCTATCGAGTACAGGACGGTGGTGGAGAACAGGCCGCCCATGGAGCCGAGCGAGCCGAGTGCCGCGAGGTTCGTGGTCATTCCCGGTTCACCCCCAGGTCCCGGTCGGCCGGTAGCCGTGTGCCATCAGTTCCTCCAGGCAGGCGATGGGGGCGTGCGGCACGATCCGGCCGTCGGGGGCCTCCGCGAACACCTCGCTGGACAGCACGCGTCCGTCGACGCCGTTGACCTCGCGGACGGAGGTGACCATGCGCTGGAGGCGGCCGCCGTTGCCGTAGTTGTTGCGTCGCTGGATGAAGACGACGAAGTTGACCGCGCCCGCGATCAGCATCTGGCTGGCTTCGATGGGCAGCCGTTCCGTGGCCTGCAGCGCGTAGGTGGAAATACGGTTGAAGACCTCGTGCGAGCTGTTGGCGTGGATCGTGGACAGGGAGCCGTCGTTGCCCTGCGACATGGCGTTGAGCATGGTGACGATCTCGTCGCCGAGGACCTCACCGACGATGACGCGGGAGGGGTTCATACGCAGCGAGCGCCGCACCAGTTCCGCCATCGAAATGGTGCCCTGGCCCTCGGAGTTGGGCAGGCGCTCCTCGAAGGCGACGACGTTGGGGTGCAGGTCGGGGAAGGTGTCGAGCCCGAGCTCCAGGGCCCGTTCGACGGTGATGAGGCGCTCGTGCGGCGGGATCTCGTTGGCAAGAGCCCGAAGCAGCGTGGTCTTTCCGGCGTTGGTGGCGCCGGCGATCATGATGTTCTTGCGGGCGCGGACCGCGCAGGCCATGAAGTGGGCGACCTCGGGCGACAGGGTGCCGTTGCCGACCAGGTCGGAGATGAACACCTTGCCCATGCGCGCCCGGCGGATGGACAGCGCGGGGCGCCGGGTGACGTCCATGACGGCCGACAGGCGCGAGCCGTCGGGCAGCCGCAGGTCGAGCTGCGGGTTGGCCGAGTCGAAGGGGCGGGAGGACAGACCCGAGTACGCGCCGAGCACCTGGATGAGCTCGATGAGCTCCTCGTCGGTCTCGGCGACGGGGTCGCCCTGCTCCTCGCGGCCGTCGGAGTAGCCGATGAACACCTGGTCGCAGCCGTTGATGTCGATGTTCTCGACCTCGGGGTTGTCCAGCAGCGGCTGGAGCCGGCCGACGCCGAACAGCGCGGCGTGCACGGCGGCCGCGTACTGCTCCTCGGTCTCCGCGTCCAGCGGCGTACGGCCCGCGTTGATCTCGGCGCGGGCGTACTCCTCCAGGATCTGGGCTATGACGGCCCGGGCGTACTGCCGTTCGTCCTCGGTGGACATCGGGGTGACGCCCGCGAGCTGGTCCTGCCTGCGCTGCTCGGCGATGCGGTCGCCGGCGTCCTGACGGAACCGCTTGACCAACTGGTGGTCGACAGCGGTCATGTGCCGGCCCCCGCGTGGCCCTGCATCTGACCCGGGGCGTGCGGGGCGTGATGGGCCTGGGGCGCCTGGTTGGCCTGTGCGGAGGCGGCCCAGGCGGCGCCGTACTGCTGGTAGAGGTCGGCGGCGACCTTGCGGGCCGAGCGGATCAGCAGCGACTTGTCGAGACGTCCGCGCTTACGGCCCGCCAGCTGGTCGGCGCCGGCCGGGTCGTCGGCGATGGTGCCGACCACGCGGGCGCCGGTCTGGGCGTGCACGAGCATGTCGTTGACCTGCGAGGCGATCTTGCCGGCCGTGCCGGTGTCGGCGATCAGGACGACGCCGATCATCGGGGTGCCGAGGCTCGCGGCGCCGCGCGATCCGCCGTGCAGCTTGCCGGCGAGGGCGGCGGCGCGGTCGCGGACGCGGGCGATGGCCTCGGGCTCGGTGCGCGAGACGAGCAGCACGAGCGCGGCGTGCGGGAACATCTCCACGGCCGGGGTGTCGCCGCTGATGCGTCCGCAGTCGGCGATGACGTCGGCGGCGGCGTGCGGGGAGTCGGCGAGGGAGTTGAAGGCGTGCCCGAGGGTCGGCCACAACCCGGCGAGTCCGGCGGCCTGTTCGGCGATCCCGAGCCCGACGAGGACTTCGAGCCCGCCGCTCAGCGGCTGCACGTGGTCCCAGAGCTGGTCGGGCACGAGGCCGCGGCGTGCGGTGGCGGCGATGGACAGCATGCCGGTGTTGGGGTTGAGCGGGCCGCCGTGCGCGGCGGCACTGCGGTAGACGAGGTCACCGCCCGCCGGGTCCGCCTCGGCGAGCAGGACACGCCGCGGCCAGACCGCCGCGAGTGCGACGGCCGCGGTGGTGACGCCGGGGGAACCCTTGTCGGCGGCGAGAGCGATGAGCGCCATGGGGTGGGGGCCGCCTTCTAGTTGCCGGAGTTACCGGGGACCTGGACGAGAGCGACCTCGCCGTTGGAGGCAGCCTGGGTCAGGTCGGCGGCCTTGTCGCTGTCGACGGTCAGGGTGACCGCCAGGTTGGTGCTGCTGACGATTTCGTCGCCGCTGTCCTTGGCGTCCGGGACGTAGGTGACGCGGGCGCTGTCGACGATGACCGAGTTGCTGGACGCCGACGAGGACGAGGAGTTGCTGTTGCTGTTGCCCGAGCCGGAGGCGGAGCTGACGCGGTAGGCCGCGACGGTGTCGCCCTGCTTGATGCCGGTCGGGTACTGGCCGGCCTTGAGGGACAGGCCCACGGTGGCCTTGCCGGCGGCGACACCCGCCTCGTCGCCAAACATCTCGCCGACAACGACGGCTCCGGCGGGGATGGCGTTAACGGCCTTCAGCTTCTGCTTCTGCAGCTCGGGCAGCTGGGTCCACTCGACGTAGTGAATGCTGTCGTCCTTGGCGACCATGACAGGGGTCGAGTTCGACTTGTTGACCGAACCGCCCGCGGGGATGGCCTCCGTGACCTTGACGACCTCGATCCGGTCACCGGCCTGGAGCACGAGCATGGTCGCCCCCAGCGCACCCACCAGGATGAGCAGCACCGCGAGCGCGGCAAGTGCAGGTTTGCGCTCGCGAGGAGGGGTGGGAAGCCGGTCTCCGACCGACGGCTGAGCCGGAGTCGCGGAACGACCTGCGCCCGCCCCCGTACGCTCTTGGATCTTCACGCAACCGCTCCCCGTACACCAAGAAATGTCTACCAATTGGGACACTTAACGCATCCCGGCCCGCTGAAGAGGTTCTGAACTGGCGAGGTGGCCAGCGTCGAAGTCTGCGTCGAGCCATGGCAAGCTATCAGCCGCACATAAGCGTCTCAAAACGCATTCGGCCTCACGCGGTCCGCCGTTCAACGTTTACGCATCTGCAACTTCAGCCGACTCCCTTCCCTTTGAGGGACCCCCGTCACAGAACGGCCATGATCTCCGCACTGTTCGCTCATGGAAGGCCAGGCGGTGGGGTCCCTGCTCGTCGGACCACCGGGGGCTATGACATCTGGTGCTGTGCCGGCCAAGGTCACCAGGGCACGGGAGGCGCAGACCGCCGCATCGGTGACCTGGCCGGGGTAGTCGTCTTCAAAGCCGTAACGCGAGCGGAAAAGGCTCCGGGACAACCCGAGTCCAAGCTCAGTAAACGCCCAGCACGGCCGAGTACGCAGATTCAGCGATGCGACCGGGAGCGCTGTCCGGGGAAGCCGCTTTCATAAACTCGTCGACGCTACTGGATTTGAGTATTCGCCCGTCGTTGACGACAGTCACGGTATCAGCCTCTTCCGCCAAATCTGCGATGTCGTGTGTAGACATCACCACTTGCACCTCACCGCTCAGGGAACGGACCACATCCCGGAACACCCGACGCTGTCTTGGATCCATGCCCGCCGTCGGTTCATCCAAGAGCAGCAGTCCGGCATCGTGCACAAGCGCAGCGGCTACACCCACCCTCCGCATTTGGCCACCTGAGAGCTGGTGAGTCTTCACATCCATTCTCTGCTGCAGTTCGACACGCTCAAGCGCTTGGACAGCCCTGTCCCACGCATCCGCCTTGCTCATGCCCTTCAGCCAGCCCACGTAGGCAACGTATTCACGCGCCGTGAGTCCCGCCACCGGAGTGATGTGCTGCGGCATCCACGAGATCAACCGCCGGTACTCCCTTTTCTTGGAGTCGACGCCGCAAAACAAGACTGTTCCGCGCTGGGGGGTGCTGACAGCCGCCGCAAGCTTCAGCATGGTTGATTTACCAGCCCCATTGGGACCCAGCAGAATCGTGAAACCTTCGGGCAGCACAAGAGACATTCCGTCCAAAACAGGGCGGCGCCACGGCCGGTACGAGTACCGACACTCTTCGAACACAAGGGTCACTGTGATTCCTTCTGCATGGTTCGACCCTGAACGAAAATACCAACAAGGAACGCCAGGAATGCCACTGTCCAGGCGTGGAGCCTATCGACAGGCTCAGGTATTATGGTCCACGGGTAAGCATCAAGGGGGGATCGATATCCAGCCAGCATGACAACAAATATCCAGGCTGCAGGAATTAGTGCCGCCGCTTCCCGGAGTGCAGGCCACGCAACAAGGAACAATCCTGAAAGGAATGCCGAGTTGCGGCCGGCCGTCACAAACTCGGGAGAATCCGCCAGGAAAGAGAGAATCGCACCCAACAACAGCGCTCCGAGTGTTGATATCGCTGACATGCAGATATCGAGACGGTTGACCGCGCGAACTCCGGATAGTTCCGGCGCCGCGAGCCGCGATTCCATACACAGGGCGAGGCCGATGGTCACCACGAGCGGCACGAAAAGCGTAAGACGCGTTTGTACGGTACTGGCGCTCCAGGTGGGCATCATGAATGACCGGCCATTAAGCGCCAAAAGGAGCACAGCATACATCAGAAGCGATCCTGGCAGGACAAGGTGAGCACGTCGCACTCTTAGCCACCAGATCATGCTCCGACCTCGCAGGCCTGGCGGGCCGTCTGACGGTACCAGCGTCCCTGGTCTTCTTTCGGAAGGTCGAGACCAGTGCGTGCGATGGCTTCTATGTCATCGACAACCTCTTCGTCCTTCTGCTGCTCCGAGTAGAGGACATGCAAGTCGCGTTCCAGTTGGCTGTCAAAGGCACGTCGCTCATGGGTATTCTCAGCTGCCCAGAGCAGAACTGCCCGTCGCACGATGGGGTTGGGGGCTGCGCACGGGAAGCGCAGTGCACTGCTCATCAAGCGGAACCTCAAGCTGTCGTCCGACAGTCCGACGACAATATCCGTGCGCCAGGTTTCGTTGTCCGACGGCTTCTGGTACCTGCCGTATGCCGTACGGTCGGTAATCAACCTCGGGGAGGCGTTCACACCAACCGCGTTGAGCTGCCCGATGACGGATACCGCCTGCTCACGAACCGATCGCAGATCGACATTGAAAGCGACCGGCACGCAGATCTTCGGGGCGCGGCCAAGACATTCGTCAGGTTCTGTGTGCGACACGACAGGAAGACTGGGGCCACGGTCCTGGACGACCGATCGCGCCCCGTACATGCCGGCGACGGCAATCGTCACCGCCAGAGCAGCTCTCAGCATTGACGGCCCGAATCCCGACCGGACGAGCATCGCCGATCCGGCCACGGAACCGAAGAAGAGCAGCGGCGGATACAGAGCGGAGAAGGATGCCAGTTCACCGAACATCAACGGCTCGTAATAGTTCCCCGAGACATGTCTCACCCAGTACGATTCCATGGAGACCGAGAATGCGACGAATGCGTAAATAGAGAGCGCCAGCACTGGTACCGCGATCAGGCGTGGCAGATACGAGCCGACCACGTACCCTATGATCGCGTGAAGGAAGCAGAGAATCACCTGCTGGGCAAGCGGACGCATACTGTCAGGAGCCGGCATTACGGCCGCTTCCGCGAACGCGATCGCGACCGGGAGCAGCAGCATGAGCCAGGACAGCATCAAGACCGGAAGAATCGCGTTGAAACCGATAAGGTAGCGGGACCGTACCGGCGCCGATTCGTTTATTTTTGCGCGCTTGAGCCGCCCGCTCTCCCAAGCGGCCAACGCCCCCGCCACAGCGTACGCGAAGGCGCTTATCGGCCCGACGGCATCCGCTACGATCGCCGGGGCATACGACTGATCCTGCAGCCGGACAGCGGCATTGTCAAAGTAGTAGAAAAGAGTAAGCCCTAGTGCAAAGACCGCCACCTTGGCGGCCAAGCTCGATCTCAATGACGCTGCGAATCTCATTCGGGGAAGTCCAGAGTTTCAGATACGAAACCGGGGCGACGGAAGCTCCGCCGCCCCTTGGTCGATCAGTCGGGTCAGTCAGCTTGAGTGGTGTCCTGGTACACGGTTTGCACATTCAGAGGTCCAGTCTCATCCATGTGCGGGGTATCGAAGTAGTAGCCCCCCTTGTACTCATCACCCTGCTTGACCGCCGCACTGTAAGGCAGGCCGGTCCAGGCACCTGCGCTTACATAATGAGAGTCGGAACCCCGGATATAGTTGAAACAGTTGGTGTACGTCTTGGTGTCGTAAGACACATCCGGAGCGTTGTCGACCACTCGCTTCAGCCGGACCTCGGTCCAAAACATCGCTTCGTCCGACCCGTAGCAGTTCGCGAACCGCACTTCTGAATAGGATTCGTCCGTCCAACGGCGGGACTCGCTGTAAGGCCCCCATGCCGTGATGCTGCTGCTCCAGTTGGCGCTGGCTCCAGGCGCGTTCACCAGCATCGCTGAAGCCAAGACCGCAGCCCCTACGCCGATCCGAATGACTATGCGTGATCTCATTATTCCGCCCCCTCTTGAACAGCTACTTCTTCGCTGATTCTTCCCGAAGATACAGCGGATGGCAATGCACATTTCCCGGACGAGGGAATCCCTCACCGGCGAACCTGCCCCATCGTGCGTCTTCCCTCGATCAACTAGGGCGAAACTTCCTCATAGACCACCCAGTATTCTTCGTCTTCCTCGCTGGTCGCGCAGATGCGCTGCCCGTCCATGGACAAAGCAATGAACTCGACCGACCCGTTAACCTCCAGCAGCCGGGAAGGCAGATCGCTGCCGACGAGGTCCTTCACGCAGAGCCACCCTCTCTCGCTCGTACCCGGCCCAGCCAGCAGGATAAGAAATCTCCCGTCCTCCGGCGCCAAATGCTTTACTGCTGCCATTCTGTGCCACTGCCGCCCCAATTCTTCCACCGGGTTCCGAGTGTTTTTCGGAACAGCTGCCACTGGCTCTATGTAGGCATTGGACAGCAGCTGCACAATGTCTAGCGCGGCAGGCACCTTATTTTCTCCAGCCGCACACAACTCCAAACCGCAAGAAGCGAGAAGTGAATGAGCTTCATCTGAGCCGACAGCCATTTCCCGGCCTCTCCCCACTCGGTTTCCATGCATCACCACGTACCCCAGCCTTCTTGGTAGAAGAAGTGATGATCTCCGCCAGGCTTGTCCATTTTCGCATACTTCTCATAGTCGTATCGTCGCGGCGAACTCTTCTGATTGTTCCAGCCAAAGTTCACAAAGTTCCTGAGGGAGTCATACTTCGGCTTGCCGGCATGGAAGTGCGGACCAGCCTTGTCGAAGGTGTGCTCGACGACGACCCGAGACCCCTGCGCCGTTTCGTACTGTCGGAACCGTCCCCAGTGACTGGGGTTGGAGGAGTAGAAGTAACCCGGCACGTGCGCGAGTTTGACGTTTCCGGTCACAATCCAAGCAGCGTCTGGAACAGTCCCATGAGGCACACCAGCCAAGTTGAATGCCGCGGCTTCCGCGTCAGCTCGGTTCAGGAACGGATTACCCGTCTCCCCCTTGGGCAGAACAGACGGGTCCCCAGCATGTGCTGCTCCAGGACCGTAGCGTGTCGGCACCGTTACGACCGGCTTGCCGAAGAGGCCCCTGAGTGCACCCCAAGTCGGCTTGACGAGGTTGCCGAGTCCGCCGGTGAGCGCCCCGACGAGGAGGTCCATGGGCGTGGTCGGTTGGCACTGGGCCGTGTTGATGGCCCAGGTGAGGCCCATCCCGATCGCAGCGTCCGTGACCATGGCGACCGCGAGGGCGCGTCCGCCCTGCAGTCCGAGCTGAGAGGCGAGGGCGGTACCGGCTGGGGCGAGGAAGCCGCCGACTGCCCCGACGAGTGCACCTTGTCCGGTGGCGGCCGCGAAGTCGCCCCAGTCGAAGTCGTCCCGGTGAGTGAGAGCGTAGACGCCTCCGCCAACGATGGCTCCGATACCACCGCCGATGACGCATTGCGGGCACAGCCCTGACGGGTCCGACTGGTTAGCGGGGTCGTTGTCCGCGTAGTTATACGGGGACTGGTTGGGGTTGTCCGCGGCTGCCGAGACGGGGTCCTGGGTGGTGAAGCGGCGCTGGGCGGTGTCGTAGGAGCGGGCGCGGAGCTGGAGTCGGTCGGGGAGGTGCTGGTCCTTGTACTGGCCGGTGTAGCCGAAGGGGCTGGTCTGGCCGCCGGTGACGGTGGCTTTGCCGGTCGGTGAGCCCCAGGCGCTGTAGGTGTAGCGGTAGTTGTCCGTGCCCGCTGCGTCATAGACCGCACTGGTGGAGTTCTGGCGGTCCTGGGTGAAGTAGTAGGTGCCGGCGGAGCGGTCCATGGAGCGGGCCGTGCCGTCGGGGTCGTAGTGGTAGTCCGCGAGCAGGGCGCCGGATGCGTTGGTGTCGGTGGCGAGCTGCGGGAGCGGGTTGTTGATGTCCCAGCGGGATGTTCCGGCGAGCGCGTTGTTCTTGTTGACCGTGGTGCGGTTGCCGTCGGCGTCGTAGGTGAATCCGTACGTGTTGGTGCCGATGGTCGCGGACTTGAGGCGGCCTGCCGGGTCGTAGGCGTAGGTGCCGTCGTCGTCCTTGGTCTGGTTGCCGTCGGCGTCGTAGCCGTAGCTCGTGGTGGTCGTGCCGTTTGCCGTCGACTGCAGCTGGTCGCCGTCGTCGTAGGTGTGGGTGGTTGTCGAGCTCGAGCTGGCCGCTGTTTTGAGGTTGCCGACCTTGTCGTAGGTGTATGTGGTGCCGGCGGTGCCTGTCAGGCAGGAGGTGGCGGAGGTGTCGGTGCAGACGCGGGTCATGCGTCCCGTGTCGTCGTAGGCGTAGCGGGTCGGGTAGCCGGTGCCGGGCTTGTCGCCGACCAGGCGGTTGTTCTCGTCGTAGGTGAAGGTGTTGTTGATGGTGGGTGAGGTGAGTGTTGTCAGGCGGCCGGCCTCGTCGTAGGTGCGCGTCTCGCTGCGGGTCGTGGTGGTGGGCAGGGTGACCGAGGTGAGGTTGCCGGCCTTGTCGTAGCCGTAGGAGACGGCCTTGGAGTTGATCGTCTGGGTCTTGGTCCGGCCGACCTTGTCGTAGCCGTAGCTGGCGGTCCGGCCGTCCGGGTAGGCGCGCGACTTGAGGGTGTCGTCGGTGTTCCAGACATAGGTGAACGGCTTGGTCGCGCCCGGCGACGTGATCGTCTGGATCTTGTCGTCGTCGTCATAGGTCAGCGTGCGGGTGCCGGTGGCGTCGGTGACGGTCTTCAGGCGGCTGGCGTCGTCGTAGCCGTACGTCTGCGCCGCGGTGCCGTCGGAGTACGTGATCTTCGTCGGCAGGTTGCGTGCGTCGACGGTGGTGATGATCGTCTGGGCGCGGGCGTTGGTGTATTTGGTGCGGTTGCCGTCGAGGTCGTACTCGTAGGCGACGGTCTTGCCCAGCGGGTTCTTGACCGACGTCAGCTGGCCTTCGTCGTTGTAGCCGTAGGTGCTGGTGTGCGTGTTGGCGTCGGTGCTGGTCTCGAGGAAGCCGGCCTTGTTGTAGGTGAAGGCGGTGGCTCCGGTGTCCGGGGCGATGACCTTCTTCGGCCGGTTGAGTTCGTCGTACTCGTAGACCGTCTGCTTGTTGCGGGCATCGGTGACTGAGGCGACGTTGCCGACGGTGTCGTAGCCGGTCTTGCTCTGGTGGCCGAGCGGGTCGGTGACGGACGCGGGGTTGCCGGCCGCGTCGTAGCCGTACTTCCAGGTGTACTTCGCCGGGTCGGCGCCGGTGACGTTGCCGCGCGGGTCGACGGTGGTGGCGAGGTTGCCGTCGTCGTCGTAGGTGTAGGTGGTGCGCTCGGCTTCCGGGGAGACTTCAACGGTCAGGTGGCTGTCGTCGTCGTACTCGTAGGTGGTGAGGTAGCCAGCCCAGGTTTTCGACGACTTCAGGCGGTTGTTCTCGTCGTAGTCCAGCGTCATGCCGTGGCCGAGACCGTCGGTGGTCATGACGACGCTGCCGTTGTCGTCGTACTTAACGCTGCGGGTGTGGCTGAGCGGATCGGTGACCGACAGCGGCCGGTTGTCGGCGTCCCACGTGAAGGCGGTGGTCTTGCCGAGCGGGTCGGTGACGGTCTTGCGGTTGCCGACCTTGTCGTAGCCGATTCTCCAGGTGTAGTGCTTCGCGTCGGCTCCGATCGCGTTACCGCGGGCGGTCACGACCTGGACCTGGTTGCCGGCCTTGTCGTACTGATACGTCACGGTCGCGCCCCGGCGGTTGGTCTCCTTACTGAGCCGGCCGGCCGGGTCGTAGTCCAGCACCGTCTGCTTGAGCGCCGGATCTGTGATCGTCTTCAGGCGGCCCGCGTCGTTGTAGCCGTAGACCGTGACGCGCTTGGCGGCGTCGGTGACCGTGGTGAGGTTGCCGACCTCGTCGTAGTCATACGAGGTGGTGTTGCCACGCGCGTCGGTGACCGTCTTAACGCGGTCCGCGGGGTCGTAGGTGTATGAGGTCGTGTACTTCGCCGGGTCCGCACCGGTGACGTTGCCGCGTGGGTCGACGACCGTCTTCACCTGTCCCGTCGGGAAGTAGGTGTAGGTGGTCTTGTTCCCCTTCGGGGTGGTGACCGACGTCAGGTTGCCGTCGGCGTCGTAGCCGTACTTCGTGGTCTTGCCGCTCGGCGTGGTGACGGTCTCCGGCAGCCCGGTGGTGGCGTTGTAGCTGTACGACGTCGTCTTGCCCAACGGGTCCTTGACCGTAGTAACCTGGTTGGCCGTGTTGTAGCCGAAGGTGTAGTCGTTGTACTCGCCGTCCGTGTAGGTGGCCACGTTGCCGGCGGCGTCGTACGTCCACTCCTCGTCCGAGGAGGCGTTGGACCGGCGCTTCAGACGGCCCTGGCTGTCGTACTGCCACTCGGTTTCGCGGACCTCCGCGTCGATCGCGCTGGTGCGGTTGAAGAACTTGTCGTAGCGGTAGTAGCTCTTGTTGTTGAGCGGGTCGATCTGGGTGAACAGAACGTTCTTGTAGTAGACGTCCGTCCAGACGCCGCCGTCCGGAGCCGTGACATCGACCTGGTCGAAAACACCGTTCTTTGAGTACGTGAACTTCGTCTCGTGTCCCAGCGCGTCCGTCTGGGACATCACCCGGCCCTGCGTGTCGTACGTGTTGAACGTGACCTGCTCGTTCCGGGCGTCCGTCACCTTGTTGACACGTCCGGAGGTGTCGTAGCCGTAGGTCTCCGTCTTGCCGTCCAGAGCCGTCACGCCGGTCAGCCGGTCGCCGGTGTAGCTGTAGTCGACCAACCGCCCGTCCGCCAGTGTCACCGTGTCCAGCCGGTCACCCGCGTAGGCGAGTTTCGCGGCGCGTCCGACCGAGTCCGTGATGGTGGCGGGCTTGCCACCCGCGTACGTCAGGGACAGGCCCCGGCCGGTGCGGTCCTTGACCGCAGTCAGCTGACCAGAGGCGTTGAAGGCATACTTCGACTGGTCTGCGGTCGTGAGCTTGTAGCCGCTGCCGTCGGCGGCCAGCTTGGAACGTGCCTGACCGGGGGCGGTGAACGTCCCCCCGGAGTTCTTGGTGTAGGTGTGTCGGGTGCCGCCCTCACCGACCAGCACCGCGTCGCCATCGGCCTCGATCTTCAGCCGTGTCTCCCAGGGCAGTTGCCAGCCCTTGCCGAGCGCACCGGTGTCAGTGTTGTCGGATGAGTAGACCCGTCCGACCTGCAACGGCACGCCGGGAGCCGGCACCTGGGCGTCGGTGAACGCCTCCGTGAACGCGCCGGTCGCTGTGTTCACCGGATCGGCGCGCATCACCGTCGTACCGGCCGCACCGCTCGCGTCACCGCAAACCGCACCGCATGCGGCGCCCTCGGGCAGGGACGGCACGATGTAGAACATATTGTACGAACCGCAGGACTCGGTGTCCGTGGGATCGTCCGTCACGGTCGTGCAGGCCCAGATCACCAGGCTCGGGAACTGTTGCGTGCACTCCGTCGTCGGCACCGTGAATGACGCGTTCACCACCGGGAACACGGCGTCGGTTTTCAGGGTCGGCGCCTGCACCGTCTGCCCGAAGTCGACGTGCTGGACGTCGTCGTTGCTCAGGCGACAGCCGTAGTAGTCCACCTTCCAGCGCACCCTCACCGGATGCACCTCGGTGTCCGCGCCTCCCGACTGCCAGATCGCCGCGGAGACTTGCAAGGGCTCGCCCGGCACAGCGGCACCGATGTGGTTGCCAAGCGCCATCAGCCAACCGCCCTGCTGCGCGGCAGCGTTACCGAAGGGATCGGCCGTCACCTGATACAGGGCACCACTGGAGTACGAGGCGGCGGCCGCGGTGCCGGCACGGGTGGTGAAAGACGCCTGGTCAACCGTGCTGCCAGAACTGCGGGAAGCAGCATGCCCGTTCGGGAACTTAGGGCCGGAGCTCTGCGACTGCCGCTGATTCTGCTTCAGCAGCTTGATCTGCCCGGCCGTGGCCGGCCTGCTCTTCGTCGTCGGCAGCGCCCTGGGCTTCATCGGCTTGGCCCGGCCCCTGGTCTGCTCACGCCGCTGCTGCGGTGTGACCGCCTTCTGGCGTGCGGCGGGCTGCGGGCCTCGGTACGCGTAACCGCGCTCGCTGCCACCGGAGTCGACCGCATTCGCCTGTACCAGCCAGCCGCCACTCGCTACCACGGACAACACGAGCGTCACGATCAATACGCGCAGGCGCGCAGACACACTGGTCACCATTCCCCCCACCCCGTACACCCCATGCGCATCACTGGTCACTCGCTGCACGAGTTATGCAGGGAATCTTGATGCTCATGCCAAGAAATGCCAAGCCCTCATAGTTTGAAACGCGCCTTTTGCCTGAATATGTCGTCAATCTTCCCTGAGTCGTGGTCTTCACTACGTCCGCAGGAACACTCGACCTGTAGCACTCGCGAAGCCCCAAGTAGAGTGCGTCGCGGGCAGCGATCGGACCACGGGGGCACACCGGTGAGAGCCGTCACGGCGAACAGGCCTTACGCAGGCGGGACATGGGCAGGCTACGATGGCCGAACCCGCGTTTTCCGGCTGCTTCTCGCCCTCTGCGCGCTGACGACGGTCTTCGCAACCGCCACTCCGGCCCGGGCGGCGGAAACCACCGCCGCTCCTACCCAGGCCGCCTACCTCGCCGAGCGCCTCCGCGAGAACCCGGTCCACGTCTCCGACCAGCTCCCCCGCGAGGTCCCCCGCTCCAGCGCCCCCGACTTCTCCCGGATCGCGAAGAAGACCGGTGTCCCGACCTACGTCCTGGTCCTGCCGCTGCAGACCGGCGCGGACGCCCGGCAGCTGCTCGGCGCGGTGCACGACCGGCTCGGGCGCGACGGGCTGTACGTCCTGTTCGAAGGGCCGGACATCACGGAGGCCAGGGCCTTCGGCGTCGACGCCCCCGCCGACGCCGCCGTCACCGTCGCACGGTACGAACTCCCCTACGACGCAGGCGCGTTGCTCAGCTTCGCGCTTCGCCGACGTCATCGCGCAGGGCGGCGAGAAGGCCACCGCCCGTGCCGAGGCCGCTCGCGAGAAGTACCAGGACGACGAACCCGCCGAGATGTACATCGGCCCGTCCGACCGCCGGAACCAGTCGTTCATCACCGGCATCCTGCTCACCGGCGTACCCCTGTCGATCCTGCTGCTGGCGGCCTGCGCGAGGCGCGGGCGTCCGAGGAAGCCCGGTCTGCGCCGGTTCGTCTGGGGCGGTGCCGTCCTCTCCGCCGCCGCTGTCGCCCTCACCGCCACCGTCGTCTTCGACCAGACCCGGTCGAGCGCGGCGGAGCCTCCCACCCCCGCCGACCTGTCCGCCCGGGTGGAGCGGGTCGTGGCGGGGCTGAAGCAGGACCCGGTGTACGCCGATCCGGAGAGCCCGCGCGTCCTCGACGCCCGTCAACTGGACCGGCTGCACGAGCGGATCCGGGACTTCCGGCGCTCCGACGGCGGCGGCCCGGTGTACGTCTCCCTCGTACCGCAGACGCCGGAGAGCGAATCGGCCGGCGACTCGGGGCTGTTCGCCGCGGCCGTACACGCCAAGGTGGGCCGGGACGGGGTGTACGTGGTCGCCGACCCGGCCGACGGCACGATCGACGTCTACAACCACGGCCTGCGCCTGGACGGCAACCGCCTCTCCTTCGACGTACCGGACTCCGTCACACTGGGCGACAGCAGGGCGGACGAGGCCGACGACCACCTCCTCGGTGAGCGCCTCGACGCGCTGATGACCTTCATCGACGACACCCCGCGCACCGACCGGCCCTGGTCCGAGCCCGCGCCCCCGGCGGCGCCGAGCGCCACCCGCGAGACCGCCCTCCCCGCCCTGTTCTCCACGGACTTCTGGCCGGGCCTGTTCGTGGGCGCCTTCGGGGCCCTGCTGCTGTCGAGCCTCGTGGCCGGGGCGACATGGATCGTCCGGGGCCTGCGGCGGCGACGCTCCCCCGTACCCGAGCCGTCCGGCAGCCTCCCGCTCACCGCCCCGACCGAACCCTCGGTGTCCTACCTCCGGCGCAACGCTTATGCCGAACTAACTTCCCTCGCAGGTGAGTTCAGCGACCCGGACGACCGCGACCGCGCCTGGGACCACCTCGACGCCGCGCTGCTCCTAGTCGACGGCGACCCCGGGCGCGTCCGGCAGCCGGGGACGGACGCCCCGACCCTCGTCGCCGTGATCGTGCTCGCGCGAGCCGGCCGTGCCGCACTCGTCGGTGATCCTGCCGACCTGTGCTGCGGCGTCAACCCGCTGCACGGACCCGCCGGCCGCCGTCACCACGTCCGTGTCTCGGCCGAGGGCAACAGCCGCCGCCTGCTCCCCGTCTGCGCGCTCTGCGGCGACACGGCCGTCGCAGCACCGGGCGACATCCCGGGCCGGCTGCTGAGGCTGCCCGACCCCTCCCTGGGCAGCGCCCGCTTGCCCTACTACGAGGTGACCGACGGCCCCCTGACCGCCGTACCGCATGGAATCGCCCGGCGGCCCTGGCGCAGGAGGGCCGCGACGCCCTGGCCGGTTCGCCCGGCCTTCCCCTCTGCTTCTTCAACCCCCTGCACGGCCGCGCGGCCCTGCGCACCGGCTGGCGTCCGCTCGGCCGCCGGGACCGGCTCGACGTGGCGGTGTGCCAGGAGTGCGCGGACGCGCTGCGGGACCGCCGCGCCCCGGAGGTGCTCCCCGACACGGACGAGGACGGCCGTAGGATGCCCTACTTCGAGGTCTCGGCAGGGCGGATCGCGTGGGCGGCGTCCGGGTACGGCTCGCTGATGTCCCCCTCGGCCGGTCTCGCCAGGGCCCGTTGAACGGGCGCGGCCCCGTTCTGCCCACGGCCGCCGGTCTCGCCGAGGCCCGTTGAACGGGCACGGCTCCCTGGTGCCCCCGTCGGCCGGTCTCGGCAGGGGCCGTTGATCAGCCGGGCGGGCGGTCCTCGCGCAAGGCGTCGAACAGGGCACGGGCGCGACGGTCGTCCCACTTCACCGCGCTGCCCTTGGGGGTGCGCAGGTCAGGGTCGGCCACGGGCACGTTGAGCTGCCGACCTCCACCGCCCGTGGCCTTCCGCAGAGCCTCGAACAGCTTCATGAGGTCCGGCAGTTCGGTGCCCTCGTCGACGATGAGCGTGTCGAGGCCCGCGTCCAGGGTCGGGAACGACTTCGACGGGTCGGCGAGGGTGGACGGGGTGGCGGCCTTCCGGGCGAGGGCGGCGAGGAATCTCTGCTGGTTGCGGGTGCGGCCCAGGTCCCCCTGTTCCTCCTGCTTGCGCTGCCGTACGAAGGCCAGCGCCTCGGCGCCGTCGAGGGTCTGGCAGCCGGCGGGCAGGTTCGCTCCGGAGTCCTTGTCCCGCACGGGCCGGCCCAGACACAGGTCGACGCCGCCGACGGCGTCCACTACCCCCACGAAGCCGGCGAAGCCGATCTCCGCGTAGTGGTCGACGCGCACCCCGGTGTTGCGTTCCACGGTCCGCACCAGCAGGTCGGGGCCGCCCAGCGAGAAAGCGGCGTTCAGCTTGTCCGGCGCGGCCCGGTAGCCGCGGCCGGTGCCGGGGTCGACGTAGGGCGGGAGGGTCACCCAGGAGTCGCGCGGCAGGCTCACCATGGTCGTGCCGCTGGCGCCGGTGTGCAGCAGGATCACCGAGTCGGTGCGGCGGCCCTCGGCCGAGCCGGTGTTGAGATCCTTCCGGTCCTGCGCGGACAGTCCCTCGCGGCTGTCCGAGCCGACGACCAGGTAGGTGGTGCCCTCACCGGCCGGCACCCGGGCGCCGAGCGCGCCGAGGTCGACCTCCTGGTTGAGCCGGGTGTCTGCCCAGACGTACGTACCGGCCCCGCCGAGCACCAGCGCGGACGCCAGGACGGCGGCCGTACGCAGGTACCTCCGGCCCCTGCCCGCCCGGCGCCGCGGGTTCCTGCTGCCGCGCCCGCCGCGGTGGTCCGGGCCGCTGTCGTAGCGGCCGGGGGCGGCGGGCGAGGGCATGCCGGGCAGGGGGGCGGTGCGGATCGAGGGCGGGGGAACGAGGGGTTCCCGCCGCGGGCTCCACTCCGGTGGGGATTCTCCCAGCCGGTCGGTCCAGTCGCTCATCGACGCCTCGAAGGTGCTGTGGGGGCTCTCGGGTCAGCGCATCGGCACACTCCTATACGGAACGGGCCCGCCGATCTGTTCAGCGGCAGTCCCGGACCGCTGCATCCGCTGCCACCGCAGCCGGCTGCCGAGCAGCAGCGCGACCAGCGACTGGATGACGACGAGATACATCAACTGCCGGTAGACCACGATCTGGAACGGCATCGACCACAGGGCCCGCACCGGCTCGCCGTCGAGTCTCAGCGCGTAGCCGGAGCAGACGATCTGGACGCCCAGGAACGCGAACCAGACCGCGGCGGACTCCCACGGGTCGCGGAACAGCACGCCGTACAGCGCGTACACGTCGATGACGGGCGCGAGCAGCGGCAAAGCGACCTGGAACAGCGCGAGATACGTCAGCCCGCGCCGCCCGAACCGCCCGGCCGGGCCCCTGCCGAGGAGAGCTCCCCGGTGCTTCCACATGGCCTGCAGCGTGCCGTAGCACCACCGGTACCGCTGCCGCCACAACTGCCGCAGGCTGGTGGGCACTTCGGTCCAGGCGACGGCGGACTCCTCGTACAGCACCCGCCAGCCGGACCGCCACAGGGCCATCGTCAGGTCGGTGTCCTCGGCGAGGGTGTCCTCGCTGACCCCGCCGACCCCGATCACGGCGTCCCGCCGGAACGCCCCGATGGCACCCGGCACGGTCGGCATGCACTCCAGCACCTCGAACATGCGCCGGTCGAGGTTGAACCCGAAGACGTACTCCAGGTGCTGCCATCTGGCGAGCAGGCTGCGCCGGTTGCCGACCTTGGTGTTGCCGCTGACGGCACCCACGGCCGGGTGTGCGAGCGGCTGGACGATCCGCTCGACGGCGTCGGGCTCGAAGACGGTATCCGCGTCGACCATCACGACGATGTCGTACCGGGCGTGTGCGATCCCGGTGTTGAGGGCGGCGGCTTTGCCCGCGTTGGCCTGCCGTACGACCTCCACCCGCGCGTCCCCCATGTTCTCGGCGATGTCGGCGGTCCGGTCGGTGGACCCGTCGTCGATCACGACGACCTGGAGCCGCCGGTGGGTGGAGTCGAGCAGCGACCGCAAGGTCGACCCGATCCCGGCCTCCTCGTTGTACGCCGGGACCAGCACGGTCACCGGCCCCGACGTCTCCCGCATCCAGGGCGCACCGGTCCGGAACCGCTCCAGCCGCCGCACATGGGCGCGGGCGAAGAGGGCGAGCAGCAACAGCCGCAGCACGCCGAGGCCGCCGGCGACGCCGAGGATCCAGATCATGGCGGTGGCGAAGGCCTGGCCGAGACCGGTGACGTGGATCAGTCCCCGCCCGGCCCATTTCTGAACGAGGGACGGGGAGGCGTACGGCACGAGCCCGAGCCCGTCGGACACGGTGGTGAACCGATCGACGCCCGGGTTCTTCAGGAGCCTGCGCGCCTCCGCGTAGGCGCTCTCCGTCTGACTCAGCTGCCGGACGATCCCCTGCGCCGGCTTGCGCGACCCCTTGTCGGCGGCGACGAGCACGTACCCGTACCCGGCGGCCCGCCGCGCGGCCTGCCACTCGCGTCCGCACAGGGTGTCGGGGTTGGTGGTGCGGGGCATCCGCAGCAGGTTCGTCCGCCGTCCGGTGGCCCCGGCGAGGGCACTCTGGGTCAGCTCCAACTCGGCCCGGAAACGCGGCGCGGAGGACTCCCCGAGGACGGCCCCGGTATATGTGTTGGACCCGATCTCATGCCCCTCGGCTCGGATCCGCCGTGTGAGTTCCGGATGCCGGGCGGCCTGGGAGCCGTGCACGAAGAAGGTCGCCCGCGCGTTGTGCCGTCGCAGCAGGTCGAGGAGCCGAGGTGTCCAGACGGGGTCGGGACCCCCGTCGAAGGTGAGCGCGACGGTCCGGGCGGGCATCGCCCCGGTCCGTATCCCGTCCCGGTTGATCCCGATCACGGGCCCGCCGCGGGCGACGACGTCGGGCACGGGAGCCGTACAGGGCGACCGCGCCTTGGCGGCGTCGACCTCGTGCCGGGTCCAGCCTTCGAAGATCAGCAGGGCGAAGACGAGGGGGAGGGTGAGGGCGAGGAGGAGCCAGTGGGCTCGGGGGTCGCGGGATTGTTTGTGGCGGGCCCGGGTTCGGGTTTTGGCTTTGGTGTTGCCCTTGGCTTTGGACGGGGCGGGGGTCAGGGGGCGTCACCGCCCCCGGGCACTTCTTCACGGCCGCCTCGGGAGCCGCTGCCTCTTCTCGGCTTGGGGCGCTTGGTGTTGTGGGGGCTTCGCATGGGCCGGGAGTGTAGTTACGCGTCGGCGATTGGATGGCCGTAACAGCAAATTCCAAGAGGCCGCGGCGCCCCCGACCGCATGCCGGTTCCCCATCGAGACTGCCCGGGGTGGCTCAGCGCTCGGCGACGAACGACCCCATGCCCCGGGTGGTGACGATCAGCCCTTCTTCCCGCAAGGCTGCGGTGGCCTTACGAACAGTCTCGCGAGCAACTCCGAACTCCTGCTCCAGCTTCACCTCGGAGATCAAGCCGCGCACCGGGTACTCGCCACTGGCGATGCGCTGCCGAACGACTTCGGCGATCTGCTGCCACTTCGGCCTGGTGGGGTCAAATTCGAACACCAGTGAACTGTACGTACGACCCTCCATGAAGGCATAGAAGCTCCTCTCAGCCCATATGGGTAGACAGGACTGTACAAGTAGCTCTACGGTCTGTCACGACAGACCCCGGCGACGGATGGTGGCCGTCCCGGGGCATGGCCAACGCTACGAAGGAGCGCCGACATGCTGGACCTTACCGTCCGCACCCTCGCGTGGATGCTGAGCCTCTGCACCCCACGCCCTCGCGGCCGTCACCGCCTCGGCGCGGTGCCGCCCCTGCGGATCGTCCCCATCCCGCCCCCGCCGACCCGCTTCACCGAACTGCTGGACGGCACCGCATGCCGCCTGGTGCGCCCCTACGTCCTGGACCCCGCCGAACACCGCCGCCAACGCGAACGCCGTCGGGCCGCCCTCGGCACGGATGTGGGCGCTAAGCGCATCCACGGAGGGCGCGTACCGGTGGCCACCCGATGACGCGCCCGGCGATGCGGATGTGCACCCGCTGCGAACGCTCCACAGGCACACCGGCCCCCATCCGGCAGTTCCAGGCCCCGTCAGGCCTGCCCCTCACCATCTACGCCTGCCAGGAGTGCGTCTCTCACTACCCGGCCCTGGAGGGCGCGGTCGGTCTCCTGCAATCCCCCTACCGCCACTCGCGGATGACGCTCCACGTCTACCGAGTCGACGCCGAAGGCGCCGTCACGGAGGACTGCGGAAAGGTCGAGATCACGGCCGGCGGTCCCGCCGAGCCCGTCCCGTACACCTCCGCATATCCGCCGTGCGCCTGCGCTGGATGCAGGGCGACGCGATAGCAAAAACCCCCGGTTGCACCGACGACCCCGGGTACGGACGACCGAGTGTCCGGGGCCGCCATGGCTGAAGCACGATCTGGGAACAACTCCGCGCCACTACACCCTCATACGCCCCAAATGCCCTGCGCAGTTCCCAGTTCGCTCTGGCGAAACCGAGAACCTCACCGATAGCGTCTGTCTCCCTGACCTCACATCTGTCTCACGGGGAGTATCCACTGTGAAGCGCCGCCCTTTGCCCGTTGCTGCCGCGCTGGCGGCAACGGCAGCACTGCTGTTGACGGCCTGCGGTAGCGGGGACGACAAGTCCAGCGACAACGACAAGATCGCAGGCGCCGACCAGGGAGCGAAGACGCCGAAGGAGTCGGCATCACCTTCGGGAGCACCGGCAGAGGACAAGCCGGACGGCGTGGACGTGTCCCTGCCTAAGGACATAAACCTGGTCTTCGACTGGGACAAGCCGAAGGACAAGAACGAGGCGGCTGCGATGGATGACGCGGCGAACTTCCTCCGCGCCATCTATCGCGGCGTCGGCAAGCGCACGACCAAGGACGCGGCGGTGACCACCTACGCCACCGGCAATGGTCTGCACTACGCGCAGGTGCAGATCAATGAATGGATCAAGGGTGGCTGGACCGCTGACGGAACACGCCGCCACTACGACGCCACTACACGTTCCGCGCCAAACGGTAAATCCGTCGAGGTCGCGTTCTGCGCGGACACCAGTAAGTTCTATGGCAAAGAGGTCAAAACGGGGAAGATCCTGAAGACGGAGCCGAGCGCCAAGGACTTCGGCTATTACAAGATCGTCATGGTCAAGTTCCCCACGGGCGAGGGCTTGTGGCAAGCATCCAAGGTCTTCGTCGAGAGGGGGGCGGAGCAGTGCCGGTGAACAGGCCACGACCGACGATCCCATGCCCCAGTGCCGCAGCCCTGATACTTGCGATCAGCCTTCTCGTCCTCACTGCGCCCACCGCCGCGGCGGAACCGGTGGACTGGGACAAGGGCGGCCAAGCGAAGGAGGGCGGCAGCGACAGGACCGGCATCTTCGCCGCCGCCCGCATCCAGTACTCCGGCTCCGTCGCCAAGGGCGGCGGCACCGGAAACGTGACATCCTCGGACGTCAACTGGACACCGCCTCCCTGCTGGTACGCCCCTTACCTGGGCGCCAAGGACTTCAAGAAGGAGATGTCCAAGCACATCGACAGCCAGCTGAACACGCCTGGAATGGGCGGGACCGCGGGCGCGGCGCTCGGCGAGACCAAGCGCCACTACGAGGACGGCTTCGGCATCCCCGGGAAACCCGGCTACAAGGACTACAACGTCGAGAACGACGGCAAGGGTATGTTCTGGGCCGGCGTCGAGAACCCCAACGAGCCGGACTACCTCAAGCGGACCTCGTGCACCGATCTCCCCTTCTGGGTTGAGAACGGTGATGCGCCGCCGCCCCAGTACGAAGAGGCCATCTCACCGGAGATACTCGCCGCTCTCGCCTACCAGCACATGCAGCTGCCCGACACCAAGGTCACCCTCGCCCCCGCGGCCAACACCAAGGTAAACTTGCCGACATGGGCCTGGCTCGACAAGGCCGTCTTCGACGAGGTCCAGGCGACGGCGGCCCTCAACGTCCCCGGCTTCAACATCCAGGCCACCACCACCGCCAGGCCGGTGTCCCTCAAGCTGGAGCCGGGCACCAAGGACGCCGAGACTTACCCGGCCTCCGGCGAGTGCGTCATCAACGCCGACAAGTCCATCGGCGAGCCCTACGCCAAGGGCAAGGCCGACCAGACCCCGCCCTGTGGCCTCAAGTACCTCCGCTCGTCCGGCGACGGCACGTACAAGCTCCAGGCCACTATCACGTGGGACATCGACTGGACCGGCACCGGCGGCGCGGGCGGAGACCTCCCGAACGGCACCTTCGGCAACGAACAGGCAGTCACGGTGCAGGAGATCCAGGCCGTCAACAGGTAAGCCCGGGCCCTCGCCCCGGACAAGTCAGGCCTGCCGCGCAGCAGACACATTCGCCCTGCGCGGCACGGCCCGGCATGCCCCGGGACGGAATCCGCTCACCCGGAGCGCATCACTGCTTCTGACACTGAACTTGGAGATAACCGAACACTGGCGAACCGGTCAGAGATCGTTGAACCGACTGAGGAAGCGCCTGGGCAGCGACACCAGCGCGCCGGGCAACAACAGGTTCCGTGTGTATATGCCCTCGAGGACGAGCGCGACACCGATGTCGAGGGCATCCGCCTCGCCGCTCGGCATACGAGTGCCTCCGCCCTTTGACCCTGATGTGAGGGACACGACCCTCCTTCCCCGGCCACCACACGTTTCGGGAGGGATCCGGGCGTCCCAGTCAGCCCGTAGCTACTCTGTCGGGAAGGCGAGCTCGATGGCCGAGGCCGTCCACTAGCCTGACCAGAGGAGAACATCACCACGGGCGCTGCGTACAAACGCAGCGTGCTGACACTTCAATATGAACAGTGTTCGTCATTGCCACCGCGAGGCTCTCCATGCGTCTGCCAAACGTCTTTCCGGCCGCGTAGTCGCGTCGGGGCAAGGTAGCAAAGGCGCCCAGGCTAGCTACAGGCGGACCCACGCCAGGAAAGAGCGCGATCAGCGGTCGTGACGTCATTGACGCACGCGCAGTCTGACCCCGCACACATCATAGCTGAGGGCTTGCCCGGCACCGACTGGCTCAGAAGAGAACTGACTTGCCGGAAAACCTTGCACAACTTTTCACACTCTTCAAATTTTCTCCGCCTTGCGCGTCGGACAGTGGAGACCGACTGGACTCGCAGCCATGGTGCCGACTGTACGACGCCGCCGGGCAACGGCCTACGTATCGTCCTTGTTTCAACCGATCAAGCCTTCATTCCCGCGGTACTGCGCTTCTTGCGCATCTGCACGTAAGTCCGGCCCCCCGCTGTCCCGGAGGTGCCAGTGCACCGGCAGCTCCGCCCAGAGCCACCGCGGGGGTTCGGGCTCACCATCAGGGTCAACACCGCTCGTTCACACGCGACTCCCCTCTACGAAGGCGATGGACGGCGGCTCCCTCTGGTGCGGTAGCGTCCGTTGGTGCAAACGGATAGTCCGTTTACGTGTGTGACACGGGGAGGATCGCCATGGATCGCGGTGCAGATCTCACTCAGCTTCGGGAGCTGTCCAAGCTCTTCGGCAAGAAGGCCACCGACCTCCAAGGCCTCATCAAGGCACTGGAGTCCGCCACGAGCCACAGCTCGGGTTACTGGAAGGGCCCCAAGGCCGACCGCTTCCGGAACGACTGGCACGACATCAAGCCGACGTTCGACAAGTGGGTCGACACGCTGAACGACGCCAGCAAGTCGGCCAACACCAGCGCCGACAACATCGAGCGCGCGACCTGAGCTGCCGCGCCGACGTCATAGCTGCCGGGGCATTCCTTCGAGGCCGTCGCACCTCGAGTGGGATGCCCCCGGCGGCATTGAACAGGAGGTGCGGGCAGTCAGTGGGTGCGACGTCAGCACGTCAAGGAACGGCGTCGAGCGCCACAGGAGCTGCAGCCTCAGCCCGGCACCGACAGCTCACGCGCGGCGACTCAAACATCCTTGTTGTACATACGCGCTTCGCTTTGTGACACCTTCTCGGGTTCACTCCGAATGGCGGCATCAATGATAGGCAGCAGTTTGTCGACCTGCTCGACCAACTTTTTGTTCCGCCCGTCCAGTTCTCTGTGCCAGGCTCGAGCATTCTTCCCGACCCAGACCTTGTCACCGCCGATCTGTTCGGTCGGGCCCTTGAGTGCCTTCTTGATGCTCTCCACCTCCTTGGCCAGGTCGCTCCGCAGCCGCTCAAGGTCCGCCTTCCGCGGATTGGGCACCTTGGCATCTGGATCTGCCACAATCCCACCCTCATTCATCACAGTTCCGACTGATGAATGCTCACCGTACCAGCGGCCTCTGGGGTGTTCCGATCGAGCCCCCAGCGCGGGGCGTAAGCCTACCGAGCGGTCAACTCGATGCCCCATAAGCCGTCCAGAGATCACATTGCTTGCCGCTCCATCACCTCATAATCTGAAGCAATGACCTCAAGCGAAACGGCCCAGGCCGCCCCCGAAGCCCTCGTGCTTCCCACCATGACCGAGGTGCCTCAAGGGCCTGACGGCTCCCCGCTCAGCGACGGCACCGTAGACGTCATCCTCGTGCCCATGGCTGGTGACGACGGCGAGGAGCGGCTCGTGGCATTGGCTTTCACGTCCATCTCCCTGCTGGTCGAGGCCATGGGAGAAGGGCAGCCTTGGGTCATCATCCCCACCGAGGAAGTAGGGGAGGCACTCAGCGGGTCGGGCGCAGCCGCGGTGCTGATCGACCCTCAACTGGCCGACAGCGCGGAAGGTGAATCGACCAGTGGTTGATCCAAACTTCTCCGGAATCAACCCGGACAACCTCTTGAGGACGATCAAGGGCCTTGAGTCCGGCGGTAAGAAGCTGCACGGGGCAAAGTCTTCATATGTGAGCAGATTTCAGAAATTTGGGCTAGAGACGAGCAACCTATCGGAAATCGGAAAGATCGCCGGCTGGGTCGATGACGAGTTGCCCATGCTTCGCCGCCGTCAGGCACTCGCAGCAGCAATGGAGCTTGACCAAAAAGGGATTCAGAAACCTGGCGCCATGGTCCAGCTTCGCGAACCCATCGCGACGATCGGCGAGGCTCGAAGCGCGGGGAAGAAGCTTGCAGAGGATGCAAACGAGGCGGCTGAGCTCGATCCGAGTAAAGCAGGCCCAGAATTCCACCGCATCGCTGAGGAGCTCGCCAAACACAAGGGTGACCCAGACTTCGCCTCGGCGTTCTACGCCAAGATGAATCCAGACCTGGTCAAGAATCTGCCGATGGCAATCGCCGCCGCCAATGCCCCAACGGCCAAGGACGATGCGAAGGTATTCGGGTCCGCGTTCACCACAGCGGTCAACGCTGAAACACCTGCGCCGGGCTTTGACAAGAAGGCCGCGCTCTTCCATGGCCAGTTCACGAAGGACGAGCCAACGGCTGTGTTCAACCGGGCGCTAATGCAGGGGGACGACCCGGAGCTGTGGGACATCGCTTGGAAGCACACACAGATCGCCGCGAAGAAGCTCCTCGATCCCGCTGACACATGGTCTGACACTGCTGGACTACTGGCCAGCGTCATCGGCGTCCAGTCAAAGTTTGCAAGTAACTTCTGGACTCAAGCGCAGAAATTCAGCGATGAAGCGGCCCAGTTGAAGGAGCAGCGCCTCAACGCTATGAGCAAGGCAGAGAAGCGGGCGTTCAAGAACGCGACCAGTCGCGCTGCCAAGGCCTCTGGAAAATCTGCGCGGGAGGCGGAGCGGATTCTTTCCAAGTTTGGAATGGGGTCGTTCTCCCGCCTGATGGAGGCATCCATCGCTGACGGGGGAGGTTGGCTGATCGGCAAGGTTCCTGGGCTCAAGCCGCCCAGCACTACATCGCTGTGGGGTCGCGCTCTCCGGACCGGTGGAAAGCTACCTCTGGTCGGGAGTCTCCTCACCGTTGGCGCCATCGGTTGGGATATCAGTAACGGCGAGGAGAAGGATGTAGCTGTTGCCGCCAACGTCGGCGGTATGGCGGCTGGCATGGCTGGAACTTGGGCCGCCACGGCAACAGTTGCTGCCGTTGGCGGGCCGGTCGGCTGGGGTATCGCTGCAGGTGTCGTGGTGGGTTTCGGTGTTGGTTACGCAGTTTCGTATGCCATCAAGACGGAAGCAGGCAGGAAGGCTGTCAACGCTGTTACAGGAGCGGCCAAGAGCGCAGGCAAGGCGATTGGCGACGCCGCATCGAGCGTAAAGAATACAGTGGGTGGATGGTTCTCATGAGGTGTTTCAGTCATGGCTAAGAAGAGTCGAAAAGCTGGTGCGAGCCAGCACCAACTCCCACCCCACGTGAAGGAGGCGCGCAAAGCAATTGCCGAGGCGAAGGCTTGGAAGCCGCGACCGAAGCTCCCTCAACGGCGCGTAATCTGGGCAATTTCAGGGATATTCCTGCTGTGCATCGTCCTATCTCTTGCTCTGTGGCTTCCTCCGCATATTCTGGTGCAGGACCTGCGTTCCCGCGGCGTCGATTCCGCTGCCACTGTCGTCGGTATCGACTCGAAACCCAAGTATGTGAAGGTTCGCCTCGTGACCGGGCCCGAGGCCGGTACAGAGGTCAAGCTGTCAGACTACGCCGGGATGTACCCCGACACGCACACCTCTGCATCACTGGTCGTCACGTACGATCGCGATGACCCGTCACGAATTCTCACCCGTGCCTGGGTGGAAGACCCGCCGGCAAACCTGCCGGCCTTCGGCACCTCAGCTCTGGCTGTCATCTGCCTCGGCCTCACCACGGCGGTGATCTGGCGCCGTCTCTGGATCCTGCGCACCTTCGGCCCAGAGGCGCCTCCTGCATCATCAACCGGTGCCAAGAAGAACCCTCAAGAGGTCATAAGAGACTGATTTGCAGACCAGTGTCAGTCGATCAACGAAATGAGGGCTCCCGCCCCATGGGCGGGAGCCCTCTTGTGTCCTAGCCGTTCATAACACCCTGCACCGGCACAAACCCCCCACCCGCCACGAACAACCCGCTCCCCGCTGCCCCGCCCCCGCTGTTCGCGGGAAGTCGGATGCCGAACAGCTCTCCGTCCGAGGAGCTCTGCGGCGTCAACAGCAGGCCGTTGCGGGACTTGCGGGCCTCGACCGTGAAGCCGCGGTACTGGCTGGACAGTGAGTCCGTCGTGCCGGCGGCGAGCAGGCCCACACCGCCGTCGGCTCCCTTGCGGATGACCCCTTCCAGCGGCTCGTCCAGTGGTGTGTCGTAGAGGAGCTCGGCGTCATCGACCACGACGACGTACGGCCGTCCGTCGAGCTGGTCCTGGATCTCCTCAAGGTCGTCACCCGAGCTGTCCGCGTTGAGCATGCCGAGGACGCCCTCTCGCCCTTCCAGGTCCCGCAGCGGGGACCGACGAGGTGTCACGACCACCAGAGGCGTCCCTGCTTGCAGAAGCGACTCGGCAGCGCACAGCAGTGCCGTCGAGCGGCCGGACTTCGGCGGGCCCGCGATGACGAAGCCGGGTCCGTTCTCCTCCAAGTCGACCCCGATGGGGTGGAGTTCGTCGCCACCGACGGCGAGAAGAGCCCACAGAGGCGACGGCGGCGCGAAGTCCGGGTCCAGAGCCATGGCCTCCGACGCCGTGATGCGCGCCGGAAGGGCGTCGACCCGCAGCGGGCGGCGGCCCGCCGGAACGCGGCCGTAGCGGGTTCGCGCCTCCTCCGCGATCTCGCGGAGCGCACGGACCTGGGCCTGGCCTGCGGGGTCCTGCGCCAGCAGGCCGATCTGGGTCTCGTCCACACCCGTGTCAGTGATCCGCAGGGCGCGGCCGGGTGGCATGTTCTTCGGGACCTCGCGAGCCTGGAGGCCTGCCGTGGAGTAGTCGTTCGGGTCGGCGAAGCGCATGACGAGACGGTCGGCAAAGGCAGAGGAGACGTGGCCGCTGAGGCCGCTGCGGTCGGCCGTCATGACGACCTTCAGACCCGCTGCCGAGCCCTCGCGGAAGAGTCTCTGGGCCGCTTCCAGCAACTGACCGTAGTTGTAGTTCTCGAAGGTCGATGCGAAGCCCTCCCAGCTGTCCAAGAGCAGGACCATCCAGGGCAGACGCTCCTCCGGGGAGGCCCCAGCACGCTGTTCCGCCGCGCTCGACGCGCCCTCCATCGCGAGCAGTTGCTGTCGACGGGCGACCTCCACCTGCAAGCGCTGGATCAGACGGCGGGCTCGGTCCGGCTCGTCGCGGGTCACGACAGCGCCCACGTGAGGCAGACGAACTAGCGGCAGGAGGGCGTTGGAGCCGCAGTCGATGCCGTAGACGTGCACGTCGAGCGGGGAGGTGTTCCGTGCCAGGGAGCCGGCCAGGGTACGAAGAGCCGTCGAGCGACCGGAGCGGGCGCCGCCGAGCAGCAGCGTGTGCTCGCCGTGCACCAGGTCCAGGGACACCGGCACACGGCTCTGCTTCGCCGGCAGGTCGACCAGGCCGTACGGGATCGGGGCCACGTCGTCGCCCGGGGCGGTCGGTGCACCGCCGTAGGCGGAGAGTTCGTCGAGCGTGACGGACTCCGCCAGCGGCGGCAGCCACGGGCTGCGCTGCTCACCGAAGCCCATCCGCTCCGCGCCGTCACGTACGGCGTCGACGAGGACGGCCAGGTCGGTGACCATCGTGCCGTCGTCCTCAGCGTCGTCCCGCTTGGGCAGCGGACGGGCGTAGGCGTTCCAGGGAAGCGGGATCAGGTTGGCCTTGGGGCCCGTCTGGCCCGTGGCAGGGCGACGGCCACCGATACGGGCCGACTGGACACCGACCAGGGACTGAGCACCCGATCGTACATACATGCGACCTGGGGTCGACTTGGCGATCGCGCCCGAGTCCGGTGCGTCGATGACGTCCATCGACTCGGCGGCGTCCGTGACCCGCAGGGCGATGCGGAGGTTCGTGTTGGCCCGGATGTCGGCACTCACCACACCCGCGGGACGCTGCGTCGCGAGGATCAGGTGCACGCCGAGCGAGCGGCCTCGACGTGCGATGTCGACCAAACCCGCGATGAAGTCGGGCAGTTCGGCGACCAGGGATGCGAACTCATCGATGACGAGCACGAGCCGCGGCATCGGCTCCAGTTCGGGACGTAGCTTGCGGGTGTCGTTGTAGTCCTCGATGTCCTTGGCCGCGGCGTCGAAGAGGATGCGCTCCCGGCGATGCAGCTCGGCCGCGAGCGAGGCGAGGGCCCGCTCGGTCAGATGGGCGTCGAGGTCACTGACCATGCCGACGGTGTGCGGCAGGCGGGCGCAGTCCATGAACGCGCTGCCGCCCTTGTAGTCGATGAGGACGTAGTTCAGGGCGTCGGGCCGGTTCGCCACGGCCAGCGAGGCGATGATCGTCTGCAGGAGCTCGGACTTACCGGCACCGGTCGTACCGGCGACCAGTGCGTGCGGCCCGTCACGCCGGATGTCCAGGACGAACGCGCCGTCGGCAGCGAGCCCGATGGGCGCGGCCGTGGTCGAGCCACCCGCCTGCCAGATGCGTTCCACGTCGGTACCCGCCGGGTTGGGCATGTTCAGCAGGTTCAGCAACCGGGCCGAGGTGGGCAGCGCGGAACCGGCGTCGTCGCGGCTGACATCACGGATGGGGGCGAGGGAGCGGGCCAGGAGTTCGCACCATTCGTACGGGACCTGGTCGGCCAGCACATCGCCTGCCGCCTCGAGGCCGTAGCCGCGCACCCGGACGTGGTGGGCCGCGTCGGGCGACCAGGCCACGACGGCCTTGCACTCCTCGGGGAGCAGCCGCTCGTCCTCGTCGATGCAGAGGGCGAAGATGCCGTACTGCGGGCCCTCGGTGAGGAGTTGCGGAACGCCCGGCACACGGCGCAGCAGCCGTGCTCCGTCCAGGATCAGGAGCACGTTGGCGTCCGGATACAGCTGGCCCGTCATGTTGTGCTGCTCGCGGGCGGCCTTGCGTCGAGCCAGTTCGTTGAGGAGCTCGTTGACCCGGCGGCTGATGCCCTCCGAGTCAAAACCGACCAGGGCTACGCAGTCCTGTCCCTCTTCGGGGTTGGTGTGCGGCAGCCAGTGCGCCCAGTGCCACTCGGCGCCCGCGGCGGGCGTGGCGGCCAGGGAAACCAGTGACAGATCGCGGGGGCTGTGCAGCACGGCGGCCTGCACGCTCAGCCAACGCGCGGTGGCGAGGGCACGGGGGCGGTCGCCCGCGATGCCGACCACGCCGAGCCGGGCGAAGGGCAGGGTGACGGGGACGTCGGGAAGGACCGGGGGCTCCGGGGGCTCCTCGTCGTGCGACGAGCCGCCGCGCGCGAAAACGAGTTCCACGTCGGAGGGCAGGGCGCCGAGCCCGATGCGCAGCTGCATCGCGTCCGGGTCGGTGAGCCGGCGCTCCCACAGGCGGCGGCGGGGTCCGGTCGCGAAGAGGAGGGTCTCGGCCGGGTCGGGGTTGTCCTCGCGGCGGGCGCGCTGTTCCTCCTTGCCGAGAGTGACGAGTTCGGCCTCGTGCGCCGCGAGGTCCTTCTTGTACTGCTTGAGGGACGTCCTGTGCTTCTTCTTGCCCTCGCGGTTCTCACTGATCCACTGGCCCAGCATCATGAGCGGGCTCATCAGGCAGAACAGCAGCATGTAGATCTGCTTGGTGATGAAGTACATGGACAGCCCGAACAGCATGGGCATGAACGCCATGATGAACTGGAAACGAGCCCGTTCCCCCTTGGAGGGGGGCACCGGCACGGCCAGCCGCCGCCGGGGCCGCAGTGGCGACAGCCGAGGGGGGCGGTTGTAGGCGAGGCCGCCCTCGCTCATCGGCGACAGGTGCGCGTCCGGCTCGGCCACCTTGTCGATCACCAGCAACGAGTCGCCGACCCGTACGACTCCGCCGAGCGGCCAGGGCGTCCCGGCCGTCACCGCGTCATCGTTCAGTCGGATCCCGGCCCCGCTCTCCGGGGTGAGGGTGACGTTGCCCTGGAGGTCGACCGTCAGCCGGAGGGCGATCGGCGGCAGGGAGGCGTCCGGCAGGGGGAGCGTACAGGTCGGGGCCGATCCCGCAGTGGCCACGCCGACACCCAGCCTGACCACTCGCCCGGAGCCGGGTCCGCCGGCCACCCGCAACTCGTACTGTCCGACGGGCTCGCCCTTGCGCAGCAGCGGGCCTATCGATCGGTCGACGGAGACTCGCATGCCGTCCCTCAGGACGCCGGCCGCAGGTGACGCCGGATCGCACAGCTCGCCGTCGGCCCACAGCGCCGGTATTCCTGCCGACGCCGTCCCGTATCCGGGCAGCGAGGCCAGTGAGGTGCCGGGCATCGCCAGGACGTTCCCCGGCCCATTGCCACGCGCATGGACCCCGGCAGCCTGCGCCAACACCTCCGCGACATCGCCTGCCGTGGCGGTGTCGTCGGTGGTGACTACGACGTCCTCCGGCTCACCGCCTTCGCGTACGACCGTGACCAGCATCCGCATGATGGTCGTCCTCCCCGTCGGCCCCTGTGGCCACGTTCGTTAACTTCAGCTAACGGAGACTATGGCAGTCCCCGGTATCGCGCCCCAGCGCCCCGGCGTCACACCGCCGGCATCGCGTAGATCTCCGGCCCGTTCGTCACCAACAGTCGGTTTCCTGCCGTTGCGAACTGCCACGGGGCGCCGGAGTCCTTGTCGTCCGACCATGTCCACCGCACCTTGCCGGTCCTGGCCTGGAGGGCGATGACGCCTCCCGACAGGGGCCCGGCGGCGCAGTACAGCGTGGTGCCGACCCTGATGAACGTTCCCGGCGCGCCACGGTCCTGATCTTCACAGAGCCAGATCCGCTGTCGCTTCTTGACGTCGACGGCCCAGATGCCGCGGTCGTAGTCGCTGACATAGAGCACACCGTCGATGACGGCCGGATTGTTGAAGCCGCGGCGGCCCTTGGGGGAGAGCGTCCAGCGGGTGCGGCCGGTCTCCGCGTCGACCGCTGTCAGCTTCTCGCCGGGCAGGAAGACGAGGCCGTTCGCGACCGTGGGCTGCCAGGCCCAGTCGTCGCCGATCTTCTGCGTCCACAACTGGTCGCCGGTCGCGGTGTCGCGCACGGTGAGGTTCTTGTTGGAATCCGCGTAGACGAGGTACTTGCCGGAGGCGGTGCCCTGGACGTCGTAGTCCCTCGTGCCCCAGTCGCGGTGCTGCAGCCACACCTTCTTCCCAGTGCTGTGGCTGATCGCGGCGATGGCCGTGCGGTAGTCGGTGGCGCTGTGGGCCTCTGCGTAGTCGGTCGCCGTGACGTACACGTTCTTGTCGTCGATGGCGATGGTGCTCTCGATACCGAGTTCCTTGCCCAGGCGGCTGCGCCACACCTCGCTGCCGGTCTTCACGTCGCGCGCGACGAGGACGCCCTCGGCGCCGCTGTCAGTGAGGAACACCTTGCCGTCGTGGAACAGAAGCGGTGAACCGGGGGCGCAGACATCAGGCTTCGACCACCGGGGCTTCCCCGTCTTCACGTCGTACGCCACCAGAGGGTCTCCGCTGATCAGGAGCAGGCCGTCATGGATGAGGAGCGGTACGTCAGTGGTGGTGCTGTCTTCCGCCGCTGTCTCGTGCCACAGAGGCTGGGGGGCCACTCCGGCCGGCGGGGTGGTGAAGTTCTCCTCGACGGGCTGTGCGGATCCGGCGCCGCTCGTGCCGGTCGCCCCGTCGGTGGTGTCGCCGTTCCGACCGAGCCACCAGGCGGTGCCGCCGCCGGCCACCGCCACGGCGGCGGCGCCGCCGACCGCGAGCCCGAGGACTCGGCGGCGGGAGGGCACTGCGGAGGAGGTGGAGACGGTCGGCCCCGCGGCGCCGGGCCGCCCGTGAGCGTCCTGCCCCGGCGTGGTCGTCCCGTACCCCGGGGTGTGAAGGCCACCCGGCGGTGTGGCATGCCCCGGGGCAGGGGTTCCCTGGGCGGGAGCCGCGGGGGCACCGCCGTATCCCGGAGCTTGGGGATACCCGTAACCCGGCGTGGGTGTACCCGGTGGCTGCGGTGTCCCGTCGGTCATCACCGGTGCCGGCCCGAAGGACGCGGCGGGCGGCTGAGGCCGCTGCGGTGCCTCGAGGTCCAGGATGCCGGCCGCGTGCGTGGCGATCGTCGAGGCCACCGCCGAGGGCAGCCAGTTGCTGAGGACTCCCTCGACACCTTGCGGGGCGAGTGCCGCCACGATCTCGGAGGGTACCGGCCGATGCGCCGGGTCCTTCGCGAGGCATGCGCGGACCAGTCCCAGCAGTTGCTGCGGTACGCCTTCGAGGTCGGGTTCACCGTGCACGACTTGATACAGCAACGAGGCATGCGAGACGGCACCATGGCCGAAGGTGCCCCGGCCGGTCGCCGCGAAGGCGAGTACGGCGCCCAGTGAGAAGACATCACTCGCCGTGCCGATGTCCCCGCCCAGCGCCTGCTCCGGTGACATGTAGCCGGGTGAGCCGACCACGACTCCCGTCTGCGTCATACGGTTTCCGTCCACCGCCCGCGCGATCCCGAAGTCGATGACGCGCGGACCGTCTGCCGCGAGCAGGACGTTCGACGGCTTCATGTCGCGGTGGATCAGTCCGGCCGCGTGAACCTCTTGCAGGGCGGCGGCGAGGCCGGCGGCCAGTGCCCGGACGGTCTGCTCCGGCAGCGCACCGTGCGCCGACACCACGTCCGTGAGGTCCGGGCCGAGCACGTACGACGTAGCCAGCCAGGGCAGCGGCGCGTCCGGGTCGGCGTCCACGACCGGGGCGGTGAAGCGCCCGGAAACCGCCTTCGCTATCTCGACCTCGTGCCGGAAGCGGTCCCGGAAGTCGTTGTCGGCGGCGAGGTCCGGACGTACGACCTTCACCGCGACGGTACGGCCACCGGGCGAACGAGCCAGGTATACGCGGCCCATGCCGCCGACGCCGAGTCTTCGAAGGAGCCGGTAGGAGCCCAACTCCAGTGGATCGTCCGGCTGCAGTGTCTCCATGGTGGGCCTTCCCGGCGATACGCAATACGGTGCGTTAGTCGCGTCAGATGGTGTTCGCTATCGCAGACACACTAGTGAGCGCCTGAGAAGGTGGAGGGCCAGGGGCCATGAGCAAGACCTCGGCGAAGCCAAAGCGGAGGAAAGCGGCTGGTCCTGTTCTGAAGTACGAGCACAGGCCAGGACGCCGGCTGTCCCCCCGGGTGAAAACCACTGTGGAGAGCGCCTGTTCGGCTGCCTGGTTCTTCCCGGCTTCGTCGCCCTGCTCATGCCGCTCGTCCTGTTCGACATGTACTGGGGTCATGAACTGTGGGGCGACGTCGCTCCCGCGTGGCCCGGCGGCGCCTACGCTTTCGCCGCCACGGTCGGCGCCCTGGTACCGGTGGTCTTCTTCGCCTGGGTGGCACCGCTGACCCGGATGAATCGGAAGAGTAATAAAGGGCCTTCACTGGCCTGGTTGGCGGCGTCGCTGCCCGGGTTGGCCGCCTGCTACCTGGTCGCTGGGGTGATCGCCGCGACCGCACGGCCCAAGCGGCGCCGCAACTGGGACGCTGACTGCTACAGCCAGGGCGGGCCCTGCTGGGTGCACGTGCACCACCCGTGGTTGTGGGCCGTCGGCTTGGCCGCCACCCTCGCGGCGGCCGGGATGCTGATCACCATGCTCGTCAAGCTCGGCCGCAGGGCACCCTCTACCGAACCCTCACCATCCGGGCCTGCGGCCGCCCCGACTCCTCACTCTCCGACCGGTACTGGAGGTCATCTCCCACCGGCTTGAGGTGCACTGTCGTCTTCGCCGAGTTGCAGCCGCCGTCGTTGGTCCCCGCGCCGACCGACGCCGCGACGAGCTCCGTCTTCGTCACCTGCTTCAGAGTACGTCGACGCAGACCCCGCCGATCTGGTCGGTCTGTCGGAGCCGGCCCAGCTGCTCACCCACTGCGGCCTGTTCGAGGGTGATGCGGAACGTGCCGAGGGGGAGTCTGCCGTCGAGGGCGACGCCCTGGCCCTCCCAGGTGCCGAGGTACGCCGCGGCACCGCACCGCACCGGACGGGGCGGAGCTCGCCTCCGCCGCCGGAGACGCATCGGAGCCGCTGCTCGAGCCCGCGTCGTCGTGGCCGCCGCCCCGGTCCGGCAGCACGTCGAACACGAGCACCGACCCGATCGTCACGACCGCCAGGGCCACGGAGCAGCTGAGCCTCCGCACCCGCCCGCCGCCCTCCGGCGTGGGGGTCGCCGCGACGGAGATCGTGACCTTGCCCGCGCGGCGCCCGGAGACCGGGGTGGCGTCGGCGTCCCCGCGAACGACTCACCGTTCGCCGTGCAGGCCGGCCGCCTCGGGTCCTGCGGGTGGTCACCGCCCCGGGGCTCCGGGACGGCGGCGTCGCGGGGGTGCCGGTGCTTGCCGGGCGACGGCGGCGTCACGGGGCACTGCTGCGTCCCGGGCAACGGCAACATCGCGAGGCACGCTGCATCCCTGGCAACGGCGGCATCGATCGGCCAGCGACCGCTGTCGCCCGCCTCCGCCGGCAGCGCTCCCCGCGCCCCTGCCCTCTCGGGCGGAACAGGGGGCACAGGTGGGGAGGGCGACCGCATCGCCGGCGGCGGTCCGGACGTCCCGAGCCTGCAAGTGGGGGCGCCTCCGGTCCCGGTGCGCCCGCACCACCCAGCAGAGCAGTGCGGGAGCACCGCCCGGCTCACGGCTGGAGCAGGTCCACCTTCACGTCCGCCGGGAAACCGGTCGTCGGGCCGACCCGCCGGGCGAACTCGGCGACCGCGGCCAGCTGCGGGTCGCCGAAACGGAAGTCGAGGGTGGTGAAGTAGCGGGCGAGGGTCTCCTCGTCGAAGGTCTCCCAGCGGGCGGCCTGCTCGGCGACCTTGCCGACCTCCTCCAGGGAGAGGTTGCGGGAGTCGAGGAAGGCCTCGTGGACCCGGCGGGTGATGACCGGCTCGCGCTCCAGGTAGTCGCGGCGGGCCGCCCAGACCGCGAAGACGAACGGCAGGCCCGTCCACTCCTTCCACAGCGCGCCGAGGTCGTGCACCTCCAGGCCGAAGCGGGGCCCGTCGAGCATGTTCGCGCGCAGGGCCGCGTCGCCGATGAGGACGGCGGCGTCGGCCTCCTGCATCATCAGGCTCAGGTCGGGCGGGCAGGTGTAGTAGTCCGGCTGGACGCCGTAGCGCTCGGCGAGGAGCAGCTGGGCGAGGCGGACGGAGGTGCGGGAGGTCGACCCGAGGGCGACGCGGGCGCCGTCCAGACGGTCCAGCGGGACCTGCGAGACGATCACGCAGGACATGACCGGGCCGTCGCAGCCGACGGCGATGTCGGGGAAGGCGACCAGATCGTCGGCGTGCCGGAGGAACTCGACGAGGGTGATCGGACCGATGTCGAGTTCGCCCTGCACCAGCTTCTCGCTGAGCTTCTCCGGGGTGTCCTTGGAGAGCTCGAAGTCGAGGAGCGTGCCCGTTCTCGCGAGCCCCCAGTACAGGGGCAGGCAGTTCAGGAACTGGATGTGGCCGACGCGCGGCCGGGTGCGAGGATTGTCCACATCGTGAGGCTAGCCCTCACGGCGTACGGACCGGCGCGCGACCCCGCCGTCGGGGTGCGAGCCCCTTGCGGGCGCCCTCTCGGCCAGTCGGCGGAGGGATGTTCAAACATTCGGGTGACGTGATCTTGACCCCTATTGCATTCCGCAGCCTGCGTGCTAGGCTCATCGCAAGTTGCAGTTTGGTTTCCCTTGCAGTACAGAGCCTGCGGAGCATGTGACCGCGGGCTCTCGTCATTCTCAGACATATGCACTTGTGCGGAATTCATCTTCACACTTGCTGGTTCTGGAGCAGGGCAACCCTTTTGGGCCCAAGGAGGGCTTATGGCTACCGGAACCGTGAAGTGGTTCAACGCCGAAAAGGGCTTTGGTTTCATCGCCCAGGAGGGCGGCGGCCCCGACGTCTTCGTCCACTACTCCGCGATCAACGCGAGCGGCTTCCGCTCGCTCGAGGAGAACCAGCAGGTGTCTTTCGACGTCACGCAGGGTCCGAAGGGCCCGCAGGCTGAGAACGTCACGCCGGTCTGATTTGCAGTACCCAAGGAGCCCCGCGCCGCAAGGCGACGGGGCTCCTGCCCTTTCCGGGCCCTTGCGCCCGATGAATTCCCGGTGAATTCCGGCCGAAGGGCGGCGCCGCGACGCCGCGCTAGGGTCTGTGGCCATGACCGACGCCGACTTCGTGAGCGAGACCCGCACCTTCTACGACACGGTGGCCGAGGAGTACGCCGTCCACTTCGACGACCTGCGGCCCGGGTCGCCGCTCGACCGGGGCGTGCTCCACGGCTTCGCTGAGCTCGTGGGCGCGGGCGGCGAGGTCGCGGACCTGGGGTGCGGGCCCGGGCGGGTGACGGCGTACCTGGCGTCCCGGGGGCTGTCGGTGTTCGGGCTCGACCTGTCGGAGTCGATGCTCACGATCGCCCGCCGCGAGCACCCGGGCCTGCGGTTCGTGCACGGCTCGATGCTGGAGCTCGACCTGCCGGACGGCTCGCTCGACGGTGTCGTGTCCTGGTACTCGATCATCCACACGCCCGAGGAGCACCTGCCCGCCCTCTTCGCCGGTTTCCACCGCGTCCTGCGTCCCGGCGGCCATCTGCTTCTCGGCTTCCAGTGCGGTGACGAGCCCCGCCGCTACGAGGAGGCCTTCGGGCACCAGGTGTCCCTGACCTTCCGCCGGCGCCGGCCGGAGCGTGTCGCCGCCCTGCTGAGCGGCGCCGGCTTCACCGTCCGCGCCACGACGGTGCGGGAGCCGGACGAGGCACAGGGCGAGCCGGTCGCCCAGGCCAGCCTCGTGGCGCGCAAGCCGGGGGACTGAACCGCCCGGGGCATCGCCGCAGCCCCACGCGCGACGCCCCGGGTGTGGCCCCGTGACCGGCCGCGGATGCCCCCAGGCGCACCACGGCCGACCCACGCTCACCCCTCAGTCGCACCACGACCGACCCACGCTCCCCCTCCCCCCAGGCGCACCACGACCGACCCACGCTCCCCCTCCCCCCAGGCGCACCACGGCCGACCCACGCTCACCCCCCAGGCGCACCACGACCGACCCACGCTCCCCCCCAGGCGCACCACGGCCGACCCACGCTCACCCCCCAGGCGCACCGCGACCGGCTCACGCTCAGCCCTTGGACCGCCGCCCTCCGGCCAGGAGACGCACGGACTACAGCACCCCCGCGGCATCCCTCGCCGCGATGTACCCGAACGTCATCGCCGGGCCGATCGTCGACCCCGCGCCCGCGTAGCTGTGGCCCATCACGGCCGCGCTCGCGTTCCCCGCCGCGTACAGGCCCGGGATCACGGAGCCGTCCTCCCTCAGCACCCGGGCGCGGGCGTCCGTGCGGAGGCCGCCCTTGGTGCCGAGGTCGCCGGGGACGATGCGGAAGGCGTGGTACGGGGGGAGCCAGAGGGGCGCGAGGCAGGGGTTGGGGACGACCGAGGGGTCCGTGTAGTAGTGGTCGTAGGCGCTGTCGCCGCGGTGGAAGTCGGGGTCCTCGCCCTGGAGCGCCTGGGCGTTGAAGCGGTTCACGCTGGTGCGCAGGGCCGCCGCCGGGACGCCGATCGAGGCCGCCAGCGCGTCCAGGGTCCACTCCTTGTGCGCGGCGCCGGAGTCGTACCAGGCGTCGGGGAACGGCAGAGCCGGCAGGACGTCCTTGAAGAGGTACCGGTTGCGGTAGTTCTGGTCGGTGATCAGCCAGGACGGGATCGCCCCCTGCTCGTCGTACATGGTGTGCACGACGTCGCTGTAGGGCGCGGCCTCGTTGACGAAGCGGCGGCCCGCGCCGTTCACCAGCAGCCCGCCGGGCAGGGTGCGTTCGGCGAGGCAGAAGTAGGGCTGCCCGGGGATCGGGATCGCCGGGCCCCACCAGGCGTCGTCCATCAGGTCGAGCGCCGCGCCCAGCCGCTCCCCCGCCCGGATGCCGTCGCCGGTGTTCTCCTTCGCCCCGACGGTCCACTCCGTGCCGATGGGCTGCCGCTGGAAGCGCTGCCGCATCGCCGCGTTGTGCTCGAAGCCGCCCGAGCCGACGATCACGCCCCGGCGGGCGCGGAGCAGTCCGGGTGCGCCGTCGCGGGTGACGACGGCTCCCGTCACGCCGCCGTTCTCGACGTGCAGGTCCGTCAGGGGCGTGTTCAGCCACACCGGGACCCCGGCCGAGCGCAGGCCGGCCCGCAGGCCCGCGGCCAGCGCCTGGCCCATCGTCAGGGGCTTCTGGCCGAGCGTCGCCGCTTTCGCGCCGCGGGCGAGGCACTGGGCGGCGACGGCCGCGCCCCGGGCGTTCACGGCGGCCAGGGCGACCCACTTGTAGTCGGCGCTGAAGACGACCATGCCGGCGGGGACGTCCATGTACGGCGGGTTGAGGTGCGCCAGTTCGGTGCCCAGGAGGTTGCCGTCGAGCTGGTCCGGTTCGACGGAGCGGCCGTTCGGCAGGCCGCCGGGCAGCTCGGGGTAGTAGTCGCTGTAGCCCTCCATCCAGCGGAACCGCAGGGGGCTGTTCCGTATGACGAAGGAGATCATCGCCGGGCCGTGGGTCAGGAAGGCCCGCTGCCGGTCGGCGGGGACCTCCGGGCCGACGACCGCGGCGAGGTAGGAGGCGGCCTTCGCGGGGGTGTCCGGGACCCCGGCCGCGAGGATCACGGAGTTGTTGGGAATCCAGATCCCGGCGCCCGAGCGGGCCGCCGAGCCGCCGAAGGTCGGAGCCTTCTCCACCACGACGCAGCTCAGGCCCTGGCGGGCGGCCGTCAGGGCGGCTGTCATGCCGGCGGCGCCGGAGCCGATGACGACGACGTCGTACGTCCCGAGCGGGGGTAAGTCGGCCGCCCGGGCGCCTTGCTGCACTCCCGCGGCGACCGCGAGCCCGGCGCCGGCGGCCCCGGCCAGCAGTCGTCTTCGGGACGGGGCTCCGGCGGTGCCCGGGGTGTCCGTGGGTGTGGTCATGGCCGCTCCAGCCCGACGTGAACGCGAAAGGGGTGGGGAATGTCGCGCGCGGCCCTTGCGAAGTCAAGACCCGTGCGGCACCCACCGCGCGTCCACCACCCGAACCTGCGCCGGGGCAACGTCCTTCTTCCAGGGGCGCGGGGAACTGCGCGATCAGCCACCGGCAGCCCGCGGACGACGAAGAGGAACCCCGCAACCCGGATTCGACGGCCCCACGCGCCGCGTCCGCTACTCCAGGCCGATGGCCGCGCAGTCCGCCTTGTACTTCGGGGTGCAGATGTCCTTGATGGTGTACACGCCGTCGGTGATCACCGTGTCCTTGATGTTGTCCTTGGTGAGGGCGACCACCGGCACCAGCATCGCCGGGATGTTCTTCTGCGTCGGGCTGTCGACCGTGTCCCGGGTCAGCGCGGCGAACTCGATCGCCCGGCCCTGGACCTTGGCCACCGCGATCTTCGCGGCGTTGGTCGCCTCCAGCAGGAAGGACTTGTACACGGTCATGTACTGCTCGCCGGAGACGACCCGCTGCACCGCGTCGAGGTTGGCGTCCTGCCCGGTGACCGGCGGCATCCTGGTGGCTCCGGCCTCCTTCAGCGCCTCGATGACGGCGCCGGCCATGCCGTCGTTGGCCGAGTAGACGGCGGCGATGTTGTTCAGCCCCACCTTCTGGATCGCCTTCTTCATGTTGGCCTTGGCGATCGCGGGCTTCCACTCCTTGGTGTCGTACTGCGCGACGATGTCGACCTGGCCCTGGAGTTCGCTGAGCGCGCCGTCCTTGAAGCGTGCGGTGTTGGGGTCCGCCGGGTCGCCGTTCATCATGACGACCTTGCTCTTCTGGGCCTTGTCGCCGAGTTCCCCCATGATGGCGCGGCCCTGGACCTGGCCGACGAGCTCGTTGTCGTGGGAGACGTAGGCGTCGATGGGGCCCTCGGCGAGCCGGTCGTAGGCGATGACCGGGATGCCGGCGTCCTTGGCCTTCTGCACGTCGGTGGCGATGCTCTTGGAGTTCAGCGCGTCGACGAGGATGACGTCCACCTTGTCGGCGATCATCTTCTGGAACTGCTCGCTCTGTCTGGCCACGCTGGCCTCGGCGTTGGCGTAGCGGACGGTCCCCTTGTTCTCCGTGAGCTCGGCGACCTCCTCCTTGATCAGCGGGTAGTCGAACTTCTCGAAGCGTGCCGTGTCCCGGTCGGGCAGCAGCAGGCCCACCGTGATGTCGTTGCCCTTCTTGGCGGCGGCGTCGTCACTCCCACCGTCGCCGCAGGCGGCGAGGGACAGGGCCGACACGGAGACCGCCAGGGCGATGGAGATGCGCCGCACGGCGGCCTGACGGGTGTTACGCGCTATCACTGGTGGTGCCTTCCGATGGGGGGAGCATCGTGACGAGGTGGTCGAAAGCCAACGGGCAGACGCCGTGCGTCGTCAAGAACCACGTGTGAAGACATCGCAAAGGTGAATCACCGGGCGTACAGACCCTCTACTTCCGTGGCGAACGCGCGCAGCACGGCCTCCCGGCGGAGCTTCATCGACGGGGTGAGATGGCCGGCCTCCTCCGTGAGGTCCTCGGGGAGGATGGCGAAGCGGCGGATGGACTCCGGGCGGGAGACCAGCTTGTTGGCCTCGTCGACGGCGCGTTGCAGGACGGCGCGCAGTTCCTCGTCGTCGACGAGGAGGGTGGCCGGCACGGGGTGTTTGCCGTTCATCTGGCGCCAGTGGGTGATGCCCTCCGGGTCGAGGGTGATCAGGGCGGAGACGAAGGGCCGGCCGTCGCCCAGGACCAGGCACTGGGAGATCAGCGGGTGGGAGCGCAGCCAGTTCTCCAGCGGGGCCGGGGCGACGGACTTGCCGCCCGCGGTGATCAGCAGTTCCTTCTTGCGGCCGGTGATCGTCAGGTAGCCCTCGTCGTCCAGTTCGCCGAGGTCGCCGGTGGCGAGCCAGCCGTCGGGTGCGGCGGGGACGACGCCGCCGGCCTGCGGGTCCCAGTAGCCGCGCAGCACGTGGTCGCCGCCGACGAGGATCTCCCCGTCGGCGGCGATGCGCACGCGGGTGCCGGGCAGCGGCCAGCCGACGGTGCCGAGCCGGGGTTTCAGGGGCGGGGTGACGGTGCTCGCGCCGGTGGTCTCCGTCAGGCCGTAGCCCTCGAAGATCTCGATGCCGGCACCGGCGTAGAACGCGGCGAGGCGGCGGCCGAGCGGGGAGCCGCCGCAGATGGCGTAGCGGACTCTGCCGCCCATGGCGTTGCGCAGGCGCCGGTAGACCAGGGGGTCGTAGAAGGCCCGGGCGGTCTTGAGGGCGCGGGAGGGGCCGGGTCCGGTGCCCGTCTGCTGGGCCTCCAGGGCCTCTCCGTAGCGCTGCGCCACGGCCACCGCGCGGTCGAACGACGAGGCCCGGCCGCCCGTCTCGGCCTTGGCGCGGGCCGAGTTGAAGACCTTCTCCAGCATGTACGGGATGGCCAGCAGACAGGTCGGCCGGAAGCTGGCGAGGTCCGGCAGCAGGTGGTCGGCCTTGATGCTCGGGGCGTGGCCCAGCCGGACGCGGGCGCGGATGCAGGCGATGGCGACCATGCGGCCGAAGACGTGGGACATCGGCAGGAACAGCAGGACGGAGGCTTCTTCGCTGGTCCTGGCCCGGAAGACGGGGTAGAGCAGCTCGATGGCGTTGTCGACCTCGGCGAAGAAGTTGCCGTGGGTGAGCGCGCAGCCCTTGGGGCGGCCCGTGGTGCCCGAGGTGTAGACGAGGGTGGCGAGGGTGTCGGGGCCGAGCATGCCGCGCCGCACCTCGACCTCCTGGTCGGGCAGGTGCGCCCCGGCCTCGGCGAGCCGGTTGACGTGGCCTTTCTCCACGACCCACATGTGCTGGAGGTCGGGCAGCCGTTCCCGCTCGGGGCCGAGGGCGGCGGCCTGTGCGGCGGTCTCGGTGACCAGGGCGACCGCGCCGGAGTCCTGGAGGATCCAGCGGGCCTGGAAGACGGAGGAGGTGGGGTAGACGGGGACGGTGACCAGTCCGGCCGCCCAGGCGGCGAAGTCCAGGACGGTCCACTCGTAGATGGTGCGGGCCATCACGGCGATCCGGTCGCCCGGCATCAGGCCCTCGGCGATCAGGCCCTTCGCGACGGCTCTCACCTGGTCGGCGAACCGTGCCGCCGTGACGTCGCTCCAGTTGCCGTCGGCGTCCTTGCGGCTGAGTGCCACGGAGTCCGGGTGGGCGCTCGCGTTGTCGAAGGGCAGGTCGGCGAGCGACCCGTGGGCCCACGGCGGGGCCAGCGCCGGGACGGAGGCCTCCCGGACCGCCCCGTCCAGCCGCCGTACCTCGGGCTCGACGAGCCTCGGCCCCCCGTAGGCGTCGCCGTAGGCGGAGGAGGGATACGCAGTGGACACGGGCGGCTCCTGGGGCGTGCAGCGAAGGACTGCTTGCTGCATGACGTACGTGCCTCGCACGCCGAGGCGCTCAACCGGCTCAATCCCCCCTGAGAGGCCCTTAAGGGGTTACTGACGGTAGGAACGGGATCGTACGGCGCTGACGTGGCGGGTTTGTGCGGGTTCGGGAATGGTCCGGAGCCAGGCCTGTGCAATCTCGTGGATTACGTGAGGGGCTTTCAGGTTCTGCACACCGTTGCCCTCAGGCACGCTCCAGGACGGCCGTCACCCCCTGTCCGCCCGCCGCGCAGACGGAGATCAGCCCGCGGGCGGGGGCGTCCCGTTCGGCGAGGAGTCCGGCCAGGGTGGCGACCATCCGGGCGCCGGTGGCGGCGAAGGGGTGGCCGGTGGCGAGGGAGGATCCGGCGACGTTCAGCCGGGCGCGGTCGACCCTGCCGAGGCCCCGCTTCTCCCAGGCGGCGAGCGTCGCCAGCACCTGGGAGGCGAACGCCTCGTGGATCTCGACGAGGTCGAAGTCGTCCAGGCCGAGCCCGGCCCGCTCCAGCATGCGCGGGACCGCGTACGCGGGTGCCATGAGCAGTCCGTCCTCGCCGTCGGCCACGTCACCGCCGACGAAGTCGACGGCGGCCGTCTCGTACGCGGTGAGGTACGCCAGCGGTTCCAGCCCGCGCTCGCGGGCCCACTCCTCGCTCGCCAGCAGGACGGTCGCCGCGCCGTCCGTCAGCGGGGTGGAGTTGCCCGCCGTCATGGTCGGCTCGGGGTGGCCGAGCCCGAACACGGGTTTCAGGGACGCCAGTTTCTCCACCGTCGAGCCGGGGCGCAGGTTCTGGTCGCGGGCCAGTCCGCGGAAGGGGACCACGAGGTCCTGGAACAGGCCGCGTTCGTACGCCGCCGCGAGCCGCCGGTGACTGGTGGCGGCGAGTTCGTCCTGCGCCTCGCGGGCGATGCCCCAGGCGCGGGCGGTGACGGCGGCGTGTTCGCCCATGGACAGGCCGGTGCGCGGCTCGGCGTTGCGCGGGATGTCGGGCACGAGGTGGCCCGGGCGCAGTTTCGCCAGGGCCTTCAGGCGGGCGCCGGGCGACTTGGCGCGGCGGACCTCCAGCAGGATGCGCCGCAGGGAGTCGTTGACGCCGAGGGGGGCGTCGCTGGCCGTGTCGGCACCGCCCGCGACGGCGGACCCGGTCTGGCCGAGGGCGATCTTGTTGGCGGCGGCGATGACGGCCTGGAGTCCGGTGCCGCAGGCCTGCTGGACGTCGTAGGCGGGGGTGCTCGGGTGGAGCTGGGAGCCGAGGACGGTCTCGCGGGCGAGGTTGAAGTCGCGGGCGTGCTTGAGCACTGCCCCGGCGACGAACTCGCCCACCACGCCCGGCTCCTGGAGCCCGTACCGTTCGACGAGGCCGTCCAGGGCGGCGGTGAGCATCTGCTGGTTGGAGGCGGTGGCGTAGGGGCCGTCGGAACGGGCGAAGGGGATGCGGGCCCCGCCGACGACCGCCACGCGCCGCACCGACTGCGACAGCTGCTGGGAACTCATCTCGACCAGCTCATCTCGACCCGCTCCTCGTCCGTGACGTAGCATTACCCCCGGTAACCTTACTCCAGAGTAAGCAGGAGTGGGGCTTCGTGAGCCGTCCTCGGGAACTGGGAGTCGTCCATGGCCGACCGCTATCTGCGCTTGACCGGCACCGCGCCCGGCCGCTTCCTCACCCGTCGGCTCGGGCTGCCGCAGCCCGCGGCGCTGACCCGCTGGTCCGCCGAGCGCCCCACCCTGGACGGCGGCCTGCTGCACCTCACGGCGGGCCGCTCCGCCCTCGACCTGGCTCCGGCCCTGGCCCGTACGGGAATCGGCCCGGCCGGCTCCGGCAGCACGGCCGCCGTCGTCCTGGACGCGACCGGGGTGCGGGACGTCGAAGCCCTGGCGGAGGTGCACGCCGCACTGCACCCCGTCCTGCGGTCGGTCGCATCGAGCGGACGCGTGGTCGTGCTCGGCGCGCCGCTCGACCCCGCCGACCACCACCAGGCCGCGGCCCAGCAGGCCCTGGAGGGCTTCACGCGCTCCCTCGGCAAGGAGATCGGCCGGGGCAGGACGGTGAACCTGGTCCGGCTCACGGACGCCGCCGCCGCGGAGTCCACCCTGCGCTTCCTGCTGTCGCCCAAGTCGGCCTACGTCAGCGGGCAGGTGATCGAGGTGGGAGCCGCCCGGGAGCCGGCCACCGAAGAGCCGACCCCCGCCGACCCGGACCGCCCGCTGTCCGGCCGCACCGCTCTGGTCACCGGCGCCGCCCGGGGCATCGGCGAAGCGGTCGCCGAGACCCTGGCGAGGGACGGGGCCCGGGTCGTGGTGCTCGACGTGCCGCAGGCCGAGCAGGACGCCCGGCGCGTCGCCGAACGGCTCGGCGGCACCGCGCTGGCGCTCGACATGACGGCCGCCGACGCGGGTGCCCGGATCGCCGAGGCCCTTCCCGATGGCCTTGACGTGCTGATCCACAACGCGGGCATCACCCGTGACCGGCGCCTGGTGAACATGCCCGCCGAACGCTGGATCTCCGTGCTGGAGGTGAACCTGGCGAGCGTGCTGCGCACCACGGACGCCCTGCTCAAGGAGGGCACGCTGAGGCGCGGCGGCCGGATCGTGGCCACCGCCTCGATCGCGGGGATCGCCGGAAACGCCGGCCAGACCAACTACGGCGCGAGCAAGGCGGGTGTCGTCGGCCTGGTCCGCTCCCTCGCGCCGCGCGCGCTCGACGAGCACGGCGTGACGGTCAACGCGGTCGCACCCGGCTTCATCGAGACGAAGATGACGGCGGCCGTCCCGCTGTTCATCCGCGAGGCGGGCCGCCGGATGAACTCCCTCGCGCAGGGCGGCCTCCCGGCCGACGTCGCCGAGACCACCGCCTGGCTGGCCCACCCGGCCTCGGGCGCGGTCAACGGCCAGGTCGTCCGCGTCTGCGGCCAGAGCCTGCTGGGGGCGTGATGGCCGACTTCACCGCGCTCACCCTCGCCCGGCCCCCTTCCCTCGCCCCGCTCCTGGCCCGCGGTGCCCTGCTGTCCCCCCTCAAACGCCCCGGTCCCGAAGCGGAGTTCCCCCGTACCCGGCTCGTCCTGCCCGGCGTGCGCGTCGACCTCGCCCGGCTCGCGGCCTACGAGCGGGCCTGCGGGTTCCCCGTCGGGGAGGACGAACTGCCGGTGACCTATCCGCACGTGCTCGGATTCCCCCTGGCCATGCGGCTGATGAGCGGCCGGGACTTTCCGCTGCCGCTGCTCGGCCTGGTCCACACGTCGATCACCGTCACCCGGCACGAGCGGATGCCGCCCGGCGGAGAGTACGAACTCGGCGTGCACGTGGAGGGGTTGGCTCCCCACCGGCGCGGCACGGAGGCCACGGTCGTCACCGAGGTGCGCCGCGGTGGTGCCGTCGTATGGGAGTCGAGCAGCACGTACCTGGCCCGGCACCGCACGCACCGGCTGTCCGCGGCCTCCCGGGAGCCGGAGGCGCGGGAGCCGCTCCCCCCGGTCGACGAGTGGCGGCTCGCCGGTGATGTGGGGCGCCGCTACGGGGCCGCCTCCGGGGACCGCAACCCGATCCATCTGCACCCGCTCACGGCCCGGCTGTTCGGCTTCCCCCGGGCCATCGCGCACGGCATGTGGACCGTGGCCCGCTGCCTCGCCGCACGGGACGTCCCCCACCGGTGCCATCTGCGCGCGGAGTTCCGGGCTCCGGTCCTGCTGCCCGGGACGGTGACGTACGCGGCGCGGGACGGCCGGTTCGAGCTGCGCGGCCCGCGGGACCGCATCCATGTGACGGGGGAGGTCTACCCGACGTGAGGGCCCGGCGGCTCCTCCTCAGGCGCCCAGGGCCGCCCCTCCATCAGGTCGCCGAGTCCCGCCCAGGCGAAGTTCATCAGCGTGGCCGCGGCCTGGCGGGCCGTGACGCCCGGGGTGGCGTTGGCCCACGCGGCGAGCGACTCGGCGGCGCCGACCAGCGCCTCGGCGAGCCCTGCGACCTCGCGCTCCGGCAGATCCGGGTCACGGTGGGCCTCGCGGGCGCCGGCCAGGATCAGCTGGGTCACGAAGACGACGATCTCCTCGCGCATCGCGGCGACCTCGGCGGCGAACGGCTCGCCGTGCGTACGGGCCTGGAGGTGCAGGACCGACCACGCGTCCGGGTTCTCGCCGGTGTGCGCGAAGAAGGCGCCGAGCCCTTCCCAGAGCTGCCGGTCGGCGGGCAGGTCGCGGCGGACCCCGGCCCGTACCGCCTCGACGAGGGCCTTCGCCTCGCGACGGATGCAGGCGGTGAAGAGGTCTTCCTTGGAGTTGAGGTACAGGTACACCAACGGCTTGGACACGCCCGCGAGTTCGGCGATCTCGTCCATCGACGCGGCCATGTAGCCCCGCTGGCCGAAGATCCGCACGGCGGCGTCCAGCATCTGCTGCTCACGGACCGCGCGCGGCATCCGCTTGGTCTTCACGGCACCCATAGCGCTTAGCGTACGGGCCCCCTGGGCAGGCCCTCGCCCGGGAAGCCGGGGGAGGACCGCTCAGGGGGCCCGTGCGACACGTGCGGCAGGTCCGGCCGTCAGGCGGTCGCGCCGACCGGCTCGGTCCGGTCGCGCGGCTCGTCGAGCGGCTCGTCCAGGGAGGAGCCGTCGGCCGTGGCGTAGGCGTCGCGGTCGAGCAGGTTCTCGCGGGCCGAGACCAGGACCGGGATCAGCGCCTGCCCGGCGACGTTGGTCGCGGTACGCATCATGTCGAGGATCGGGTCGATCGCGAGGAGCAGACCGACGCCCTCCATCGGCAGGCCGAGGGTGGAGAGGGTGAGGGTCAGCATGACCGTCGCACCGGTGAGACCGGCGGTCGCGGCCGAGCCGACCACCGACACGAACGCGATCAGCAGGTAGTCGCCGACGCCCAGCTGGATGTCGAAGATCTGGGCGACGAAGATCGCGGCGATGGCCGGGTAGATCGCGGCGCAGCCGTCCATCTTGGTCGTCGCGCCGAACGGCACGGCGAAGGAGGCGTACTCCTTCGGCACGCCGAGCCGCTCGGTGACCTTCTGCGTCAGCGGCATGGTGCCCACGGACGAGCGGGAGACGAAGGCCAGCTGGATCGCCGGCCAGGCGCCCTTGAAGAACTGGATCGGGTTGGCCTTGGCGACGGTGGCGAGCAGGGTCGGGTAGACCACGAACAGGACGATCGCGCAGCCGACGTAGATGTCGACGGTGAAGGTGGCGTACTTGCCGATCAGGTCCCAGCCGTAGGTGGCGATGGCGTGGCCGATGAGGCCGACGGTGCCGATCGGGGCGAGCCGGATGACCCACCACAGCGCCTTCTGCAGGAGGCTGAGGACGGACTCGCTCAGGGTGAGGATCGGCTGGGCCTTCTCGCCGAGCTGGAGGGCCGCGATGCCGGCGACGGCGGCCATGAAGACGATCTGCAGCACGTTCAGCTGGGTGAACGGCGTGATGACGTCGGTCGGGATGATGCCCGTCAGGAAGTCGATCCAGGAGCCGGTGTCCTCGGGCTTCCCGCCGTCCTTGGGCGTGAGGCCGGTACCGGCGCCGGGGTTGGTCAGCAGGCCGATGACCAGGCCGATGCTGACCGCGATCAGCGAGGTGATCATGAACCAGAGGAGGGTCTGCGAGGCCAGGCGGGCCGCGTTGTTGACCTTCCTCAGGTTGGTGATCGAGACCAGGATCGCGAAGAAGACGAGCGGGGCGACCGCGAGCTTCAGCAGCCCGATGAAGGTGTCGCCGACCTTTTCCAGTGTGGTGGTCAGCCAGGACACGTCCTGGTCGCGGGCGAGCCAGCCGAGCAGCACACCCAGGACGAGACCGGCGATTATCTGGGCCCAGAAGGGCACCTTGAAGGACTTCGTGTGTGAGGACACGGACTGACTCCGTTGGGGGGACGCGTAGGAAAGCTGACGTGGGAGGGGCGGTGGGGGGTTGCGTTACGTCAGGAACGACAGAAAGCGGACGCGCACCGACAGAGATCCACGTGCAGCCGCGCCACGAGCGGAGCGCTCAGGGGCGAATGGGGCGCGACTGCTGACTTCATACCACGACCTTAACACCTGAACTTTGGGGACCCCAAAGCCTTTCTTTGACAGGTGACGACGCACACACACCCATACAACGCAATGCGCCCCGTTTCCGAGCATGTACGGAAACGGGGCGCAGCGAACGCGCGAGGGGCGCTGGGCGCAAGGGGCGCCGGGGGGAGACCTACGAGGTCTGCCCCTGAGTGCGGGCCGTGTCGTCGGCGGCGTCCTCCTGGCTGCGGTTGGCGTCCAGGTTGGCCTTCATCCGGTCGACGCGCTGCGCGACCTGCACGGACGCGCGGTCCCGCTCCTTGCGCAGGACGACGAAGCTGATCGGCGCGGAGATCAGCAGGGCGAGGAGGACGACCCACAGCCCGTTGCTGTTGCCCAGCCCGCGCGGGGCGATGCCGGTGTAGACGGCGCCCCAGACGACCACGAGGCAGCCCACGAAGACTCCGAGGCGCATCAGTGTGTAGCGGAGCATCTCAATCCACTCTTCCGTTTCGAACGGCCGGAACGCACCCCAAAGGGGCACCGTCCAGTGAAGCACGCCGAGCGGCCGGTCCTGCACGGGGGTCTTCGACGGTCAGGCGAGGGGCTGCAGCATGATGACGTCGTCCCGGTCCTCCCCCGGCGCCACCCGGATCGCCCCGGGGATGCGCCCGACCTCCTTGTAGCCGCAGGCCTCGTAGAACCGCTCGAGACCGAGGCCGCCCCGGCAGGTCAGCCGGATCGCCTCGATCCCGTCCATCCCCCGGGCCGCGTCGGCGGCGGCGCCCAGCAGGTCCCGGCCATAACCCTTGCCCTGGTGCCGCGGGTGCACCATCACCGTGTACAGCCAGAGCCAGTGCGTCATCAGGTGATGCGTGTTGAAGGTCAGAAACGCGGTCGCCGCGACCCGCCCCTCCTCGTCGTGCCCGACGAGGAGCTTGACCCGCCCCTCGGCCATCGACGCGAAGTGGTTCACCAGCGCGGGGCGGATCTCCTCCCGCGTCACCGGCGGCACGTATCCGACGGCTCCGCCGGCGTTGGAGACATCGGTCCACAGGTCGAGCAGACCGTCACGCAGCTCGGGCGTGACGGCGGGTTCGAGCGTGAGCGTAAGGGGCATACGGCAATCTTAGCTATTACGACAGGGCGTCGCCCGCGTCACCCTCAGGTCCGACACCAGCCCCCGGTGAGCGGCCTCCCGCCGAGCGGAAAGCCCACCGCGATCACACCCGCATGGGCTGCGGCGACTCGCGACGCTCCGGGTCGGGCCCGTCATACTCCCGAATGATCTCGTACCGCGTGTTCCGCTCCACGGGCCGGAACCCGGCATCACGAATGAGGTCGAGCAAGTCCTCACGCGTCAGCTTGTTCGGCGTCCCGTAGTTGTCCGCGTCATGAGTGATCTTGTACTCGACGACGGATCCGTCCATGTCGTCCGCCCCGTGCTGCAGCGCGAGCTGCGCCGTCTGCACCCCGTGCATGACCCAGAACACCTTCACGTGCGGCACATTGTCGAACAGCAGCCGCGACACCGCGAAGGTCTTCAGCGCCTCGGCCCCGGTCGCCATCTGCGTCCGCGCCTGGAGCCGGTTGCGCACCTTGCCGTCCTGCATGTCGACGAAGTCGTGCTGGTACCGCAGCGGGATGAAGACCTGGAAGCCCCCGGTCTCGTCCTGCAGCTCACGCAGCCGCAGTACGTGGTCCACCCGGTGACGGGGCTCCTCGATGTGCCCGTACAGCATCGTGCACGGGGTCTTCAGACCCTTCTCGTGCGCGAGCCGGTGGATCCGCGACCAGTCCTCCCAGTGGGTGCGGTGGTCCACGATGTGCTGCCGGACCTCCCAGTCGAAGATCTCGGCGCCACCACCGGTGAGGGACTCGAGCCCGGCGTCGATGAGCTCGTCGAGGATCTCCGACGCGCTCATCCCCGAGATGGTCTCGAAGTGGTGGATCTCCGTCGCCGTGAACGCCTTCAGCGAGACGTCCGGCAGCGCGGCCTTCAGCTCCCGCAGCGACCGCGGGTAGTACCGCCACGGCAGGTTCGGGTGCAGCCCGTTGACGATGTGCAGCTCGGTGAGGTTCTCGCCCTCCATCGCCTTCGCGAGCTTGACGGCCTCCTCGATGCGCATCGTGTACGCGTCCTTCTCCCCCGGCTTGCGCTGGAAGGAGCAGTACGCGCAGGAGGCCGTGCACACGTTCGTCATGTTGAGGTGACGGTTGACGTTGAAGTGCACGACGTCGCCGTTCTTGCGGGTGCGCACCTCGTGCGCCAGGCCGCCGAGCCAGGCCAGGTCGTCCGACTCGTACAGCGCGATGCCGTCCTCACGGGTCAGGCGCTCACCCGCCCTGACCTTCTCCTCCAGCTCGCGCTTGAGCCCGAGATCCATGCCCACACCTTTCTACGACGACGTCCCAACCGTACGACTACGCGTCTACTCCTCTTCGGGCAGCTCCCCGACCCGGTTCTCCCACTTCGTGGAGAGCACGATCGTCGTACGCGTCCGGGAGACGCCCTCGATGCCGCTGAGCCGCCGGATCATCTTCTCCAGACCGTCGACGTCCGCCGCCCGCACCTTGAGCATGTACGAGTCGTCGCCCGCGATGAACCAGCAGTCCTCGATCTCCGAGAGGTCCTTCAGCCGCTGCGCCACGTCCTCGTGGTCGGTGGCGTCGGTGAGTGAGATGCCGATCAGGGCGGTGACGCCGAGGCCGAGCGAGGCGGCGTCGACGGTGGCCCGGTAGCCCGTGATGACCCCGGCCGCCTCCAGCCGGTTGATGCGGTCGGTGACACTGGGTCCCGACAGTCCGACGAGGCGTCCCAGCTCCGCGTAGGAGGCCCGGCCGTTCTCCCTCAGGGCCTGGATGAGCTGCCTGTCCACCGCGTCCATTGCGATCGAAGCCTTCCGCTGAAGTTGTTGAGTCCGATGAGGTTCGGGTGCTGCTCAGTCGTCGCGGTGCGCACCGCCGCCGAGTTCACCTTGCCAACGGCGGTAGAGCCGGTGCGGCACGCCCGCCGCGTCGAGTACGCGTCCGGCGACGAAGTCCACCAGGTCCTGGATGTGCGTCGCGCCCGCGTAGAAGGCGGGTGAGGCGGGCACGACCGTCGCGCCCGCGTCGTCGAGGGTGACCAGGTGGCGCAGGGTCTGACCGTTCAGCGGGGTCTCCCGTACGGCCACGATGAGCTTGCGGCCCTCCTTGAGGGTCACGCTCGCCGCCCGTTGCAGCAGGTCCTTCGACAGCCCGAGCGCGACACCCGCCACGCTCGCCGTCGAGGCGGGCACGATGAGCATGCCCTTGGTGGGGTACGACCCCGAGGAGGGCCCGGCGGCCAGGTCGCCGGCGCTCCAGTGCCGTACGGCGTCGATGTCGACGGAGAACGTGCCCGGCTTGCCGTCGGCGCCCCGGGACAGCCATTCCCGCAGGTCCGCCTGCCAGTGGGCGTCCCGGAAGGAGATCCCGGTCTCGTCCAGCAGGGTGAGCCGGGAGGCCCGGGACACCACGAGGTCGACGCTCTCGCCGGCGTCCAGCAGCGCGCGCAGCACGGCAGCCGCGTACGGCGTGCCGGAGGCCCCTGAGACCCCCACGATCCAAGGCGTGCGCTGCATTTCCCCTGCGTTCACACCTTGAGCCTACCGGCGTGACGGTCCGTGTTCAGGACCGGCCGGGTCGTTCCCGGCAGGGGGCCGCCGACCTCGGCAGCTGCCCCCTACACCGTCAGGCCACGCGCCAGGAGATCCAGCAGCGCGCACACGAACAGGGCGATGCCGATGAAGCCGTTGACGCTGAAGAAGGCGCGGTTCACTCGGGAGAGGTCGTGGGGGCGGACGATCGAGTGTTCGTAGAGGAACGCTCCGGCGACGACCACCAGCCCCAGCCAGAAGAAGGCGCCGGCGCCGGTGGCGAGGGCGTACCAGACGAAGAGGGCCGTGGTGAGGGTGTGGCAGACGCGGGCGCCCCAGATCGCCGCCGGGATGCCGAAGCGGGCCGGGACGGACATGACGCCGATCTCGCGGTCGGTCTCCACGTCCTGGCAGGCGTAGATCAGGTCGAAGCCGCCGATCCAGATGCCCACGGCGAGGCCGAGGAGCACCGCTTCCCAGGACCACTCTCCCGAGATCGCCAGCCAGCCGCCGACCGGGCCCATCGCCTGGGCGAGGCCGAGGATGGCCTGCGGGAAGTTCGTGAACCGCTTGCCGTACGGATAGACCACCATCGGGATCACCGCGATGGGGGCCAGCGCCAGGCACAGGGGGTTCAGCAGGGCGGCAGCCCCCAGGAAGACGGCCAGGGCGATCAGCGCGCCCGTCCAGGCGTGCTTCACCGACATCGCGCCGGTCACCAGCTCGCGCTTCGCCGTGCGCGGGTTCCGCGCGTCGATCTCCCGGTCGATGATCCGGTTGACCGCCATCGCGAAGGTGCGCAAGCCCACCATGCACACGGTGACCAGCAGCAGCCGGCCCCAGTGGATGTTCTTGTCCCACTGGAACATCGCCGTGAGCGCGGCGATGTAGGCGAAGGGCAGCGCGAAGACCGAGTGCTCGATCATCACCAGCCGGAGGAAGGCCTTGGTACGTCCCGGCTGGGGGATCGCGGCGGAAGCGGAGGTCACAGCCCGTACTCCTTCCAGCGGCGGTCCACCTTCGCCGCCGTCTCCGGGTCCGACTCGACCATGTCGGGCCAGCCGCCGTCGCGCGTGTAGCCCTCCTCGGGCCACTTCCTCGTCGCGTCGATACCGGCCTTGCCACCCCAGAACTGCTGGTAGGAGGCGTGGTCGAGGTGGTCGACCGGGCCCTCGACGATCGACAGGTCGCGGGCGTAGTCCGTGTTGCCCAGCGCCCGCCAGGCGACCTCGTGCAGGTCGTGCACGTCGCAGTCGGAGTCGACGACCACGATCAGCTTGGTCAGCGACATCATGTGCGCGCCCCAGATCGCGTGCATCACCTTCTGCGCGTGCTTGGGGTACTTCTTGTCGATCGAGACGACCGCGCAGTTGTGGAAGCCGCCCGCCTCCGGCAGGTGGTAGTCCACGATGTCCGGCACGATGATCTTCAGCAGCGGCAGGAAGAAGCGTTCCGTCGCCCGTCCCAGCGGCCCGTCCTCCGTCGGCGGCCTGCCCACGACGATCGACTGGAGCAGCGGCCGCTTCCGCATCGTCACGCAGTCGATGGTCAGCGCCGGGAAGGGCTCCTGCGGCGTGTAGAAGCCGGTGTGGTCGCCGAAGGGCCCCTCGGGCAGCATCTCACCGGGCTCCAGCCAGCCCTCGATGACGACCTCGGCCTGCGCCGGCACCTGGAGCGGCACGGTCTTGCAGTCGACCATCTCGATCCGCTTGCCCGCGAGGAACCCGGCGAACAGGTACTCGTCGATGTCCCCCGGCAGCGGGGCGGTGGAGGCGTACGTCACGGCGGGCGGACACCCGAAGGCGATCGCGACGGGCAGCCGCTCGCCCCTGCGCGCGGCCACCTGGTAGTGGTTCCGGCTGTCCTTGTGGATCTGCCAGTGCATGCCGATGGTGCGCTTGTCGTGCCGCTGGAGGCGGTACAGCCCGAGATTGCGGACGCCGCTCTCCGGGTCCTTGGTGTGGGTCAGCCCCAGGTTGAAGAACGACCCGCCGTCCTTCGGCCAGGTGAAGAGGGCGGGGAGCTGGTCGAGGTCGACGTCGTCCCCGGTCAGGACGACTTCCTGCACGGGCCCGTCCTTCACCTTCTTCGGCGGTACGTGCGTCATCGCGCCGAGCTTGCCGAAGGCCTCGCGGACACCGACGAAGCCGTGCGGCAGCTCGGGCTTCAGCAGCCCGCCGATCCGCTCGGTGATCTCGGCGTACGACTTCAGGCCCAGGGCCTTCAGCAGCCGCCGGTCCGTGCCGAACACGTTCATCGCCAGCGGCATGCTCGACCCGCGCACGTTCTCGAAGAGCAGGGCGGGGCCGCCGGACTTCTGGACCCGGTCGACGATCTCCCCGACCTCCAGATACGGGTCGACCTCGGCCTTGATGCGCTTGAGGTCACCCTCGCGCTCCAGCGCCCTGAGCAGGGAGCGAAGATCGTCGTAAGCCATGGGGTCCAGTATCCCCGAGCCGCTACCCTGGCCTGGAACCACCCACCGCTTTCGCTGAGAGGCCGCATGCTCCGGGTACTGATGTTCCTCGTGCCGCTGGCGCTCAGCGTGTACGCGTTCATCGACTGCATCAGCACGAAGGACGACGAGATCCGCCACATGCCCAAGCCGCTGTGGGCGCTGCTGGTGCTGGTGTTCCCGCTCGTCGGGTCGATCTCCTGGCTGATCGCCGGCAAGAAGCGGGTGCCCGCGGCGGAGCGCCCCCGGCAGTGGGTGGCGCCGGACGACAATCCCGACTTCCTGAAGTCCCTCGACGAGGACAAGAGCGAGGACAAGAACAGGGACGACGACCCGAGGCGCGACGAGTCCTGAAGGCACCGGCACTTTCGCCCGTGTGAAACCCCTTGCCCTCGGTAAGCACATGGTCGCCAATGGTGCCCATGGAGACACAGCAGCCACCGGGGCAGTGGGACGTACCGCCCCCGCCGTCCACTCCGCCGCGCGCCATGACGGACGTCGAACTCCGGGTCCACAAGCGCCTGTTATGGGTCGGCACGGCCGCCTACCCCCTGCGCAACATCGCCCGGGTGTACACCTTCACCCTGTACCCCAAGCGCAAGGAGGCGGTCTTCCGCTTCCTGACCCGCGCCGCGGTCACCCTCGCCGTGGGGGTCGGTCTGTCGATCATCGGCGGCCTGACGTTCATCGACAGCAATTCCACGGGCACCGGGGTCCTCACTTTCGTGTGGCTCTGTGCGGGCGCGGCGCTGGTCTACTTCTTCATGCGCATGCTGTCCGTCGTCACGGCCCAGTCGCACTACGTCCTCGCCGTCGAGACGGCCGGCCCCTCCACCGCGATGGTCACCAGCCGGAACCCGCAGCACCTCGACCAGCTCGTGGGCTACGTCGCGGGCGCGCTGGAGAACCCCGACACCGAGTTCCAGGTGACGGTGGAGCGCCTGACGATCAACTCGCCCACGAACTACCACTTCGGTGACAGCGTGAACATGTACGGCGGCAGCGGCAACACGGGGATCGCGGCATGAGCGGCAACAACTACCACTACGGCGACAACGTCAACATGCACGGCGGCAGCGGCAACACGGGCATCGTGAAGAACGGCACCACGGGCGACACGGACCCAGCCCTGCGGCTGGCCCTCGCCGAACTGATCCGCGAGGTACGGGAGCTGCGCGACCAGCTGCCGCAGCCGAGCGCGCAGCTCATCGACGAGTCCCTGCCCGTGCTGGCCGCGGACGCGGCGCCCGCGCAGGAGCGGCACCGTGCGCTGCTCGCCGTCGCCGCGATCGCCGCGGCCGTCGGAGCAGTGGGCCAGCCGGTGGCCGAGGCGGCCAACCGGATCCTGCAGATGGTGAGCGGGCAGTAGGTCAGCGCACGGAGTCGACGAACGCCGACCAGGCGGGCCGGGTGACGAGCAGGATCGGCCCGTCAGGGTTCTTGCTGTCGCGGACGGGGACGGTTTCGGGGAAATCGGGGGCTATTTCGATGCAGTTGCCGCCGTTTTCGCCGCTGTAGCTGCTCTTGATCCAGGTCGCCGCGCAGAGTTCGTGCCTCTTCATGCTGCTCGTACCCTTCCATCGCGTCGCTGATCAGGGCGACCGACTCGCGGACTGACAGAGCGTCTGCCCTGAGCACATCATAGGCGTGGCTATGACCTGTGTAGATGGTCGGATCGTCCGTGAAATGGCCGCGATCCAGCGACTCCGAGTACACCCACCGGTGCCCGTCCGGAAGCTCGATCAGGGACATGGAAACGTTGGGCCGCAGGAGGTTCGAGAAGCTCGCCGGAGCGACCTGGACACGGAAGTTGGGGCGCTGCCCGACGCCGAGTAGGTGGGCGCACTGATCTCGCATGATCGCCGCGCTTCCGACCATGTTGCGGAGACAGCTCTCATCCAGGACGACGATGTACAGCGGGCCGCCCTCCGCCAGGAAGCGCCGCTGTCGACTCAATCGGGCACGAGCCCGCTCCTCCACCTCGTCCCCCCTAGCAACACGCGTGAACAACGCGCGGACGTAGTCGCCCGTCTGCAACAGCCCTGGGATCACCCGCTCCTGGTACTCCCGGAGGGTCACAGCCACCTCGTCCATCTCGGCCCGCCGCCGGAACCAGTCCGGATGCTCCACCTGCGGATACCAGTCGATGCGGCCCCACAGTCGCGCCAACACCCCACCTGTGCCCAACAGTTCGTCACAGGTCTTGGCGAAGGTGTCCTGCGGCACCCGCGTGCCCGCCTCCACCCGCGCCACATGCGAACGGTCGCACGGGATCTGCCTGGCCAGACCCTCCTGCGTGAGCAGCGCGGCCTCGCGGAAGTGCCGCAGGACCTCCCCGAAGACCGCCGCCGTACTCGCCCCGCCGTTCCGTCGGCTCACGGCTCCCCCTCCGTGACAGAGCACCGGTGTCACACGCAAAGCATTGATCCGGACCGTTCCCCTGCGCAACGCTCACTACACCCAGAGTGACGGAGGTGTGCGAAATGGAACCGGGAACGCTCGTCTACGACCCCCACACGCGCAAGGTCGGTGTGTACCAGGACAGAACCGGCCCGTACGTGATGCTGCGTCCGGTCGGCGGCGGCCGGGAATGGCAGGCCGACCCGGCGAGGATCCGTACGGCGACCCCGGACGAACGGCTCAGCGCGGGCGTACGCGCGCTCAACGACCGTTCCAGAGAGGGCCTGTCGGCCGATCCGGCCCGACCGCCCTCCCCGGTGCCCGGGTGCACGGCCTGTGAGGGGCTGGCGCTGCGGCGGGACAGGGCGCGGGCTGCGTTCGACGGCAGTGCGGTGACGGACGCGAACGTACTGTTGCGCCAGCACCAACGCGACGAGCACGGTGGGGAACCGGCCGGCCGCAGGATCTTCCGGTACGTGCCGTACACGATCGTGCAGGACGAGTCGGCGCAGCCCGAGTACGAGGCGCGGTGCGTCTCGGGTGAAGAGGAGGACTGCGGGGCGGGTTCGGGTCCGTGCCGGGCGCCCGGCGAGGTGGAGGAGTGGCAGCGCAGGCACACCCAGGAGACGAGGCACCTGCGCTACCGCCGCAGCTTCGCGGACTACGCGGTGCTGGAACGGCAGGGCTGACGGGGCAACTGCCGGGGCCACGTCTCGACTCACCCTGCCGACAGCCCACCCCGCCCCAACGCCTTCACCTCCGGGACCTCCATCGATGACGAACGACCGCCGCCTCCGCCCCGTCGATCTGGCCCGGCTCGCCGGTGTCTCGGCGCAGCAGATCCGCAACTACGAGGAGGCCGGTGTGCTCCCGCCGGCCGCGCGGACCACGTCGGGCTACCGCGTCTTCGGCGAGGTGCACCGCGGCGCGCTGCTGGCGTACCGGACGCTGATGCGCGGGTACGGGCCGGTGACGGCGACGGACATCATGCGGGCCGTGCACGCGGGTGACGTGCCGGGCGCGCTCGCGCTGCTCGACGCCGCGCATGCCGCGCTGCACGAGGAGCGGGTGTCGCTGCGGGCGGCGAGCGAGGCCCTGGAACTGCTCGCGGCCGGGCCGCCCGCCCCGCTGCCGCGCTCGGGCGGGCTGCGCATCGGGGAGGTGGCCGGGCTGCTCGGCGTGCGGACCTCTGCGCTGCGGGTGTGGGAGGGGGCCGGGCTGCTCACGCCGGGACGCGAGCGCGGGACGGGGTACCGGGTGTACGAGCCGGCGGATGTGCGCGACGCCCGGCTCGTGCACACCCTGCGGCGCAGCCACTATCTGTTCGACCAGATCAGGCCGGTGCTGGAGGGGCTGCGGCGGGAGGGCGGCAGTGCGGCGCTGCGTGCGGCCGTGGCGGCGCGCGGCGAGGCGCTGACGGCGCGCACCAGGGTCATGATCGAGGGCGCGGGCGCACTGCACGCCCACCTCGACCGGCTCACCGCCGCCGAGGCGGGTTATGGAGGAGCCGGGCCGGGTCAGGGAGGAGCCGGGCCGGGTTAGGGAGCGACCGAGCCCGGTCAGGGAGCAGCCGGGCCTGGTCAGGAAGCGGCCGGGCCGGGTTAGGAAGGGCGGGGTCGGGTCATGGATGAGGTCATGGACCGGGCACAGGCGCGCACATGGCTCACGACCGCCGTCGAGGAGGCCCGCGCCGGGCTCGCCGAGGGCGGCATCCCGATCGGCGCCGCGCTGTACGGCGCCGACGGCACCCTGCTGGGCCGCGGCCACAACCGCCGCGTCCAGGACGGCGATCCGTCGCTGCACGCCGAGACGGCGGCATTCCGCGCGGCCGGGCGGCAACGCTCCTACCGGGGCACGACGATGGTGACGACCCTGTCGCCGTGCTGGTACTGCTCCGGGCTGGTGCGGCAGTTCGGCATCTCCCGCGTCGTGATCGGGGAGGACGTGACCTTCCACGGCGGCCACGACTGGCTCGCCGAGCACGGTGTGACGATCGTGCTGCTGGACGACGAGGAGTGCGTCGGCCTGATGCGGGACTTCATCGCGGGCGCCCCGGATCTGTGGAACGAGGACATCGGCGTCAACTGAGCGCACCGCCCGGGGTTCGCATCATCGTTCGGGATGCCATCCGTTCCATTGAAATGTGGCGACACCCGGTGTCGCCGGTGGCGGGTTCGCCATTCCTTTGGTCGGGTCTATCCCACCTGCGAACGGAGACGCCCTGTGCGAATGACCGACATCCAGCGCTGCGACGTACGACCTGGGCGACTCGTCGAATGGACGCTCAGCCCGGCCACCGTCGCGACGGCGAAGGCCCTGCCGGAGGACTCCCGGCCGCCCGCCTACATCCAGGAGTCGCATCTGCGGACGGCGCGGTCCGTGCGCGAGGACGGTCTGTTCGTACCCACGTGGCTCGGCGCGGCGTTCGACATCCCGGGGCGGGTCGACCTGGACGCGCTGGGTGAGGCGCTGCGCGGCTGGACGCTGCGGCACGAGACCCTGCGCAGCGGCTTCCGCTGGGCGGGCGGCCCGGGCGACTCGATCCGGCGTTTCACCCTCGACGAGGCCTCCGTCTCCCTGCACCGCGAGGACGCGGGCGAGTTCACCGACCCCGAGGCCCTGGCCCAGCACCTCCAGGACCGCTTCGACACCACCGCCGACGCGCTGCGCTGGCCGAACCTCATCTACACGGCCGTCGTCCGGGACGACAGCACCAGCGTGTACATGGCTTTCGACCACAGCAACGTCGACGCGTTCTCCATCTACCGCATCCCTGCGGAGATCCAGGAGCTCTACACCGCCCATCTCACCGGACACGCCCCGGAGCAGTCGCCGGTCTCCAGCTACGTCGACTTCTGCGAGGCCGAGCGGGCGAACGCGGACCGGCTCGACGCGGACCACGAGATCGTCGCCCGCTGGCGGGAGTTCATCCGGCGCTGCGACGGGCGGCTGCCGAGCTTCCCCGTGGACCTGGGGCTGGATCCCGAGGGCGGGCTGCCGACGCAGAAGCTCATGCGCGAGATGCTCGTCGACGCGGACGCCGCCGCCGCCTTCGAGGCGTACTGCCGCCCCTACGGCGGTTCGCTGGTCGGGGTCCTGGCGGCGACCGCCCTGATCGTCCACGAGATCGGCGGTGAGCCCGTGTACCGGACGGTGGTGCCCTTCCACACCCGGGCGAAGTCCGCGTACTCGGACTCGGTGGGCTGGTACGTCGGCGGCGCGCCGATCGAGGTGCCCGTCGCCGAGGCGCCCGACTTCCCCACCGCGCTCAAGACCGTACGCGCCGCGCTGCACGCCACCCGGCCGCTGGCCCGCATGCCGCTGGCCAGGGTGCTGCGGCTGCTCGGGGCGGACTTCCGGCCGACGTCCCCCGACATGTACTCGATCGTGTCGTTCGCCGACGCCCGCGGCATCCCCGAGTCCACGACCTGGACCGAGCGCAACGCCTATGGCCTGATCCGGGTGTCGTACGGCGACCAGGTCTGCGCCTGGCTCACGCGGCTCCACGAGGGCCTGTGGTTCGCGGCCCGCTACCCGGACACCGATGTCGCGCACAAGAACCTGCGGCTGTACGCGGAACGCCTGCGGGACGTCGTCACCGGCACGGTCTGCCGTCCGTAGCCGGGACCGACACGACGTCGCCCTGCCCGGACCCGCCGAGCAGGGCGTCGCAGCGTGTCGCGCGGCTACTCGCCGCGGCTCTCGAGGTACTCCTCGACCACATCGGGGTTGCGCCTCATCGCCGCCAGCAACTGGCCGCGCCGATAGCGGTTGCGGCCCTCCTCGACGCGCTTCTCCCAGCCTTCCCGGCCGTCGGCAAGCCGCTCGGTGATCAGGAACTCGATGACGTCCTCGATGCAAGGCCGGAAGCGTCTTCCCCCTACCGGGATGTGAAGCTTGTCGAGGGACCGCTTGTGATCGTTGTTCCTGTTCAGCGCCTCCAGTGCGGGCGATGTGCCGTACACCTGGACGTGCGCGCTGGTGTACTTGTCCTTCTCACGTTCGTAGTCCCAGTGGAGCAGACACGTCTCCAACGCCTCATCGGTGAAGATGCCGCAGTAGGACGAATGCACCGTCAGGAAGTCGGCCTCGTCGTCCAAGCGGACCTGGAACGAGAGGTTCATCCAGGAGCGCGGCTTCTTCTGGTCGATGCGGAGCGGGAACGCTGTCGGCTGGGTGGGGTTGGCGGCGGACAGACCGTGTCCGAGAGTGAAGACAGGACCGACGGCGGAACGCGGTCGCAGTACGGCGGCGATCCGCACGTGCTGGCACACGGTCCCGTTGAGGGTCTCCTGTAACTCCCTTGCGAACTTGTAGGCCTGTTTCGAAAGGTCAGAGGTCAACCGTGCCGCCGATGGACACCCACAGAGCATGTGCCTGCGACGAGGTGAAGCTTCCCTCCTTCGCCTGCTCTTCGAGCTCGGCGTAGGTGAGACCGAGCTCGTCCAGGGCTCGCTGCGCGGCGTCCCGGTAGTCGGCGTCGGACACGACGATCACGATGTCGTCCTCGTGGTCCGAAATCGCCCGCTCGTCAATCGTCACACTCATCGTCTACCCCCCAGACGGTTGTGGCGTGCTGCGTGACCTACACAGCATCGCGTATTCAACCGCTCGCCGACAGTTACATACCCCGGATGGCTGAATCTACCGGCCTTCAGGGCTTGTCGTCGCACATCCGTCCGTGGTCCCGTGCACCGAAGGCAGGGCCGGTGCACGGGAGGAGAGCTCAGACGCCCGCGTAGGAGTGCTTGCCGGAGACGAAGATGTTCACGCCGTAGTAGTTGAACAGCCAGCAGCCGAAGGCGATGAGGGCCAGGTAGGCGGCCTTGCGGCCCTTCCAGCCGGCGGTGGCGCGGGCGTGCAGGTAGCAGGCGTAGGCGACCCAGGTGATGAACGACCAGGTCTCCTTCGGGTCCCAGCCCCAGTAGCGGCCCCAGGCGTCGCCGGCCCAGATGGCGCCCGCGATGATCGTGAACGTCCACAGCGGGAAGACGGCCGCGTTGACGCGGTAGGAGAACTTGTCGAGGGAGGCGGAGGACGGCAGCCGCTCCAGGACGGAGGTCGCGAAGGTGCCGGGCGTGCCGCCGCTCGCGAGCTTGCTCTCGTAGGAGTCCTTGAAGAGGTACAGGATCGTGGCGACCGCGCCCACGTAGAAGACCGCGCCGCAGAAGATCGCCGTCGAGACGTGGATGTACAGCCAGTACGAGTGCAGGGCCGGGACCAGCTGGTCGCTGGCGGTGTAGAGGACCGTGACCGCCAGGCCCAGGTCGAGCAGGACCGAGGTGATCAGGAACAGGCCGAGCCAGCGCACGTTCTTCTTCAGGGCCAGCAGCCCGAGGTACACGCCGACGGCGACCGTGGAGAACGTGATGTTGAACTCGTACATGTTGCCCCACGGGGCGCGCTCCACCGACAGGGCGCGGGTGAGGACACCGGCGAACTCGACCAGGAAGGCGAGCACCGTGAGGGAGATGGCGATCCGGCCGTACAGGTCGCCCTGCTCGTCCCCGCCGTGCGCCCCGGGGCCGTCCGGCACGTCGCGCTGACCGGACGCGGCCCGCACGGTGACCTTGGGCCGCTCCAGCACGGCGGTGCCGCCGGCCTGGTTCACGGTGACGGCCGGGGCCGCCTTCTTGGCGTCCGCCTTGGTGGTGAGCGCGGCGGCGGTGCGGGCGACCTTGCTGCGGCTGCCGAAGAGCCATTCGGCGATGTACGCGAAGAAGGCCAGGGTGTAGACGGCCATCGCGGAGTAGATCAGGACGTTGCTGATGTTCGCGAGGTTTTCGTTGGTGGCGGCGGCGAGAGTCACTGCTTCTCAGCCCCTTCGGCAGGTACGGGGGGTTCGGTACCCGGCTCCTGATCGGGGTCGGGGGAATCTGCGGGGTCGTCGGGGCCGGGGGCGCCCGGTGCCTGCTCGTAGAGGTCGCCGGCGAGGTGGCCCAGTTCCTCGGGGACCTTGGCGGACTCGCTGCGGCCGAGGCCTGCCATCTCGACGACGGTGACGCCGTCGGCGCCCTTGACCGCGCGCACCCAGACGCGGCGGCGCTGGATGAACAGGGAGGCGGCGAGGCCGCCGATCGCGGCGAGGGCACCGGCGAGGGCCCAGCCGCTGCCGGGCTGCTGGACGACCTGGAAGCCGGCCCACTCCTTGATGTCCTTGCCGAAGGTGACCGTACCGGCGCCGTTCGGGAGCTTCATGGTCTCGCCGGGCTTGAGCAGCTTCTTGAAGAGCTTGCCCTTGGAGTCCTTGAACTCCTTCATGTTGGTGCGGTCCATCTGGTACACGCTCTGCGGGATGCCGGAGTCGGCCCCCAGGTCGCCGTGGTAGGCGGACAGCGCGAGCAGCGGATTGTCCAGCGCGGGGAACTGCGACAGCATCGTGCCGCTGGCGTGGCCGCCGAAGGTCGGCACGAGGAACGCGTTGAAGCCGAGCTGTTCCTTCTTGCCCTGGGCGTTGCGGTAGCCGTCGAGGACCTTGACGACACCGGAGGAGGTGACGTTGGCGTCCAGCGGCAGCAGCGGTACGGCGTCGTCGAAGACGACCTTGCCCTTGGCGTCGCGGACGGTGATGACGGGGGCGTAGCCGTGGCTGACGAGGTAGACCTTGGAGTCGCCGATCTCCAGCGGGTGGTTCACCTCGACGGTGTCGTTCTCGTCCTTGCCGTAGGCGCCCGTGCTGTAGGTGATGTCGGCCTTGTAGACGCGCGGGGTGCCCTTGTTGGGGCCGGTGCGCTCGTAGGTGCCGGTGAACTTCTTCAGGTTGAAGCTGAACGGCACCAGGTCGTCCTGGGTGAAGAGGTTGCCGGACTTGAAGTCGTCGTACTGGGTGAGGGTGTTGGCGAAGCCGCCGCCCTCGACGACCAGCTTGTTCCCCTCGGACTTGTACAGCTGGCCCCAGGCGAAGGCGGTCAGCATCACGATGAGGGCGATGTGGAAGGCGAGGTTGCCGACCTCGCGCAGGTAGCCCTTCTCGGCGGCGACCGCGCCCCCGGTGAGGTGGGTGCGGAAGCGGCGCTTCTTCAGCAGGGCCAGGGCGGCCTGGTGGACCTGCTCGGGTTCTGCGGTGGTGCGCCAGGTGGTGTGGGCGGGCAGCCGGTTCAGCCGCCGGGGCGCGCCGGGCGGCAGGCCGCGCAGCTGGCCGACGAACTGCCAGGTGCGCGGCACGATGCAGCCGATGAGGGAGACGAACAGCAGGATGTAGATCGCGGAGAACCACACCGAGCTGTAGACGTGGAACATGCCGATCTTGTCGTAGACGTCCCCGAGGGCCGGGTGGGCCTTGCGGAAGTCGGCGACCTTCGTCTCGTCCTGGCCGGACTGCGGGATGAGCGAGCCGGGGATCGCGCCGAGGGAGAGCAGCAGGAGCAGCAGCAGGGCGACCCGCATGGAGGTGAGCTGCCGCCAGAACCAGCGGACCCAGCCGACGACGCCCAGGGCGGGCAGGTTGGGCGCGTCCTCCTTGGGGGCGGTGGACAGCTGGGAGCCGGCGTCGCCCAGCTCCTGGTCCTCGGCGGCTGAGGGGGCCGGGTCGGAGGCGGTGGTCTTGCTCATGGATCAGATCCCCACAGTGAAGCCGTCGGACCAGACCTGCATCTCCTGCACGATGCGGTCCCACGCGCCGGTCAGCAGCAGCAGACCGGTCACGATCATCATGGTGCCGCCGATCCGCATCACCCAGACGTAGTGGCGCTTGATCCAGCCGAAGGCTCCGAGGGCCTTGCGGAAGGCGACCGCGGCGAGCACGAAGGGCACGCCCAGGCCCAGACAGTACGCGATGGTCAGGACGGCACCGCGTCCGGCGCTGCCCTGGTCCGAGGAGAGGGCCAGCACGGAGGCGAGGGTGGGGCCGATACAGGGCGTCCAGCCGATGCCGAACAGGGCTCCCAGCAGGGGCGCGCCGGCCAGACCGGCCACCGGCTTGCGGTGCAGGCGGAACTCGCGCTGGGTGAACCAGGGCATCAGGCCCATGAAGAAGACACCCATGAGGATCATGAGCACGCCGAGCACCGTGGACAGGATGTCCTTGTGCTCCTGGAGCGTGGCGCCGAAGTAGCCGAACAGCGCCCCGGAGGAGACGAACACCGCGGTGAAGCCGAGTACGAACAGGGAGGCGCCCACGACCATCCGGCCACGCCGCGCCTCGGCGAGGTCGGTGCCGGCGACCCCCGTCACATAGGACAGGTAGCCGGGCACCAGCGGCAGGACGCACGGCGAGAAGAAGGAGACGAGTCCGCCGAGCAGCGCGATCGGCAGGGCCGCCAGCAGGGCGCCTTTGAGCACCGTGCCGTTGGGGTCCGCCACCGCGGCGAGGGTGACTGCGCTCACGTCGGTGCTCCGCTCACTTCTCGGCGACGACCGGCTTGAGCATCTTCAGCAGCCGTTCCTCGCTGAGCGCGGACAGGGAGCGGGCCGCGATCTTGCCGTCCCGGTCGAGGATGAGCGTGGAGGGGATCGCCTGCGGGTTGAGCGTGCCCTTCTTGAAGCGCAGCAGCAGCTTGCCGGTGGGGTCGTAGAGGCTGGGGTAGGTGATGCCCCAGTCCTTCTCGAAGGCGAGAGCCGCGCCGGTGGAGGTGTCGCGGGTGTTGATGCCGACGAACTGCACGCCCTTGTCCGCGTACGCCTTGGAGACCTTGGCGAAGTACTTGGCCTCGGCGCGGCAGGGGTTGCACCAGGAGCCCCAGACGTTGAGGACGACGACCTTGCCCTTGTAGTCGGCGACGTCGAGCGTCTTGCCGGCGATGGTCTTGCCGGACAGGTCGGGGGCCGGGGTGCGCTTGCCCTCGGCGACCGTGGCGACGCCGTCGGTGCCGGTGACGAAGTTGGTGTTGCCGCCCCCGCCGGAGGTGCCGCCGGAGCCGCACGCGGTGACGAGCAGAGCGGCCGCGGCGAGCGAGGCGGTCAGGGCGGCACTGCGGCGGACACGTCGGGTGCGCTCGGTGGCACGGGTCGTGCGGTTCGAACGCTGGGGGGCGCTGTCGGCACTCATGTGAAAAGTTTCGCATGCCCGTTCTGGGGGTCTCGCCCACCCCCCTTGCGGGCGGAAAACCGCATTTCAGGCGGCGTTCCGCGAGGCCTCTCCGCTGGGCGTGGCGGCCTGAGCCGTGAACTGCCGCCAGCCACCGACCGGCTGCTGCCCGACCCCGAGCGTGCGGAGCTTGTCGAGCACCTCGGGCTTCTGCACGTCGAGCCAGTCGGCGAACTGCCGGAAGGAGACGAGACGCACATCGGCGCCCTTCTCCTTCTCGCGCGCGATGTGCTTGAAGGCCTCCTCGACGGCGTCCATGTAGATGCCGCCGTTCCACTGCTCGAAGTGGTTGCCTATGAAGAAGGGTGCCCGGTTTGTCTCATATGCCCGCTTGAATCCCTGGATGTACGCCTGTGCCGACTGCTTCCGCCAGCCCGGGTAGTTGTGGGCCGGAGCCTTCGTGGTGGCGAGGGACTGGTTGGCCAGCATGTTGTAGTCCATCGACAGGACCTCGAAGCCGCGGCCGGGGAAAGGTATCTGCTGCAAGGGCAGGTCCCATATGCCCTGCCGCTTGCGGGGCCAGACCTGGAGGCCGCCGGGCGAGGAGGCGTCGTAGCGCCAGCCGAGCTCGCGGGCGGTGGGCAGCAGGTTGTCCTGGCCGAGCAGACAGGGCGTACGGCCGCCGACCAGCTCCTTGTCGTAGTCGAACGGCAGCGACGGCAGGTCGGTCCAGCCGGTGTTGGTGCGCCACTCCTTGACGAAGGACTTCGCCTGGTCGATCTCGCTGCGCCACTGCGCCGGCGTCCAGTTCTTGACCGAGCCGTGGGACTCGCCGCAGAAGTGGCCGTTGAAGTGGGTGCCTATCTCGTGGCCCTCCAGCCAGGCCCGGTGGACGTTCTTCAGGGTCGCCTTGACGTGGTCGTCGGTGAGGTAGCCGATGTCGGAGGCACCGCGCGGGTTGTTCGGCGGGTCGTAGAGACGCTTCTTCGACTCGGGCAGCAGGTACAGCCCGGACAGGAAGAAGGTCATGCTCGCGCCGTGCTCCTTGGCGAGGTCCAGGAAACGCGGGAAGAGGCCGTTGCCGACCTCGCCGGCGCCGTCCCAGGAGAACACGACGAACTGCGGCGGCGTCTGACCCGGCTCCAGCGGCCGGGGCCTGTCCGGCTGGTGGGGCTGCTTGCCGGTGTGGCTGGTGGATCCGTCGCCGATGGGGCGGGCGGTGGGCTTCGGCTTCGATCCGCCCTGTGCGGAGTCGCCGCCGGAACCGTCGGCGTGGCCGGAGTCGTCCGAGCCCGTGAGGCCGCCGCAGCCGGCGAGTGAGAAGGCGGCGGCTCCCGCGCCGAGTCCGAGCATTCCCCTGCGGGAGAGAGCGCGCATGGCATCCCCGATTCGTCACGTCGTGCTGGTCACTCAGTCAGAGGCCGTGACGAAGACAGAGGTTCCGCAGATATGCGCAGATTCCGTAACGAAGCAGTCGTAAGCGCTCATAAGGGGGCGAACGAAAGGCCTTGCGCGCCTGCCGAACGCCCCCGTGAGCCGGTCCGGGGGAAACTACGCCCCGAACGCCTTGGCCTGCCCCTTCACCGGCTTGGCACCGGCGAGCAGATGGGCCGGGACGAGATCGCGGGCCGGCTCGGTGTAGCCGACGGAGACGATCCGGTCGCCCTGGTACGTGAACGTCGTCAGCGACGCGAGCGTGCACTGGCGCTTGCGCGGGTCGTGCCAGAGGCGGCGGCGCTCGACGTAGGACCGGACGATCCAGATGGGCAGCTGGTGGCTGACCACGACCGCCTCGTGCCCGCGGGCCTGGTCCTTCGCCGTGCTCAGCGCACTCATCATGCGGACGACCTGGTCGACGTACGGCTCGCCCCAGGACGGCCGGAACGGGTTGACCAGGTGCTTCCAGTTGCCGGGGTTGCGCAGCGCCCCGTCCCCGACGCCGAACGTCTTGCCCTGGAAGATGTTGTCGGCCTCGATCAGCCGCTCGTCCGTCGCCAGGTCCAGCCCGTGCGCCTTGGCGATCGGCTCGGCCGTCTCCTGCGCGCGCTCCAGCGGCGAGGCGACGACATGCGTCACATCGCGGCCGGACAGGTGCTCGGCGACCCGGTCGGCCATCCGGCGCCCCAGGTCGGAGAGGTGGTAGCCGGGCAGACGGCCGTAGAGGATGCCGTCCGGGTTCGCGACCTCGCCGTGCCGCATGACGTGGACGACGGTGATGTCCTCGCCGCTGTCGTTGCGCTGGTCGCTCATGCCGTGGCCTCCGCAGCCGCCCGGGCCGCCGCCGGAAGGGCGTCGGCGATCTTCTGCACGGCCCGCTCGTCGTGCGCGGTGGACACGAACCAGGACTCGAAGGAGGACGGCGGCAGGTAGACGCCGTCGGCGAGCAGCGAGTGGAAGAACGCGGTGAAGCGGAAGGACTCCTGGGTCTTGGCGTCCTCGTAGTTGCGCACCGGCCGGTCGGTGAAGAACACCGAGAACATGTTGGAGGCGTTCTGCAGCGTGTGCGCCACGCCCTCCTTGGTCAGGGCGCCGGTGACCAGCCCCTGGATCTCCTTCGACACGGCGTCGACCTTGGCGTAGGCGGCGTCGTCGAGGAGCCGCAGCTGGGCGAGCCCGGCCGCGGTGGCGACGGGGTTACCGGAGAGGGTGCCGGCCTGGTAGACGGGCCCGGCCGGGGCGAGGTGGGCCATGACGTCCGCGCGCCCGCCGAAGGCCGCGGCGGGGAAGCCGCCGCCCATGACCTTGCCGAAGGTCATCAGGTCCGGGACGACGCCGTCGACCCCGAACCACCCGGCCCGGCTGGTCCGGAAACCGGTCATGACCTCGTCGGAGACGTAGAGCGCGCCGTTCTCGGCGCAGAGGTCCTTCAAGCCCTGGTTGAAGCCTTCGGCGGGCGGTACGACGCCCATGTTGCCCGGGGAGGCCTCGGTGATCACACAGGCGACCTCGCCGGGGTGGGCCGAGAAGGCCTCCCGCACGGCGTCGAGGTCGTTGTACGGCAGGACGATGGTGTCGCCGGCCTGGGCGCCGGTGACGCCCGGGGTGTCGGGCAGCGCGAAGGTGGCCACACCGCTGCCGGCCGCGGCGAGCAGCGAGTCGACGTGCCCGTGGTAGCACCCGGCGAACTTGATCACCTTGGTGCGCCGCGTGAACCCGCGCGCGAGGCGGATGGCGGACATGGTCGCCTCGGTGCCGCTGGAGACGAGACGCACCTGCTCCAGCGGCGCGACCCGGGCGACCATCTCCTCGGCGAGCGCGACCTCGCCCTCACCGGGAGTGCCGAAGGACGTACCGCGGGACACGGCGTCCTGCACGGCGGCGATGACCTCGGGGTGCGAGTGCCCGAGGATCATGGGCCCCCAGGAGCACACGAGGTCGACGTACTCCCTGCCGTCGGCGTCGGTCAGATAGGGGCCGGTGCCGGACACCATGAACCGCGGCGTGCCGCCGACGGCTCGAAAGGCCCGCACCGGTGAGTTCACGCCGCCGGGCGTGACGGCCGCCGCGCGGTCGAACAGAGCCTGCGAGGCCGGTGCTTCATACGGATATGCCAGTTCACTCATGACCTGCGACTTCTCCGACCTTCTCCGACGCTGTCGGGCTCCGGGTGCCAGTGACCTGTTCAGGGTAGGCCAGGGGCGCGCGCGGGCGGGGCACGGGACAACCGGCCCCGTGGTCCCCGTCGTCTGCGAGACTGGACCCGATACACACAGCTCGCACGGCCCCGGCGTGGTCGGAGGCTGCGGACATCCCGCGGACAGTTGTTTCAAGCGCACGTTTCGGCGGGCGGCCGTGGGGGAGGTCACTGACACGATGATCGGGTTGCGCGGCGGGGGCGACGCGTTCTGGGAAAGCAGTCGGGTGGAGATATGCATCGCGGTGGCGGACTGGGCGAGGGGACCGATGACCTGGGTCCTCGACGTGCCCGGCGGGGACGACACCGGCGCGAGGCGGAGGACGCTCAGGAACCGCGTCGGACACAGGGTGCACCGGGTGAACCGGAGCGGACCGCCGGACGTACTGAACGTCAGATGGACGATCTTCCTGAACGTCAGGCGGACGATCTTCGGGCCGGGAGCAGCGGGAATGGTGGTCGGGTGGGGGTGACGTACAAGTACTTCGGCGCGCCCGACGGCGCGACTGCGGCCCGCGTCCCGATCTCGATGCGCCCCGAGGAGCTCGGCGGCGACGAACTCGGCATGAACGGCATGTTCACGAAGATCAAGCCGGAAACCATGGCGGCGATGGTTCTCACGGGCATCGAGGGCGTCCCCCTGCACAAGGTTCCCCCGCTGGAGCTCGTCGTCCTGCACCCCGACTACGCCGTGGTCAAGCTCCCGATGACGGTCGTCGACCCCCTGCGCGGCATCGGCGAGGAGGCGGTGGGTGCGGCGGCCTTCATCTGGTCGACGGTCCCGGACCGGGGCGGGCCCAGGGACGCGTTCAACGTCTACCAACTGCTGCACGAGTGGCAGGACTTCAGCCACCGGTTGCATGAGGCGGGGCATCAGCCTTATTGCCTGGTGTGGCCCTGACCTGGGGTATCAGGGGTTTCGGGCGGGGTTTCTGACCCCGCCCTCGTCATGTGCGGAGAGAGGCCGTCAGGCGGCCAGGGCACATTGAGGGCACATGGGTTTTGCTGGGGGCGCTGATGTGCCCTGGGTGTCGGGCCGGTCGTCCTCGTCTTCTGCGTCGGCTTCTGCCTCGGCTTCTCCCTCGGCTTCTGTGAAGGCGTCGTCGATCGCCTTGCGGGTGCGGGTCTCGCTGGACGGCAGCAGGTGCGTGTACGTCCGCAGCGTGAAGCCCGGGTCCGAGTGTCCCAGGTACTCGGAGAGCGCCTTGATGCTCTCTCCCGCGTCCAGGAGCACGGAGGCGTACGCGTGCCGGAGGGCGTGCATGCCGTCTTCCGGAGCCGCTTGGAGGTAGCGCGCTCCGCGCTCGCGGGGAGGGATCACGCCGGCGGCGGCCAGGGCGCGCTTCCAGTCGCCCATGTTGAAGACGCTGCGGTTGTAGGCCCGCCCCTTCTTGTCGACGAAGAGGAGGCGGAAGGTCTTCGGCTCACCGTCCGGCTTGGTCCACGGCAGGGTGACCTCGACCGGCGGGAACTCCTTCATGTGGGCCTTGAGGGCGGCGGCGAGCTGAGCCGACAGCGGCACTGACCGGATCCTGTTGCCCTTGGGCAGGGCGAAGACGGGCTTCGTACCGACCAGCCGCACCTGGCGGTTGACGTGGATCCAGCCGCCCTTGAAATCGATGTCCTCGACGGCGAAGCCGAACAACTCGCCCTGCCGCAGACCGCAGCCGAAGGCGAGCTTGCCGCCGGCCTGGAAGCGCTTCGGCAGTCCGGTGATGACCCCGCGGACGCGCTCCAGTGGCCAAGGGATGATCTTCTTCTTGGTCGCGGTCGGGAGCTTGACCGACTTCGCCTTGCACGGGTTCTTCGGCAGCAGCCCGTCCTCCACGGCCGCGCCGAGGATGCTGGAGAGGATGTCGAAGATGCCCTCGATCGTCGACACCTCCAGGCCGCCGTCCTGGAGTGTGCGGATCCAACCCTGGATGACCGAGGGCTGGTTGAGGGATCGCAGCTCGCGTCGGCCGAGGTGCTCGGTGATGTGGTTGCGGACCGTCGCCTCATAGCGGAGCGCAGTCGTCGGGCCGACGGAGTTCGCGTCGAGCCACTTCTGCGCGTAGGCGACGAGCGTCTGCTTCGTCTCAGCGGGGACGACGTAGGAGCCCTGCCGGATCTCGACGTCGACCTCGGCGGCGCGATTGTCCGCCTCGGCCTTCGTGTGGAAGTTCTCCTTGCGCTGGCGGTCGTCCAGGTCGCGGTAACGGACCTGCCAACGCTTACCGATGCCGTGGTCGGCAGTCGGGACCATCCGCTTCGTACGGCTCTTGTGCTCGCCGCACTCGACCTCGGTGGGCTTGGGGTGGGACTTGTGCCAGCGGTCGTACACGTCAGCCAAGAAGGGCCTCCTGGGTGGGGATGAGGAAGTGGGAGGTGGCGTGCGACACCGGGGAGTGCGTCGGCCACGGGAGCAGCAAGGCTGCGGGAGGGGCGCCGAGCGCGGTGGCGATCGTGACGAGGTCGTCTACGTCGCAGCGGCGGCGGGCGCGTTCGGTGCGGCTGAGGGCGGTGTTGGCCATCGGACGGCCCAGCTGGGTGCAGCGGGCGGCGAGCTGGTGCTGGGTCAGGCCGCGCACGAGACGTAGGTGCTCGATGGCGCGGGCGGCGTGGAGGCCGGCGGGGCCTATTTCGACAGGTCGGTTGGACATGACAGATAGCTGTAACTTGCAGCCGGCCGCCATGGCAAGAGTTAGCTCTTAAACTCTCCAATAGTCGTTCGGGGGCGAAGTGGCGTTCGTCTCGTCGAATTCCGGTACCTCGCGAGGCGTTTCGGCCGAGGCATCGTGTTACCTTCCCTCGCCGTTTTCGATATGGGTGATTTGAGCACACATCAGCCATGATGCCCGGCGGGTCAGTCACGTCATCCCTGACCGCCATGTGTCACCTCTGAGCTGCAGAGGTACCGGATTCCGGCACCTCGGCGGGTTGCTTCGCCGCTAGAAAATTTCGGGCCCGGCGGGAGCGATTTCGGCAACCGGGGATCCACCCTTACTGTTTCCCTCTCCCCGGCCACACCGAAAGAAGTAGTGAGGAGTTTCAGAACCAACTCTGGACTTTTCTCCGGGTGGTGTGGCTGTGTTGTCCAGCCCATTGTTCAAGACCGAAAAGGAGCCCTGTGCCGAAGACCCCTCCCCGCAGCACCAACGCCCCTGCCACCGCTGCGGCTGCCCAGCGTGGCCCGCTTGCCACCCCTGCGGAGGTCGCCGCCTATCTCGGAGTGCCGGTGAAGACGCTCTACCAGTGGAAGTACCGGGGCATCGGCCCCAGCGTCCACAAGGTCGGCCGTCACCTGCGCTACCGCTGGCCGGAGGTGGACGCGTGGCTGGACGCCCAGACGTCGTACGACCTCACGGCCTGATCCCGCATCTGACGCGGACAACGAAGCGGCCCCCGGCGCGCCAACGCCGAGGGCCGAAGACTCCCCTGCCGATCGCCCATCCCTGAACGAACGAGCTGGTGAGGGGCGGGACCTTGCCCGTCCTGCCCCTCACCGGAGAGGAACGCCTATGGAGGACTCTACGTCCCCCAGCACCACGAACACCTCCCCCACCGTCTGGCCGACTCCCGCGGTCCCCGGCGAGGGCATCCCCTGGCGCCGCAGCGATCAGCAGGACACACAGTCCCCCGCGTCGGGGACCGCCGAACACCCAGCAGAAGCGGAAGCAGACGGGGACCGTCCCCAGACGTCTGCCGATGCTGCAGTTGGGGACCGTCCCCGCGACGTGCCCGGCACTCGGTCCCCGCACGTCCCGGTCCCCGAATCGACATCCGGTGCAAACCCGCAGGCCAGCGGCGGGAAATCGGGGACCGGTCCCCAAGAGGCGGTAGTTGCACCAGGGGACCGCAGTGGGGACGGTGAGCACGGTCCCCGCCAGTCGGTGGGGACCGACACCCTCGTGGCGGGAACCGCCCAGCAGGAGGGGACCGGTCCCGTCGACGCACGGGGACCGGATCAGGAGGCCGGTCCCCGACCTCCTCGGGGACCGGCAGCCCCCTCGGAACAGGGTTCCGGTGAGGGTGCAGAACTGCTGGATGAGCTGCGGGCGGCGATCGGCAAGTACGTCGTGCTGCCCAGTGACGAGGCGCTGACCGCGGTCACCCTGTGGGTGGCGGCCACGCACATCCAGAGCGTTCTGCAGCACGCGCCGCGCCTGGCGGTCGTCGGCCCGACGAAGGGCTGCGGCAAGTCCCGGGTGCTGGACGTGCTCCACGAGACCGTGCACCAGCCGATCATGACGGTGAACATGTCCACGGCCGTGCTCTTCCGTGTCATCGGCAAGAACCCGCGCACGATCCTGGTGGACGAGGCCGACACCATCTTCAGCAAGGCGGGCGAGAACGAGGAACTGCGCGGCCTGCTGAACGCCGGACACCAGCGCAACCGGCCTGCCTGGCGCATCTCCGGTCCGGAGCACAAGCCGACCCCGTATCCGACCTTCGCCATGGCCGCACTGGCCTCGATCGGCGACCTGCCCGACACGATCACGGACCGGGCGGTCGTGCTCCGCATGCAAAAGCGCAAGCCCGGCGAGAAGGTGACCCCGTTCCGCTCGCGCTACGCCACACCGGAACTGAACGCGCTGCGGGACAAGCTGGCCGCCTGGCTGGGACCGCTGCGCGGCACGGCTGGCCGCATGGCGCCGACCATGCCGGTGGAGGACCGGGCGGCGGACACCTGGGAACCGCTGGTCATCATCGCCGACCTGGCCGGCGGCCACTGGCCCGCCCGTGCCCGTGCGGCCTGTGTCGCGATGACCCGCTACGAGGCCGTCCAGGACGAGCAGACCAACCTGAAGACAAGGCTGCTGCGCGACATCCACCGCATCTTCCAGGCACACGGCAACCCCGAAGCCATGTCCTCCCTGGATCTGGTCACCACCCTGCTCCAGGACGCCGACGCCCCCTGGGCGGAACACGGCACCAAGGGACTCAACGCCCACCACCTGGGCAACATGCTGAGGGACTTCGGCATCAGCCCGGCCAACTACCGCTTCGACAAGGGCAGGCAGGCCAAGGGGTACGCCCGGAACCGGTTCCTCGACAGCTGGGCCCGGCACTGCCCCGACCTCACCGAGACGGCGCCCGCCCCCGCGCACGACGCCACACCTGCGCACCGGGCCCAGGGCAAGCCGCCCGCCGCCCCGGCGGGCCAGCTGCCCGTCGGCCCGCCCGGCGGCCCCACCGGCCCCACGCCCGCCCGCTGACCCGCCTCCCTCAGGGTCCGTATCAATGCGTCGCATCCGTCCCCGCGCAGGTCAGCGCGGGGACGGATGTCCTCGCCGGGACGGACTTCTCCGTACCTGCCCGAGTGTCCGTACCTGTGCTGACCAGGCATGGGACGGATGCGACGCACGTGACACACCTGCCGCCCCGTAACAACGGAGTACTCCGATGCGCGACCTGCACCCCGAACACCGCATGCCCCAGGAACAGATGGCCACTACACCCGTCACACGCGCAGCAAGTTGTCGGGTAAGGAGTCCTTACCCGGCTCCCGCCCTGGAGGGGGCGGAGGCATCCGGCGCAGGGGCACCGGAGTCGGTCGGCCCGGGGGAGCCGACCGGGAGTGGGGGCAGCGAGTCGTCGTCGAATGTGCCACAGCAGTTTGCGCCGCGTCGCCGTCTGCGTGACAAACAGCTGCGCGAGCACCGCGTCCACCCCCGTTACAACGACGACGAGTTCGCCCTCGTCCAGAAGGCCGCCGCCCTGAGCCGCATGCAGCCCGGCGGCTACGTCGCCGAGTGCGCGCTCGCCGCCGCCCGCGCCGACGACCCCACCGCCACCGTCGCCGACTACCGCGCCATGGTGCAGACGCTGATGGCCGCCAACCGGCAGCTCGGCGGCATCGGCAACAACCTCAACCAGCTCACCTGGCACCTCAACAAGGACGGCACCTGGCCCCACCCCGACACCGTCCAACGGCTCCTGGAGCGTGTCGAGGCGTCCATCGCCGAGGTGGACACCGCGGTCGCCCAGATCACCGAGGGGCGGTGAGCCCTTGATCCCGAAGATCATCCTCGGCAAGGGGCCAGAGGCCACGCGCCGCACGATCGGCTACCTCTTCGGCAAGGGCCGGGCCAACGAGCACATCGACCCGCACCTGGTGGCCTCCTGGAACAACTTCGCCCCCGACCCCGGCCGCAGCCCCCACCGCGACCCCAAGGAAGCAGAGGCCCAGCTCGCCGCGCAGCTCGACCAGCCCGTGAAGATGCTCGGCGACAAGGCACCCAAGTACACCGTGTGGCACTGCCCCGTCCGTGCCGCACCCGAAGACCCGATCCTCACCGACGCCCAGTGGGCCGACATCGCCCGCCGGATCGTGGCCGCCGCCGGCATCGCCCCCGCAGGCGACGACGAAGCCTGCCGCTGGGTGGCCGTCCGCCACGCCTACGACCACATCCACATCGCCGCCACCCTCGTACGGCAAGACGGCAGGCGCCCCCAGCGCGATTACGACCAGCGCGCCGTCCAACGCGAAGCCCGAAAGATCGAAATCGACTACGGGCTGAGGCGGTTGAAGCCGGGCGACGGCACCGCCGCCAAACGCCCCACCAGCAAGGAACACTTCAAGGCCAAGCGCCTGGGCCAGGACGCCACCTCCCGCGACGTCCTGCGCCTGCGGGTCCGCCGAGCCGTCGCCGCCGCAGCGGACGAGGCCGAGTTCTTCGCCCTGCTGGAGGCCACCGGCGTGAACGTGCGCCTCAAGCACGGCCCGTCCGGCGACGCACTCGGCTGCAACTTCGCCCTGCCCGGCGACACCAACGACAAGGGCCAGCCGGTCTTCTACTCCGGCTCCACCCTCGCCCCCGACCTCTCCCTCCCCCAGATCCGCCGGCGTCTCGCCACCACCAGCCCCGAACGGGCCACCGTCCGGCCGGGCAACCCGTGGCACCAGGCGACCAACGCCACCGAACGCATCCCCCACCACCTCACCCACGGCGACGACCCGACGGGGCAGGGACAGCTGGTCGCGCTCGGGGCGGCACTGGACCTCCTGCCGGTCACCGCACCGTCGACGCTGAAGGCCGAACTCGAACAGGCCGCGGCCGTCTTCGAGCGCGCCACCCGCTCCCGCATCGCCGCCGACCTCGACAGCACCCGCGCTCTGCGTCGCAGCGTCCAGGCGATCTGGAAGGACCCCACACAGCACGGGGACGGTGCCGGGCTGGCGATGCTGCTGGACGTCGCGCTCACCGCGGTCGCCTACGCGATCCACTGGCACCGCACCCGCCAGCACGCCCAACAGGAGGCAGCAGCGGAACAAGCCCTCGTCCATCTGCAGGTCGCGTACGCGCAGGTCGCCGGCCCGGTCCTAACGGACCTCGCACGCCGCTCCCCTAGCCTGCAGACCAAGCGCCGCTACGCCCACCACCTCCAGGAGGCAGTACCGCAACACGCCGAGCGCATCCTGGCCGATCCCGCCTGGGGTGCACTCGCCACCGTGCTCGCCGAGGCAGAAGCAGCAGGACACAACGCAGCCACCGTCCTCGACCAGGCCCTCGGCCAGCGCACCCTGGACGACGCCCACAGTCCCGCCCGCGCCCTGACCTGGCGCATCCGCCGCCTCGGCGAACGCCACGCACCCAGTCCACAAGCCCAAGCAGCGAAGCTCAGCGGCACGCAGCGCCCAACCCCACCCGTCCAATCTCCGCCGCATTCGACACGACAGCGCTGATCAGGCTTAGGCGGACAGCTTGGGGGTGAGCAATTCCACCGCTTCCTCCCAGCGGAAGCGGTCCGCCCCGCCCCCGGCCTTCGGACGATGCGGCTCGTACGAACCGATCAGCACACCCATCTCCCGCAGCCAGTCCAGACTGCGGCGATAGGCGGGGTGGGCGGCCTGCGCCGAGTTCAGATAGGGCAGGACGGCGGTCGGGATGCCCATGCCGTACGCCTCGCACAGGATGCCCAGTGCCAGGGTGTCGGAGATCCCTGCCGCCCACTTGTTGACCGTGTTGAAGGTGGCCGGCGCGACCGCGATGGCATCGGCGGGCGGCAGTGGGCGGGCCTCGCCGGGCGTTCGCCAGGCGGAGCGGATGGGGTAGCCGGTCTGCGCCTCGATCGCCTCGGTGTCGAGAAAGCCCAGTGCCTGCGGCGTGGCGACGACGCCGACGTCCCAGTGCTGCCCCTGCGCAGCGGTGATCAGTTTGCCGACGTCGTCGGCGATGCCGCAGGCGCAGACGACGACGTACAGGAAGGGCTTCTTCTCCGGGTCGGTCGGCTCACTCACGCAGGGACTCCCAGTTGGCGGCTGAAGTGGTGCAGTTCCGGCAGAGTACGGCGGCGGTCGCGGGCGGCCATGTCGGCGACCAGGTCGCGGACGGCGGGTCGGCGGACGTCCTGGGCGGCGCAGGTCTCGGCGATGCGCAGGGCTTGGTAGCCGTCGGAGAGGCGGCCCTGCTGGCTGTAGGCGCGGGCTGTCTCCACCCACAGGGCCGCCCGCCGCTCGGGGACCGGGATGTGCCGACGCATGAGCGGGCGGGCGGCCTGGAGTGCGAGGCCGGAGTCGCCGAAGGCCACCAGGGCGCTGAGCTCGTGCAGGGCGACGTTGGTCGGGCTGAAGTTGGCCCAGGCATCGGGCTGGTCGAGGGATACGTACCGGGCCACCTCTTTGGCCTCGGCGAGGAATTCCTCAGTGGCCGCGCGATCGCCACCGCCGCTGGCTGCGGTCACACCGCGGAGCAGCAACAGCCCAACGGCTGCGAGATGCTTCGGAGAGCGGCGGTCGTACGAGCCGGTGAGCTGATCGGCCGTGTGGCGAACGAGGGTGACGGCCTGGGCGGTGTGCTTCTCGCGGGCCAGGACGTGGGCCTGTACGCGGACGCTGGAGGCCAACACTATGGGGTCGCCTGAGCGTTCGGCCTCGGCCATCGCACGGCCGACCGCGAGCCAGGCGTTGCCCTGGTCGTGCTGCTTGAGTAGCAGGCTGGTGGAAGTCTGGTACGTCGTGGCCAGCAGCGCGGACAGCACATCGCTGTCCGTCGTGCTGCTGGATGCCAGTCTGAGGTCGGCGATCAGGCCGGGCAGGGTGCGCTCCAGCTCTGCGTAGTCGCAGGTGTAGAAGAGCTTGCGGGCAGTCCCGACCCGCTCTCGGAGCGCGATCGTGTCCAAGGGGGCGTCGGTACCTGCCGCGCTCAGTCCCGGGAGGAGGGCCTGGACGAGATCGTCGTGGGCGGCGGCCGAGGCGGCAGGGGGCGCGAGCGCGGCGATGCTCGCGGCGAGGAAGGTACGGCGGTGCATGTCGTCTGCTTCGGGATCGGTGGCGGAGGCGTCGGGAACAGCAGTGGCAAGACCCAACTGTTGGGCAGGGATCTTGAGTTCCTGCGCGACGGCACGCAGGACACGGATGTCCTCCGTGCCACGGCCGCCCTCCAGACGACTCACCTTGGACTGGTGGTAGCCGAGCGCGGCGGCGACGTCCTTCTGCGAGCGCCGCTGTAACACTCGTGCCTGACGGATCACTTCGCCGATCCGTCTCGCTTCCCTGTGTGCTTCGGCCATCTGCCACGGCCCCTTCTGCCGTCGCCGATCCTGCCTGCTCAACCGAGCGTAGGTCAGCCGTACTTCGCCGTGATGCAGCTCCTGCATAACCGATGCACCGCTGGCACCTGGACTAACCACCCACTGCTACGAGCTGGTTGCGTGAAGTGGCCGCACCAACGTCGGGAGGCCGCTCATGGCAGCGCACCAGCTCACCCTGTCCGTACCTGCTACCCCCACCGCGGTCGCCTCCGTCCGGCACCAGGCCGTGGAGGCGATACAGGGCTGGGAGGTGGATCTGGACGACGAGGTGGTGCACACGGCCGAGCTGGTGATCAGCGAGCTGGTCACCAACGCCGTCCGGTACGCCGGCAGAGGTCAGGTCTCGCTGGAAGTGCAGCTGCTCGCAGCCGTCCTGCGCGTTGAGGTGCGCGACTCCAGTCCGGTGCTGCCTCGGCCCGGCCTCCCGGACGAGCACGGCGAGAACGGTCGCGGCCTGTTCCTCGTCGCCGCTCTTGCCGACCGGTACGCCGCCGAACTGACGCCGACGGGCAAGCGGTGCTGGGCCGAGATCGCCCTGCCCGTCCGCCCGGCGACGAAGACGACCGTTTCCCTTCCCCTACAAAGGAGTTGACCGTGCCCACCAGCACCTCTACGCGGGCCGCCGAGGTGATCGCCGTACGCCCCGGCCCGCCGCTCACCGGCACCGTCACCGTGGATGGCTCGAAGAACGCCGCTCTGCCGCTGCTGGCCGCGGCAGGGGCTCTTGGCCGCCCTGTGCGGCTGGGCAACATCCCTGCGAACACGGACGTCAAGATCTTGCTGGCCCTGTTGGAGCAGGCGGGCTGGCACGTTGCCCGTCCCGTCGGCGAGCAGACAACCGCAGTACTCATGCCGACCGAGAGCCGACACACGCATCCCGAGCTGCCGCAGGCCGCCCACATCCGCGCCTCGTACTACCTGGTCCCCGCCCTGCTCGCCCGGCACGGCGAGGCCCGACTTCCCTGGCCGGGTGGCTGCCGGATCGGCGCTCGCGGCATGGATCTGCACTTCAAGGTGTACGAGGCGTTCGGCGACCGGAGCGCACAGGACGACTCCGGCTACCGCATCGAGGCCGTCACACCCCGCACCGGCACCGTGTCCCTGGTGCTGCCGTTCCGCTCCCGTGGGGCGACCGTGGCCGCAGTGCTGCGCGCCGTGACAACCGGTCGCCCCCTGCAGCTGGGCGAACCCAACCTCTCACCAGAAGTCCTGTCCGTGCTCGACGCCCTCCGCTCGGTGGGCTGGGAGACCCAGATCAGCGCGCACCTCCTCACGCTCTCCCCGCCCTCTGTCGGCCAGAAGGACGCCGTCGTCTGGCAGGTGCCCGGCGACAAGATCGAGGCCGGCACACTGGCCTGCGCAATCGCCGCGACCAGAGGTACCGCTCGTGTCAACGGCGTGCACGGCAAGGACGTAACCCCACTCGTAACTGCCCTCCGCCGCCTCGGAATCCCGGCCAGCGCAGAGGACAACGCCCTCCGCGTCCACGCCCAGGACACACGGCCGACGAGCCGCCCCCTGCGAGCTATCGCCACCCTCAGCCCCGGCGGACTGGACGCTGACTTCGAACCGCCCCTGATGGCACTCGCCCTCGGCCTGCCCGGCACGCATCTGTTCGCCGACGCGATCAATCCCGGCCGCCACGGCAACCTGCTGCCCCAACTGGCCCGCCTGGGGGCCGAGATCGAGGAGATCGCCCCCACTGAGTGCCGCCTGACCGGGCCTCAGCAACTGACCGGAGCGGGCGTGGAGGCAACCGACATCCGCACCGGCGCCGGCCTCACCGCGCGAGGCGTCACCACCGTCGGCGGCCTCGACCAACTCCGCCGCGGCCACGCCGATCTGCCCGGCAAGCTTCGCGCTCTTGGCGCCGACGTCTGCGAGGTCACCCCATGACCACCGCCCGCGCCTTGCGACAGATCGTGGCCACCACCGACGTCCACTCCGCCCTCGACAACGCCGCCCCGTTCCTGGCCCACCTCCACGCTCTCCGTCCGACCTCGCTCATCGTGGACTGCGGCGACTTCTTCGAAGGCTCCGGCTACTACCGCCTCGCCCACGGCGCCATCGAGCGCAAGATCCTGCTCAAGCTGTACGACATCCTGGCGCCCGGCAACCACGGCTGGCCGCACCATTTCGAACCGGATCTCCACCGGCTCACCGTCTGCGCCAACGCCGTTCACGCCGACACCGGCGACGCGCTCTTCCGCCGCATGCGGATCGTCGAGATCGACGGCCGACGCGTGGGCATCACGGCGGTGATCGGTCAGCAGGCTTTCCACTCGATTCCCGTCGGCGAGCGCGCCGAACACCGCGTCATCAATCCAGTCCAGGCGCTACGCGAGCTGTTGCTCGCCCACCACCACGAGGTGGATAGCTGGATCCTGCTCAGCCACTCCGGATTCGACGAAGACCTCAAACTGGCAGCTGATTGCCCCTTCCTTGATGTGATCTTCGCCGGGCACTGCCACACCGAGCAGTACGGCCCGGCGCGCGTGGGCGACACGCTCATCGTCAAAGGACAGGAACTCGCCGACGGGTACGCGGTCGCCACACCGGTCGGGCCGGGCTGGGGTGCCGGCTCCACGAGCTTCCCGGACCGGACGCCAGCTGCTCTCGCCGCCGAGCTGTCGGAGGCGATCGAGGAGATCGGCCGGGCCAGGAAGGAGTTGGCGGTGGCTATCGGGCCGATCGCCCGGACGTATCAACACCAGCCACTCGATCGCCGCGGCCTGCTCGTCGACCTGGCCGCCCGCCTGAGGAGCGGGCTCGGTGCCGACGCGATCATCCTCAACGACACCGCGCTGCGGACCGTCCCACTCGGCGACATCCTCACGCTGGGCGATCTGCTGGCCATCGAGCCCTTCGACAACCAGCTCGTCCACGCCCGCGTCCCAGTGGACTTCTGGCAGGACCTGCCCGGCCTGTTGGCCTTCCTCACAGAACAGGCCGGTCCTCTCGTCGTGTTGCCGGACCCCTTGCCGGACGGCGTCACCACGGTGCTGACCACCGACTACCTCGCGGACAACTACCTCGCGGGCCGCTCCCACGCCGCAGGACTACTCCTCAGCCAGGCCCTCAAACACGTCCTCACCACGCCCGCTCAAGGAGGCACACGGTGATCCTCACCGGCCCCGAGATCACCGCCGCCGCCCAGGACGGCCGCCTACGGATCACGCCCTTCGCCCCCGACCAGGTCAACCCCAACAGCTACAACGTCAGGCTCGGCCCCACCCTGCTCGCCTACGCCGAAGGCGTCCTGGACGCCCACCAACCAAACCCGACCACCGAGTTCGCGATCGGACCGGACGGATACGTGCTCCAACCCGGCGAGCTCTACCTGGGCCACACCCTCGAAGAGGTCGGCTCCGACGTGTTCGTCCCGCTGCTGTTCGGCCGGTCCTCCGTCGGCAGGCTCGGGCTGTTCGTCGAGATCACCGCCCCGATCGGGGACATCGGCTTCCACGGCCAGTGGACCCTGATGCTCACGCCGATCCGCCCCCTGCGCGTCTACGCGGGCATGCGGATCGGACAGATCATGTTCTTCGCCTCCGCCGGCCCCATCTCGCCATACGAAGGCAAGTACCAGGCAGCGACCGGCCCGCAGCCCTCCGCCTACTGGCGCGACGTGACCAAGCTCCGGGCGGTGGCCTCGTGATCCTCACCGGACCCGCGATCGCCGCCGCCCAAACCGCAGGCGAGATCGTGATCGACCCGTACGATCCGGCCCGCCTCTCCCCCAACGCCTACGACTGGCGCCTCGGCGACACCCTGCGCATCTGCGACACCGATCTGGACGCGGCCTCTCCAACGCCGTACGCCGAGACCGCCATCCCGGACTCCGGATATGTCCTGCACCCCGGCGTGCTCTACCTCGGCATCACCCACGAGAGGACCGGATCGGAGGCGTACGCCCAGTTCCTCAACGGCAATCGCACCACCGGCGCGCTCGGCATCTGGGTCCACGTCTCCGCGCCCCTCGGCCACCAAGGCCACGCCATCCACTGGACCCTGGAGATCCGCGCCGCCAGACCCGTCCGCGTCTATCCCCGGATGACCTTCGGCAAGCTCGTCTTCCTCCGCTGCCTCGGAACCCCCGCCAGCTACCAACAGCACGGCCTCAAGTACGCGGCGACCGCAGGCATCGACATCTCGCGGCTCTATGAAGAGCTCGCCGGAGGTGCCACATGAGTCCTCGGGTAGCGACCGTCCTCGACCTGCCCTTCGGCAGCGCCGGCGGCAGCGTCGAGCTCTTTCTCGACCTCTACACCGGCGAGGACCCGCTGGTGCCGGCCCGCGCCTTCATGCTCGCCCCGCAGGCGCCTCCACCCCACGTACCTTCGGGGCTGGAGTTGCTGACCGTGCCCGGCAAATGCCTCGCTGGGCCGCCTTTCACGGCGTACGTCAACGCGTTGCGTCGGGCCCTGACGCAGGGCATCAACCCGGCCAGCATCGATGTCCTTCACCTCCAGCATCTCGCCTTCGGCGGTACCCCCGCCCTGATCCGCGCCCTACCCGCACGCCCCCGGATCGCGCTCGTCCACGGCACCGACCTGCTGTTCGCCGAGGCCCATCGCGACCAGATGCGTGTCCTGCGGGAAACTGCGCGTCTCGCGGACGCCATCGTCGTCCCGACGGGCGCCATGGCGGATCGGCTCCTTCAGATCGCGCCCACAATGGAGCGTAGGAAGATCGAGAAGATTCCCTGGGGTGTGCCCGATCACCTGCTCACCACCCCACCGCCGCGCCCTGCCCGCCGACCGACCGGACACCTCCGTCTGCTCTACGCAGGACGCCTCACCGCCGAGAAGGGCATCGAGGCGCTCCTGCGCGCGATGCCCGTAGCCCAGGCCGTCGAACTGAGCATCGCGGCGCCGCGTCACCAGTTCCATGGGTTGACCCCGCTCCTACGCCTGCTCAAGGTCCACGTCCGCTACCTCGGCTGGCTCAGCCGTCCACAGCTGTGGAAAGCCTTCGCCGACCACGACGCCCTCGTCATGCCCTCGACCACCCTCGAAGCCATGGGCCTGGTCGCTCTCGAAGCCCAAGCCTGCGGACTACCAGTCGTCTACCAGCCCGTTCCAGGGCTGAGCGACACCCTCGCCGCAACGGGTCTTGCCACCGACTTCACCAACCCGGCCGCCCTCGCCCAGGACCTCAAACGACTCCGCTCCACCCCCGGCCTGCTCCCGGCTCTCCAAGTCGCTGGCCGCGCCAACGCCACTCGCTATCCCCTCACAGCCACCGCCGCTGCCCTGGCCGACCTCGGCAAACAGCTCATCTGACCTGCCCGCGCCGCAACCAGTTTCGTACCAGCCCCCTCACTACGCTGACCATCGGGACATCTCACGGCCCACGATCGATCGGGAGACCATGGCGCTCGACCTCGACACCGACCGCATCCACCAACTCCTCCACGACGGTGCCCGCGACAAGATCTACCCCGGCGCCGTCTGGGCCGTCGGTGACAGCCGAGGAACCCAGGCCAGCGGCAGCACAGGCGTCCTAGATCCCGAACGGCCCGACGAGCCGATGCAGTGCGACACCATCTTCGACGTCGCCAGCCTCACCAAGATCCTTGCGGTGTGGTCGACCATCGGCAGCCTCGTCGAGGACGGGAAACTCCAACTCGACGCACCACTAGGCGACTTGTGGTGCGAAGTGAGCGAACAACCACTGGCGCAGGTAACCGCACGCCGCCTGCTCACCCACACCGCCGGCGTCCCGCTCCGGGCCAACCTCAAGAACCTGTACGGCACGGACCCGCAGGACGTCCGCGACGGCGTCCTGCGAGAAGCCCTGCACCGGCCGCCCGGTGAGGCCGTGGAATACACCGACCGCGCCGCCCTCATCCTCGGCTACCTCGCCGAACACCTCTCCGGCCAGCGGCTCGATGCGCTCGCGGCCGACCGCGTCTGGGGACCGCTGGGCATGACACAGACCTGCTTCGGGCCGTTGAGTCCCGAAGCGGCGGCCCGCTGCGCACCGACCGAACTCGACGACAGCACGGGAACCCATCTCAAGGGACTCGCCCACGACTTCTCCGCACGCCTGCTCGGCGGCGTGTGCGGCATCGCGGGCGCTTTCTCCGTCCTCGACGACGTCGCCACGTTCCTGCGCTATGTCCTCGATCCGAACCAGCTGAGCGCATCACCCGGATTCGGCACTAACTGGATCAAGGAATCTCTCCAGATCCACACCGGGGATCTGACGCCGCCCCGGGGCCTGTTCTGGCACCCAGCACCTGGCACGACGCCGGAAGCCGACGACGTCTGGGTGCACTACGGCTTCACAGGCACCGGCATGTGGCTCGCCCCCAGGAAGGACCGCTGGGCAACTCTGCTCACCAACAAGCTCTACTACAGCCGCGAGCGGGAACCGCTCACCCGCGTCCGCGACGAGTTCCGTTCTCAAGTCTTCGCCTGAACAGTGCAGGTTTCGGGCACCTACCAGGCGTACCGTCGCACTTCAGTCCAAGGCGGAGTCCGCGAGGCAACTCCGAAGGATCACGCAAAAGTAGCAGCGCTCCGGCCTCTGCTGCCTCACAATGGGCTCCTGTCCCACCCGGCGCACAGAAATGTCCATGTGCCCCGTCGAGAGCGGTGATGAAGGCGTCCCGTTGGTACAAGTGTGACCTCCAAGTGGCCACACCAGCATGGAAGTTCAACCTGCCCCCAGGTAGCTCATACGACTTCTCCCTGGAGGCGGACAGGGCCCGCTTCGCGGACGCTTACATGGAGAGGCTCCGCGAATCCGGCATCGAGGTGATCGCGCTGGCGGACCACAACACCGGTGCGTGGCTGCCTGTCATGCAGGCCGCGGGACGGAGGCACGACATCGTCGTCTTCCCCGGCGTCGAGGTGACGACGGCCTCTGGGTCGGACGGGGCTCACCTGGTACTGATCGGCGACCTGGACCGTACGGAGCAGGACATCAATGTGCTGCTTGCTCGCACTTGCGGCTTCGACGACGATCACCCGAGGTTGAACCCGAGGACAAATGACCCCGCACCAGCTCCCCGGACGGTCAATCAGATCTTGGATGATCTTCCTGAGCAGTGGCTGGCGATTGCTCCGCACGTGCTCACCGACAATGGTCTTGCCTCGGGGAACACCGTGCGCGGGGATCTGCGTTGGAAGGCGCTCCATCACGACCGGCTCAGCGCGGTGGACCCCGGAGAGGTAACAGAGGAACGGCGCGCCGGGAAGAGTTTCGTGGCCCGGTTCCTCAACCGGGCTCTTGGCGAATTCCCATGTCTTGCGCGCATGCCGTTTCTCGCGACGTCAGACGCCTACAGCCTGGAGGGTTTAGGGTCGCGTTACACATGGATCCGAATGGATACGCCATCGAAGGAGTCACTGCGGCAGGCATTTCTTGACCACGACGCCCGCATCATGCCGAGCTGGGACCCACGGCTGATCGCGAACCCAGACCCCAATGTCGTCGACCACGCCTGGGTAAGGAATATCGAACTCGGCGGCACGTTGGGCAACTCCACAGAGCCGCTACGGGTCTCCTTCGACCCACGGCTGAACGTGATTATCGGAGGCCGCGGCGCCGGTAAATCAACCGTGGTCTCCGCATTGCGGCAACTATACGGCAGCACCCAGAGTCTGCCGGACTCCATCGAGCACGAGGCGACCGCATTCGTCGATGGCGTCTTCAGCGAAGCACGATTGACCGCACAGCACAGACTCGCCATCTCCCGGGAGCAGCAGACTGCTCTGTGGAGCTCCGCGCTGGGCTCACGCACAGAGCGCAACGGCGTGCAGTTGCCAACACACTTCCCGATGCGTGTCTTCAGCCAGAAGGAGCTGTTCGAACGGACCGCACATGACCGTTCGGACCGTTTTGCCGCATCCAAGCACCTGTTGAGCCTCGTTGACGCGGCCCTTGAGGCTGATGCAGCCGCTCCGGGCGGATTCGCGATCGAGTTGGATGCAGCACGGACCCAGTGCCTGACGAGAGTCGCCAAGCGGATCAGCGTCGAAGCGCGGCTCGCTCAGCGCCCCTCGCAGATGGCCCGGCACGGCGAACTTCTCCATCAGATCGAAGCATTCGGGGATGCTGAGAGCCAGAGCTCCCGTTTGGAGAGCGAGCGGATTAGACGCGACCACGCCAGACTCGGCGCCGACGCCGCGCGGTTCGAGGCCGCAGTGGACGAACTTGGCGCGGCAACGATCAAGCGTCTGCAAGCAGCACTGCCAAAGCCTCCAGCAGGGCTGGACGAGGAGCCTCAGCAGTTGTATGCGGAACTTGCCCAGATCCGTGACGAGCTCAACCGGACTGTCCGAGCCAGTGTCATAGCGGCGAAGGAAGCACTTGAGCAGAACCGCCAGCGGCAGCAGACGGGGGTCTGGGCCGATCGGGTGCAGCGTGCGGACAGGGAGATCATCGAGTTCCAGCAACGGTTGAGCTTGCTCGGAGTGGAGCCCACGGCCTACCTCGCGCTTACCGAGGCACTGAACTCCGTGCAGGGAGTCCTGCGGGAGCTTGAGGATGACGAAGCCGCTGCCCCTGGGCTACGCAGCGCGGAGGAAGCGGCATGGTCCGACCTGAAGCGCACCTACGAACGCCGGCGTCGACGTCGCGAGACGCTGTTTGCAGAAGTAGCCAAGCGCAGCGGATCACTGCGTTTCGAGGTGGTCCCGCACGGTAACTGCACCAGCTGGGTACAGGACGTGCGTGGTCAACTCGGAGTCCGATCCGGCGGGTTCGTCGACGACATCCCCGCCCTAGCTGAGTGGCTTTGGAGCGCGCCACTCAATGACGGACAGCGCCGTCAGGAACTCTGGCGCCGGTCCCTGCTGACGTGCGACTTCACGCAACTACGTCAAGAGGCCGGCGGTAAAGCCACCTGGTGGAGCAAGCTGGCGAAGCTGGAGTCGACACAACGCATCCGTCTCGCAATGAATTTCCCGGACGACGCCGTGGTGATGTTCTTCCTGCAGGACGGCGGCAAGGCCGAGAACGACGCCGACTGGCAGTCGGTCACCACCGGTTCGCCAGGCCAGCGCAGCGCGGCAATGCTCAGCTTCGTCCTACACCATGGGACGGAACCGCTCGTGCTGGACCAGCCCGAGGACGACCTGGATACTGCGTGGATCTCTCAGCTCATTGTGCCGGAGATCAGGAAGAGCCGGTGGCACCGGCAGGTCATCGTGATCACGCACAATGCCAACATTCCTGTGAATGCTGACGCGGAGCGGGTGATCGTCCTCGAGAACGACGGCTCTCGGATCCGAATCAAGACCAGCGCTGCGGTGGCAGGTGCTGAGGGGTACCACGATCAGGAGCACGTGGGCCCCATCGAAGTGACGAAGGTCCGTCATGACATCCAGGACATCCTGGAGGGTGGAACCGCAGCGTTCATGTCTCGGGAGCGCCGCTACAACAACGAACTCAGCACCTACCGAGCCGCTCTACACGGCTGACAGTTCGGCTGGCAGTGCGATGTTCACGGCACCGAGTTCCGCGTGCCCCCATCACATAGACATGCGCACTTGCGTGCGCCCCGTACGGGGCACATAGCTTCCGTCTTGACGTGTACAGATCGCATGGATACTGGGGGCGTGCAGGTTGAAGGCGAAACCAAGGGTGACGAAAGGCGTGTTACGGGACCTCGCGCGTCCGTCGAACGTAGCCGTTCAGTCGGATTCGGCGCTGGTCGGCAGCGTCGAGGTGGCCGTGGCCAAGGATGACAAGAAGCGTGCGGAGAAAGGTACTTCGCTCCGACGGAAGAGCGGCCTGGGGGCTCTCCCGAGGGCGGAACTCGGACAGTCGGTAGAGCTGGCTCCGTGGCATGTACTGCACGACCTCGCGCAGGCTCTTTCCCTCTCTCGACAAGGCGCTGGGCGTGGTCTCGCCGAGCATTGGGGAAGCCTCAAGTACAGCCAGGCGCTCGATGCGGTAGCGGACAGCTACATACAGTTGTCCGCCGAAGCCAAAGGGATAGCCCGGGACTATAAGCGTCTGCAGTCGCGGGAGTTGGGGCAGGGTTTCGCCCTTGCCCTGGCACGGCAGGCCCTCCTACGTCGATATCCAGACCGCTTCGTATCCTTCGTCAGCGCCGATGTAGTCATACGGGCTGGATGGTCCAAGGGATCGGTCGGTTACGCCTACCGGCCCGACTTTTTCGCCGAAGTCTGGAAGCCGGGCGAGCCGTCACGTGTCTTCCCGATTGCGACCACGGGGAACCATGGAGGCCCCAAACCCTCCTATTCCCAACTCGCCGCATGCTCAGCCCATGTCGAGGCCATGCACATCGGCGCGTGGAACGAAACACCATGCCTTGTCTTCAGTACGGAGTTCCCTTCGGAGGGACCCGTTACAGTCCATGTCCTGCACGCACGAGGAGAGGACGGCTGGTTATACGGCTCGCCCGAGCATCCGCTGCGAAGCGTGAACAGTCCCGCCGAAAAAGGGAACATCGTGCCGGGCATCCAGCCTCCCACGCGCGGTGACCGGGTTCCCCAGTCCGAGCCCGGTTTCCATGTCCAGTCCGAGGACTCAGCATGGTTCCAGCACGTCGTGGCACGAACAGCGACAGCCGGAACAACTGCCTTCGCAGGCGATGGCGCCACAACCGCTCGCTACCTCACCACCGACCAGGGGAGTCGACGCTACGACGCCGGTGTCGCGCATGCGGCATCAGGAAGCGTCCAAGACGCGACGTACAGGCTTCTCGGCATCCCCTTCGTCGGCACGGATCACGTCTTCCGGCTGAACAACAAGCGTGTAGAGGCGTTCTCCGGCGTCGCAGCCGATCTCTTCGCCCTCCTCTCAGCTGGGAAGGCCGAGGAGTACCGCAGTGAAATTTACGCAAGACGCGGCACCTGGCCAGGACAGACGTGGGATCCGAACTGGGGAGGCCCTGTCTCGATCCAAGAAGACGGAACAGTCCTGGCCATGCGCCTACTGCGTTTAAGGAAGAGCACGAGCACTGAGGACGCCTCGACGTAACCCCCCTTCAGTCTCAGTGTTCTATGTTCTGCGCAGGCGGAGGAGACGCCATCAGAAACTCCGCGCTTTCTCCGCCCACGTTGGATCGAGTGCACCCCGGTTCATGTACCCGCCGTTGTTCCACCGCCCGGACGGCGGCGAGCAACAGAGGCCGGCGTTGGGCGTTGTGCGGAGGCATTGGGATTACGACCACGACCTCGTTCTGTGGGCGCACGCGGAGTGGGCGGTACAGGAGGCGCTGCCGCCGTCGCCGCGAGATCGTTCAGCGTGGCATTCACCACCGGCCAGCACATGTCGAGGGTGTCGCGGTTCGGGCTGTGTCCCTTCTGTTTCTCTGCCAGGGGATGGACGAGATTCCTGTACTGCCGGATAAGCTCCGAGGTCAGCTTGGCGTCGTACTCGATCCATTTGTTCTCGTACGCGAAGTTCAAGAAGTCATTCAGCCCCATGTTCCGCAACGGCTTCGGCATGGGTACGCCTGCGGCACGGACCTGCGCAGCATGCGCGAGCACACCCTCTAGGAGGCTGCCCAGCATGATGACCGCCGACGTGTAGGCGCCGTGCTCGTAGCAGGTGCGTGCCTCGTCCAGCCGGAGTTGCACGGTGGCGGCGAGTTCCGGGTCGCTCACCACCTCCGTCACAGAGACCTTCAGCTCGACACGCGGCAGCTGCCGTACTTCGTCCTCGAATCCGGCCTCACAGCGGACGAGGGCCAGTTGGCCTCCGTCCTCGCCGATGCGGCGTCCGCCGAGCACGAGTATCTCGTTGAGCTGCTTTAGTGTGGCGCGGTACTCGTGCTGCTGGTTGTAGTACTCAAGGCGGTTCGCCAGGCGCAGTATTGCGCGCTCGGCGTCATCCGTGCCGTCCTCCTGCCGTTCCTTGAGGAGTTCCCGGGCCCACTTGTGCCTGGGTGTGCTGCCGTCGTACTCCGGAACGTCGTCCCAACCCGCCCGTTGGAAGAACGCGGCGATCTCGTACCCCTTGCGGTAGAGCAGCGGCGGCTCGTCCCCGCAGATCAGGTGGGCGATCTCCGTCAGCGTGCTGTCGTCGAAGACTTCGCTCATGTCAGGCTCCTTCGGGAGAGACGGACGCATCCTCATCGAGCATTGCGTCGAGTTCGTCGGCGGTGAGGTCGGTGTCATCGGCGTCGTCGATGTCGACCGGAGTCCATGTGCTCCCCGCGTCACCATGCGCCTCCTCGGTGACTCCGGGGCTGATGCCCAGAGCGTCCAGCCGCTGCCACAACGGGGCCAGCGAATCCTCCGGGGACAAGGCGAACTCGCTGCTGCGCACGCGCCAGAACTGCCAGCCCGCTCGCCGCAGTTCGCGCTCCCGCTCGTAGTCCTCACGGATGTCGTCAAGATTGGAGTGATATGGGCTGCCGTCGCACTCCACGGCGAGACGGCCCGCCTCTCCGACGACGACGAGGTTGATGCGTTTGCCGCTGACCTTCCACTGCGGAACGACGTGGTAGCCGCGTTCCTTGATCCTTCGGAAGACCTGCTGCTCGAAGAGGGACTCGAACGGCTTGCACGGCTCGTCGGGCGAGACGGCGGACAGGCTGGGAGAGGCGCCCTGGAGTTCCGGCGGCGCCTGCATATAGGTGAGCAGGGAGTGGCGCAGGTCCCTGCTGCGCAGCTGGTCCGGTGTGACGGAGGTGAACAGCCACATCTGGTCGCGCGCCCGGCTGGCGGCCACGTTGAACCGCCTTCCGTCCCCCTGGCCGGTCAGGGCCCGGGTGTGGCCGGCGTCGATGACCAGCGAGAGCAGGATGACGTCCCGTTCGTCCCCCTGGAACTGTTCGGCCGTGCCGACACGTATGTTGTGTCGCTCGCGGATCGCGGGGTCGATCCGCGTATCGATGAGATTTTCCAACAGCCTTGTCTGGTGTCCGGAACGAAGCACGATGACTCCGAAACTCCGTTTCGCGTACGCGTCGTCCTCCGCGAGTTTCTGCAACGTGGCGACGATGCGTTCTGCCTCGGGCCTGTTGACCAGGGTGTCTCCCCGTCCCTCGCAGTGGCCCTCATGGACATGGACGACTTCGAGGGGCCGCAGCCGATCCGCTCCGTACTGTCGCAACGGCACGAGTTCGTTGTCGGGATAGAACTGGGTGGAGGACCATTTGATGATCTCCGGCATGCACCGGAAGTGCTCGGTAAGCCGGATCGTCTCGGGAAAACGGGCGGACAACAGGGCATACAGGTTGGACTTTGGACTGAGCCCGTCCCGCTGCCAGTCGATGAGATGGGGCAGGAGTGAGTCGAGGAGTTCGTCGAACCGCTCGTGCTTACCACCCGTGTAGAACGGGACACACTGCTTGTCGTCACCCACGACGATGACTCTCGGAGCGAGCCACAGCAGCATCAGCCCGTCCAGACCGACCTGGCTCGCCTCGTCCACGATGACGACGTCGAAGGCATCCGGCTCGGGATCAATCATTTCGGCGACCTGCTTGATCGGCATGACCCAGGCCGGAACCGCGGCACGCGCCTCACGCATCGCGGAACGGGCGTTCTTCAGATGCCGCTTGCCGAGTTTCGTCATTCCCTTGCCTGCGTTCGCCATGGCCGACGCATAGGCGCTCAGTGCCTGTTTCTGGCCGACCGTCATCCGGTCCAGGCAGTGATACAGCGCTCTGCTAGCGGCCAGTTGAGTCACCGTGTTCCTCAACTGTGTCTCGACCGCGTCCAGTTCACCTTCCAGTCGAGCTTCCCTCCCAGGCGTCAGCATCGTGTCCTGGAAGGTGCGTGCTCGCCGCCATGCCCAGGCTCCGTCCAGGTTCGCGAGGCGGGCCTCCCAGGCCGCCTCGGTTGGGGACTCGGCGAAGCGCCGCGCCAGTTCGGGGTGGTCCTCGGACAGTCGATCCAGGAGTTTGCGGGCCTCCCGACGATCGGCCTCACGGTGGAACGCCTCGGTCAGCGAGTCGATCGCGGACGTGTACGCCCGCGGATTACGGGCGGTGACAGCCCGGTGGACCTCTGCCAGTTCGGTCACTCCGCGGGCATCGGGTCGCGGCAGCTGCTCGGAGATGGATCGCAGCCTCTCCTCCGCTTCACGGGCACGGAGCAGCCGTTCCGCGGCGTTTGCCGACGTACGGACGTCATCCCACTGCTGTGCCGTCCGCACCGTGGCCTTGATCCGGGCCTTGAGCAGGACATCGTGCAGCGTACGTACGGAGTGGGTGAATCCGTCCACCGCGCGGAGCGTCGGCACCCGGTCCAGCAGCTCCGACAGAGCCACCTGTGTGGAGCCCTCGGCCTCGGGCGCGTCGACGCTCTTCCAGCGCTCGTTCAGCTGCCGAACGCACTGGCGTGCCGCCAGATGAGCCACCAAGGCGGAGATCTCGTCCGGTGTGCTGGGCAGCCGCCCATCCACCCGGCAGTCTCGCAGAAGGACTTGGGCCTCCTTCTGGACCGACCTCGGGGCGAACTTGCGCAGCTTGCCACCTGCACGCAAGTACTGTTCGAGGTCCTTCCCGGCGGCGATGAGACGTGATTCCTCAGCAAGCGCCACGTCGGGTACGTCGAGCACGGCGAAGGGCGTGTGCTGAAGGACGCTCTGAACGTCTTCGGCACGGGCGGACGCCTGCCGCACTCCCTCCCACAGCTGCTGCCGTCGGCCCGCCATTCCGTCCTGCAAGGCACGCGTGGTCCACTCCTCGGGCGGCCAGGCAGCAGGATCGCCCGGCAGTCCCTCGCTCTGCAGCGCGTGTTCCGCCGCGTCCAGCAGACCGACCAGTGTCGCGATCAACTCATTTCCGCAATCTGCGAGTTCGAGGGCGAGTGTGTCAGACGCCGGCGCAGCACAGGCACGTACAGCGGCGTCTAGGGCATTGACCGCCTCTTCGAACAGCACGGGTGGGACGAAGTCTGCGGGGTCCGGGCAGCGGGCGGCATGCTCGTCCAGCACTCCGGCCCCGTGCCGGGATACCAGACCCAGCAGGCGCTGGGCCTCGTCCTGGCTCAGCGAAGGTTGTCGCGGTGCCGAGGCGGGCAGGTCGGGCATCCAGTCGTACTTCGATGCACCGGCTGCGACGGTCTCCACGATCTCCACGAGCCGCCCCTTGTATCCGGGTGCCACGTCGAGGTGTTCGTACCACTCCGCCTCACGTATGGCGCGCAGATCGTCACGGAGCCGCGCGCGGGTGTCCGACAGTTCAGAGCGCAGCGCCTCATAGCCCTTGATCCTTACGTTGAGGCGCTCCGTCGACTGGGTGGCACTGAGCTGGGAGAGCGCGCGCACGGACTGTTCCAGGTCGTCGCTGCCGTCCTGGCGTCGGTCGCCCTGGAGGACGCACAGGCTGCGCAGCTCAGGAGGCAGTTGCTGCCGCAGGACCTTCAGCGCCTGGCCCTTCTCACTCGTCACGAGCACTCGCTTGCCATCCGCCAGCAAGGCACACACGAGGTTGGCGATGGTGTGCGTCTTTCCCGTGCCAGGCGGTCCCTGAACGACAACGCCGGTATCGGTCTGTAGGCGCCTCAGTACCTCCCGCTGGGCTTCGTTCGACAGCAGCGGAAACAGCGGGTCGGGGCCGAGGGCGGGCGGCACGTCACGGCCCCCCGCCGCCGTACCCCACACCCTGCGGTCTTCCGCTTCGAGCCGGTACAGCAACTGAGCCAGGCCCAGTGGCGCGATTGCACCGGGCTGGGCGAGGCGGTTCGCGATGCCGTCATAGAAGTTCACGAGGGCGCCCTGGCCTCGCTGACGGAGAATGATCGCCGGCGCGAATCCGAGCGTGGGCACCGGCAGCGCCGGGTCGGCGGGCGGGCGGCCCCAGCCGCGGTGGAACGCCACCGCGCGATCGGTGCCGAACGCCCTCTCCGACCAGTCACCGAGCATGTCCTGGGAGTCCGGGGACAGCGGATGGAATCCTTCCGCATCGACACGTTCCCGCAGCGGGCCCAGCAGACGGGTGCTGTAGCCCTCGTCCGCGTCGAGGAACTCTCTGTCCTCCAGTCGCGCCGGGTCGCCGGGTGCGAGGGCCACGGTGATGGACATGTTCGTGGAATTCACGGTGAGTATCAGCGGCGCCGTCAGAATGTGCCGGGCGATGCGCGCCGACGGACGTGCGGCTCCGACGGTCAGCAATCCGGTGCCTAGTACCGCCTCATATTCCTCGCCGTCCTGCTGAATCCTGGTCGCCATTCGGTACAGCTGCTGATAGAGCTCCCGGTAAGGCCGGTCGACGCGCTCTTTCTCCGACCACTTGCGCCACGCGTCGAGCCATCGCGTGTAGGCGCGCAGCACGTCGTGCGCTTCCTCCCGGCGGATTTCGGAAACCTCGAACAGGTTTCCGTTCTCATCCTCCTGCCAGCCCTGACCCGGCCCCGACTCGGCCAGCGGCGGCGCTTCGGGCGTCGCGGTGGCGGCGGCCTCAGGGTCGATCCAGCCCGCCAGCACCTCGGGTATGACAGGAGCCGGGCGAGGCGGGCGGTGTGCCACCTTGAGAAGCGTCCGGTCGCCGTCCGGGTTCCGCCGGAGCCTGTCGTCCGGCAGGCCGGAGAGCCAGAGGACCTCCGGATATTTCTGCCAGTCCCGCACCGGCTTGTACGACCCGCGAACGAATTCGCGGATATATTCGATTAGTTGGCGCGTACGGTGGACCGCCTCCGGATTGTTCGCACGGAGTGCAGAGTGAAGAGACACTTATCCCCCAGGTCATGGCTCGATGGAAAGCCTTCCAGGATGTGGGAGAGAAGGGCCGCCATCAACAGAGACCGGCGAATAATGACGTGAACAAGCCACATTTCGCGAAAGTTGGCTGTAACCCAGCCAACCGTTAGGAGCGAACCCACGTGCGGCGATCACGTGCCGCCGTGTACACCAACTCGACCTTGTCCGGTCGCAAGCCAGACTTGAGGTGCTTGAACGCCGAGATGTCGTGCTCCTGAAGGACTCGCACGTCCCGGAGTGACGGCACGACCTGCAGCTCTGCCACCGCAACGAAGGCGAGCACCGGCTGAACCTCGACGGGAAAGCCGCATGCACTCGTCAGCGCAGCTGAGGCCCGCCGCGCCTCTGCTCGGCTCTTTCGCACGTAGGGGTACGACTGGCCGCCTATGCGAACAGAGTCATCACCCACCCAAACGCGCGCTCCGCGGTGGCGCTTCGTGTTGAAGCAGAAGGCGCCGCCCGGACCAATCAGGACGTGGTCGATGTCAACTTCACCGGGCAGGGGTATGGAGTGCAGAACTCGCCAGCCTCGCCGCGCCAGCCTCTCCAGCTCCGCTCCCACCCGGCGCTCGCCGGCCAGTCCTGCGCGCCAACTGTCCGCCTCCAGACGCCGACCGGACAGCCTGGCCAACGCCCACTGCCAGAAGCCGGGCGTCAGCTCGTCCACCTTCATCTGCAGCGCGTCTCCCGGACGGTTCCCGGCAAGATCGTCCTCAGAATGCAGTGCCTTGTGCGCTACGGGCGAAGATGAAGCAGTGAGATAGGGCGCAAGGACATCAAGTACCGCGTCCCGCTGTTCCTCAACAAGGAGCTCCAGATACCCCGTGCGGCGGTCGAACCATGCGACCTTCTTGCCGTCCGACTGATTCACGTAGAGACGGTCATGTCCGTAACGCTTCCATGCGGAGACCTGTAAGCCGCTCACGCGCCCCCCGTTTCACATCCCGTCAAAGGCCAATGACCATGTGACCAGGATCAGAAACAGCGAGCAAGACAGCCTCATGTCTGCGCCGAGCAGGGGTCTTCACCCCTGATCTTGGACACTCGAGATAGTGGATCTTGAGGATCTGAGAGATGGACGTGTCGTGGTCATGAAGCACTATCCGCCGGAGTTCAAGGCGGACGCGGTCGCACTGTACGAGTCGCGGCCCGAGGCGACGATCAAGCAGATCGCCGCCGACCTGGGGGTGAACCCGGAGACGCTGCGCAACTGGATCCGGGACGCGGGCGCCAGCCGTCCGCGCGGCCGTCGGGCAGCGGAGCCGCCGGCAGTTCCGGTGGCGCCGTCGGCTCTGGAGGCCGAGGTCGCTGCCTTGCGGCGGGAGAACGCCGAGCCGAAGAAGGAACGGGAGATCCTGCGCAAGGCGGCCCGCTATTTCGCCTCGGAGACGGGCTGGTGAACCGCTGCCAGTTCGTTGAGGACCACCAGCGCCGTTACGGCGTGAAGCGGTTGTGCCGCATCCTGGGCATCGCCCGCTCGAGCTTCTACCACTGGCGCCGGAGTGCACCGCTGAGGGCGGCCCGCCAGGCTGCCGACGCCCAGCCGCCGCCCGGATACGGGTGATCCACCGGGACTCGGACGGCACCTACGGCGTCCCCAGGATCACCGCTGAACTCCGCGAGGACGGCGAGGTGGTGAACCACAAGCGGGTCGCCCGGGTCATGCAGGCGATCGGGCTGGCCGGTCTCCGCCTGCGCAGGAAGCATCGCACCACCATCCCGGACCCCGCCGCGGCGAAGGTGCCGGACCTGATCGGTCGGAACTTCACCGCGGACGAAGTGAATCGGAAGTACGTCGGCGACATCACTTATCTGCCGCTGGCCGACGGGACGTTCCGCTACCTCGCGACCGTGATCGATCTCTGCTCACGGCGCCTGGCCGGGTGGGCGATCGCCGACCACATGCGCGCCGACCTCGTCGTCGACGCCCTGAAAGCAGCCGAGCGGACCCGCGGCAGCCTCGCCGGCGCCGTGATGCACACCGATCACGGGGCCCAGTACTGCAGCCGGGCCTTCGCCGACGCCTGCCGCCGGGCCGGCGTGGCTCAGTCCATGAGCGCCATCGGCAGCTCGGCGGACAACGCCCTGGCGGAGTCGTTCAACGCAACCTGCAAACGCGAGACCCTTCAGGGCCGCAGGGCCTGGAACGACGAGCGCGAGGCCCGCTTGGACCTCTTCCGCTGGCTCCACCGCTACAACACCGTCCGACGCCACTCCCGCCTCGGACACCGCAGCCCCATCGTCTACGAACAAGCACTCCGAACAACATCAACTACGCTGGCCGAAGCCGCATAACCCGTGTTCAGGATCAGGGGTCAAGGCCCCAGGCTGGTGGTCGAGATCGGGCGCTCCCCAGCTGGTTCTGCAGACAGGGCGAGGGCACATCCAGGGCACATGAGCCCGGGAAACGGCGTTGCCCCGTGAGAACTACCGAGAGGAGTTTTCCCAGGTCAACGCACATCCCCCCGCGAAACCCCAGGTCAGCCCCCTCCTGCCCCCAATCGCTGCACGAGTGGCAGGATTTCTCGCACCGGTTGCATGAGGCGGGGCATCAGCCGTACTGCCTTGTCTGGCCGTGATCTGGGGTTTCAGTGGTGTCGGGCAGGGTTCCAGAACCCCGCCTCAGCACTGGCTTGGCGACCCCCGCCTCTTCGAAAGACACGCACCCGGCCCGCGAGCGCAGGCAGCCAACGCGCACTACGTCGAGGAGTACCCCGCCGTTCCGCGCCCCCGGCAGTCTCATGTGCGGCGGTGTTGATCACCTCTGCGCCCGGCCGCCACCGTCCGGCCTGGGTGCCTGGGGTTTGCGGTGCTTGCCGGTGCCGGAGCCGAGCGGATTCGGCACCGGTCCTTGAGGTGAGGGCTCGTCGGCCTCCGGGTACAGGATGGCTTTGGCGTCGGCCAGGCCGGCGGCGAACCCGTACAGCTCCCATTCGTGCCCGTTCCAGCGCTCGATGACGCGGGGTGCGTCCGGGTTCACGTGCGATGCCCTGGGCCCGTCGCCAGGCACGACAGGCACGGCGCGAAGTCGGCCGATCCTCGCGTCACGGCGTTCCGCCCAATCCTTCAGCGGTTCGTCGTCCATCCTGGAGTTCCTCGCGTCGGTGGGGGCTGTCTCAGGAGGGTAGCGCCCACTGTGGGCCGTTCGGGTTCCCCAGCCAGACGGCCTGCTGGTCGCGGGAGACAGTCACCCCGAACGCCGCGGTGTTCGGTGAGCCGTACTCCTCCCAGGTCGCCACCGCCGACTCGATCACGTCCCACAAGCGGCGGGGACCACCTTGCCTGACCTGCCAGCCGCCGTCCGTGGGAACGAGGACGGCGAAGGAATCGGTAACGCTGTCCAGTACAAACGTACTGACCGAGCCGCCAACGACCGCCATCGAGAAGAAACGGGCGTCCGGCGCCGCGAGCTGTGCCATGAACGCCGACCCGGAACTGGTGAGAACCTCCGGCCCGTGTGCGGCTCTCCGTACCGTCCCGTCGTCGGGGCCCGGCACCATGCCGAGGTTCGCCGGGGCGTCCTGCTGGCGGGCGATCATGAAGCTCGGCGCGTCCTCGCTGAACCAGCCGCTCGCGCTGTCACCAGTGACGATGAGCTTGACCAGGCCGAGGGAGCGCATCCAGCCGCGCAGGGTGGTGAGGATGACGCCGCCCGGGGGGACCTGCTCCAGCCAAGCAGGCGGGATGCTGCGGAAGCCGCACGTGGCGATCAGGCGGTCGTACGGGGCCCCGTCGGGGTGACCGGCGCGACCGTCCCCCACCAGCAGGTGGGGAGTATGACCGGATCCGGTGAGGGCGTGGCCGGCTCGTCGGGCCACGCCCTCATCCGTCTCGATCGAGGTCACGCTCTTGCTGCCGAGCCGGTGGCACATCAGTGCTGTCGAGTAACCGGTTCCGGTGCCGATCTCCAGCACATTCATGCCGTCCTGGACATCCAGGTCTTCGAGCATCCGGACCACGAGGCTCGGCAACGTCGACGACGAGGTCGGGGCCGCGTTGCTGATCGGCTTCGGATCGGCCCAGTCGATGTCCCGGCCCTCGAACTGGGTCATCCATGTCTCGTCGGTGTAGACGAGCCTGAGCCACTCCTCCTTGCCGACCGTCTCCGGTGTGACCGGCTCCCAAGTGGTGACGCCCGGGGCATGGCCCTCCCGGTAGAAGCGTGGGATGAACCTGTGGCGGGGCACGGCTTCCACCGCGACGCGCCACTGCGGCGAGCGCAGCCAGCCGTCCTTCTCCAGCTGTCGGGCGAGCCGGCGCCGAAGATCGGCCGCGGTCGTCTCGATATCGATCTCACTGGCCACGGAGTCCTCCTTCCAGGAGATCGGCGAGTGCTGCCGTCATCGGCAGACCGGTCGGCGGCTCCATCCATGCCCACTGCCCGGAAGGGTTGCACTCGATGAAGATCCACTCGCCGCAGTCGGTCAGAGCTAAGTCGAAGGCCCCGAAGGCGAGTCCGAAGTGCTTCAGGTATGCCCTGATCGACCGCTCCACCTCGGGTGGCGTGGCAAGCGGGGTGTATGAGTGAGTGCCGTAGTCCGTACGCCAGTCGAGGAGACCTGAGTCGATCCGCACGGCGAAGATCTGCTCGCCGATCACAGTCACGCGGATATCGGCAACCTTGTCCACCCGCTTCTGGAAGAGGTGCATGGTGCCGGATACGGAGTCGTCGATCTCGTCGGCGGTCACCTCGCTCACGGGGACGGTCTGCGCCTTGCCGTCGACAAGGTAGAGCGGAACCGAGATCGGCTTGAAGATGACAGGGTCGTGCGCGCTGATGAAGACCCGTGCGTCGTCGGGAACATTGGTGATCAACGTCGGCGGAAGCGTGAAGCCGGCCGCTGCCGCTGCCGCGAGCCCGGCTGGCTTGTACTCGGCGTCGCCGATGCGATTGGGGTGGTTGACGTAGAGGCAGCCGGGCAGAGAGGTCAGAATGCCGCCCAGCCCGTAGCGCGCCTGGGCCACGGCGAACCGCTCGTCCTGCTTGTCGAGGTGAGGGAAGGTAAACCCCGAGGGGCGGCGGTAGTACATGGAACGCACCGCGCCCAGGTGGACACGTCGGCTCGGGGTCTGCAGGCTTCCCCGCCAGCTGTCGGTGCCGCCGATGGCGGCCGAGCACGACAGGACGGCGGGGAAGTCACCGGAGTCGAACCGCACGACCGGGACGCCCCGGTCGTGCAGCTCGGCGATCACGAAGTCCGCGGTCGGGTCGTCGAGGTTGGTGACGACCAGGACCGGACGATCGTCGTTCGTCACCAGAGTCACTGGTCGGTGTCGTTCCCCGTGTCACTGTCCGGGGAGTCGCTGTTGCGGTCGCCCTGGCCCGTGGTGCCGGTCGCGGGATTCGTACCGGAGGATGTGCCGTGGCCCGGGGACATGGTGGGCACCCCGGAAGTGTCGAAGTACCGGGCGGTCTGCGTCTCCGGATTCAGCGTCACCGTCGCGTAGACGGGGCCGTCGACGGGCGGGTACGGGGCGAGGCGACGGAGACCCCACGGGGCCGCCGTCACATGCCCCTGCGGCAGCGGGCTGCCCGTGGGGAATCGATCCATGTGGTTGAACACGGTCTTCCTTCCTGTCAGAAATTCTGTACTTCGCCTGACTTGCTCACCCGCACGGCATCGAGGAACACGATCCTGCTCGTGGCGGGAGTCTCAGGGGCACCGGGAAGAAGAGGCACCGGGCCCTACGTCGAAACCGGACCGGGATTCCGCAGCCCGTCCAGGATCCGTTGAAGGAGGCTGATGTCCGGTGCGCGGGCCGCGACTGCCAGCGCCCGTCGCCGTACCAGCGGCTGAGCTGCTGGCGCCACGCGATCTCGGCACGCTGCATCTCAGCGCGGATCCCGAGGAGAGCCAGTCCCGACTCGACCCGCAGCCGCACAAGGTCGTCGGGAGTAATTCGGACCGACTCTGGAACAGCAACCGCGCCGACCTCGTCAGACCGATGCGTCGGGCCGAAGACAAGCTGCACACACGCGTCCGGGAACGGGGCGCCGACCAGTTCCTCCGAAGGCAGGAGTCGTAAGGAGATCCGTGAGATCAGCATGCGGCCGGCACCCGCAGCTCTGCCCAGACGAGCTTGCCCCCACGATGCAGGTCGTAGCCCCACCGCCAGCTCAGCGACTCGACCAGGAGAAGACCACGGCCGCCCTCCGAGTCACCTTCAGGACACCCCGGTTCCGGGGTGTCTCGGCACTTGTCGGCAACGCCGACCCGAATCACTTCGGCCGTCTCGCGCCGAATCACGACACGGACCACGCGACAGGGCGTGTGGCTGACGGCATTGCTCATCAGCTCCGAAACGATCAGAGTGCCCACCTCGGCCAACTCGCCTATGCCCCAGATGTCCAGAGCCGCAGAGACAAGCAGACGTGCGCGGCGCGCGGATTCCGGCTCGCACGGCACCGTCTCGGCGTAGCCCGGAACACCAGTCGCGGTCGGCTTGGCGGCGGTCATCGTCACGGGGTCATCCCTCCGAGGCTGGGGCACCCGCCCCGCAACGGGTGCGCAGGAGCGGGCCTTCCTCCACGCATCGAGAGGCAGGAAGGGGAATCTCGCCCGCTCAACGGCTGGTACCGAGTCAACGGCCCTTGGCCGACGGTGAACAGGAAAAGTCGCGCCCCGCCGTGCCTCCGCGAACCGGAAGACTTTACGCTCCGGTGACCTCGGGTCTGGTTCGGCCAGTGACCACAGGGCTACGGTCGGTCCATGGGAGCGAACGCCATCCTCAAGCGCCGGTTGAGGGTTCAGCGCACCACGCACCATGCAGCACCCGCAGGAGGACCCCGTGCGGCGTCGGACTTTCCTCACCTCAGCGACCGGAAGCGCAGCTGCCGCCGTTCCCTTCGTGGCCCAACGCCGGACCGTCGGCATGTCGGACGTGGCCCGGGTCGCTGCCGGGATGAACGCCCTTGTCGAAGCCGACGACCGCCAGGGCGGACACACGGCACTGGAGAAGGCCGCCGCCCAGGGCCGCACCAGGGTGCTGGAACTACAGCAGCGCAACGCCGGCGAACGCGTCCGCCGAGCCCTGTACGCACTGGCCGCCGAATACACCACCATCGCCGCCTGGTCCTGCATCGACGCCCGCAATCTCGACCAGGCCCAGAGCTACCTGAACGAATCAGCGACGTACGCCGGCCTCTCCCAGGACGGCCCCACCGAAATGCGGGTCTGGGTCAACCTCTCGATGCTCGCCTACCAGCGGCAGAACTGGCCCGAAGCCCTCGCAGCGGCTCAGGCCGCGCAAGCCTCCTCAGCGGCTCGCCGAGACCCGTTCTTCGACTCGCTGGGCCGAGTCCGCGTCGCCCTCGCGTACGCGGCTCTCGGTGACGGCCGTGCGGGCCTGCGTTCACTGGGATCAGCCCAGGACACCTTCACCAGGGTGGCCGACCGAGAGCGTCCGCGCTGGACCGCCTTCTACGGGCAGGCCGAACTTGACCACCTCGCCGCAATCGTCCAGTTCAACAGCGGACGCCACCCCCATGCCGAAGCCATGGCTCACCGCGCGCTGGCCAGGATCCCGACCGCCTTCCGGCGCAACACGGCCCTCGCGACGGCCCAGCTCGCCCTCGCGCAGCTCCACCAGGGAGAGGCCGAACAGGCCACGGCCTCAGCCACCGACGTCTTCACCATCATGGATGGCGACCCATTGCCCGGTCGTATGCGCACGCTCATGGGCGACTTCCACCGAGGCCTGTTCGTCATGGCTCCCTCCGCCTCCTACTCACGAGACTGGGCAGACCGCTTGCGAACCGAATGGAGCCGAGCGTGACCGACCTGCGTCACTTCCAGCACGGAAACCTCCCCGAGGCCTTTCGGCAGATGCTCATCGACGTACACGCCGACGCCTACGCCGACCAGATGGACGATCCCTTCCACCAGCGCTTCGCCTGGTTCGTCGACCACTGGACCGGCATGGACGGCTTCTCCTGCGTGGTGGCGTACGACGAAGACGAACCGGTCGGCTTCGCCTACGGCGCCCCGCTTGCTCCCGGCCGGGAGTGGTGGCGCTCCACCGGCTACGAGCCGAGCCACGGCCACACCTCTACCTACGCCGTGTCCGAGGTGATGGTGCGCCCCGACTGGCGCAAGCGGGGCATCTCTGAGCGGCTGCATGAGGCGCTGCTCAAGGAACGTACGGAGGACCTCGCCGTGCTCCTGGTCGACGTCACCCACCCCAAGGTGCAGGAGCTCTATAAGTCGTGGGGATACGGCAAAGTCGGCGAGCAGCAACCATTCGCCGACTCACCCGTGTACGCGGTGATGGTCCAAGACCTCCGGCGCTGAGCCCCATCAGAGAGCGGCGAGTCGGCCCGGACGAAGCTCGACCCCCTCGTCGAGCGCCTGCCCCACGGCCTGAACACCCCCGTCGGACACCGCGGCTCCGAGCTGCCGGGCGGCGAACGGCAGCATCACCATCGCCCGCGCCCTCCTGTGCAAGCCCCGGCTGCTGCTCCTGGACGAGGACGAGGCGACCTCGCAACTCGACGCCGTCAACGAGGCCGCGCTGCGGGATGTCATCACGGAGGTGGCCCGTGAGACCACCGTGCTCGTGGTAGCCCACCGCCTGTCGACGGTGACCGGCGCCGGACGGATCGTCATGGAATCCGGCCGGGTCCGCCGGTCGGTCAGTCCGCGCTGAGCGGAAGCCGCAGCCGCACCCGGTAGCCGCCCTCCGCTGTCGGGCCGGACTCCAGGGCCCCGTGCAGGATCTCGGCCCGCTCTCGCAGGCCGATCAGGCCCTGCTGCGAACCGGGCAGGGACAGGGAGGGACGTGTGGGCGCGGTGTTGGTGACCGTCACTCCGACGTCGTCGCCCTTCTGCCACAGTTCGACGCGGGCCACGGCGCCGGGGGCGTGCTTGCGTACGTTGGTCAGCGCCTCCTGGACCGTGCGGTAGACGGCCCGTTGGGCGGGGGTGCCCACGGCGTCCGGAAGATCACCGGTCAGCTCCGCGTGAGTACCGCTCGATTCCACCAGCTTGTGCAGGTCGGCGAGAGTGGGCTGGGGCGTCAGCTCGGTGGCGCGGCCGCCCGAGGCGCGCAACAGCGTGACCATGGTCCGCAGTTCGTCGAGCGTGGTGACGCTCAGCGAACGGATCGTGCGGGCGGCCTCTTTGGTGTTGTCGTCCTTGGTGGCGACCTGGAGGGCTCCGGCCCGTACGGCGATCAGGCTGACCTGGTGGGAGACCACGTCGTGCATCTCACGGGCCAGCTGGGCGCGTTCGCGGGCGAGCACGGCCTGGGCGTGCAGGGCCTGCTCGTGTTCCCTGGCTTCCTCGATCTCGTCCAGCCGCCGCGCCAGGTCCCGTTGCGCCTGGAGAAGCTGGCCGAAGAGGACCGGGGTCGCGGAGGTCGCCAGGCCGTACACGAAGAAGACCAGCGTCATGGTCCGGTCGGCCTCGGCCAGGGGCCACGGGACACTGCCCGCGACGGCGGCCAGGGCGATGCAGACCGCGAGGAGACGGCGGTTGCGGGAGCGCTCGGCCAGGGTGAACAGCGCCACGAGCACCGCGACGGCGACATCCTGCGTCAGCGCGATGGGCAGGGTGAGCAGGAACACGGCGAGCGGGAACCGGCGCCGGAAGGCCAGTGCCGCGCAACCGACCGCGGCCGGAAAGACGCCGAAGCGCGTGTTCTCCCACGTGTTCAGCCATACGTCCAGGGCCGCCACCGCCACCAGAAGGACGTCGACGACCGGAGTGGGAACCCGCTTCCAGGCAGCCGCGGCGCGGCTCATCGCCCGGCCTGCGGCTGCGGACGCTCGTCGAGCAGGCCGGCCCGCTGCGCCAGCAGCGCGGCCTGCACCCGGCTCGTCACCCGCAGCTTCGTGAGGATCGCGCTGACGTGGTCCTTGATCGTGCCGGCGCTCAGGTGGATGCGCGCTCCGATGTCCGCGTTCGACAGGCCCTCCGCCACCAGGACGAGGACATCGCGCTCCCGGGCGGTGAGCAGCCGGACGCGGGCCGCCACCTCGTCGACGGCCGCCCCGCTGCCGGGATGGTTGCGCAGCAGTGTCCGCGACGCCTTGGGGGACAGCACGACACCGCCTGCGGCAAGGGTGCGCACCAGGTGGGCGAGCTGCTCCGGCTCGGTGTCCTTGAGGAGGAAACCGGCAGCGCCGGAGTGCAGCGCGGTCAGGATGTACTCGTCGGCGTCGAACGTGGTCAGCATCGCCACCACCGGCGGATCCGGCATCGCGCGCAGCTCGCGCAGGACGGTGAGGCCGTCGACGTCCGGCATCCGGATGTCCAGCAGGATCACGTCGGGCCGCTCCCGGCGCACCGTCTCCACGGCCCCTCCCCCACCGGCGGTCGCGACGACCTCGATGTCCTCGGCCGCACCCAGGATGAGTTCGAAGCCGGAACGGACCAGTGCCTCGTCGTCCACCACCACTACCCGGATCACGCGGCCCGCCTCACCTTGTCCATGCCGTCCAGCCCATGCCGACTCGACCCTAAAGCCCCCGGCCGGACCCGGCGGCCGGACAGACGGCAGCTCCAGCCACTCGGCGGGGCAGCTCCCTCCGGTCGGCAGGGACATCACGCGCTTGTGCCGGAAACTCCGTGATCGGCTGCGGCCCGAAGGCGCCGACATCACGATGTCCCTGCGTGAAGAGCCATGGGGATGATCCACTCTGATCTCCAGCCCATCGCACAGACCCGGAAGAGAGAGCACCGTATGCGAAAGCTCGTGTACTACATCGCCACCACGCTGGACGGTTTCATCGCGGGCCCGGACGGTGCCGACCCCACCGGACCGGCCGGCTTCTGGCCGATCCCGGCGGACTACATCCAGTACCTGGCGACGGAGTACCCGGAGACCCTGCCCGTCCAGGCCCGGGCGGCGCTGTCGGTCACCGCGGAGGGCACGCACTTCGACACCGTCCTGGAAGGACGGCGCAGCTACGAGGTCGGCCTCAAGGCCGGCATCGACGACGCCTACCCCCACCTGCGTCACCTGGTCTTCTCCCGGACCCTCACCGAGGCCCCGGCCCCGGCCGTCGAACTGGTCGCCGGTGACCCCGTGGAGAAGGTACGGCAGCTGAAGCAGGAGGACGGCAAGGACATCTGGCTGCTGGGCGGCGCGGAACTGGCCGGTTCCCTGTACGGCGAGATCGACCAGCTCGTCCTCAAGGTGGCCCCGCTGACCATCGGCGCCGGGATCCCGGTCTTCTCCCACAAGGCAGCCTTCGATCCGCGCGGCTGGGAGCTCACCGGCCACACCGTGCTGGACAGTGGCGCGGCCTTCGTGACCTATGCGCGCGCCACCGGGAACTGAACCCGAACGCAGTGCGGTTCCGGCGCCGGTGCCTTTCCGGGCTCCGGCACCGGAACCGTCCGTGGTGCTCCCCAGCGCCCATGATGCCGGGCACCGAGCCGGATCGGCATTGCCGGTTCCCGGCAGAGTTCACTAGGGTCTGCCTGCCGGTGGCCGTCAAGAAACCGTCAACGGCACACGAGACAGCAGGGACAGGGGGCGGGGTGGGCGAGCCGGACGCGGCGACGCGGTATCTGGACCGGTACGCGGAGATCCTGGCAGAGGTCTCCGCGACCGGCCGTCGGCTGACGCGGGACGAACTCGACGCCCGCCGCGCCCTGGGTGAGCAGGCCGCGGAGCGCGGACACAGCCTGCGCAGCCTCGTACGGGAGCACCTCGCGGCCACCCGGGCCGCCTGGCCCGGCCCGCAGGGCTCCGCCGACCACGTCCTGGCCGCGGTGGAACAGGCGGTCGACGCCTTCGCCGAGGGTTACGAGCGGGCGCAGCGTCAGGCCGTGCGCGAAGAGGAGGCCGCGCGCCGGGAGTTCATCGACGACCTGCTGTACGGCCGCAGCGACCTGGGCCGCCTCGCCGAACGTGCCGAGCGCTTCGGCCTCGTGCTGTCCCACGTCCATGCCGTCGCGGTCGCCGAGGGGCCCGAGGCGTACGACGACGTCGGACCGGTCACCCGCCGGATAGAGGCCGCGCTGACAGCGCGGTTCGGCAACCGGCGCATCCTGCTGACCACCAAGAACGAACAGCTGGTCTGCATCGCTCCGGGCGACCAGGACGACGTGCTCGCCTACTTCGCCAAGCAGGCGCACGCCGCCACGGACGACGGCCGCGTGGCCATCGGCCGCCCTCGGCCCGGCGCCGGCGGCGTGGTGCACTCCTACGAGGAGGCGCTCAGCACCCTCGAACTCGCCGGCCGGCTGGGCCTGGAAGACCCGGTCGTGCGCGCCGCCGACCTGCTGGTCTACCCGGTCCTCGCCCGCGACCGGCAGGCCATGGCCGACCTCGTGCTCAGCGTGCTCGGGCCGTTGAAACGGGCCCGCGGCGGTGCGGAGCCGCTGCTGGAAACGCTGCGGGTGTACTTCGATTCCGGCTGCACGGCGGCCGAGGCGGCCCGCCGCCTGGCACTGAGCGTGCGGGCCCTGACGTACCGGCTGGAACGCATCCACCAGCTGACCGGCGCCGACCCGGCCGACCCCGTGCACCGCTACACCCTGCAAACCGCCGTCATCGGGGCACGATTGCTGGACTGGCCCGCGCAGGAGATCTGACCGGGGCGGGAAGAAGGGGCGGACCTGGGCCGCGGCCCGCCCGTCCAGCGACAGGTGACGCTTCACGCCCCGCGGCCCGCCCGTCCGGCGTCCGGCGACAGGTGACGCTTCACGCCCCGCGGCCCGCCCATCGCGACAGGTGGGCGGGCCCGTGCGGATCAGAGGTCCGTCAGCCGGTGATCTCCACCTTCCCGTTGAGCGACGCCGGCTGGTCTCCCACCGCCGGAGTGCGCTGCGTCATGCCCTTCAGCAGCTCGGTGAGGTCGACGCCGGTCGTGGAACCGAGAAGTTCCAGGCCCTGGGCGACGTTGTCCGCGACGGCCCGCGGGATGCGGCCGGCGCCGTCGGTGGAGATGACCGTCATCTTGTCCACCGCGCTGAGCGGCTCGGACGCCTTGGCCACGACCTCCGGCAGCACCCCGACGAGCATCTGCAGGACGGCCGCGTCGCCGTACTGCCCGAACGCGTCCGCCTTCTTGCGCATCGCCTCGGCCTCGGCCGCGCCCTTCGCACCGATCGCCGACGCCTCTGCCTCACCTTCCAGCCGTACCGCCTCGGCGATCGCCGCCCGCCGGGACCGCTCGGCCTCACCCTGCTTCAGGCCCTCGACGGCCTCCGCCTCGGCCAGCGCCGAGCGGCGCTGCTTCTCGCCCTCACCGGTCAGGCGGGCCCGCTCGGCCTCCGCCTGCGCAGCCGCGATCCCGGCCGCCTTGTCCGCCTCGGCCTGCTTGACCCGGGCGACGCGCTTGGCCTCGGCCTCCTGCTCGGCGGCGTAGCGCTGGGCGTCGGCGGGCTTGCGGACCTGGGTGTCGAGCTGCCGGTCGGTCAGTGCGGCCTGCCGCTCGGCGACCTTCTCCTGCTGGGTGAGGATCTCCTGCTGCCGGGCCGCCTCGGCCAGCGGTCCGGCAGCCGCCGCACGGGCCGCGGCCTCGTCGGTCTCGGCCTTGATCTCGGCCTGCTTGAGGGCGAACGTCCGCTGCGCGACCGCGATCTCCTCCTCCGCCTTGAGCCGTGCCTGCTCGGCGGCCCGCCGGGCGACGGCTTCGGCGATGTCGGCCTCCTGCCTGGCGCGTGCCGCCTCGGGCCGGCCGAGGTCCTCCAGATAGGAGCCCTCGGTGGTGATGTCCTGGATCTGGAACGCGTCCAGCACCAGCCCCTGCCCGGACAGGCTGGCCTCGGCCTCCTCCGCGACCTGCCCGGCGAACGCCGCCCGGTCACGGATGACGTCCTCCACCGACATCCGCCCGACGATGGCCCGCAGCGCACCGGACAGCACTTCCTGGGTGAAGCCGACGATGCCGTCCTGCTGCATCAGGAACCGCTGTGCGGCGGCTCGGATGGAGTCCTCGGTGCCGCCGACCTTGACGATCGCGACGCCGTCCAGGTTGGCCTTCACGCCGCGCAGCGTGACCGCGCCGCGCACCGCGACGGGGATGTGCCGGGAGGACAGGTCGAGGGTGAACCTCTGCTGCACGAACGGCACGACGAACACCCCGCCGCCGACCACGACCTTCTGCCCGCTGTTGTCGGTGAAGACCCGTCCGGTCTCCGGGTCGGTGGCTTTCTTGCCCCGCCGGCCGGTGACGATGAACGCCTCACTCGGACCCGCCACCTTGTAGCGGGTGACCACGACCAGTGCCAGCAGCACGAGGAGTACGACGGCCCCTACGACCGCGAAGACGACAGGACTCATGACAGTGCCCCCGAATCACATACGAAAAGGAGAAAGAGAGAAAGAGAGAAGGAAGGGAGAGGGGAGAGGGGCAGAGGGAGAGAGGAAAGGTCAGCGGTCCACCGGGCGGACCACGACGGAGGTGGCGGAGGGCACCGCCTCCACCCACACCTCGGCGCCCCGGGCCACCGGCCCCGCGCTGCGGGCGGCGAACTTGGCCGTCTGCCCCGCGAGTCGCAGCAGCACCTCTCCGTAACCGTCCGCCGGGATGGCCGTGACCACGTTGCCCGACGTACCCACCAGGCCGTCACCGGTCGGTGTGTGAGCCGTCTGATCACGCATCAGGGCGCGGCTGAAGCGGTACGTCAGCCAGGCCGTCGTGAGCCCGCACACGGCCCCCGCCGTGGTGGCGACCACGGGACCGGCATCCGCCGCAGTGGTGGCGACGGCGCCGCCGAAGCCGGTCATCGCCAGGAACCCGGCGACGACCGGCAGCGACAGCCAACCGTCCAGGGCACTGCCCGGCGCACCGTCGAGCACACCGTCCAGCACCCCGTCGAAGACCAGCGACAGGGCGAGCAACGCGACCCCCGTGATGCCCAGTCCCAGAAACCAGACCATGCGCGCCGTCCCCCTCCCGCCCGCCGCTGAACTCCGACTTGACGGGATACTCACACGCGAGGAGGAACCGTTTCATTGCCGTGTTCCGGCAATGTTTACGGGCCTTTTATGCCGGGCTCCCGCACGGTGGGGACCGGGCAGGGGGATGAGGCGGGCCTCTGACGGGCAGGACCGGTGCGGCAGCAGTCGGTGACCTGAGGGGGACCCCGTGCGTGAACTCGCGGACACGATCGAGTCGGTGGAACAGCTCGCCACGGTCTGGCGGGCCATGGTGCTCGACCGGGAGCCCCACGCCGACGTGCGGGACCTGCCGGGCATCGCCGTGCGGTGGGCCGACTGCCGGTTCGCCTTCTGGAACTGCGTGACCCTGACGGAGGCCGGGGCGGACGCCGGGGCGCTGAAGCAGCGGCTGAACGAGGCCGCCGAGATCATGCGCTCCAAGTCCCACCCCGGGTTCCTGTGGGTCTTCGAGTCCCTGCTCGACGACGGGGCGCGTGCGGCGCTCGGGGCCGCCGCCGAGCAGGCGGGCCTGCGGTACGCCTTCCCCGGCACCGGGATGGCGGGAGACCTGCTGCCCCTGCCCGCACCCGCCCACCCCGAGCTGACCTTCGTGCGCGTGGACAGCGACGACCTGCTGCGCGCGTACGCGGACATCAACTCGCGCGCCTACGGTTTCCCGCTGGAGGACGGGCGGGACGGGCTCGCCGGGTCCACGCTGTGGAAGAGCGGGGTGTACGCGTATCTGGGGCTGCGCGAGGGGGTCCCCGTGACCTGCGCCGCCACCGTGGAGGCGGACGGGCGGCTCTTCGTCGTGCTCGTGGCCACCGATCCGGCGTGGGAACGGCGGGGCTACGGGGAGGCCGTGACCCGCAAGGCGCTGTACGAGGGCGCCCGCTCGACCGGCCTGACCAGGGCGACACTGCACGCGACCGCGGCCGGGGCGCCCGTGTATCCGCGGATCGGGTTCCGGCCCAATTCGCCGATCGGCTTCTACGCCCTGGCGGACTGACCCCTCCCGGACCGGTCGCCCCGCACCACCCCGCTCGGGACCGGCGGAGGCCTCGGCTCAGTCCCGTGGTGTCAGTCGATCCCCCCGCCCACCGTGAACCCGGTGACCGTCCCGCCCCCTTCCCGCCGGAACGCGAACGGCGCTCCGCCATGGGCGAGGGCCACCTCGCGGACGATGGACAGGCCGAGGCCCGAGCCGGGCAGGGAGCGGGCGTCGGCGGCGCGGTAGAAGCGGTCGAAGACCCGGGTGAGGTCGCGCTCGGCGATGCCCGGCCCCCGGTCGAGGACCTCGACCCGGATCCGGCCGGGCCGGGCGGGCCCCGAGACGACGATCTCGATGGGGGCCCGGCCTCCCTGGTCGAACTTGACCGCGTTCTCGACGAGGTTGGACAGCGCACGGGTCAGCATCCCGGCCCGCCCGTCGGTCGTGGTGTCGCCGCTCGCGCGCAGCCGGATCTCCCGGCCGCTGCGGCGCCGGGCCGCCCCTGCCACCTCCTCGGCGATGTCGGCGACGTCCACCCGCCGCGGCGGCTCGGTGTCGGACTGCCCGGCCGCGAGATCCACCAGCTCGTTGACCAGGTCGGTCAGCTCCCGGGCCTCCTGGCCCAGGTCGGCGACCAGCTCCTCGCGGGCCTTCGGCGGGAGTTCGTCGATCCGGCGCAGCAGGGAGATGTTGGTGCGCAGCGAGGTCAGCGGCGTGCGCAGCTCGTGGCCCGCGTCCTGGACCAGGCGGCGCTGGTCCTCCTCGGACTGCGCGAGCCGGCCCAGCATGCGGTCGAAGGCCCGGCCGAGCCGGCCGACCTCGTCATGGCCGGCCACCGGCACCTGGATGCCCAGCCGGCGGGTGCGGGCGACGTCCTCGGCGGCGTCGGTCAGCACGACCAGGCGTCGTGTGATCCGCCGGGCCAGCCACCAGCCGAACAGCCCGGCGCCGATCACGACGGCGGCCATCAGCAGCAGCGTCCGCTGCTGGAGTGCCCGCAGCAGGTCCTCGACGTCGCTGAACTCCTGCGCGACCTGCACCGCGCCCCGGCCGCCGCCGAGGGAGACGGTGGCGACGCGGTAGACGTCGCTGCCCACGTCGACGTCCTTGTGCTCGGCCACCTGCCCGGAGAGCGTCCGGGCGGCGATCCGCGCGTCGGTGCCGGTGACCGGCAACCCCGGATTGCCCGCATCCACGACGTGCCCGTCCGGGCCGAGCACCTGCACGTCGGTGCGGGCGGGCCGCACGAGGTCGTGGCCGGGTGCGGCGGAGGAGAAGTCGCCGGGCGTCATGCGGTTCTGCCGCACCTCGTCGCGCAGGTCCTGCACGACCTCGTCGAACACCGTCTGCTGGTCCACCCGCACCAGCCGGGCGGCGGCGCTGTACGACAGGATGCCGACCAGGATCGTCACGGCCGCCGTCACCGCCGCGAACGACACGGCGAACGTGGTGCGCAGCGAGACCAGCTTCGGCCGCCGCCCGGCCAGCAGGCGGCCCAGGCGGCCCACTCAGTCCTCCCGCAGCACGTAACCCACGCCGCGCACCGTGTGGATCAGCTGCGGCGCGTCCGGCTCGTCGAGCTTGCGGCGCAGATAGCCGACGTAGACGGCGAGGTTCTTCGAGCCGGGCCCGAAGTCGTAGCCCCAGATGCGGTCGTAGATCGTGGAGTGGTCGAGGACGATGCCCGCGTTGCGCACCAGCAGTTCCAGCAGCTCGAACTCGGTGCGGGTCAGTTCCAGCTCGCGCGCGCCCCGCCAGACCCGGCGGGCCTGCGGGTCCATACGGATCCCGGCCGCCTCCAGGAACCGCTCCGACAGCGGCCTGGGCACCTCGGCCACGGGTGCGCTGCCGGCCCCCACCGGGCTGGTGCGGCGCAGCAGGGCACGCAGCCGGGCGAAGACCTCCTCCACGTCGAAGGGCTTGACCACGTAGTCGTCGGCGCCCGCGTCCAGCCCGGCGATCCGGTCGGCGGTCTCCACGAGGGCGGTCAGCATCAGCACCGGGGTCCGGTCCCCCTCGGCGCGCAGCACCCGGCACACCTGGAGACCGTCGATGCCGGGCATCATCACGTCCAGCAGGAGTACGTCCGGGCGGTTGCGGTGGGCCTGAGCCAGCGCCTCGACACCGTCGGCGACCGCCATGACCTGGTAGCCCTCCAGGGTCAGGGCACGCTCCAGGGCGTTGCGGATGGCGCGGTCGTCTTCGGCGAGCAGCACGGTGTGGGACACGCGTCCAGTGTGCCAAGCCACCCGGCCGCCGGGACGGTCCGCGCTGCGCCGGGGCGTCCTTCTTACTCCCCTCTCACCAGCGGCCGGGCAACCTCGGAGCCGGGCCCTACCGTGTCCTCACCCTCGGCCCCCGGCGACCCGGGCCGCGTGCGCCGGGGCGTCCGGGACGTCCGCCGGGCGGTCCACGGCGAACTCCTTGCGCAGCACCGGCACGACCTCCTCGCCGAGCAGGTCGATCTGCTCCAGCACGGTCTTCAGCGGCAGGCCGGCGTGGTCGATCAGGAACAGCTGGCGCTGGTAGTCGCCGGCGTACTCGCGGAACGCCAGCGTCTTCTCGATGACCTGCTGCGGGGAGCCGACGGTCAGCGGCGTCTGCTCCGTGAAGTCCTCCAGCGACGGCCCGTGCCCGTAGACCGGGGCGACGTCGAAGTAGGGGCGGAACTCGCGCACCGCGTCCTGGGCGTTCTTCCGCATGAACACGTGCCCGCCGAGGCCGACGATCGCCTGCTCGGGGGTGCCGTGGCCGTAGTGGGCGTACCGCTCGCGGTAGAGCTCGACCATGCGCTTGGTGTGGTCGGCCGGCCAGAAGATGTTGTTGTGGAAGAAGCCGTCGCCGTAGTACGCGGCCTGCTCGGCGATCTCCGGTGAGCGGATCGACCCGTGCCAGACGAACGGCGGGACGCCGTCCAGCGGGCGGGGTGTGGCCGTGAAGCCCTGCAGGGGTGTGCGGAACTTCCCCTCCCAGTCGACGACGTCCTCGCGCCAGAGGCGGTGGAGCAGGGCGTAGTTCTCGACGGCGAGGTTGATGCCCTGCCGGATGTCCTGCCCGAACCAGGGGTAGACCGGGCCGGTGTTCCCGCGGCCCAGCATCAGGTCGACCCGGCCGTCGGCCAGGTGCTGGAGCATCGCGAAGTCCTCGGCGATCTTCACCGGGTCGTTGGTGGTGATCAGGGTGGTGGCCGTGGAGAGGATCAGCCGCTCGGTGCGGGCCGCGACGTAGCCGAGCATCGTCGTGGGGGACGACGGCACGAAGGGCGGGTTGTGGTGCTCTCCGGTGGCGAAGACGTCGAGGCCCACCTCCTCGGCCTTCAGCGCGATGGCCACCATCGCCTTGATGCGCTCGCGCTCCGTGGGCGTCCGGCCGGTGGTGGGGTCGGGCGTGACGTCGCCGACGCTGAAGATCCCGAACTGCATGCTCGCTCACCCTCCAGGTTGTTTACCGTTCAACCATAAGGGAGAACGGCAGCCGACGTGGAGTTGTTCCCCCGAGGGAGCCGCCACGGCCGCCACGGCCGCCACGGAAGGCCCGGGCCGGGCCTCGGGGCCGTCGTGGAGGGCCCGGCCTGACCCCGGGCCGTCGTGGAGGGCCCGGGCCTGACCCCGGGCCCCGCCCCGGGCGTCACGGCACGAACACCAGCCGCCCCCGCACACCTCCCCCGTCGAGCCGGGCATGCGCCTTGGCGGCATCCTCCAGCGCGAACGTCTCGGCCACCCGCGTCGTCAGCACCCCCTCGTCCACCAGCCTCACCAGCTCCGCCAGCCGCGCCCCGTCCGCGCTCACCTCGACCGCGCTCGTCCGCACCCCCCGGACGGAGGCCGGCTCCGCCTGCGGGATGACGCCGACGTAACGGCCCCCGTCGCGCACCGCGGCCAGGGCCGGCTCACCGAGAACGGCGGCGTCCAGCACCGCGTCGAACTCTCCGTCCGGGGCGGCGCCGCCGGCGAAACGCCCGGCACCCAGAGACCGCACGAACGCCTCGTCTCCCTCCCTGGCCAGCCCGGCCACCGGTATCCCCCGGTGCGCGGCCAGCTGGACCGCGTAGCCGCCGACCGCACCCGCCGCACCCGTGACCAGCAGCGACCGGTCCGGCGTCAGCTCCAGCAGATCCAGGGCCCGCAGGGCGGTCAGCGCGTTCAGCGGCAGGGTCGCCGCATGGACCGCGTCCACCGAGGCGGGCGCCAGGGCCACGGCGTCCGTGTCGACGACGACGTACTCGGCGTGGGTGCCCAGCGGCTTGACCATGCCGTAGTCGAGCGCCACCACCTCGTCCCCGACGCTCCACGCACTGGCGACGCCCACCGCGTCCACCGTCCCGGCGACGTCCCAGCCGAGTCCGATCCGCTTGCCCGCGCCCCCGAAGACACCGGCCCGCACGCCCGCGTCCACGGGATTCAGCGAGGCCGCCGCGACCTTGATCCGCACCTGACGCGCACCCGGCTCCGGCACCCCGGCCTCCACGACCTCCACGGCCTCCGGCCCACCGAACGAGTTCACCACAACAGCACGCACAGCGACGCTCCTTGGATTGTCGGTACCCGGGACGTCCTCCCGGCCCTCACAACCCTAGGAAGAGCTACTATCCTTCAGTAAGTAGTTACCTGTGAGTGCGTACATACCCCGGAGGTGAGCAATGGCCACGATGACGGCGGCCCAGCGGCGCGAGCAGGCCCGCATCGAGTACGACGCGTTCCTCAAGAGCTGCCCCACCAACCAGCTGCTGGACCGCATCAGCGACAAGTGGGTCAGCCTCGTCGTGTCCGCCCTCGCCCCGGGCCCCCTGCGCTACAGCGACCTCGGCCGCAAGATCGCCGGCGTCAGCCCGAAGATGCTCACCCAGACCCTGCGCTCACTGGAGCGCGACGGCCTCCTCACCCGCACCGTCACCCCGTCCGTCCCGGTCCGCGTCGACTACGAGCTCACGCCCCTGGGCCACAACCTGGCCCTCCTCCTGACGGCCGTGAAGGACTGGGCGGAGAACCACTTCGACGAGGTCAGGGACGCCCGCGAGCGCTACGACGCCGAGACCCGGGGCGACTGACCCCCGGGGCGCGACCGGGGTGGACCGGGCGTGCGAAGCTGACCGCCATGTTCGTAGTCCGCTCCGCCGCCCTGTTCGTCCTCGCCGCCCTGCTGGAGATCGGCGGCGCGTGGCTGGTCTGGCAGGGCGTGCGCGAGCACAAGGGCTGGCTGTGGGCGGCCGGCGGCGTCCTCGCCCTGGGGGCCTACGGCTTCGTCGCGACGTTCCAGCCCGACGCCCACTTCGGCCGCGTCCTCGCCGCGTACGGCGGGATCTTCGTCGCCGGTTCGATCCTGTGGGGCGTGGTCGCCGACGGCTACCGCCCGGACCGCTGGGACATCGCGGGCGCGCTGGTCTGCCTCGCGGGCATGGCCGTCATCATGTACGCCCCGCGAGGAAACTGACCGGCCCCTCGGGGGCTCGGGGGCTCGGCCCCTCGGGGGCTCGGAACGGCCGGGGCGCTCGGAACGGCCGGGCGGCTCACAACGGCCGGGGGAGCTCAGAACGGCTCGTCGGGCGGCAGCAGGCCCAGCTGCCCCAGGAAGTCCATCTCGTCGAAGTACAGCCGGTAGTCGACGATCCGCCCGTCCTGCACGGTGGCGATGTCCACCCCGCGGATCCGGACCTCCTTCTGCGTCGGCGGCAGCGTCTCGCCGTTGGGCAGCTCCAGCGGACCGGTGTTCCGCCCGCGGTAGACGCCCTCGTCGATCGCCGTGTCACCTGCCTCGTAGGAGTGCAGCGCCTGGAACGTCGCCTCGGGAACCGCCTCCGTCATGGTCCGCCAGTACTCGACGATGGCGTCGCGTCCGCGCAGCTCGCCCTCGTCGGGTGTGAAGGCGACCGCGTCCTCGGCGTACAGATCGGCGATGACCTTCAGATCGGCGTGTCCCGTGACCGCTTCCGTGAGCCGGTCCATGACCTCACGCGCCTCACCCATGATCCACCTCCGGGAGAACAGGGGACCACCCAGCCTCATTCTCCCACCACGGGGCCTGCCTATCCTGGCCGGAAGCGCCTGCGCACCGTACGCCCCGCACATCCACGCCCGAGGAGCTCCCATGGCCACCGACGCCCCGTCCGCAGCCTCCCGCATCGCCGTCGTCACCGGTGCGAGCAGCGGAATCGGCGCCGCCACGGCCCGGCAACTCGCCTCGGCGGGCTACCGCGTCGTCCTCACCGCACGCCGCAAGGACCGCATCGAGGCCCTGGCGGAGGAGATCAACGCGGCGGGCCACCAGGCCACGGCGTACGCCCTCGACGTCACGGACCGCGCGGCGGTCGACGAGTTCGCCACGGCGTTCAGGACGATCGGCGTGCTGGTCAACAACGCGGGCGGCGCGCTCGGCGCCGACCCGGTCGCCACCGGCGACCCGGACGACTGGCGCCGCATGTACGAGACGAACGTCCTCGGCACCCTCAACCTCACCCAGGCCCTGCTGCCGAAGCTGATCGCGAGCGGCGACGGCACGGTCGTGGTCGTCTCCTCCACCGCGGGCCACGGCACCTACGAGGGCGGCGGTGGCTACGTCGCGGCCAAGCACGGCGCCCACGTCCTCGCCGAGACCCTGCGCCTGGAGATCGTCGGACAGCCGGTCCGCGTCATCGAGATCGCCCCCGGCATGGTCAAGACGGACGAGTTCGCCCTGACCCGCTTCGGCGGCGACGAGGAAAAGGCGGCCAAGGTCTACCAGGGCGTCGCCGAACCCCTCACGGCCGACGACGTCGCCGACACGATCACGTGGGCGGTCACCCGCCCCGCCCACGTCAACGTCGACCTCCTGGTCCTGCGCCCCCGCGCCCAGGCGTCGAACACGAAGGTGCACCGGGAGTCGTAGAGCCGGAAGGCGCACCAGGAGGCGTGGACCGGCAGGTGCACCGGGCGGCGCAGATCCGCAAAGTGCACCGGGAGGCGTGGAGCCGCCCGGTGCACCAGAACCCGCAGAGCCCGCCGGTCAGCCCTTCACGCAGACGACCTGCTTGATCCGCGCCACGACCTCCACCAGGTCCCGCTGCTGGTCGATGACCTGCTCGATCGGCTTGTAGGCGCCCGGGATCTCGTCGACGACGCCGGAGTCCTTGCGGCACTCCACGCCCTGGGTCTGCTGCTCCAGATCCTTGGTGGAGAACCGGCGCTTGGCCGCGTTGCGGCTCATGCGCCGGCCCGCGCCGTGCGAGGCCGAGTTGAAGGACTTGGCGTTGCCGAGGCCCTTCACGATGTACGAACCCGTGCCCATGGAACCCGGGATGATCCCGTACTCGCCGGAGCCGGCCCGGATCGCGCCCTTGCGGGTCACGAGCAGGTCCATCCCGTCGTAGCGCTCCTCGGCCACGTAGTTGTGGTGCGCGCTGATCTCCGGCTCGAAGGTCGGCTTCGCCTTCTTGAACTCCTTGCGGACCACGTCCTTCAGGAGCGCCATCATGATCGAGCGGTTGTGCTTGGCGTACTCCTGCGCCCAGAACAGGTCGTTGCGGTAGGCCGCCATCTGCGGGGTGTCCGCGACGAAGACGGCGAGGTCCCGGTCGACCAGGCCCTGGTTGTGCGGGAGCTTCTGGGCCACGCCGATGTGGTGCTCGGCGAGTTCCTTGCCGATGTTCCGGGAACCGGAGTGCAGCATCAGCCAGACAGATCCGGTCGTATCCGTGCACACCTCGACAAAATGGTTGCCTCCGCCGAGCGTTCCCATCTGCTTGGTGGCACGTTCCTGGCGGAACTTGACCGCTTCCGCCACTCCGTCGAACCGCGACCAGAAGTCGCCCCATCCGGCCGTGGCCAGTCCGTGGAACCGCCCGGGGTCGACCGCCTCGTCATGCATCCCGCGCCCCACCGGAATCACCTGCTCGATCCGCGAGCGCAGCCGGGACAGGTCGCCGGGCAGGTCGTTCGCCGTCAGGGACGTCTTCACCGCCGACATTCCGCAGCCGATGTCCACACCCACCGCGGCCGGGCACACCGCACCCCGCATGGCGATGACCGAGCCGACCGTCGCACCCTTGCCGTAGTGCACGTCGGGCATGACGGCCAGGCCCTTGATCCACGGCAGCGTGGCGACGTTCCGCAGCTGCTGGAGCGCACCCTCCTCGACCGAGGCCGGGTCGGTCCACATCCGGATCGGCACCTTCGCGCCCGGTATCTCTACGTACGACATAACGCCCTCAATCCCCCATTGACAAACAGAAGTCTTCAACAGCAAATACCGGAGCCAAGGTCGACGAAAAGGAAATCGGACCGGCGTCCACGGCAGTGCGTGCGATACACATTGTGTCCATCGCCCGCTGTACGGCGGCAAGCCAATATCCGCGTCGAGAGGAGCCACCACGTGCAACGGAAGGCGTGGGTACCCGGGATCGCCGTGCTCCTCGCGGCGGTACTGGCCGGCTGTACCGGCAGCTCGTCCGACGGCGACCCGACGGACGGCTCCAACCCCGGCGACACCGGCACGGCATCTCCCGCCGCCGAGCCGGGCCGCTACCGCACCCTGCCCGAGCCCTGCGCCGAGGTCGGCGAGAGCACGCTCGACGAACTCCTCCCCGGCATCCGGCAGATCAGCGACGAGGAGCAGCGCGACAAGGCCTACGAGGGCGAGCCGACGACCACGTTCGACACCGACCGCAAGGTCGGCTGCCGCTGGAAGGTGGACTCCTCCACGGCCACCGACCACCTGCTGATCGACTTCGAGCGGGTCGTCTCCTACGACAACGCCGTCAGCGACGACAGCCAGGCCGAGCAGCTCTTCGCGGAGCGGGAGGCCTCGGCCCACCTGCCCGAGCCGACCGCCACGGAGACGGCCGCCTCCGGCAGCACCCCGGCGGGCGGTGCGGCCGCGTCACCGAGCGGCTCCCCGGCCCCCTCCGGCTCTTCGTCGCCCTCGGCTCCCCCCTCGGCCACCCCGACCGATCTGCAGCCCCGGGTACTGGAGGACCTCGGTGACGAGGCCTTCCTCGACGACGCGCTGAGCAGTTCCGGTTCGACGGCCAAGCAGCGGACCGTGACTGTGGCGTTCCGCACGTCCAACGTCATCGTGACCATCGAGTACGCGGAGCAGCCGGCGAGTGTCGGCGTCGTCCCGGACAGCAAGGAAATGCAGGACAGGGCGCAGAAACTGGCCTCCCAGCTGGCGGATTCGCTGGGCGACTGAGGCCCCTTCACCGCCCCTTCACGGCCACCCGCGAAGCACACGAAGGAAGCACACACCGCTGCCTCACCGCGTACGGTGACCACTCGGACCCGTTCCGACCGCAGGGAATCACGAGCGTCATGAGTGAAGGAACCATGCAGCGACGAGTAGAGCGAGACCAGCGAGCGAAGCGCCTCAACCGCGTCCTTGTCTGCGCGGCCGCCGTCCCCGTGATGCTGGTCGCCGCCGGCTGCTCCTCGGACTCCGGCTCCGGCGACAGCACGGACAAGGCCGCCAAGGCCGCGGGGTCGGCGTCCGCGAGCCCGTCACCGACGGTGCAGGCGGCGGCGTACGACAAGCTTCCGGAGCCGTGCAAGGCGGTCTCGAAGAAGACGCTGAAGGACCTCGTGCCGAAGAGCAAGTCCGGCAAGGAGGGCAAGTCGGACGACATCTCGACGCGCGGCAGCTGCTCCTGGGACAGCCTCGACAACAACGGCGTGAAAGGCTCGCAGTTCCGCTGGCTGAACGTGTCGATGCTGCGCTTCGAGTCGGACGCGGCCCGCGGCCCGGCCGACAAGCTGGCCCAGGAGTACTACGAGAAGCAGGTCCAGGAGGCCCAGGCCGCCGAGGGTGCGAAGGGCGTCAAGTCGGAGCCGGTGGCCGGTACGGGCGACCAGGCGACGGCCGTGCACTACGACCTGAAGAAGAAGGAAGGCACCTTCAAGCAGCAGACGATCGTGGCCCGTGTGGAGAACGTCGTGGTCACGCTCGACTACAACGGCGCCGGTCTGGCCGGTGACAAGACGCCGGACGAGGGCGATCTGCTGAAGGACGCGAAGAAGGCCGTCAAGGAGGCCGTGGACGCGGTGTCGACGGCGAACGGCAAGGGTGGCGGCAGCGCGGACGGCGCCCCGTCCGAGTCGTCGAAGCCGTCGAAGTCGCCCTCGAAGTCGCCGTCCGAGGGGGCCTCGGACGGCTCCTCGAAGGGCGCGTCTGCCTCGCCGTCGGAGAAGCCCGCCTCGAAGAGCTGAGCAGGCCCTGCCGGTACCGTCCGCCCGTCTCCCGTTCGCCGGGGGGCGGGCGGCCGCGTTTTCGGCCACCGCCGGGGCCGGCGGCGCCGTAGAACGGCGCGGTTGCCGGGCCGGAGGTGTTCGGCTGCGACGGCCCGTATGTCGTCCACGGTGATCTCCGGCATCTGGTTCATCCGGTCGTCCATCGCCGCGGCGTCCCCCAGGTACGCCTCGCCGGCGCACAGTTCTTCGGCTCTGCTGCCGGGGTGGGCGAGGCGGTCCAGCCAGTCGCGGCGCAACTGGGCCTGAGCGCCCCTGAGGGCTTTGTCGGTGACGCCTGTGTCGGCGATGCGTTCGGTCTCCTCGTCCACGGTCCCGTAGGCCACGTTGTCGTATCGCTCGCGGCGTTCGTTGAGGACGACATCCCGTTGGGTGGCGAGGCTGTGGGGCGTGAGCGCGTCGAGCATGCCGCCCAGCCGGTCCGCTTCCAGCCACAGCACCAGTTCGAGCATCCCGGCCGGTACGACCGAGTAGAAGGTGGTGCGTTCGAAACCGGTGGAGGCGTTGGTGAAGCCGCCGCCGTCCTCGACCGCGGCGGTGTGGCCGCCCGGGGGGACGTGCGTCGAGCCTTGGAACATCAGGTGCTCGAAGAGGTGCGCCAGTCCCGTCCGGCCGGGCGGGTCGTCCCGGGAGCCGGCCTGGAGCCAGAGGCAGACCGCGGCGACCGGAGCGGTGGCGTCCCGGGAGACGATCAGACGCAGTCCGTTGGGCAGCGTACGGACTTCGGCTTTCAAGGGCACGTGTGGCTCCTGCGGTCACGTGGGTCGGCGGGCGGGTCCCGTTCTGCTCAGGCGTCCCCGGCTGTCTCGTTCTGCTCGTCGTCCGGCAGGCGGATCAGGGAGCGTACGGGGCTGAACAGCGGCCACAGGGCCGAGGCGACCAGGCCGGCCGACGCGAGCACCATCACCTCGACGAGGCCGAGCCAGGTGCCGAGCCAGCCGCCGAGGAGGGCGCCGATCGGCTGGACGCCCCAGCTGATGAAGCGGGTGGAGGCGGTGACGCGGCCAAGCAGGTGGTCGGGGACGAGGGTCTGCTTGACCGTGTCGCTGATGACGAGGTTGACCACCACGGCACAGGTGTAGACGAAGGTCGAGACGGTGACGAGGGCGACGGCCACTGCCTGCCCGGTGCCGGCGGCGAGCGGTACCAGGACGGCGGCCAGGCCCGGTACGGCGTAGACGAGGATCAGGGCACGGCCTTGTCCGAGGGTGCGGGTGAGGAGCGGGGTGCAGGACGCTCCGACCAGGCCCGCGATTCCGCCGGCCATGCTCGTGGCGCCCAGGAGGCCGGGGCTGAAGTCGAGGTTCTTCAGGAGGAACAGGACGTTCACCGCGAAGAACATGGAGTGGAAGATGTTGAAGTGTGCGGCTGCGAGGGTCATGGGACGCTGGTAGCGGTCGTGGCGCAGGACGCGCAGGCCGGCCAGCACCTGTTGCCGGTGGGACTCCTTCGGCGGGGCCTGCCCGTGCTCGGCGGCCCGGTCCGGCTCGTCCTCGGGAGTGTCGCTCTCGTCGACCGGGTCGGTCGAGCGAGGCGCCTTCGGGAGCCGGGACAGTGTCGTGTAGCTGACCAGGTAGCTGACGCTGTCGACGACGAGGGCGACGGGTGCGCTCATGATCTGGACGAGGATGCCCGCGAGGCCCGGTCCGGCGACCATGCCGACCGAGGCGCTGCCCTCCATCCACGAGTTGGCCCGCTCCAGTTGGTTGCGCGGCAGCAGCCGGGGGAGGTAGGCGGACATGGCGCTGTCGAACAGCAGGCTGAGCGCTCCCACGAGGAAGACGACCAGGTACAGCACGGGCATACTCAGCAGGTCGAGCCAGAACAACGCCGGTACGCAGAGCACGAGCACACTGCGTGCCAGGTTCGCCATCAGCATGATGCGCCGGCGTTCGTAGCGGTCGGCCCAGACACCGGCGGAAAGTCCCAGCAGCAGCACGGCCGCGGACTCCGCCGCCTCGAGGACGCCCATCTGCCAGGGTGTGGCCGCGAGGGTCGTCACCGCGATGATGCCCATGGCCATGAAGGTGATCTCGGTGCCGGCGAGCGAGACGGACTCGCCGGTCCACAGGCGCAGGAAGCCGGTCCCCTTGAAGGACGGCTTCTTCGGCTCCTGGCCCGGCGGGCCCGGCTGCGGCTGCTGTTGCTGCGGCCCTTGTTCGGCTATCAGGTCGTCTGACACGTACACGTGCTCTCTTCGGTGTGGGTGATGCGCTGCCGGGTGAAGTCCAGTGCCGCCCGCCGCCCCGAGGTGGGGCACGTTCCGGTGCACAGGAACTGAATCACGTCATGGGCGAGCAGGGCGGCGACCGTGGTGTTGCCGGGGCCGAAGGAGAAGGGGGCCGGTTCGGTCATCCGGTCCTCCACCTCGCGTTCCAGCGGCGTGAGCAGCGCGCGCCGCTGCCGTTCGAAACAGGTCCAGCAGCCTCCTCGTGAGGGATCCACGAGCGGGCCCCAGAAGCCTGTCCCGACTCCGACGGCCGCGCTGACGAAGGGAGTCCGGGTCGCGACTGCCCAGCGCGCCACGGTCGCGGGGAGCTCCGGCGGTGTGTCGGCGGCGACGATCAGCAGGTCGACCCGGTCACCGAAGGCGGACTCCAGACCCGTCTCGTCGGTGACGCGGCGTCCGATCCCGGTGATCTCCCCTTCGGGGCGCAGGGTGCGCAGGCTGCGGGCCAGCGCTTGCGGCTTGGGGGTGCCCACGTCCGCCGGCCCGTAGGTGAACTGCCGGTTCAGGTTGTGCCGGGCCACCGTGTCGTGGTCGACGAGCCTGAACCTGCTGACGCCGGCCCCGGCCAGGTGCTGGGCCACGATCCCGCCGATGCCGCCGATGCCGCCGAGGCCGAGAATCCCGATCCGTGCGGCCAGCAGCCGGCGCTGGGCCGCGGCCGAGTCCGGTGTGAACAACCCCAGGTAGTCCACCTGTCGTTCGAACGTCTCCCCCGAGAACGGCCGCGCCGCCTCCGGGGGCTCGGCGGTCAGCCAGCCGAGGGAGTCCAGTTCGGCCAGCAGGTGCGCGGCCGGCTCCTGTGCCCAGGTACCGGCGAGCACCTCGGTGGTCGTGCCTTCCCTCAGCCGCCGCAGGGCGTCCCGCACCGGTGCCTGGAGGCGGCTGCCCTGGATCCGCAGCAGCCGGTCCCCCAGGCTCAACAGCGTCTCGTCGACACCGACGGCCGGGTGCGGGAAACGGACCAGCCGTACTGGGAAGGATGACGGGCGGGCAGTCCTCCCTCCGCCGCCTCCCCCGACCTGGCGAGAAAGAGGCCACACCAGAACCGGCCACCCGTTCCCCGTTCACATGTGCCACCCTGTTGCGCGCAACAACACGCAAGGGGAGGGGTACGGGTGGCCGCGCCACTGCAGCTGACTCGGATGCACCGCGTTCTCATCGGTGTGGTCGTGGCCGGCGCCGTGATCATCGCCGGTATCGGCTTCGCCGGTTCGTACGCGGCGGTCCGCGCGTTGGCCCTCAAGAAGGGCTTCGGGAACTTCTCCTACGTCTTCCCGATCGGCATCGACGCGGGCATCTGCGTCCTGCTGGCCCTGGATCTGCTCCTCACCTGGATCAGGATCCCGTTCCCCCTCCTGCGTCAGACGGCCTGGCTGCTGACGGCGGCGACGATCGCCTTCAACGGCGCCGCCGCGTGGCCGGATCCGCTCGGTGTGGGCATGCACGCGGTGATCCCGGTGCTGTTCGTGGTCGCGGTCGAGGCGGCCCGGCACGCGATCGGCCGGATCGCCGACATCACGGCCGACAAGCACATGGAGGGCGTCCGCCTCACCCGCTGGCTGCTCTCCCCGGTCCCCACGTTCCTCCTGTGGCGCCGCATGAGTATCTCTATGCCTTTCTGACCCGTCAGGGACGTGTGGCACGTCTTGTCACTCGTTCGTGGCTCACGAGTATCTACAACGCGGGAGTCACGTTAGGTACGGCATGAATGCCGCCTTTCAAGCCGAACGGGCCCTGTCCCCCGCCGGAGGCTCGCAGACCACCCGGTGGGTCATCCTCGATCCCCAGCTCTCGATCCACCGGGAAGGGACGGACTTCCTGACGTTCCTGCACGGTGCGGACCGGTCGGTGAACACCATCAGGGTCTACGCGGGGCGCCTGGCCTTGTTCCTGACTTGGTGCGCCGAGTACGCGGTCGACTGGAGAACCGTCACCCTGGCCTCGATGGCGCGCTTCCGGTTCTGGCTGGAGTCCACCACTGGCAGACGAGGTAAGCCGCGCTCTGGCGCAACGGTCAACGCGACGATCACAGCGGTGGTGGAGTACCTGCGGTACTGCGCTCGTCACGACCTGATCTCGCCGGAGGTTGCGGACCGCTTGTCCCAGCCGCGATACCTCGCCACACCACCGCCGGGCTTCGACGCCGGCGAGCGTGGGCAGTTCCGCACAGTGCGCGCGAAGGCGATCAAGTCGCGCGAGGTAGAAAAGCCATACGAAGCCCTGGCCGAGGAGCAGGTCGCCGCAACGGTGGCCGGGTGCCGTACGGCCCGCGACCGGTTCCTGGTGGTGCTGATGCTGGCAACCGGCATCCGTATTGGGGAGGCGCTGGGGCTGCGCAGGCAGGACATGCACTTTCTGCCGGATTCCCGCACTCTGTGCTGCGGCGTGGCCGGGGCTCACATCCATGTACGACACCGTCGGGACAATGAAAACAAGGCTCTGGCCAAGTCCCGTTACCCGCGGGTCGTGCCGGTCGATGGCCTCACTGTGGCCGAGTACGTGGCCTATCGCACCGACCGCGATGCGGTGGCCGAAGCGGAGACGAACGACCTGGTCTTCGTCAATCTCTACCAGCGTCCCCTGGGCAAGGCGATGACCTATCAGGCGACGAAGGGCATGTTCGAGCGGCTGTCACAGCAGTGCGGCTTCGTGGTGCGCCCGCACATGCTGCGGCACACCGCCGCGACCTCCTGGGTCAGGGCCGGAGTGCCGATTGACGTCGTACAGCAGCTGATGGGGCATGTGTCGGCTGCATCCACCGCGATCTACCTGCACGCCAACGAGCGTGAGAAGCGGGAAGCCGTGGAACGCGTGGCCACTCGTCGGGAGGTGACCGCATGATGAAGCCGGTGGCGCTCGTTACGGCTCTACCCTCGCCCCCTGAACCTGCGGCACCTGGGGAGGGCTGGTTGGCGTGGCTGCGCCAGCAGGTGCGGCCCGACTGGCGTCCGGGTGAGTGGGATCACGAGCGGATGTTCTTCGACGGTGATCTGGACAACGACGCCACCGGTGCCTCGCGCTGCAAGGTTGTCGCCTGCCGGACGCCTTGTCCTGGTCGTGTCGGTCGGTGTTCGCCCTGCAGTGTGGCTGCGCGGGCGGGCGATCTGTCGGACGAAGAGTTCGACGCGACCCATCAGCCGGCCCGGAAGCGACGTGTACGCGGGACGTCTGATCGCGAGGCGTGCCTGGTCGCTGATCACACGGGGCGTTGCGCACGGGAAGCGGTGAGTCATGGGCTCTGTCCGACCCACGCCGCCGCCTTCAACGAGCGCAGGAAACGGGCTCCAGGGCTGCGCGTTGCTGACTGGCAGTGCTCGGCCAGGCCTCAACCCCTGCCCCGCCAAGGGGACTGCCTCGTGAGTGGGTGCAACCGTGAGCAACAGCAGTTCCGGCTGTGCACGTCACACCACGGAAGGTGGCGCCGTGAGCTGAGCCGCGGCGACCACACTCCCGACCAGCTTCTGGCGTGGGCAGCCGTTACCGGTCCGTTCCTCCAGGTCCATCAGTTCTGGTGCGGCGGGCTTCACCCTGTCGTCGCCCGTGAGCTGCTGCTCGGTCTGCAGGAGCGCGACCGAGAAGGGCTGAGCATCAGTCCGCTCGCAGTGCGGCTCGCCATCGCGGCCATCGCCGACGTGGACAGCCTGTGCGGCCTGGACCTGTCGTCGCTGCGGTTCGGCAGGGAGAAGGGCAGCAGCCCGGCGCGTGCCCTGCTGGGCCAGATCCAGCGCATGATCGAGCACGCTCGGCGGCAACACGAGGGCGCCGATCCGATGGCGGGCGACGTGTGGGACGCGGCGGCCGTAGGGCTGTGGGCTGCGACCCATCGCCGCTATGACGCGGTGAAGGGCGACATCGACTTCCGCGTCGTCCGGCAGGCATGGTTGCGCGCATTGCTCATGGAGTGGGCCCGCTCTGTTCGGCCGAGCATCCAGGACCTGCGCACCGCTCTCCTGGCGTTCTCCGCCGCATCCGACGGGCTGGCCCGGCGAGCCGGAGGCGGCGACACCCCCACGCGCCTGGGTGCCGCGGACATGACGGCGACTGTCGATGCCATCAAGAAGTCCCGGAAGAAGGACGGGAAACCCCGTGCCGCAGCCACCCAGGACAAGCTGGTCAGAACATGGTTCGCGGTACTGGAGTTCGCGCGCGCGAGCGGGTTGATGGACGATGTGCCCGGCGCCTTCAGCCGAGCCCGCCACCACCGCGTGGCTCGTGTCGAAACCAATGAGGAACACGCGGGCCGAGCCCTGCCCGACACCGTGATCCGCCAACTGGACGCCCAACTAAGCCTCGTGGACGTCACTCACCGGGGCTGGCCAAAAGATCTCTCGCAGCTGTTCCACCAGACCGTCTACGCCGTCCTGCGCGACACCGGGCGCCGTCTGGGCGAGGTCGCCACCCTCAGAGTCGGCTGTGTCGAGCAAGAAGAGGGTCACTACCAGCTGGTCTACGACAACCACAAAGCCAAACGGAACGGCCGCCGCCTGCCTATCCCACAGAGCACGGCCGAGCTGATCACCCTCTGGGAACAACGCCGCGCCGAACTCCCGCTGACCGAACGAGCAGGAGCGTGGCTCTTCCCCAGCGCTATGCACGGCTCCGGCCGCGGCAACGGGCACATCCGAGCCGACAGCCTCTCGGCGGCACTACGCACCTGGGTCGACGCGCTCCCCTGCATCGACAGCGATGTCCCCGGGCCGGACGGGCAGCTTCTGCCCTTCGACCGCTCCCAGATCACTGCCCATGCCTTCCGCCACACCTACGCCCAGCGGCATGCCGACGCAGGCGTCCCCGTCGACGTGCTGCGCGACCTCATGGATCACACCTCGGTCGATACGACCATGGGCTACTACCAAGTGACGCTGAAGCGGAAGCGAGAGGCCGTCCGCACGCTGGCGCCCCTGGCCGTGGACCGCACCGGCCGCTCGGCCCCTCTCCTCCAGAGCAAGTACGAGATCGCCTCGGTCGCCGTGCCGTTCGGCAACTGCACCGAGCCCTCCAACGTCAAGGCCGGAGGTGGTTCCTGTCCCATCCGGTTCCAGTGCTCTGGATGCACTTTCTACCGCCCCGATCCGTCCTACCTGCCCGCTATCGAGGATCATGTACGCGGCCTGAAGTCTGACCGTGAGACCGCAGACGCCATCGGAGCTGCCGACTTCGTACTGACCAACATCGAAGCCCAGATCGACAGCTTCCAGGAAGTCGCCACCACCATGCGCGACCAGCTCACCGCGCTGCCCGACGACGAACGGCAGCAGATCGAGGAAGCGAGCAAGATCCTCCGAAAGGCACGTGCCACTACGTCCCACAAGCTGCTGCCTCTGACGGTGATCAAGCAACGCGAGGAGGACCAGTGACCGCCCGCGAAGCCCGCGCTGCCGCGCTGAAAGCGGCACGTGAGCGCGACAGCCAGGACAAGCGCCGCCGCGTGCTGGAGGTCCTGGACTCCATGCAGCGCACAGGAACGAAGATTACATTCGCCAGGGTGGCCAAAGAAGCCGGCGTCTCCAACTGGCTCGCGTATTCCCCGGGACTGCGCGAACCCATCGAGGCTGCCCGCCGGCGCCAGGAAGAGCTAGGCGTCGAGGCGACAGCCGATGCCGTTCCGCCACAGAGCCGCGTCAGCAACGCCAGCCTCAAGACCGACCTCGCCCTCGCCCAGCAGCAGGTCAAGGAGCTCCGCGAGGAGCGCAACCGGCTGCGCGAACGGCTGCGCCTCCAGCTCGGGACAGAGCTGAACCACACCGAAGCCAGCGAACTCACGATGCGCCTCGACGAGTTGAGCCGCGAGAACTTGGCGCTCACCAAGGAGATCCAACAAACCCAAGCCGATAACCGGACGTTGCGCACCACCATCGAGAACCTGGAGGACGACCTGACCGCGGCCCGGCAGAGCCTTCGCAAGATGATCCGCGGAACGTAGGACCGGCTCAGGGAAACGCCACTCAGCACCGGCAGGACACGGTGAACCCGTACGATGCCGGTGCTGTACAACCCCATCCAGAGGAGGGACGGAGCATGGCTGCGCGGAAGAGCCCGGTGCGCCTCGTCCACTTCATCCTGGCCCCACGCATGGCCCGACGGATGTATCTGTGGACGCTGGACAACCCGAGCCTGACCTACCAGACAGCTCTGCAGTGGGAGGCAGTCTGGTTGCTCGAGCGCACCAGGCTACGCCAGGTCTACGGACGATGGCTGTGGCGTTGGAAAGCGCCCTCACCAGAACGAACGGCTATGCGTGTCAGCCTCTTCAGTCCAGCCTTCCTCGCTCGTATCCGGTCGATCCAGAGGTCAGCAGGCGGCAACTGAACGGTCCACCGTCAGGCCGAGCGCTCTTCTCCTGCGGAACTCTGCTGCTCAAGTTGCAGCTCGCGCTTGCGCTGCTCCTCCTTCAAACGCTCCACGAACCGTGCGAACTTCCTCAGCCTCTCCGCTTCGGAAAGAGGATGCGCCGCATCCGGTCCCGCGTAGTCGTCAAGCATGAACTGCGAAGCGTTGTAGTGCTTCTCGATGTCGTCGGCGGTCGACTGCAGGTTGTAGCCACGTTCGCGGAACTTGAAGTAGCCGGTGATTCCGGCCGACACACCTACAAGCGCGCTCAACGCCGAGGTCGCTATCCCCAAAACCTCGTTGGCTCCCGGATTCATCGCCACGAGTGTCGACGTCACGATCGACCCCGTGATGATGAGGACCTGGAAGCAGTTGTGCACACGACGGTTCCTGGAAGCACCATGCCGGTACTGCTCAATCAGGTCTAGGGACGCCTCCCGATAGATCCTCAGCCCGGATGGAGAGTCGAGAGGCAACTTCGCGGCAGCCGTCTGCCGCTCCGACAAGGCGACTCGAACCGCCGCATTCTTTGCAACGAGCTCCCGTCGCGTCTTCAACCACAAGCGGCCCATCAGAGTCGCTAGGCCGAGCAAGATCACTAGCCCGACATATCGCGTGATAACCGGCTGATCTCGCCACAGCCCTACGACCACCGTGTACCCGAAGAGCGCGGCAAGGGCTAGAGCGCCCAGTTCGCCCAGAATGTAAAGCCGTTGCCACGTCTTCGCCGCTCTCAGCTCGGAGACTCGTTCATCGTGAGTCTTCGTCGACTCCCGATACAGCCTCTGGAGATCGCGCTCCTCGTCCTCCGACATCCGCCCCGGCAGCGGAGAGCCCCCGTCCATCCCTGCGGTCACGCGTCTCCCCCGAAATCATCTCGTCGGACAGCGGGATTCTACGTCCGTGCCGACGTAACTCACGTACCAGAAGCGGCACATGATACTGAACAAGGAGGACACCGGAAGCATAGAGATAAGCATGAAGCTCTGGGAGCTCCGCTCCTACGAGCAGGTCATCAAGCTGGAGCAGGAGCGGCTGGTCTACCAGGCGCGGCTGCGGTCGCGGTTCGGGCGGGCGTGGCGCAGGAAGGCGCCGGTGGAGTCGCTGATGCCGCTGCGGCTGGCGAAGTACGGGGTGCCGTTGGCGGAGACGGCTCCGTCCGGTCTCGCGGCGGCGGGGATAGAGCCGGCGTTGATACCGCCGGCCCCGCAGCAGGCGTTGGACGCGGCGGAACCGAAGACGCTCGCTGCGGACGCCGCTCTCGCTGCGGCCGGTCGTGCCGCCGGTGCGGCGCGGGCGGGCGCGGCTGCCCCCGGCAGCGGGCGGCGCCCCGAGCTCGACGGCACCCCCGACGCTCAGCCGTTCGACCGCGAACCCGAACCCGACGAGAGCCCCTGGTTCAACACCCCGCGCGATGTCGAGTACCAGGGCGGCTACGACCCGGCCTACGACCCGGACCAGTACGCCCAGTGGATCGCCGAGCCCCCGCAGGCCGCGCAGTACCCCGAGCGGCCGCAGGAGGCCTTCTCTCCGGAGGACACCGGCAGCTTCCCGATCCCGGTGGGCCCGAACCGCACCCGCGAACTGGGGGACGGCGGCGGCACACCTCCCGCGGAGCCGGACGAGGAGGCGTACTACCAGATCTTCCGTGAGTCGATAAAGAGCGGGAACGGAGCGCCCACCCCGCGCGGATTCATCGCCGACGTCGAGGCGACGTACGGCGTCACCCTGGAGGAGGCCGAGTCCAAGCGCATGGTGAACCGATTCTCCAACCGGCTGAACGCAGAGCTGACGGACGAGCACATCGCCTGACCCTCACCCGCACACGGAAAAGGGGCCCTCACCGAGGGCCCCTTCCTTCGTCACCAGGACTGCTCCGCTACACCGCGAGCAGCGCCCGCACCCGGTCCTGCCCGACCGCCAGCAGCAGCGTGGGCAGCCGCGGCCCGGTGTCCCGGCCCACCAGCAGGTGGTACAGCAGCGCGAAGAACGACCGCTGGGCGGTCTTGATCTCCGGCGGCAGCTCCTTCGGCGTGGCGTCGGCGGAGAACCCGGCCTGCACCTTCGGCACGCCGTACACCAGGTGCGTCAGCCCGTCGAGGGACCAGTGGCCGGCCAGCCCGTCCAGCAGCAGCCGCAGCGACTCGCGGCCCTGCTCGTCGAGCGACTTCAGCAGCTCGGCGTCCGGCTCGTCCCGCACGATCGTCCGCTGGTCGGCGGGGACGTGCGTGTTGATCCAGGCCTCGGCCTTGTCGTAGCGCGGGCGCGCCTCGTCGAGCGTGGTCAGCGGCTGCTCGGGGTCCAGCTCGCTGAGGATGCGCAGCGCCTGGTCCTCGTGCCCGGCGGTGATGTCCGCGACGGACGCCAGCGTCCTGTAGGGCAGCGGCCGGGGCGTCCGGGGCAGCTCACCGGCGGCCGTGCGCACCGCACGGGAGTGCGCGGCGACGTCGGCCGGCAGGGCGCTGCCGTCGGCGACCTTGGCGTCCAGGCGGTCCCACTCGTCGTAGAGCCGCTGGATCTCCTGGTCGAAGGCGACCTTGAAGGACTGGTTGGGCCTGCGGCGCGCGTACAGCCAGCGCAGCAGCTGCGGCTCCATGATCTGCAGGGCGTCGGCCGGGGTGGGCACGCCGCCCTTCGAGGACGACATCTTCGCCATGCCGGAGATGCCGACGAAGGCGTACATCGGGCCGATCGGCTGCTTTCCGCCGAAGATCCCGACGATCTGCCCGCCGACCTGGAACGACGACCCCGGGGAGGAGTGGTCGACGCCGGAGGGCTCGAACACGACCCCCTCGTACGCCCAGCGCATCGGCCAGTCGACCTTCCAGACCAGCTTGCCGCGGTTGAACTCCTCCAGCCGGACCGTCTCCGAGAAGCCGCACGCGGTGCAGGCGTAGGTCAGCTCGGTGGAGTCGTCGTCGTAGGACGTGACGGAGGTCAGGTCCTTCTCGCAGTTGCCGCAGTACGGCTTGTACGGGAAGTACCCGGCGGCGGTGGAGCTGCCGTCGTCCTCACCGGCCGCGCCGGAGCCCTCGGCGGCCTCCAGCTCGGCCTCGTCGACCGGCTTCTGCCCCTGCTTCTTGGCCGGGGCCTTCTTCGTGCGGTACTGGTCGAGGATCGCGTCGATGTCGCCCCGGTGCCTGATCGCGTGCAGGATCTGCTCGCGGTACACGCCGGAGGTGTACTGCTCGGTCTGGCTGATGCCGTCGAACTCCACGCCCAGCTCGGCCAGCGACTCGATCATCGCGGCCTTGAAGTGCTCGGCCCAGTTCGGGTGCGAGGAGCCCTTGGGCGCGGGGACGGAGGTCAGCGGCTTGCCGATGTGCTCGGCCCACTCCTTCTTGTCGACCCCGGGGATGCCCTCGGGCACCTTGCGGTAGCGGTCGTAGTCGTCCCAGGAGATCAGGTGGCGCACCTGGTGACCCCGGCGGCGGATCTCGTCGGCGACCAGGTGCGGGGTCATGACCTCGCGCAGGTTGCCGAGGTGGATGGGGCCCGACGGCGAGAGCCCGGACGCGACGACGACGGGTTTGCCCGGGGCCCGGCGCTCCGACTCCTCGATGACCTCATCCGCGAAACGGGAGACCCAGTCGGTGGTCTCGGTGCTCTGAGCCACGATCGGCACGTCCTTCTTTCTGCATCGGGCAGCCGGTACGGTCGCACGGCTGACCGCACCATTGTCCCAGACCACCTGGCGCCCGGAAAAACGGCTTTACCCCCGTGGGATACTGGCCGGGTCCATCGATTTCCCCTAGGAGAACGGCACCCTCGCCCATGGCCTCGGTCACGTCCCTCAGCGACTCCGTCCACCAGCGCCTCGCGGCGGCCCTGTCGGCGGCTCTGCCGCAGGCCGGCTCCGCGGACCCGCTGCTGCGACGAAGCGACCGGGCCGACTTCCAGGCCAACGGGATCCTGGCCCTCGCCAAGAAGGAGAAGGCCAACCCGCGCGAGCTGGCCACGCAGGTCGTCTCCCGGGTCGAGTCGGGTGATCTGATCGAGGATGTCGAGGTCTCCGGCCCCGGCTTCCTGAACATCACGATCACCGACCGCGCGATCACGGAGAACCTCGCCGCGCGGCACGCGGACGGTGAGCGTCTCGGCGTGCCGCTGAAGGAGAACGCGGGCATCACGGTCGTCGACTACGCCCAGCCGAACGTGGCGAAGGAGATGCACGTCGGTCACCTGCGGTCGGCGGTCATCGGCGACGCGCTGCGCGGCATGCTCGACTTCACCGGCGAGAAGACGATCGGCCGGCACCACATCGGCGACTGGGGCACCCAGTTCGGCATGCTCATCCAGTACCTGTTCGAGCACCCCGGCGAGCTGGCCCCCGCGGCCGACGTCGACGGCGAGCAGGCGATGAGCAACCTGAACCGGGTGTACAAGGCGTCGCGTGCGCTCTTCGACGCGGACGAGGAGTTCAAGGAGCGGGCGCGGAAGAGGGTCGTCGCGCTCCAGTCGGGCGACAAGGAGACCCTCGAACTCTGGCAGCAGTTCGTGGACGAGTCGAAGGTCTACTTCTACTCCGTCTTCGAGAAGCTCGACATGGAGATCCGCGACGAGGAGATCGTCGGCGAGTCGGCGTACAACGAGGGCATGCCGGAGACCGCCCGCCTCCTGGAGGAGATGGGTGTCGCGGTGCGCTCCGAGGGCGCTCTCGTGGTGTTCTTCGACGAGATCCGCGGCAAGGACGACCAGCCGGTCCCGCTGATCGTGCAGAAGGCGGACGGCGGCTTCGGCTACGCGGCGAGCGACCTGACGGCGATCCGGAACCGGGTCGCCGACCTGGACGCGACCTCGCTCCTGTATGTCGTCGACGTCCGCCAGTCCCTGCACTTCAAGATGGTCTTCGAGGCGGCCCGCCGGGCCGGCTGGCTGACCGACGAGGTCACCGCGCACAACATGGGCTACGGCACGGTCCTGGGCGCGGACGGCAAGCCGTTCAAGACCCGTGAGGGCGAGACGGTGAAGCTGGAGGACCTGCTGGACGAGGCGGTGCAGCGGGCCGCCGAGGTCGTGCGCGAAAAGGCGCAGGACCTCACCGAGGACGAGATCCAGGAGCGGGCCGCGCAGGTCGGCATCGGCGCGGTGAAGTACGCGGACCTGTCGACGTCCCCCAACCGGGACTACAAGTTCGACCTGGACCAGATGGTCTCGCTGAACGGCGACACCTCGGTGTACCTCCAGTACGCGTACGCCCGTATCCAGTCGATCCTCCGCAAGGCGGGAGCGGTACGGCCGTCCGCGCACCCGGAGCTCGAACTGGCCGACGCGGAGCGGGCCTTGGGCCTGCACCTGGACGCGTTCGGCAGCACGGTCTTCGAGGCGGCCGCGGAGTACGCCCCGCACAAGCTGGCGGCGTACCTGTACCAGCTGGCGTCGCTGTACACGACGTTCTACGACAAGTGCCCGGTCCTCAAGGCCGAGACGCCCGAGCAGATCGAGAACCGTCTGTTCCTCTGCGACATCACGGCCCGCACGCTCCACCAGGGCATGGACCTGCTGGGCATCCGGACACCCGAGCGCCTCTGAGCCGGGGCTCCGGCCGGCGTCCCCGAGGGCGGCACTCCCCTGCGGAGTGCCGCCCTCGGGCGTGAGGGGACCGTCTGAGCGCCGACCGGCGAGGGCCGTCCCGAACGGCAGGAGGCCGACGGGCCGGGTTCTGTCCGCCGTGACGGTGGCGGGGCCGGCCGGGATGTCAGTGGCCGGCTCTACAGTCACCACCATGGCGACTCTTCCCAATCCCCTGCCGGCGCTGGCGGCAGACCCGAGCGGCGGCTCGCTCGGCCTTCGGCTCCCCGCCGGGACGCTCCTCGGCACCACCGACGAGGACCCCCGGCACGAGCCGCTGCTGTGGTGCGCGGACGGACGGTCCCTGCCCGGAGGCTGGGCGGCTCTGGAGCCGGCCCGCCGCGCGGGACTGCTGCCCCTGGTGCTGGAGGCGGGCGACGGCCACGGCGGGCCGGACCGCTGGGAGTTGATGCCCGGCGAGGTGTCCTACCCGGGGGACCACGACGCGGAAGAGGTCCTCGCCGAGTACTGGGAGGAGTACGCCGCGCAGGGCGAGGCGTGGCCCGGACCTGCCGGTTCTCCCGACCAGGGCGGGGACCCGGACGACGTGGCCACCGTCGTCGCGGAGACCCTGCTCGGCGAGGGCGGCCCGTTCAAGGAGCCCCGCCTCGCCCTGGTCCCGGCCCGGCGCAGCGCGGACCTCCCGACGGCGATCGGCTGGACGGGCCCGGTGAACCACGAGGGTGACACGGCCCGGCTCAGCGCGGTGCTCCGCTCCTGGGAGGACCGCTTCGGCATACGCGTCGTGGCCCTCGGCTTCGATCACCTGCTGGTGTCCGTGGCGAGCCCGCCCAGCACCCCGGCCGCCGCGCAGGCCGTCGCCGCCGAGCATTTCGCGTTCTGCCCCGGCAACATCCACCAGGGCACGCACCCCACCCTCCGGGCCTACGCCGAACACCAGGTCCTCAACCAGCGGACGTGGCACTTCTGGTGGGACTGAGTCCCGCCCCCAGCCGGCGCAGCCCCTCGGCGATCTCCTCGGGTGTCTGCGTCACGAAGCACAGCCGCAGGGTCGTCCGGTCGGGCTCGCCGGCGTAGAAGGGCGCACCGGGGACGTAGGCCACGTTCTGCCGGACGACCTGCGGCAGCAGGGCCGTCGTGTCGTACGGCTCCGGCAGGCTGGCCCAGAGGAACATGCCGCCCTCGGGCCGGTCCCAGACCGACCCCGCGGGCAGCGCCCCGGCGAGCCCGGAGAGCATCGCGTCGCGGCGTTCGCGGTAGACGCCGGCGACGCGGGCGACATGGGCGTCGAGGTCGTTGTCGGCGAGGTAGCGGGCCGCGGCGAGCTGGTTGACGGTCGGGGTGTGCAGGTCGGCGGCCTGTTTGGCGACGGCACAGGCCCGCCTCAGCTCCCCGGGCGCCCGCAGCCAGCCCAGCCGCAGCCCGGGTGCCATGACCTTGGAGAAGCTGCCGAGCAGCACGGTCCGGTCCTCGGCACCCGGGTGGGCGGCGATCCACGGCACGCGCTCACCGTCGTAGCGCAGCTCGCCGTAGGGGTCGTCCTCGACGATCCACAGGCCCCGCCGGGCGGCGACGGCGGCCACGGCGGCGCGGCGTTCGGCGGGCATGGTCCGGCCGGTGGGGTTCTGGAAGGTGGGCACGGTGTAGAGCAGCTTGGGCCGCTCCCGCACGACGAGTTCCTCCAGTGCCGCGGGGTCGACGCCGTGTTCGTCGCCGGGTACGGCCACGATGCGCGCCCCGGCGAAGCCGAAGGCCTGAAGCGCCGCCAGATAGCAGGGGTCCTCGACGAGGACGGTGTCCCCGGGTTCGAGGAGCGCGGTGGCCAGGAGCGAAAGGGCCTGCTGGGAGCCGGTGGTGACGAGCAGGTCGGCGGGGCCGGTGGGCAGGCCGCGCGCGGTGGTGCGGGTGGCGAGTGCGTCCCGCAGCGCGGGTTCGCCCTCGGTGGTTGAGTACTGCAGCGCCCGTGCGGGCGCCTCGGCGAGCACGGCCTCGTACGCGGCGGCGATGCCCCGGGCGTCGAACAGTTCCGGCGCCGGGAGCCCGCCCGCGAAGTTCATCACCTCGGGGCGGGCGGTGACGGCGAGGATGTCCCGTACCGGAGAGCCGCCGACGGCCCGCGCCCGCGCGGCCAGGGGCGGCACGGGAGAGTGGGTGGGCAGGGGCTCGGCGACGGTCATGACACGGCTCCTTCGGCTGCGGTGACGCCTGGTGCCCCGCAGCCTAGGGAAGTACGTGCCGTCTACAAGCAGGTTTCCGGGATCCGGACGCCGGGCACGCACGGGCGCGGCCTGCGGATCCTGCGGTTCACCCCTTCGCGCCGATCGCCGCGTACACGTTGATGTCCGCGTCCGTGACGTCGTTGATGTCGCGGTACCGCACCTTCTCGATCTCCTCGAGCGAGGCGAGGAAGGACTCCTCCGGCTGCTCGGGGACGGGGGCGGCGTGGTCGGGCCGCCAGCGGTGCGCGGGGACGACGCCAGGGTCGGCGATCTCCAGCCGGCTCTCGGTGAAGAACCGCTCGACGTCGGCCCGCGAGCGCAGCACGAAGGTGAAGCCGCGTTCGGTGTAGGTCCGTTGGACCGCGCGGATGTTCTCGGGGTTGAGGTCCTCGGTGAGGTGGCTGAGCACCAGCCGACTGCCGACGGGCAGTTCGTCGAGCAGCCCGCTGACCAGCGGATAGGCCTCCTCGTCGGCGACGAAGTGCAGGATCGCGACCAGGCAGAGCGCGACCGGCTGGTCGAAGTCCAGGGTCTTGGCGGCCTGTTCGAGGATGCGGGCCGGATCCCGCAGATCGGCGTCGATGTAGTCCGTACGCCCCTCGGGACCGCTGGTCAGCAGGGCGCGTGCGTGCGCGAGCACCACAGGGTCGTTGTCGACGTACACGACCCGCGACTCGGGGGTGATGCGCTGTGCGATCTGGTGCACGTTCTCGGCGGTGGGCAGTCCGGTCCCGATGTCGAGGAACTGCCGGATGCCGTCCTGCTCCACAAGCGTGGTCACCGCGCGCCGGAGGAAGTCGCGGTTGTGCCGGACGTCGAGGTACCCGCGCGGGTTGGCGGCCAGCGCGGCGGCCGCCGCGTCCCGGTCGGCGGGGTAGTGGTCCTTGCCGCCGAGGAACACGTCGTAGACCCGGGCCGGGTGCGCCTTGCTGCTGTCGATCCTCCTCTGCAGCTCGGCGGGATCCTGACTGAGGGCGTCACCGGACATGGACGTCTCCCTGAAGAGTGAGTAGTTCAATCAACAACCACTACGACGGTCAACAACCTAACGGTTCAACTGATTTGATGGTGCCCGTGCGTAACGAAAGCCGGGCGACAACGACCCTGTGGCGCCCCACCGGCCCCGTGGAACTGGACCTGGTCCGGAACCTCGGCTGGCACGCCTGGCCGCCCCGGCTCCCCGAGCAGCCGATCTTCTACCCGGTCCTCGACGAGGACTACGCCATCAAGATCGCCCGCGACTGGAACGTCAAGCACGACGGCGCCGGCTTCGTCACCCGGTTCGAGGTCGACACCGAGTTCCTCACCCGCTACCCGGTCCAGCAGGCCGGCGGCCGCACCATCCTGGAGCTGTGGGTCCCGGCCGGGGAACTCGACGAGTTCAACGCCCACATCGTCGGCAAGATCGAGTTGGTCCACGAGTTCCACTGAGCCGCCCCCGCGCGGCTACTGCGTGGTCCCCTCCTCGACCCACTTCTCCCCGCCCAGCGGGAACTCGTAGGCCGGACGGCCGTTGTTGCCGCTCGTACGGAAGGGCCGGCCGTGGTCGTCCACGGTCAGCGTGCCCGTCCGGCCCCCGCTGGACCACCTCAGCTCCAGGTACCAACTGACGTCGTACGCGGAGGCGTCGGCCCGGATGTAGTACATCTCGGGGTCGCTCTCACTCACCTTGAAGGGGAAGTCCGCGTGCCCCGCGTCCGGCACGACCCCGGGGCGCGTGGCGTCGAGGGCGACGGTGAAGAACCTGGTCGGCACGCCGCCGCCGCAACCGACGCCCGGATACGCCATGGCGTAGTCGTTCCACGCGAGCGGCGCACGCTTGCCGGCCATCCGGACCGTCAGCCCCTTGACGACCACGGTCTCCTTGCCCTTCCCCTGCACCGTCAGCTTCAGGAACTGCTCCCCCGACGGCACGGCCCCCATCGCCGCCACCCAGCCGGGCGCGCCCTGCTCCAGCGGTGGCGGCTCGACCTTCCCCGGCGGCAGATTCACCAGGTAGCGCTGGGAGCAGGGGCTCTCCCAGGCGTGCGGCTCCGTGGTCACGGTGAGAGGAGCGGCGGCCGGGGCGGCGTCACGGCCCGGGCGGTCGGCCCCACTGGTGGCGGCGCCCGATGCGGGAGGCGCGGAGGCACTCGCACTCGCCTTCTCCTGCTTCTCCCTGTCCTTGCCCCTGCCCTTGCCCCTGCCCTTGTCCTCGCTGCCCTTGGAGGGCGAAGGGGCCGAAGGCGACACGGAGGCCGCCGTGCCCTCCCTCTGCGGAGCGCCGGCACCGCCGGAGGCCACCGCCGCTCCGCGCCGCCCCTCGTCTTGCGCAGGGCCCGAGGGAACGGCCACGGCGAGTCCGACACCGCCGAGGACCACGGCAGCGGCGACCCCGGCGAGGACGGCCCGGCGACGGCTCCGGCCCACGGCCTGCTCCGGCGCGGGTACGCCGGCGTCCGGGGACTGCTCCGGCGCGGGTACGCCGGCATCCGCGGACTCCTCCGGCGCGGGTACACCGACGTCCGGGGACTCGGGTGTGCCCGGCGCCAGGGCGTCGGGCCCCACAACAGCGGTCACTTCCGCAGCGCCGCTCCTCGCGCCCCCGCTCCCCTTGCGCACCCGCCCGGCGTCCGCCAGGATCCACCGCCGGTGCAGCTCGACGAGCTCCGTGGGCGACGCCCTGCACAGCCGGGCGAGCCGCTCCACCGGCGCGTAATCGGTCGGCACGGCATCCCCGTTGCAGTACCGGTGCAGTGTCGACGTACTCATGTGGAGCCGTTTGGCGAGCACCCCGTAGCTCAGCCCCGAGCGCTCCTTCAATTCCCCCAACAGCGCGGCGAATTGCGCCGCGGTCGTGCCTTCCGACACTGCTCCTCCATGCCCCGTGTCCCGTTCCCCCGTTCCAGGGAATGACTGTTCTCCCTGGTCAAATCATGTGCGGGCGTTCCAACGTCCCTGATCTCCCGCCTGGTCTGGCGGCCGGGACGGATCACCGCACAAGCTCTGGTCATCCAAGCACGCCGATCCCGGCCCACCGGCAGCGCGACCCACCCGGGCCTGCTCACCCACCGCCTTTGTCCGAAAGGAAACGCAAGCATGCGCAAGTACCGCGCCCTGCCCGTCGCCCTCCTGGCCGCCCTCGCCCTGACGGCATGCCAGGACGGCACGGGCACGAAGGACGAGGGAGCCGCCTACCCCGAGCCGGCCTCGGCGACGGTCACGACCCAGCAGGCCACGACCCAGCAGGCCACGAAGAGCGTGAAGGCCGTGCAGGACGTGACGAAGGCGAAGGGCTCCACCGCGAAGCGTGTCTCCTGCAACGGCTCCAACACCACCGTCACCGCCCGGCCGGTCCGGCGTCCCGTCAACCACATGCTGCTCACGGTGAAGAACACCGGCTCGAAGACGTGCGACCTCACCTACTACCCGATGCTGCGCTTCGACGAGATGCAGTGGGCGCCGCGGCCGATCGAGGACTCCCAGCCCCAGGCGGTGGTGACCCTGGCCCCCGGCGAGTCGGGCTACGCGGGCGTCTCGCTGTCGGCGGCCGACGGCAGCGGCGAGTGGGGCACCACGGCTCACAAGCTCACGGTCGGCTTCCAGGGCCGCACGCCGAACAGCGACGGCGGCCCCACGGCGATCCCGGCCCTGCCGGCCAAGGGCGTGTACTACGACAGCACGCTGACGGTCACCTACTGGCTGCGCGAGATGGACGACGCGCTGTCCTACTGACGCCCGGGACTACTGCTCCTTGAGCTTCTGGGCCACTTCGGTGGCCCAGTAGGTGAGGATGTTGCGGGCACCTGCCCGCCTGATGCCGGTCAGGGACTCCATGATGGCCCGGTCCCGGTCGATCCAGCCCTTCTCGGCGGCGGCCTCGATCATCGAGTACTCGCCGGAGATCTGGTAGGCGGCGACCGGCACGTCCACGGCGTCCGCGACCCGGGCGAGGATGTCGAGGTAGGGCCCGGCCGGCTTGACCATCACCATGTCGGCGCCCTCCTCCAGGTCCAGGGCGAGCTCCCGCAGCGACTCACGCGCGTTCGCGGGGTCCTGCTGGTACGTCTTCCGGTCGCCCTGCAGCGACGAGCCGACGGCCTCGCGGAAGGGCCCGTAGAACGCGGAGGCGTACTTCGCGGTGTAGGCGAGGATCGCGACGTCCTCCCGCCCGATCTGGTCGAGGGCGTCGCGGACGACCCCGATCTGCCCGTCCATCATCCCGCTGGGCCCGACGACATGGGCGCCGGCGTCGGCCTGGACCTGGGCCATCTCGGCGTACCGCTCCAGGGTGGCGTCGTTGTCGACCCGCCCCTGCTCGTCGAGCACGCCGCAGTGCCCGTGGTCGGTGGTTTCGTCGAGGCACAGGTCGGACATGACGAGCAGGTCGTCCCCGACCTCGGCCCGCACGTCCCGCAGGGCGACCTGGAGGATGCCGTCCGGGTCGGTCCCGGGCGTCCCGAGCGCGTCCTTCTTCGACTCCTCCGGCACGCCGAACAGCATGATCCCGGAGATCCCCGCCGCGACCGCCTCCGCGGCGGCCTTCTTCAGGCTGTCCCGGGTGTGCTGCACGACCCCCGGCATGGCGGCGATCGGCACGGGCTCGTCGACGCCCTCCCGCACGAAGGCCGGGAGGATGAGATCGGCGGGGTGCAGTCGGGTCTCGGCGACCATCCGACGCATCACGGGGTTGGTCCGCAACCGCCGCGGCCGAGTACCGGGGAAAGATCCGTACGTCGTCATGCCCTCTACGCTACGCCCGCCCGAAAACCCCCGATGCCGACGCCTTGTCGGCCCCACCCAGCTGCGGACCTGCACAGCCGCCCCCGCTGCAGGCACGCGTGCGCCGCTGCGGGCATGCGTGCCGCTAGGGGCGGCACGGGTGGGCGCAGCGGCGCCCCGCCACGCCGGGCTGCGGACCCGCCCGCCCCCAGCCCCCACGCCGAGTACCTGAAAGCCCACCGCCCCGCAATGCGCCTTGGAACCCCCCGGTCCATCCTGAAACAGCAGGACAAGAACCCCGACGGCCGGCCACACCCCCGCCGCCGTCCCTCCGTACCCGCCCCCACGGAGGACGCGATGACCGCCCCCCACCACACCCCCGACCTCTTCGCCCTCTCGGAGATCAACGGCCCGGTACTGCGCCCCGGCGACCCCGCCTACGCCGACGAGGTCACCGGCTTCAACCTGGCCTCCCTGCACACCCCGGACGTGGCCATAGGCGCCACCGGCTCCGACGACGTCGTCACGGCCATGCGCTGGGCGCACGCCACCCGCACCCCCGTCGCCGTCCAGGCCACCGGCCACGGCGCCAACTTCCCGATCGAGCACGGCCTGCTCATCAACACGTCCCGCATGACGGACGTCCACGTCGATCCCACCACCCGCACCGCCACCATCGCGGCGGGCGCCAAGTGGAGCCACGTCACGGCCGCGGCCGCCCCTCACGGCCTGGCGGGCCTGTGCGGCACCTCCACGGACGCGGGCGTCGTCGGCTACACCCTGGGCGGCGGCCTCCCGGTCCTCGGCAGGGCCTACGGCTACGCCGCCGACCTGGTCCGCTCCTTCCAGGTCGTCACCCCCGACGGGCACCTGCGCGAGGCGGACCCCCGGCACGAACCGGAACTGTTCTGGGCACTGCGCGGCGGCAAGGGCAACGTAGGCGTCGTCACCTCGCTGGTCACCGACCTGCTGCCCCTGTCACACCTCTACGGCGGCGGCCTGCACTGCCACGCCGAGCACACGGAGGCCCTGCTGCGCGCCTGGAAGGACTGGACCCTCACCGTCCCGGACGCGATGTGCAGCATGTTCTCCGTCCTGCGCCTGCCGCCGATCCCCCAGATCCCCGAGCCTCTGCGCGGCGGCTTCTGGGCCCGGGTCGCGATCGCCTGGCCCGGCGACCCGGCCGAGGGCGAGGCCCTGATCGCACCCCTGCGGGACGCCGCACCCGTGGCCGTCGACCTGGTCGGGGAGATGGACTACGCGGACCTGGACCGCATCCACATGGAACCGCAGGACCCGCTCCCGGCACGCGAGTGCTGCATGCTGCTGCGCGACCTGCCCCCCGAGGCCGTCGGCACGTTCCTGGAGCAGGTCGGCCCCGGAGCGGGCGCCGAGCACCCCCTCCTCGTAGCCTCCCTGCGGCACATGGGCGGCGCCCTGGCCCGCCCGTCCCCCGTCGAGGACGCCGTCTGCTCCCGCGACGCCCGCTACTTCATGGAGTCGGTCGGCATCATGCCCGCCCCACCCGTCGCCGAGGCCGTCGAACAGGCGACACGCCGCCTCTACACGGCCATGGCCCCGTACGGCACGGGCCGCACCATGGTCAACATCCACGGCACCCCCGGCGACGACCAGGACCGCGCCCGCGCCTGGACCCCGGAGGTCTACGCCCGCCTGCGCCACGACAAGGCCGTCTACGACCCGGACAACCTGCTGCGCTACGGCCACGCGGTGACACCCGCGTAGCCGCAGCACCGGCAGTGGCAGTGGCCGGTATCGCTCAGGTCGTCGAACGCCGCCGCCGCGCCCCCGGCCGCCGCTCGCTCGGCCGCGTCACCGGATCCCCGGCCTCCACCGCCGCCGTGCGGCGCTTCGCACCGAAGTCGGCCAGGGCTTCCGCCAGCTTGTGGACGGACGGCTCGGGAGCCATGACGTCCACCCGGAGCCCGTGCTCCTCGGCGGTCTTCGCCGTGGCCGGGCCGATACACGCGATCACCGTGACGTTGTGCGGCTTGCCGGCGATGCCGACCAGGTTCCGCACGGTGGAGGACGAGGTGAAGAGAACGGCGTCGAAACCGCCGCCCTTGATCGCCTCGCGGGTCTCGGCCGGTGGCGGCGAGGCCCGCACGGTCCGGTAGGCCGTGACGTCGTCGACCTCCCACCCGAGCTCGATCAGCCCGGCGACCAGCGTCTCCGTGGCGATGTCCGCACGCGGCAGGAACACTCTGTCGATCGGGTCGAAGACCGGGTCGTAGGGCGGCCAGTCCTCCAGCAGACCGGCGGCCGACTGCTCGCCGCTGGGCACCAGGTCCGGCTTCACGCCGAACGCGATCAGCGCGTTCGCCGTCTGCTCGCCCACGGCCGCGACCTTGATGCCCGCGAAGGCACGCGCGTCGAGCCCGTACTCCTCGAACTTCTCCCGCACGGCCTTGACCGCGTTCACCGAGGTGAAGGCGATCCACTCGTAGCGGCCCGTCACGAGCCCCTTGACCGCGCGCTCCATCTGCTGGGGCGTGCGCGGCGGCTCGACGGCGATCGTCGGCACCTCGTGCGGCACGGCCCCGTACGACCGCAGCTGGTCGGAGAGCGACGCCGCCTGCTCCTTCGTACGCGGCACGAGCACCTTCCAGCCGAACAGCGGCTTGGACTCGAACCACGCGAGCTGGTCGCGCTGGGCGGCGGCGGAACGCTCACCGACCACGGCTATCACCGGTCGGCCGCCGTCGGGCGAGGGCAGTACCTTGGCCTGCTTCAGCGTCTGCGCGATCGTGCCGAGCGTGGCGGTCCAGGTGCGCTGCCGGGTGGTCGTACCGGCGACGGTGACCGTCATCGGGGTGTCCGGCTTGCGTCCGGCGGAGACCAGCTCGCCGGCGGCCGCCGCGACGGAGTCCAGCGTCGTGGAGACGACGACCGTGCCGTCCGACGCCCCGACCTCCGTCCAGCACCGGTCCGACGCCGTCCGCGCGTCCACGAACCGCACGTCCGCGCCCTGCGCGTCCCGCAGCGGCACACCGGCGTAAGCGGGCACACCGACGGCGCTCGCGATACCGGGGACGACCTCGAAAGGCACCCCGGCGGCGGCGCACGCCAGCATCTCCTCGGCGGCGTACGTGTCGAGGCCCGGGTCCCCGGACACCGCACGCACGACCCGCCTGCCGCCCCGCGCGGCCTCCATGACAAGATGTGCGGCATCCCGCACCGCGGGGACCGCGGCGGTGGTTGACGTGCCGTCAACTACCGTCAGCTGGGGCGCTCCTGTGCCCGGAGCCGGATCCTGGGAAGGACCCGGGTCCGTGTGCACCTCGGAGACGCCCTGCCTGGCGTGCTGACGTACGACGTCGAGCACCTCGTGCTCGGCGACGAGGACGTCAGCGCTCGCCAGCGCCTCCACGGCGCGCAGAGTAAGCAGTCCCGGATCTCCGGGTCCGGCACCCAGGAAGGTGACGTGCCCGTGTTCAGGACCGGCGGAAAGGGTGGTGGGGCTCAATGTGCTCGCTCCCCCATCAGACCGGCCGCGCCCTGGGCGAGCATCTCGGCCGCGAGTTCGCGACCGAGCGCCATTGCCCCGTCGTGCGTCTCGGGCACGGGACCGGTGGTGGACAGCTGCACCATGCGCGTGCCGTCGGTGGTCCCGACGACGGCGCGCAGGCGCATTTCCTTGACAGTCTGCCCGTCGGCCAGAAGGTCGGCCAAAGCGCCCACAGGGGCGCTGCAGCCGGCCTCCAGGGCGGCGAGCAGTGATCGCTCGGCCGTCACGGCGATCCGCGTGAACGGGTCGTCGAGTTCGGCGAGCGCGGCGATGAGGTCCGCGTTGCCCGCGGTGCACTCGATCGCCAGGGCCCCCTGGCCGGGGGCGGGCAAAACCGTGTCGACCGACAGGAAGTCGGTCGCTTCGTCGCCACGGCCGATCCGGTTCAGTCCGGCGGCGGCCAGCACGACGGCGTCGAGCTCCCCGCTGCGTACGAACCCGATGCGGGTGTCGACGTTGCCTCGGATCGGGACGGTCGCTATGTCCAGGCCGTGGCTGCGGGCGTACGCGTTGAGCTGCGCCATGCGGCGGGGCGAACCCGTACCGATGCGTGCCCCGGAGGGCAGGTCGGTGAACTTCAGGTCGTCCCGGGCGACGATCACGTCCCGCGGATCCTCGCGCACCGGCACGGCGGCCACGACCAGTTCGTCGGGCTGCGTGGTCGGCAGGTCCTTCAGCGAGTGCACCGCGAAGTCGACCTCGCCCTTGAGCAGCGCGTCGCGCAGGGCGGTCACGAACACGCCGGTGCCGCCGATCTGGGCGAGCTGCTCGCGCGAGACATCGCCGTACGTGGTGATCTCGACGAGCTCCACGGGCCGCCCGGTCACCCGGCTCACGGCCTCCGCCACCTGCCCGGACTGCGCCATGGCGAGCCTGCTGCGGCGGGTGCCGAGCCTCAGCGCCTTGTCAGTCATGCCGGCCCTCGGTCTTTCTCGGTGGTGCTGTCCTCGGCCCGGGAGACGGCGGCCACCGTCTCGGGGTCGAGGTCGAACAGGGTCCGCAGCGCGTCCGCGTACCCGGCGCCGCCGGGCTCGGCCGCGAGTTGCTTGACCCGCACGGTCGGCGCGTGGAGCAGTTTGTCGACCACGCGCCGCACGGTCTGGGTGATCTCCGCTCGGTGCTTGTCGTCGAGTCCGGGCAGCCGCCCGTCCAGCCGGGCGATCTCGCCGGCCACGACGTCGGCGGCCATGGTGCGCAGGGCGACCACGGTCGGCGTGATGTGCGCGGCCCGCAGTGCTGCCCCGAAGGCCGCGACCTCGTCGGAGACGATACGCCGGACCTGGTCCACATCGGCAGCCATCGGAGCGCCCGCGGAAGCTTCCGCCAGCGACTCGATGTCCACCAGCCGCACCCCGGCCAGCCGGTGCACGGCCGCGTCGATGTCGCGCGGCATCGCGAGGTCCAGCAGGAAGAGCACGGGCTCGGGCCGCTGCGGCTCCTCGACCGGCTCGGGCCGGCGCCGCTCGGGGATCCGCCCGACCGTGGCGACGGTCGCGGCGAGCGCGGCGATGGCGTCGGTGTCCGCGGCCGGGTCGAGCGTGCCGGTCTGCCCCGGCCGGGCCGTACCGCCCGCGGCACGCCGGTCGCCGCCCACCGAGCCGTTGTCCACCCACGCCGCGTGCTGTTCGAGGTCGGCGGCGGCCATCCCGGCCACGGCGGCCTCGCCCAGCACGGAGAACCCGGCGGTGCCCTGCACCGCGGAGAGGTCCAGCGGGCAGCCGTCCTCGCTGCCGGCGGCCGACGCGCCCTCGCGCTGTGCTCCGGCTGCGGAGCGGGCGCCCGGTGCCCCGGGTCCGTCCTCGCCGGGCGCGGCCGCCGGCGCGGGCGTACGGCCCCCGATCGCCTCGGCGACGGACTCGGCCGTCAGCACCAGGCCGGTCGCTCCGGTACAGGAGACGGTGACGTCGGCACGTGTCAGCTCGGCCGGCACCGACTCCATCGGTACCGCGCGGGCCGCCACGTCCGTGTCGTCGCCCTCCATGAGGATCTCGGCGAGGCGCTCGGCGCGGTCGAAGGTGCGGTTGGCGACGACGATCTCGGCGACCCCGGCCCGGGCGAGCGTGGCGGCGGCCAGGGAGGACATCGACCCGGCTCCGATGACCAGGGCCCTCTTGCCCCGGGCCCACTGCTGTACGTCCCCGCCCCGGGCCAGCTGCTCCAGGCCGAAGGTGACCAGGGACTGGCCGGCCCGGTCGATGCCGGTCTCGGAGTGGGCGCGCTTGCCGACCCGCAGGGCCTGCTGGAACAGGTCGTTCAGCAGACGGCCCGCGGAGTGCAGGTCCTGCGCCCGGGCCAGGGCGTCCTTGATCTGGCCGAGGATCTGCCCCTCGCCGACGACCATCGAGTCCAGCCCGCAGGCCACCGAGAACAGGTGGTGGACGGCCCGGTCCTCGTAGTGCACGTAGAGATAGGGAGTGAGCTCCTCCAGGCCGACCCCGCTGTGCTGGGCGAGCAGCGTGGACAGCTCGGCGACACCGGCGTGGAACTTGTCCACGTCGGCGTAGAGCTCGATGCGGTTGCAGGTGGCGAGCACCGCGGCCTCGGAGGCCGGCTCGGCGGCGACCGTGTCCTGGAGCAGCTTGACCTGCGCGTCCGCGTTCAGCGCGGCCCGCTCCAGCACGCTGACCGGGGCGCTGCGGTGGCTGAGTCCGACGACGAGGAGGCTCATGCCGGCATCACGGCGGGCATGTCCCCGTCGGGTCCCTGGTCGGCGGAGTCGCTGCGCGCGGCGGCGGTGGGAACGCCACCGTCGGAGGAGGCGGCCTCCTCCCCGGCCTTGCGCTGCTCGTGGAAGGCGAGGATCTGCAGCTCGATGGAGAGGTCGACCTTGCGCACGTCGACGCCCTCGGGGACGGACAGCACGGTCGGCGCGAAGTTCAGGATGGAGGTGACACCGGCGGCCACGAGCCGGTCGCAGACCGCCTGGGCGGCACCGGCGGGGGTGGCGATGACACCGATCGACACGCCGTTGTCCTGGATGATCTTCTCCAGGTCGTCGGAGTGCTGCACCGGGATGCCGGCGACGGGCTTGCCGGCCATGGCCGGGTCGGCATCGATCAGCGCGGCGACGCGGAAACCGCGGGAGGCGAAACCGCCGTAGTTGGCGAGGGCGGCGCCGAGGTTGCCGATACCGACGATCACGACCGGCCAGTCCTGGGTGAGCCCCAGTTCGCGGGAGATCTGGTACACGAGATACTCGACGTCGTAGCCGACACCCCTGGTCCCGTAGGAGCCGAGGTAGGAGAAGTCCTTGCGCAGCTTGGCGGAGTTGACCCCCGCCGCGGCCGCGAGCTCCTCGGAGGAGACCGTGGGGACCGAGCGCTCCGACAGCGCGGTCAGAGCGCGGAGGTACAGCGGAAGCCGGGCGACGGTGGCCTCGGGAATCCCTCGGCTGCGGGTCGCCGGTCGGTGAGTTCGGCCAGTTGCCACGGTGCTCCTGCGGGTAGAGCGGGGCTGTAGGCGGTCATACGTCCCTACATGACCGCCCCGTCGAATGCAGGCTATGTCTTTGTGAACGCGTGCACAAAGATGGTGTCCGATTTGCCCGGCCAACGTGACCGGGGTCACGCGCCCCCGGCGCACGCGCAGGGAACCAGCGCCTGAGCGCCACCGTTCCTTGTCTTCTGGGGGCAAAACCGCACACTCTCCTCAGTCAATCCCGCCCCCGAGACCTAGCCGCCATCGATCCTAAGCGACCTGGCGGCCCCTTTGGACTGATCGGTCAGTCGCTCACCGGGCGGGATCAGTCGGTCAGCGCCTTGCGCAGGCGGCCCTCGTTCACGCGCCAGAACGTGTGCTGCCTGCCGTCCACCAGCACGACCGGGATCTGCTCCCAGTACTGGTCGTGCAGCTCCCGATCCTCGGTGATGTCCTTCTGCTCCCAGGGGACTCCCAGATCACCGCACACCTTCTCCACAACGACCTGTGCGTCATCACACAGATGACAGCCGGGCTTGCGGATCAGGGTGACGAGCCGGTCACCGGAGGGCCTGCGACGGAAGAGGGGACTCATGCCGGCCATTGTCGCGCGCCCACGGACAAGCGGAACCCTCGCGAAAGCCCCGTCGGACACGCCGACCGCGTCCGTCCCGCACGGCATCTTTTGACGACATGCTTGCCGAGAGTTCACACGCCCCCAACCTTCCGACTCCGGAACCCCCGAACAAACTGGCTATGCTCACGCCATGGCCGCTCTTGGATGGCTCACTCCCCGTAGGCGCTCCGCCACGGCGCGGAGCGTTTTGGCAGGCGAGGCCTCGGCGGAGGCAGCCCGCAAGTCCACGCAGGAAGTCGCCGGCACGACCGAGGAACCGCAGTTCCCGGTGCACGGCGACGACCGGGCCGCCGCCTTCTTCGACCTGGACAACACCGTCATGCAGGGCGCGGCCATCTTCCACTTCGGACGCGGCCTGTACAAACGGAGGTTCTTCGAGACGCGCGACCTCGCGAAGTTCGCCTGGCAGCAGGCGTGGTTCCGCCTCGCCGGGATCGAGGACCCCGAGCACATGCAGGAGGCCCGCGACTCGGCCCTCTCGATCGTCCAGGGCCACCGCGTCGCCGAGCTCCAGTCGATCGGCGAGGAGATCTACGACGAGTACATGGCCGAGCGCATCTGGCCCGGCACCCGCGCCCTCGCCCAGGCCCACCTGGACGCCGGCCAGAGGGTGTGGCTGGTGACGGCCGCCCCCGTCGAGATCGCCACGGTCATCGCCCGCCGCCTCGGCCTGACCGGCGCGCTGGGCACGGTCGCCGAGTCCGTCGACGGCGTCTACACCGGCAAGCTCGTCGGCGAACCGCTGCACGGCCCCGCGAAGGCCGAGGCCGTCCGCGCCCTGGCCGCCGCCGAGGGCCTGGACCTCGGCCGCTGCGCCGCCTACAGCGACTCGCACAACGACATCCCGATGCTCTCCCTGGTCGGCCACCCCTACGCCATCAACCCGGACAGCAAGCTGCGCAAGCACGCCCGGCAGCTGGACTGGCGTCTGCGCGACTACCGCACGGGCCGCAAGGCGGCCAAGGTCGGCATCCCTGCCGCGGCGGGCGTCGGCGCGGTCGCGGGCGGCACGGCGGCCGCCATCGCCCTGCACCGCCGCCGCCGCTGACGGCTGACGGCTGACGGCTGACGGCTGACGGCTGACGGCTGATCAAACCGGGACACGGATGTTTGCGGCCTGACAATCGCCGTAAATCCAACTGGCGTACCCCCACAACCTCCTCTCCAGTCCTCTTGGCTGCACACGGCCACAACACGCCCCGCACTCAGCCGTAATCCGAAGCTTTCCGATCAACCACCGGTCACGATCCGGCACTTGATCCGGCGTCAATCGGTTACGGAAGCGACGTAATCGATGATTTGAGCAACTCGGTGTAGCAGGGCCTGTACGAAGCGTTATTCTCCTCAGACGCAAACCGGTACCCCTCCGTCGCTACGACGGGTGAAAGGTCCCGCACTGCACGTGATGGAAGCTCTGCCTCTGGGAGTCCCGTGTACCCACACGTCGGGGTTGACGCCTCGGGCCTGGCTACGCTGCGCGCAACGGTCCACAACCTGTTGCGCGGCTTCGTCCCCACCGCGTACGCCGTCCCCGCATTCGCCGCCGCCGCGCCCGTAGGCCCTTGCTACGCACTGGCCGACGGCAGCGCCGCGGTCGGCAGACGAGGGCGCCCCTCCGGCGCGGCCACCGCACGCCGGCCTGCCGCTGACAGCGACAGCGCCCGGATGATGGACCTCGTGGAGCGCGCACAGGCCGGCGAGTCCGACGCCTTCGGCCGCCTCTACGACCAGTACAGCGACACCGTCTACCGGTACATCTACTACCGGGTAGGAGGAAAGGCGACCGCCGAGGACCTCACCAGCGAGACCTTCCTGCGCGCCCTGCGCCGCATCGGCACCTTCACCTGGCAGGGCCGCGACTTCGGCGCCTGGCTCGTGACCATCGCCCGCAACCTCGTCGCGGACCACTTCAAGTCCAGCCGCTTCCGCCTCGAGGTCACCACCGGCGAGATGCTCGACGCCAACGAGGTCGAGCGCTCCCCCGAGGACTCCGTCCTGGAGTCCCTCTCCAACGCCGCCCTGCTCGACGCCGTACGGCGGCTCAACCCCCAGCAGCAGGAGTGCGTGACGCTCCGCTTCCTCCAAGGCCTCTCCGTGGCCGAGACCGCCCGGGTGATGGGCAAGAACGAGGGCGCCATCAAGACCCTCCAGTACCGGGCCGTCCGCACCCTCGCCCGGCTGCTCCCGGAAGACGCCCGCTGAGCCGCCGGCACGCTCGGCGACACCCAACTCACGGACCGTGAAAGTCCGTTGACTTCGGCATCCGATCAGCCGGAGTCCGTAACCCATGTGCCACGCCGCTCGTTGTGCGGAATGCAGGCTCCCTGTGGTCACCCCCTGGCCGGCCCCGGTCACTCGATCGTGTGGTCGTGCTCAGGGTGTGCAACCCTCAGGACCCCCTGGGGAGTCGACCGTCATGACGAGAGGAGGTGCCGCCAGTGATCGCGAACGTATCGGCGCACCGGCGGGCGAACGCCTTCGCCCAGGCCCTCGAGGAGCAGTCCGAGCAGGGCCCGGCGGCCGAGCAGCCCGAAGGATCGGCACCGGCCCCGGCCATCGCGGAGACGAGCGAACAGGCCCGCCATCTGGCGCTCGCCTCGGAGCTCGGCGCGTTGCCGAAGCCGGAGCTCGACCCGGAGGTCAAGGTCGTCCAGCGGGCCCAGCTGGTGGCCGCCTTCGAGGCCATGCTCCAGGAGGGCACCGCGAGCGGCGGGGCGACGGACAGCGCGGTCCCCGAACAGCGGTCCAGGGCCCGCGGGGCGCACCGCGCGGGTTCACTGAAGAAGTTCCGGCCGCGTTCCCGGCTCGCCAAGGGCCTGACCGCGGGCGGACTCAGCGTCGGGGTCGCCGCGAGCGCCTTCGGCGGAGTCTCCGCCGCCAGCTCGGACGCCCTTCCCGGCGACTCGCTCTACGGCCTCAAACGCGGCATCGAGGACGTCAAGCTCGGCCTCGCCGACGGGGCGGACGAGCGCGGCCGGGTCTATCTCGACCACGCCTCCACCCGGCTCAGCGAAGCCCGCCGCCTGATGGAGCGAGGCCGCAGCGGCCCCCTGGACCACGAGTCCCTCGGCGAGATCCGCCGCGCCCTGTCCGGCATGCGGCACGACGCGTCGGAGGGCCACCGGCTGCTGAGCGAGGCGTACGAGCGCGACCCGGGCTCACTCGGCCCCATCCAGGCCCTGTCCGCGTTCTCCCGCTCCCACCGCGAGGCCTGGGGCGAACTGCGCGAGCGACTGCCCGTCCAGCTGGGGGACGTCAGCCGGGAGGTGTCGTCCGTCTTCGACGCCATAGAGGAGGATGTCGCCCCGCTGCGCTCCCTGCTGCCCGAGCCTTCCGCCACGAGCGGAGGCGACGGCAGGCGGCAGGGCGTCTCCGAGTCCGCTCCCAGCGGCTCCTCGAGCACCGGCCGCTCGACCCGCCCCAGCGACAGCGGCGGCAGGCACAGCGACGAGCACAGCAAGGGCAGCGGCAGTGGCAGTGGCAGCCCCAGCCGCTCGGCCGGTTCCGGTGACGACAGCGACGGCCTGCTCGGTGGCAGCACCGGCGGCCTGCTCGACCCGCCGAAGGACAACGCGACCAGCACCTCCCCGTCGGCGGAGGGCCACACACCCGTCCCCAAGCCGGATGTGACGCTCCCGCCCCTCCTGCCCGGTCTCCTGCCGGGCCTGGGCATCGACGGCGAGGACGCGGGCTAGAAGGCGCTCAGGGGCGCCCCTTCACCAGGGGGCGCCCCTGAGCCGTAGGCGGACAGCGGCAGACAGGCTCGGAAGAACAGCGAGTCAGAAGAACACCGACCGCCGCTGCACCAGCAGCTTGTACAGCGTGTGCTGGATCTGTTCCCTGACCTGGTCGGTCAGGTTGAACATCAGCATCGGGTCCTCCGCCGCCTCCGGCGGATAGCCGTCCGTGGGGATCGGCTCGCCGAACTGGATCGTCCACTTGGTGGGCAGCGGAATCGCCCCGAGCGGCCCCAGCCACGGGAACGTCGGTGTGATCGGGAAGTAGGGGAAGCCCAGCAGCCGCGCGACCGTCCTGGCGTTGCCGATCATCGGGTAGATCTCCTCCGCCCCGACGATCGAGCAGGGCACGATCGGCGTCCCCGCGCGCAGCGCCGTCGAGACGAAACCGCCGCGGCCGAAGCGCTGCAGCTTGTAGCGGTCCGCGAAGGGCTTGCCGAGTCCCTTGAAGCCCTCCGGCATCACCCCGACCAGCTCGCCCTGCTCCAGCAGCCGGGACGCGTCCTCCGCGCACGCCAGGGTGTGACCCAGCTTGCGGGCCAGCTCGTTGACCACCGGCAGCATGAACACCAGGTCCGCGGCGAGGAGCCGCAGATGCCGGCCCGCCGGGTGGTTGTCGTGCACGGCGACCTGCATCATCAGGCCGTCCATCGGCAGGGTCCCGGAGTGGTTGGCGACGATCAGGGCGCCGCCCTCGGCCGGGATGTTCTCGATGCCCTTCACCTCGACCCGGAAGTACGTCTCGTACAGCGGGCGCAGCAGCGACATCAGGACCTGGTCGGTGAGTTCCTCGTCGTAGCCGAAGTCGTCGACCTCGTAGTCCCCGGTGAGGCGCCGACGCAGGAAGGACAGGCCGCCCGCGATCCGCCGTTCCAGCCCGCCCCCACCGTCCCCGGAGGGCTCCGGCGGCTGTTCATCGGAAGTCACAGGAACATCATCCTGCGGAACAGCACCGGTGGGCAGGGGCTGCACCTCGCGCACCGGCACGGACTCCGCGCCCGGGCGGCGGTTCCCGGCGCTCCGGCGCCGCTGGGGACGCTGCGCCGCGCTCCCCCGGGACCGGTCGTCGTCGAACGGAATGACCTTGGCGTCCGCCATCGTTGATGCGCTCCTCAGTTGGCGCTCTGCGTCGGGGAGTGTCCGCCGCCCGCGAGGGGCAGGCCGGCGATCCTGTCCACGGCCCCCGCGAGGGCCTCCGGCGGAAGCAGTCCGGGGCCCTGGCTGCGGGCGAAGTCCGCGAACGTCTCCGCGGTCGTGTACTTGGGCTGGAATCCCAGCGTCTCGCGCATCTGGCCCGTGGCCACCACCCGGCCGTGCGTGAGCAGCCGGATCTGCTCGGGCGAGAAGTCCGTCATCCCCAGCGTACGCACCAGCGAGCCCGCCCAGGTGACGGCCGGGAGCAGCAGGGGCACGGTGGGGCGTCCGAGGCGCCGGGAGCACTGCGAGAGCAGCAGCACGCCGTCGCCGGCGATGTTGAAGGTGCCGCTGTTGAGCGTGCCCCGCCGAGGTTCGTGCGAGCCGATCCGCAGCACCTCGATCACGTCGTCCTCGTGCACGAACTGCAGCCTGGGGTCGTAGCCGAACACGGTCGGCAGGACCGGCAGCGCGAAGTACGAGGCGAGCGGGGTGTCCGCGGTCGGGCCCAGGATGTTGGCGAACCTCAGCACGCACACGGCCACGTCCGGCCGGCGGCGCGCGAAGCCGCGGACGTAGCCCTCGACCTCGACCGTGTCCTTCGCGAAGCCGCCGCTGGGCAGGGACTTGGGCGGGGTCGTCTCGGTGAACACGGCCGGGTCGCGGGGCGCGGAGCCGTAGACGTTCGTGCTGGACTTCACCACCAGCCGCTGCACGGCCGGGGACTTCTGGCAGGCACCGAGCAGCTGCATGGTGCCGATGACGTTGGTCTCCTTCAGGGAGGCCCGGTTGCCGCTGCCCAGCGGCGTGCCCGTCACGTCGAGGTGGACGATCGTGTCGGCGCCCGTCTCCGCGAGCACCCGCGCGATGCCGGGCTGCCGGATGTCGGCCTGGACGAAGTCCGCACCGCCCAGATGGTGCTCGGGCGGCACCGCGTCCACGGCGACGACCCGGTCGACGTCGGGGTCTCGCTGGATCCGCCGGACGAACCGGCCCCCCAGCTGGCGGGCCACTCCGGTCACGAGCACGACCTTGCCCAAGATCAGCGCCTTCCTTCCCGAACCTCTCGTCCCCGCCGCGTTCCCCCGTGGGGCCAACTTAGCGGGTTGTTGTTGCGCTGTGATGACCGCCCGAAGCGCGAAGTGACCGAAGCCGCCGGACGCGGGAACGCGGGGCGGCGCGCCGCCGGGCCCGACGGCACATATGCGTGTGGCCCCCCACCATCCATCGGTGGGGGGCCACAGCAACGCTCTCGCGGCGTGCGCGTCGCGAACTTACTTCTTGTTGCGACGCTGAACGCGCGTGCGCTTGAGCAGCTTGCGGTGCTTCTTCTTCGCCATCCGCTTGCGCCGCTTCTTGATAACAGAGCCCACGACTACCCTCGCTCACTTCTCATCACTCGGTGTTTGGGCGCCATGGGCCCATACGACCTACGAGGGGCCAGCCTACCCGTCCGAGCGCTGAGGTCGTAATCGAGGAGGCCGGGAGGATCCCCAGGTGCCCTGTGGGGGATCGCCCCGGCCCTGCCGTCAGGCGGTTTCCACCCCCACGTAACTCTCGCGGAGGTACTCGTGAACCGCTTGCTCCGGGACGCGGAAGGACCGCCCCACACGGATCGCGGGCAGATGACCGCTGTGCACCAGCCGGTACACGGTCATCTTCGACACTCGCATCACCGAGGCGACTTCCGCCACGGTAAGGAACTGAACCTCGTTCAGAGGCCTCTCGCCAGCTGCAGCCATGACACACCTGAACCTTCCGCACTCGACGGCCACCGGCTTCCCCTTCCGGTGACTCTTCGTCGCTGCGTGCTCACTCCCCAATGTAGGTGCCAGTGATGCGAGTGGGGAAGAGGTGCACCCATCGGCGGCCTACTGTGACAGACACGCCCGATTGAGTACGTAGCGGGTAAGCGGCAGGTAGTAATCGGACCGCACGCCGTCATCAAGTGGAACGACCACGGAGACGGACCCCTCAGCCTCTCCCACGAACAGCGCCGGGTCGTCCGTGTCGGCCGGCCCGATGGCCTCGAACCCCAGCTGACCTGCCCCGCAGACCCACCCGTGGTCCCCGATCACCAGCTCGGGCAGCGGCCCGCCGGCCTCCGCGCAAGCGGCCAGCACGGTACGAACCGGGAGAGGTGAGTGCGTATGTGCGCCGGGCTCACAACCGGGGCGTTCGGGGCCCGGGGTCCGCACGAGCGCGACTCCTCGTACGTAGTCGAGGTTGTACGTACGTAGACCGAACCGGGTCGTTATGTCGACACGGCGACCCTGCGCAGGGGTGAGGACGGCACATCCCGCCGCCGACAGGGCGTCTGCCAGAGCGCCGTAGAAACCGAGCAGCCGGTGCGGGTGCCCGGTACCGAGAAGCACGGGAGCACCCCGCCGGGCGACCTCCGCGAGGCGTTCCGCGAAGGCGTCCAGCGCCGCCAGGGTACGCCCCGGATCGATCACATCCTGGCCGGAAACCCGCCGGGAATCGGCCGAAACACCGCACCGGTCCGCCATCAGCTCGATCAACTCCCGCTGCCGCCAGACACCTTCGGGATCGATCCCGAGCAGCACCCGGGGGTCCCGGGCCGCGAAGAGCCGGTAGCTGCGCAGGCTCTCCTCCCGCGAGGTCGCCACGGTCCCGGCGAGCCGCGCGCCCACCAGGTGCGCACGCAGGGCTTCGGTGGTCAGCACAAGAAGATCGTGCGTGACCGCGACGCGCCCTGTCCCGGGAACCGGTGAACACCGCACGGTCGGCCCAGCACCTGCCGCCCGCCGCAGCCTGCGGGCGCCCCCGCGCCGGACGAACTCCGCCCGCCCGACCCGGGCCCCTCTCGCGGCAGGTGTGCGGTCACCTCCCGTCCTCCGGGCCGGCTGACCGCACGCGAGGCCCCCAGGCCTGGCCTCTCACCCTCACGCCAGCAGTCCCCGCAGCGGGAACACCGCCCGCCGGGCCGCCAGCACCGCCTGGTCCAGCCGGTCCGCAGGGTCGTAGCCCTCGTCCCAGCCGGACCAGGAGACGGGGCGTCCGTCCGTCATCCGGGCCGGGGCCAACTGCCGCGTCCTCGCGAACACCTCCTGCCGCCACTCCTCCGGGATCATCGTCTCCGGCTCCACGGGCCGACCCGCCGCGATCGCGACCAGATGCGTCCAGGACCGCGGTACGACGTCCACCACCGCGTAGCCGCCCCCGCCCAGGGCCACCCACCGCCCGTCGGCGTGCTCGTGCGCCAGGTCGTGACAGGACACCTGCACGGCCCGCTGCGCGTCCAGCGACACCGCCAGGTGCGCCAGCGGATCCTCGAAGTGCGTGTCGGCCCCGTGCTGCGTCACCAGCACCTGCGGCCGGAAGTCGGCGATCAGCTCCGGCACGACCGCGTGGAACGCCCGCAGCCACCCCGCGTCCCCCGTCCCGGCCGGCAGCGCCACATTCACCGCCGAGCCCTCCGCGGAGTCCGCCCCGGTCTCCTCCGGCCACCCGGTCTGCGGGAACAGCGTCCGCGGATGCTCGTGCAGCGAGACCGTCAGCACCCGCGGGTCCTCCCAGAACGCCGCCTGGACCCCGTCACCGTGATGCACGTCGACATCGATGTACGCGACCCGCTCCGCCCCGAGCTCCAGAAGCCGTGCGATGGCCAGCGAAGCGTCGTTGTAGATGCAGAACCCGGACGCGCCACCCGGCATCGCGTGGTGCAGCCCGCCCGCGAAGTTCACCGCGTGCAGCGCCTCACCCCGCCACACCGCCTCCGCCGCCCCCACCGACTGCCCGGCGATCAGCGACGACACCTCGTGCATCCCCGCGAACGCCGGATCGTCCATCGTCCCCAGCCCGTACGACTGGTCCGCCGCCCTCGGATCCGCGGACGCGGCCTTCACCGCCCCGATGTAGTCCTGCCGGTGGACGAGCCGCAGCGTCGACTCCCCGGCCGCCTTCGCGGCGACCACGTCCACCTCACGGTCCAGCCCGAAGGCGTCGACCAGCCTCCGGGTCAGGGCGAGCCGGACGGGGTCCATCGGATGCCCCGGACCGAAGTCATAGCCCGTTACTGCCTCGTCCCACATCAGCTGTGCGCGCCCGCTCATGCCCGCCACCGTATCGGTCCGGTTGAGCGCCGAACGACCGGGCGTACACCAGCGTCACCAGCACCAACACCATCGGCACCAGCATGGCCCCGCGGTAGCTCCACAGATCCCCGAGCGCCCCGACCAACGGCGAACCGACCAGGAACCCCACGTAGTTGAAGACGTTGAGCCGCGCCACGGCCGCGTCCGAAGCCCCCGGGAACAGCCTCCCGGCCGCCGCGAACGTCTGCGGCACCAGCACACACAACCCCAGCCCCAGCAGCGTGAACCCCAGCATCCCGACCCACGCCCCGGGCGCGGCGGCCACCACGGCGAACCCGCCCGCAGCCACGAGCGCACCGCCCCGCACCACCGCGACCGCCCCGAACCGCCGTACCCCGAAGTCCCCGATCGCCCGCCCCAGCAGCGTGGTGACCATGTACACGTTGAACGGCACCGTCGCCATCTGCTCCGAGCTCCCCAGCACGTCCTGCAGATACTTGGCACTCCAGTTGGAGACCGTCGAGTCACCGATGTACGCGACCGTCATCACCAGACACAGCGGCAGCAGCCACTTGAAGACGACCGCCCCGCCCTCCCCGGCCTGGTCCTCCGCCACCGCGGCCGCACCCCGGTCGTCTACGTACCACCGGCTCCCCACCAGCACAGCCGGCAGCAGCACCAGCACGACCGGCAGATACGACACCCACAACGCCAGATGCCAGTGCGCCCCCACCCAGGCCAACGAGGCCCCGACGATCCCGCCCAGGCTGTAGGCCGCGTGGAAACTGAGCATGATGCTGCGCCCGTACGACCGCTGCAGGCTCACGCCGAGCATGTTCATCGAGGCGTCCAGCACCCCGACGGCAAGCCCGAACGCCGCGAGCGCGACCCCGAGTTCCACCATCCGCTCCCCGGCCCCCACCCCGAGCAGCGCCAGCAGCACCACGGGCTGGGACCACCGCAGCAGCCGGCTCGGCGGTACCCGCTTCACCAGTCGCTCGGTGGTCACACTCCCGACCCCGGCGAGGACCGGCACGGCGGCCAGGAACGCGGGCAGCAGGGCGTCGGAGACTCCGTACCGGCCCTGGATGGCCGGGATCCTCGTCACGAGCAGAGCGAAGGCGACACCCTGCACCAGGAAGCTGAACGCCAACGAGGCCCTGCCGCGCCGCAGCACATCTGTCATGGCGGCGAGCGTAGGGCCCCGGCTTACTCGTGGGTAGATCCAGCCAAAGATGAATTTCCCTCAGCTCTGCCTGGCCGTCACGAGACCCACGGTCACAAGACCGTTCTCGACGGACGCATCCGAGCGACCGGCGCCCGCCCGAGCCTCGGCCTGCTTCTCGTTCCCCGTCCCCGCCTTCGCCTCCGCGACGACCATCGCGGCCATCGGACCGGCGCCCAGCGCCCCGCCGACCACGAAGCCCAGTCCCATGGCCACGACCATGATCACATTGCCGAGCCACACCATGGTGTCCACCGGAAGGGTGTACGCCCCCACCACCCGCACCACACACTCGGCGAGCAGTACGACCCCCCACACCAGCGAGAACATCCGCTCGGCCCGCCGAAACCGCGCCGACCCGGCATGCAGCCGCGCCCAGGCGGCCTCCCGGCCCGCGTCCCCCTTCACCACCCAGGGCTTCATGCCTGCGGTCATCAGGGGCTTGCCGAGCGCCACGGACACGATGATGCCGATCCCGATCGTGCTGCTGACCGCACTGTCCTTGGCGATCATCAGCCGTGGGTCACCGGCCACGAAGCCGAGCAGCAGGGAGACGACGTTCACGAGGAGGATGAGCGCGGCCAGCCCGTTGACCTCACGGGACCTCACCACACCCCACCCGGTCCGCACGGCGGGCACAACGCTGCTCAGGCCGAGCGCCACCAGGGTGCTCATCCCGAGGCCGTTCCTCAGGAGGTAGTACGCCCCGAGGGGCACCGCCACGTCGAGGAGCAACGGCGCGAAGTTCCGCAGCACGCTCCGGCTGTTGGTGTCGCTTCCCTTGGTGTTCCCCGTGTTCGTCGTCATGCACCCAGCTTCGCGGCCGGCACCGCATCGCCGGTAGAAACGATCATCCGGTCCCCGCCATGACAAATGTCAGGCCAGCATGCCCATCAACTCCCCCATGTCGGAGAAGAGTTGAGTGGCACCCGCGAGCCTGCCGGCCGGCGTCATCGCGGTGAACCCGTACACGTCCATCCCGGCGGCGACGGCGGCCCGTACTCCCAGCGGACTGTCCTCGACGACGACGCACCGCTCGGGTGCGATCCCCATCCGCTCGGCCGCGTACAGAAACAGGTCGGGAGCCGGCTTGCCACGCCCGACGTCCTGCGAGCTGAAGACGCGTCCCTCGTCGAACCACCGGTCGAGCCCGGTCGTCCGGTGCCCCACTCGGATCCGCTCATGACTCCCGGAGGATGCCACGCAGTACGGCACAGCGTCGGCGGTGAGCTTCTGCAGCACCTGTTCGACACCGGCCACCGGCTTCAACTGCTCCTCGAAGGCCGCGAAGACCCGCCCGTGGAACACGTCGTCGAAGTCGTCCGGCAACTGCTGCCCGGTCCGCTCGAGGACCAGCTCGTGAATGCGGTGCATCGCCGATCCCATGTAGTCCCGAATGGACTCCTCGTAGGAGGTGGGGTGCCCCAGCTCGGTGAGGTACGCGGCGAGCAACCGGTTGGAGATGGGCTCACTGTCGACGAGAACGCCGTCGTTGTCGAAAAGGACGAGGTCATAGCGCATGAATTCGAGCTTAAACGCAGAAAACCCCCGCATCTGAAGATGCGGGGGTTTTCCCAAAAATTGTTCGGCGGCGTCCTACTCTCCCACAGGGTCCCCCCTGCAGTACCATCGGCGCTGAAAGGCTTAGCTTCCGGGTTCGGAATGTAACCGGGCGTTTCCCTAACGCTAAAACCACCGAAACACTATGAAACTATCGAACGATGCCGCACCACACCATCACCTGGCATGGGGCTGTTCGTGGTTTCAGAACCAACACAGTGGACGCGAGCAACTGAGGACAAGCCCTCGGCCTATTAGTACCGGTCAACTCCACACGTTACCGTGCTTCCATATCCGGCCTATCAACCCAGTCGTCTACTGGGAGCCTTACCCTCTCAAGGAGGTGGGAATACTCATCTCGAAGCAGGCTTCCCGCTTAGATGCTTTCAGCGGTTATCCCTCCCGAACGTAGCCAACCAGCCATGCCCTTGGCAGAACAACTGGCACACCAGAGGTTCGTCCGTCCCGGTCCTCTCGTACTAGGGACAGCCCTTCTCAATATTCCTACGCGCACAGCGGATAGGGACCGAACTGTCTCACGACGTTCTAAACCCAGCTCGCGTACCGCTTTAATGGGCGAACAGCCCAACCCTTGGGACCGACTCCAGCCCCAGGATGCGACGAGCCGACATCGAGGTGCCAAACCATCCCGTCGATATGGACTCTTGGGGAAGATCAGCCTGTTATCCCCGGGGTACCTTTTATCCGTTGAGCGACGGCGCTTCCACAAGCCACCGCCGGATCACTAGTCCCGACTTTCGTCCCTGCTCGACCCGTCGGTCTCACAGTCAAGCTCCCTTGTGCACTTACACTCAACACCTGATTGCCAACCAGGCTGAGGGAACCTTTGGGCGCCTCCGTTACTCTTTAGGAGGCAACCGCCCCAGTTAAACTACCCATCAGACACTGTCCCTGATCCGGATCACGGACCCAGGTTAGACATCCAGCACGACCAGACTGGTATTTCAACGACGACTCCCCCTGAACTGGCGTCCAGAGTTCAAAGTCTCCCAGCTATCCTACACAAGCCGAACCGAACACCAATATCAAACTGTAGTAAAGGTCCCGGGGTCTTTCCGTCCTGCTGCGCGAAACGAGCATCTTTACTCGTAGTGCAATTTCACCGGGCCTATGGTTGAGACAGTCGAGAAGTCGTTACGCCATTCGTGCAGGTCGGAACTTACCCGACAAGGAATTTCGCTACCTTAGGATGGTTATAGTTACCACCGCCGTTTACTGGCGCTTAAGTTCTCAGCTTCGCCCCGACGAATCAGAGCTAACCGGTCCCCTTAACGTTCCAGCACCGGGCAGGCGTCAGTCCGTATACATCGCCTTACGGCTTCGCACGGACCTGTGTTTTTAGTAAACAGTCGCTTCTCGCTGGTCTCTGCGGCCACCCCCAGCTCACCGTGTAAAACGGATCACCAAGTGTGGCCCCCCTTCTCCCGAAGTTACGGGGGCATTTTGCCGAGTTCCTTAACCATAGTTCACCCGAACGCCTCGGTATTCTCTACCTGACCACCTGAGTCGGTTTAGGGTACGGGCCGCCATGAAACTCGCTAGAGGCTTTTCTCGACAGCATAGGATCATCCACTTCACCACAATCGGCTCGGCATCAGGTCTCAGCCTC